>NZ_JQNB01000001.1:1667500-2371942 GCF_000745005.1 Luteibacter sp. 9135 | reverse complement strand
TTTTTGGGACTCTTCGTACATGACCGGGGCCTGCCCCGGAGCCCATGCCGGGGCCGCCGCCGCTCGTACGGCGCGGCAATGAGGCGCCGGGTGGTCACACTCTGCGCTCAAACAACGGCCGCAAGCGGCCGAACTCGCTCAGAGCGTAACCACCCGCCACCTCCGTGACGACAGAGGCAAGCGGGGACGGAGAGCATTGGCGACGGCATGGCACGAAACGGCTGCTGGAACAGCGCTCTAAACCTGATTCGGCACGTCAGTTGTGAAGAATCCTTTTTATTTGCTTTTGAGCGCGTAGCGAGTCGCCCAACCCGCCTCAAACGTACCCGGCTTCTGGGGCAGGGCTACAACTCCTGCCCCTAGGGTTATGTCCGCCGGCTTGGCTTTGCCGAGAAGGCCAGCCAGGGATGGTGCGATCAAGCCACTTCGCTGCCATTCCGAGACATGCTCAGCCGTCGCCGGGACGCGGAGCACGTTGAAGGACTTCAAGGCGCAGGTTGCCGTATCTCCATCCGTCTGTTTGCACGCATCGTGATTGATGACGACGCTCGCTCCATCGACGACAAAGCCGTCCGCATAGACCACGTCCCCTTTTCCGACCCGGAATGATGCAAACGGGCGAGACAACGACGTAGTCACAAGCAAACCGCTTACCTGCTTGTCGAGTTGCACGGTCTTGTATCCTGCCGAACTAACCTGCTTCGAGTAGCTTCGCGTGCCGACATCGAAACCTGCACACCCACCTGTCGATGCGTCCATCAGAGCACAGTACGTACCTGTGTAAGTACCATTTTGATAGGTTGCGCCTTGCCAGACCTGTGTTTTGTAGTACTCCGTGTCCTGGGTCGACACAAACGATACCGATCCCAACGATGACTTCGCTGGATCGGCCTGCGCCGACATATCCGGCATGGGCGCGCGGCGGAACTCGGTACTCGTCCCTTTAAGTTCGTAGGTGCCGGGATCGACGATGAATAGGCCGTACTCCGACTTACCGCTTCCACCGGGATACCTATAAGCAAACCCGTGCAAACCCTGCTCAGTCATGCTGGACATGGAGCCCGTTTGCAGGATATCCGCCGCGTCGCCCGCTCGTTGCCACTGAGTGGTGGCCGTAAGGTCGATCCAGTAGTTCACGAGCTGTTCTTCCCGCAGCTGGTCGACGCCCATACCCTGGTATTTTTTGAATACGAACAGGGATGGCATGGCCACGAATGCCTTGCCTGCGTGGATCGCACGTACAAACAAGGCCTCCATGCCATCAGTTCGGCGTTTAAGATCGTCCGTTCGCTTGGCCATAGCAGAGTTCTCGACCTTCTTGAACGGATTACGGAGTCGCGGCGTCTTTTCGGATTGATTCGGCAAAGACGGCGCCGTACCGGCCGCGGTGGCGGAGAGCATTGCGCACGCGATACTACGAAGCGCGTCTCGGGAGCCTTGTTGCTTGGAGTACGTACGAAGGACTAATGAAACCGCCCCCATGTCACTGTCGAACTCCACTCGTACCGGGAACGGTCGAACGTCGGGCGCGTCCATGATGGTCGAACGGATGTACGCGCCGCTGGTCAGCGAGATATCCATTGCACCCTTTTTGCCGTGGAAGTCCTCCCGAAGCATGCGGGCATCCGAGGTCTTGGCCAGAAATGCCTTGAGACGTCCGAACGCATGCTGCGCGTCGTCGCCGGAAGAGGTCAGTGTCCATGTGCCGAAGACGGAACGGGTGCCGCCGACGACATCGGTTTCATCGGTAAAATTCGCCTCGCACAGACGGGTCGAATCCTCGGGCGAGATAGGACCAGGCAAAGCACCCGGCGCACCCTGAGCGGCGCGCGCGTCCGTCGTGGCCGTGGCCGTGGCCGGCACGGAAGATTCCACTCCGCGCGGCTTCACCTTCGCGAGAATGCCGCACATCGACGCTCTCATGTCTTTTTCGCTGGCGCCCATACCTGCAGGCAGGCTGGCCTTCAACACGAGCTGACCGCTGTCGTCAGCCGAAAAATCGACGGGGAAACCCCGTGAGTTCGCCTGGGGTTTGTTTGTGAGAGCGAGCTTAGCGGTTGATCCGGCAAGCGTATCTTGCCCGACCTGGAAGTCCTCGCCTGGGGCAATGACCTTCATTTGCTCAACCGCGCCTTGTGCCGACACACCAGGCGCGATCCAGCGCGCTTCGAATACCTTGCCTGAGAAAAGGCTACCTGATGCCTTAAAGGTGGACTCACACGTATCGGCGGCCCGAGCGGCAGGACAAGCTGCCAGGAAAAGAAGCGCGGAAATACCCGTAAGGCACGTCGATGCGGCATACCGACGGTCCGGTCGGCGAAGATCGTTAAACATCATGCTGTCCTTGTTCCCTGAAATGGCGCTGCCATGTGGCACCCGTCGATTGGACACTGAACGGGTTGCGGGAACAAGCGGTCTGGTCTGAAAAGGCGGCCACACACTCAACGCGGAGTTTTATGGGAGCGAACGCTATCGCGATAGCCGTCTCGCTTACGTAGAACCGAGGGCAAGACCAGACGGAAATTGCTGGAAGGAGCACTCTCACAACTGGTTCAAGGAGGCGGAACCGCAAGTCACAACGTCTTTTTGAGGTTCTGGATCAGTCGCCGCGAACGCTTGTCCGGCCGCGAGTCCGGACGCAGCAGCGCACCGCCGGTCAGACGCTTGTCCTCACGCAGTCGCTCGCGCTCGGCGATGCTCTCTTCGGTCTCGGTGTAGAGCTTGCGCGCCTCCGGCGCCGGGCCGCGCTTGGTGGACAACGCCACCACGAGGCAGACCAGGCGCTCGTCGCCGCGGGTGATCCGCAGCGTGTCGCCGGCCACCACGGGTCGGGCCGGTTTGCAGGGCGCACCGTTGAGCACCACCTTGCCGCCCTCGATGGCCTGCTTGGCCAGGCTGCGGGTCTTGAAGAAGCGTGCTGCCCATAGCCATACGTCGGCGCGAACCCCGGAACTACTGGTCTGATCGGTCATGGGCTGAGTGTGCGGACGCGCCGGGGCAAAACCAAGCGCTCACGCGGCTGGCAGCAGCAGGTTGCCGAGCGGCAACGTCATCAGCGAGAGCACGATCCCCGCGCCCAACACCGTGTTCGCCAGCCGCGGCTCCAGGCCGTGCTGGTCGGCGAGGATGGCTGCCGAGATCATCGGTGCCATCGCCGACTGCATTACCCCGACGGTGAGAATCAGTCCGCCCACGCCGGCGGACAGGCCCAACGCCAGCACAGCCAACGGCGCCAACAGCAGTTTCCAGCCCAGTCCGGCCAGCAGGGGAAGGGTTTCTTCCCTGCGCATCTGCAGACGGAACTGCAGGCCCACGGAGAACAGCGCCAGCGGCGTCAGGGTCTGGCCGATCTGTAGCAGCACTTTCTCGCAGGCGGGAGGCCAGCCCCCGGCCATGCCCACCACCACGCCCACCAGCAGCGCCAGGAATGCCGGGAAGCTCAGCACGCGCCACACGATGGCCGTGGCGCGGGTGCTCTTGCCCGAATACAGCGACGCCACGACGATGCCGCCCGCCGCCAACAACGGAAAACACCCGAGTTGGTCGGCGATCACCGCGATGGACAAGCCCGGCTTGCCATGCAGCGCCTCCATCAGCGGGTAGCCCATGAACGAGGGGTTGCCGAAGCCACCCACGAGGGTCAGGCAACCGACCCGCTGCGGCGTCCAGTGCAGGAGTTTGCCCAACAGCGCGAACAGACCCCAGGCGCCGAAGAAGGTGATGTACATACCCGCGACCGGGAACCACAGGTGGGCATCGACGGTGACCTGCGGGACGAGCGCCAGCACCAGCGCCGGTAGCGCCACGTTGAGCACCCACCAGTTGATGCCCGGGACGATGCCCTCGGGCAGGCGGGCGAAACGCCGGCAGAGGATGCCGAGCGCGAGGCAGACGAAGAGAATGAGCAAGGCGGACATGGGGTTGGACGATAACATCGTCGCCTGTTGCGCCGCGCGGCATGTAGGAGCGCACGATGTGCGCGACATGGTTTCGCGGTGCCCATCGAGCTGGCGCGCCAGGTCGTGGGTTCGGCCTCAAAAGATGTCGCGCACATCGTGCGCTCCTACGACGGGCGGTGTTGCGGGGCAGACGGACGGTGTCGCACCGGGTGCGGTGCGACACCGTGAGCTTTACGCCAGCAGCACGCGGTTCATCCGCTGCACGAAGGCGGCGGGGTCGGACAGCTGCGCGCCGGCGGTGATCTCGGCCTGCTCCAGCAGCAGCCCGGCGAGGTCGCCGGCCTTGCCGTCGTCGGTTTCGGCGGCCAGGCGCTTCACCAGCGGATGCTCGGGGTTGAGTTCGAGCACGGCCTTGGACTCCGGCACGTCCTGGCCGGCTTCGCGCAGCAGGCGGGCCAGGTGCGGGGCGAGGTCGAAATCGGCCAGCGCCAGGCACGACGGCGAGTCGGTGAGGCGCGCCGAAATGCGGACGTCACCGACGCGATCGCCGAGCAGAGCCTTGGCGCGCTCGATCAGCGGGGCGGCGGCTTCGGTGGCGGCTTCCTGCTTCGCCTTGTCGGCCTCGTCCAGCGGGAACTCGCCCTTGGCCACGTTGCGCAGGCGCTTGCCTTCGTACTCGGTCAGGTAGCCCAGCATCCACTCGTCGACGCGGTCGAACATCAGCAGCACTTCGATGTCCTTGGCCCTCAACGCTTCCAGCTGCGGGCTGCCGGCGGCGGCCGCGTAGCTGTCGGCGGTGACGTACCAGATCGTGTCCTGGCCGACCGACATACGGTTGATGTAGTCGTCGAACGACACCGTCTTGGCCGAGCCCTCGCCCTTGGTGGAGGCGAAGCGCAGCAGCTTGGCGATGCGGTCGCGGTTGGCGGTGTCTTCGACGATGCCTTCCTTGAGCGTGTTGCCGAAGCCGGCCAGGAACGTGGCGAACTTCTCCGGCTCGTCGCGGGCCACCTTTTCCAGCAGGTCCAGCACGCGCTTCGTGCAGGCGCCCTTGATGCGCTCGAGCTGGCGGTTCTGCTGCAGGATCTCGCGGCTGACGTTCAAAGGCAGGTCGTCCGCATCGACCACGCCACGCACGAAGCGCAGGTAGTTCGGCAGCAGTTCTTCCGCGGCATCCATGATGAAGACGCGCTTGATGTACAGCTTCAGGCCCTTGCGCTCTTCGCGGCCGCCCATCATCAGGTCGAACGGCGGTTGCTCGGGCACATACAGCAGCGTGGTGAAGCTCTGGCTGCCTTCGACGCGGTTGTGCGTCCAGGCCAGGGCGTCGTTGAAGTCGTGGCCCAGTGCCTTGTAGAAGCCCTGGTACTCCTCGTCGGTCAGCTCACTCTTCGGACGCGACCACAGCGCGGACGCCGAATTGATCGTGGTCCACTCGGTCGGGTCGGGCTTGCCTTCCTTTTCCACCGGCATGCGGATGGGGAAGGCCACGTGGTCGGAATACTTGGTGACCAGCGAGCGCAGCTGCCACGACTTGAGGAATTCGTCCTCGTCGGCCTTCAGGTGCAGCACCACGGTGGTGCCGCGCTCAGCGACGCTGGTGTCCTCGAGCAGGTATTCGCCCTTGCCGTCGCTTTCCCAGCGCACGCCTTCCGCGTCCGGCGCGCCGGCGCGGCGGGTGATGACGGTGACCTTGTCAGCCACGACGAAGGCGGAATAGAAGCCCACGCCGAACTGGCCGATCAGGCGGGCGTCCGCCTTCTGCTCGCCCGACATGGCCTCGAGGTAGCGGCGCGTGCCGGAACTGGCGATGGTGCCGATGTTGGCGACCACCTCGTCACGGCTCATGCCGATGCCGTTATCGCGGACGCTGATGGTGCGGGCATCCGGGTCCCAGGTGATCTGGATGCGCAGGTCCGCATCGTCGGCGGCCAGCTGGGGGTCTGCCAGCGCCTCGAAACGCAGCTTGTCGCAGGCGTCGGAGGCGTTGGAGATCAGCTCGCGCAGGAAGATTTCCTTGTGCGAGTAGAGGGAGTGGGTGACCAGATGCAGGACCTGGGCGACCTCGGCTTCGAACTTACGGGTTTCCTGGCTCACGATGCCGTTCCTTCATGGGTGGACAGGCAGCGGATTATGGGGGCGCCCCCGTGAGGAAAAAAGGTGGGTCACCGCCCCTTCTGCAGGGCGGCGATGCGTTCCTCGATGGGCGGGTGGCTCATGAACAGGCGCTTGAAACCCGAGGCGAGGTGCCCGGAGATGCCGAAGGCCTGGATCGTCTGCGGCAGGCTGGTGTCGCCATGATTGGCGGAAAGGCGCTGCAGGGCCGAGATCATCGAGGTGCGTCCGGCCAGGCTGGCGCCCGCGGCGTCGGCCCGGAACTCGCGCCAGCGGGAGAACCACATGACGATCATGGAGGCGAACAGGCCGAACACGATCTGCAACACCATCACCACCACGAAATAGCCGATGCCGCCCTCGCCGTCACGCTCGCGGCCGCCGCTCATCCAGCTGTCGACCACGCGGCCCACCACGCGCGCCAGGACGATCACCAGGGTATTGAGCACGCCCTGGATCAGGGTCAGGGTGACCATGTCGCCATTGGCCACATGCCCGATCTCATGGCCCAGCACGGCCGAGACCTGCTCGCGGTCCATCTGCTGGAGCAAGCCGCTGCTGACGGCGACCAGGGCATTGTTGCGGCTCATGCCCGTGGCGAACGCGTTCATTTCCGGGGCGTCGTAGATGGCCACCTCGGGCATGCCGATGCCGGCCTTCTCCGCATGGCCGCGCACGGTGTCGACCAGCCAGCGCTCGGTCTCGTTGGCCGGCTGGGTGATGACCTTGGCCCCGGTGGTCATCTTGGCCATCCACTTGGAGATGGCCAGCGAGACGAAGGCGCCGCCCATGCCGAAGATGGAGGCGAAGACGATCAGGCCGCCGATGCCCATGCCGCGTTGGGCGGCCCACTGGTCGATACCCAGCACGTGGGTGACGCAGGTGAGCAGCAGGATGACCGCGAGGTTGGTCGCGATGAAGAGGGCGATACGTTTGAACATGGTCTTCTCTCTCTGGGCGGCTGACTGGAAGGCGCCGCGCACGGCAAGTTTTCGGGGCGGACGCTGAACGATTCAATGCCTGGGGCCCACGCCTCCGGCCCGGACTCGGCGCGGCGCGGCTCGCCGCCCGGCGCCATCGCCTACACTGGATCGATCGCGTCCCGCACGCCCTGAGAAACGACTCAACCCGTGGCACCACCGCCTCCTTCCCGCTATCGGGGACGCTTCGCCCCCTCCCCCACCGGCGCGCTGCACCTGGGCTCGCTGGTGACGGCGGTCGGCAGCTGGCTGGTCGCGCGGCACCACGGGGGCGACTGGCTGGTGCGCATGGAGGACATCGACCCGCCACGCGAAGTGCCCGGCGCGGCGGCGGACATCCTCTCGACGCTGCACGCGTTCGGCCTGGTCGCGGACGAGCCGCCGGTGTTCCAGTCCGATCGGGGCACCCTGTACGCCGCGGCCTTCGCGCAATTGCGGGACCAGGGCGACCTCTTCCCCTGCGGGTGCAGCCGCGCCGACCTGGCACCCTACGGCGGCGTGCACCGCGATGGCCGCTGCGTGGCGCCGCCCGATCCCTCGCGTCCCGTGGCGTGGCGGCTGCGCACGCCGGACATCGACCTCGCCTGGACCGACGACCTGCAGGGCCCGCAAGCGGAAAACCTCCGTGAGACGGCAGGCGACTTCGTCATCCGCCGGGTGGAGGGGCTGTGGTCCTACCAGCTGGCCTGCGTGGTGGACGATGCCGGGCAAGGCATCACCCATGTCGTGCGCGGTGCCGACCTGCTCGAGTCCACCGCCCGCCAGCACTACCTCCAGCGCCGGCTCGGCCTGCCATCGCCCGGTTACCTGCACCTGCCCCTGGTGTGCGACGCGGAGGGGCGCAAGCTGTCCAAATCGGCGGCATCGTGGCCGATGGACCCGGCCGATCCGCTGCCTGCCCTTCGCCTTGCGCTGGCGCAGCTGGGGGTGCCGTCCCACTCTGCGGCCACCCGCCCGGAGCGCTTCCTGCACGATGCCCTGGCGGTCTTCGACCCTGCGTCGCTTCGCCGCAGTAGTCTTACCCACACGCCGACGCTATAAAAGTCGGCTTACCGCGCAGCGGATCACCCACGGATACGGTCAGACATGAAGCAGGGCATCACGCAACGCACGGCACTGGTCACCGGGGGCACCGGCGGCATCGGTACGGCGCTGGTGCGCTACCTGGCCCGTCAGGGGCACCGGGTGGCGACAAACTACCGCGACGAGGCCCGCGCGACCGCCTGGCGCGAGGACATGATCCGCGATGGCATTGACGTGGTGATGGTGCCGGGCGACGTGGCCGACCCTAACGCTGCGGAAGCCATGGTCCGCGAGGTGGAAGCCCTGGCCGGCCCGGTGGAAATCCTCATCAACAACGCCGGCATCACGCGCGACACCACCTTCCACAAGATGGACTACCAGCAGTGGACCGAGGTGGTGAACACCAACCTCAATGCCTGCTTCAACGTCACCCGACCCGTCATCGAGGGCATGCGCCTGCGCCAGTGGGGCCGCATCGTGCAGATCAGCTCGATCAACGGGCAGAAGGGCCAGTACGGCCAGGCCAACTACGCCGCCGCCAAGGCGGGGATGCACGGCTTCACGATTTCGCTGGCCCAGGAAAACGCGCGCTTCGGCATCACGGTCAACACCGTGTCACCCGGCTACGTGGGTACCGACATGGTGATGGCGGTGCCTGAAGACATCCGCGCGAAGATCGTCGCGCAGATTCCGGTCGGGCGCCTGGGGCGCCCGGAGGAAATCGCCCATGCGGTGGCCTTCCTGACGTCGGAGGACTCCGGCTGGATCACCGGGTCCAACCTCGCCATCAACGGCGGTCACTACATGGGCTGGTAAGGCGTCAGAGCTTGAGGTCGTCCAGGGACCTCGGCTCGCTGATCGCAAGACCGTTATGGTGAGCGCGGAACTTCGCCATCACGCTGTAGGCCACGCGTCGCGCGCGCATCACCGAACCCAGCGGGCGGTGCGCCGCCACGCCGTGCCAGGGGCTGAAGGACAACCCATCGTCGATCGCCTGCTTGCGCGCTTCATCCCATGCGGACTGCGGCTGCAACACGATGCGGGCCACGTCGATGTACGGGCTTTTCTCTTCCGACCAGGCCACCGATGCGTCCTCGATCGGCATGCTCTCGCTATCGGTGCAGAACTGCACGCGGACATCCCACTCGCCACCCTCGCGCGCGAAATGCTCGACCATCGCGTCACGCAGGCCGTCGGGCTTGCCGTTGACGTTCAGTTCGGCATCGGTGAGCGCGGTGAGGTTCGGCGAATGTGGGGCCACGGACACCTTGACCACGTAGTCGCCGAAACGGATCGGCGCCTGGCTGTAGTACGTATCGCCCAGCGGGTTGGTCTCGGGCTGGCCACCCAGCGCCAGCAGCGTGGAGCTCTTGCCGCCGAACGCCTCGATCAGGCGCTCGGTGCCGCGAAACACGGCGGAAATGACTTTCTTCGCCCCTTCCGCCCGGTCGGTGGTGGCGGCCACCAGCTTGAGCGTGCCGGCGAACTTCTTCGCCGTGGGCGCGCCGAATGTCGGGCCGTTGACCATGACGAAGTCCTGCGTGGCATCGCCTTCGCTGCCGGGCAGACGGTCGCCTTCCACGCCGATGATCTTGATCGACATGCCGCGCGGTGTCGACACGCTGTCGTCGAGGATGTCGCCCGGCACGGTCGACAGGCGCATCACCACCGGATAGCGCCCGGGCTTCGAGAAAATGCCCTGCGCGAGTTCAGACGGCAGGCCGTCCGGCACCACCAGTTCACCTGTAAGCAGGCCGTGGCTCTTCGCATGCACGGAACGGTAAGCGTGTTTCTCGTGCTCCAGCGTCGTCTCGTTGATGCGGGTCAACGTCTCGATCAGCTGTTCGGCGGTCTCCGCCTCATCGGGTGCGACTTGCTCGAGCGATTCGTCGAAAAGGATGGGCGGCGGCGTCAACGAGAGGGGCATGGGGCGGCTTCCGAGCAGGTGGCGTGGAAGGATCGTGCCGCCGTGCTTGTGAACACCGGGTCGGTGTGCCACCCGGTGTGTGAACGGAACCGCGGCTACATCAGCTTGTAGCTGAAGGTCAGGTTCCACCGCGTATCGCGATCGTTACTTTCCGGCGGCCGGTCGCCCGTGGGGCGGGCCAGCGCGAAATCCACCGAATAGTGCCGGTTGTCCGACACCCTCACCCCGACCGCCGCCGAGTCCAGCTTGTCGATCAGGGGACGCGCGCCATTGAGGTAAACGTGAGCGCTCTGGTACACGACGTACGGCACCACGGACTTGACCCAGCGGCTGCCGATGACGAAGCTGCGGTTCACTTCCGCCGAGGCGGCCCAGCCGCTGTCGCCCGCCGCGTCGCCGGGATCGTACGCATAGGCGTAGCTCGGTCCACCGAAGTTGATCTGCTCGGTCGATGGCAAGGCGTTGTCGCTGTATTGCCCGGTCGCCCGGAATACCGTGCCGAAGCGGTGCTTCCACTGTTCGGCCCAGGTCATGCTGGTCGTGTAGCGTGTAAAGCTGACATCGGGCGTGGCAATGGCCAGCGGACCGGTGTTGCTGACCGCGCGGGAATACGCACCCATGCCCGCGAAGCCGTGGAACACCGCGGCGCTGAACTGCTGCGTGCGCTGCGTGCCCACCTGCAACCACGACAACTCGGCGTTCAGCACGCGAACGCTCGATTGCAATGCCACCATCGCGCCGTTGAGCGTGTTGCGGTAGCGATCGTCCTGCTTCGAAGCATAGATCCCCATCGTCAGGTTCAAACGCTTGCTGTTGGTCAGCACCAGCGGATAGACGGCCGAAAGGGCGAGCCGGTCCTGGGTGAGCCGGTGATCCAGGTACGCCGGCAACTGGTTGTCGGTGTCGGGCGTACCCCAATAGCGGGTGGCGTCCACCTTGCCCTGCCAGCCCTGCGAGCCGAACGGCTGCATGTACCCGAGCACGTAGAGGCGCTGGCCGCCGCCGTTCGGAAACAGCGTGGACAGGCTCACTTGCTCGCCCAGCGGCGTGGCACCGTTTTCCAGCAGCGTGAACACGCCCTGCGCACCGGGGTGGTTGAGGTCCATGCCGTAGCTGACGTCGTAGCGCTGCCGCTTCGCGCTCAGTTCCAGGCGGGTTGCACCGTCGGTCGTGGTGGGCGGCGGCACGTTCGCGCCGATGGTCAGCCCGGGCAACTGGCCCAGCAATTGGGTGTAACGCTCGAAGGTGTCCTGCCGCAGCGGCCGCTCGCCGACCACGTGCGAGGCGATGGCACGGATGCGCGACTCCATGTTGCCGGCATCGCCGGTGACGCGCACCTCGGACACATAGCCTTCCACGACGGCCACACGCACCACGCCGCCGGAGAAGTTCTGGTTGGGCACGAACGCGAACGACAGCGCGTAGCCGGCCTGCTTGTACATCGCCGTGACGCGGTCGGCGGCGGCGATCAGGTCGCGAACCGTGGTGTCCTTGCCGCGTATCGGCGCAAACTCGGCGGCCACCTTGTCGAACGGGATGGATTTCACGCCCGTCACGTCGAAACGGGTGGGCGTCAGGTGACGGGCCAGCAACGCCTC
Source organism: Luteibacter sp. 9135 (assembly GCF_000745005.1). Lineage (NCBI taxonomy): Bacteria > Pseudomonadati > Pseudomonadota > Gammaproteobacteria > Lysobacterales > Rhodanobacteraceae > Luteibacter > Luteibacter sp. 9135. Next base: position 2,360,400 of record NZ_JQNB01000001.1, on the reverse strand, counting down.
GACGGCCTGGCTGGGCGCTTCGACGTTCACCTTGACCGGCGCCTGCCTGGGCGTCTCGGTACGGGGAAGGGTTTGCAGCGGATTGGCAGGGGCACGCACCTGCCCCTGCGCGGAACACACGACGACCACACCGATAAGGAAGCCGAACCATCGATTCATGGACACTCCCCTGGGTCCATCGGACCGGAAACGGAACAGGTGGACGGGCGACGCCGGAGCGTCGCCCGTCTTCGACATCACGATGGGGTCAGCGGGTACCGCCGCCGAGGCCGATCTTCACGCCGAGCTTGGAGCCTTCGTTCGCATTCAATGCGCCACCCGTGAGGCCTCCCACCAGTCCGCCGACGGTACCGCTCACCGTGTTGGTCACGCCGGCCAGCGCACCACCCAGGCCGGTCGGAGCCGTACCGGTGGAGCCACCGCCCGCCGTGGCGCCCGAGACGGTGCCCGTGGCCGCGGCAACGGTATTGACGACCGAGCTGACCGCGGAGGTCGCATCCGACAGCGCGCCACCGCCCGAGACGGCCGCCGTGGCGCCGTTGCCGATGCCGGACACCGTGTTGCCGAGGGCGGACGTTACCGGAGCCAGCGGCGCGAGCGCGCCGGTACCGAGACCGGACACCGTGTTACCCGCACCGGTGACGGCGGCCGTGGCCCCTGCGAGCGTGGTGCCGACGGTATCGCCGCCGCCGACGCCTGCCTTGCCCAGGCCGTTGGACAGGCCCGCGCCCACCGGCGCCAGCGTCGATGCCACGTTCTGCACCGCCAGGCCGGCGGTGGCGGTCAGGCCCGACGTCGCGCCCGGTCCCTGCACCGCGGCGATGTTGCTACCCAGCGACGACACGCCGGCGCTTGCGCCGCTGACCAGGCTGCCGCTCGCCGAACCGATCGCCGAGACCAGGTTGCCCGAGTTGATCGGCGAGGCGCTGTCACCCAGCGCGCTGACCACCGGCGTGAGAACGTTGCTCACGGCCTGCGTCAGCGTGTTGCCCGAAGCGGAATCCAGTGCGCCGCCGAGCGTCGACCCCACCTGTCCCACGCCAGAGCCGGTATAGCCCACGACACTGCCTACGGCCTGGGTGATCGGCATGATCGGCGTACCCGCACCCACCGTCGCGACACCGTCGCCCAGATCGTTCACCGCCCCGCCGACCTGTGTCACCACATTGCCGAGGCTGTCCGTCGTCGTACCAACCGGATCGGCAATGTTGCCGATCTGGCCCAGGCCGCCACTGGTGGCATTGCCGAGCGTCGTCACCGCACCACCCACGCCCTGCACCGCCGAACTCAACGCATCGGTCAGGCCCGCCGTACCGCCCAGCACCGTGGTCGTCGGCAACTGCGCGCCGACGCCGGTCACCGTGCCGCCAATCGCCGCGATGATGCCGCCCGCTCCCGTCGCCAGCGATCCGACGGCCGTGCTGGCTGCCGCGGTCGTCGGGCCGGTGCCGCCGCCCGTACCGCCGCCCGTGCCACCGTCGCCGCCGGTACCACCGCCGGTGCCTCCCGTGCCGCCGGTGCCGCCCGTTCCACCGCCGGCACCGCCTGTGCCGCCCGTACCGCCGCCGGTGCCGCCGGTGCCCGTACCGCTGGGGCCGCCCGCCGTGCTGTCGCCGCCGGTGCTACCGGTGCCGCCCGTTCCACCGGCGCTACCCGTATCCGAAGGCCCGCCTGCCGTTTCCGAACCGCCACTCCCCGTACCGCCGCTTCCGGAGCCGCCGCTTCCCGAGCCGTCGCTACCGCTGCCGCTGGGACCGCCGGCCGTACCGGGGCTCACGCTGGTACCCGTCTTGCTGCCGGAGCGGGTGGAGCCATGACCACTGCAGGCCGTCATCGACACGGCGCCTGCGAGCAGGCAACTGACGAGGACGGTACGTGTGAGAACCTTGCTGAATTTCTGCTCGCTCATGATTCACCCCTCCGAACGCATGGCATTTTGGACACTGCTCCCGACCTGCGGGAGCGGAACATCGACTGTGACCCACGTCACACCCGGTGATTCATGAAACGCCGCGCGCCTGTGCCGTATTACGCAAATACGGCCAATAAACGCGCATATTCCAAGCCGATTCGGCCATTTGTGTAGCTGCGTCAAGCCGCCGACGCGCTGGATCGAGCAAAACGACGAATTCGCGCAAGGCATTCAAAACGCCAAAAAATCCACGTCATTTCCCTGACGTGGTTGGTAGGAGCGCACGCGCGTGCGCGAACCCTAAACGTGGCTATGGCGAAAGAGGCCATGCATCGCATACGTGCTGGCGTTCCGAGCGAAAAACGAAGCGGGCTTTGACGGGCGCAAGGCTTCGCTTGCCCAATGAATGGCAAGGGTTCGCCGACATCGTCGGCTCCTACAACCGCACGCGATGGCGTAGCCGAGCCGGCCAGTGCGATGGCAAAGCCGAGCCCGCCAACGCGATGGCAAAGCCGAGCCCGCCCCACCAGCCCAAAAAAAACGCCCCGATACCGGGGCGTGTTTCAAAACCTGAAAAAACCGCTCAATGCACGGTAAACAACTTATCGAACCCCGCAATACGCAACGTATTCCGCAAATCCGCCCCGGCATTCACGATACGGATCTCCGCACGATCGCCGCCGGCATGCTCGCGCAGCAGCATCAGCATGCCCAGCGCGGAACTGTCCATGCTGGTCACCTGTTCCAGGTCGAGCACATAACTCCGTGCCGCCAGCACGTCGCCCAGGCAGGCATCGTGGAAGGCACGGTGGATCGAGAAATCGAAGCGGTCGCCCAGGTGGAGGGTGAGGCAGCCGTGCTCGGCATCGTTGTGAACGTTGATGGACATGGGTGTCTTCCTCAGAACAGGTCGATGTCGCCGGCAGCCATCGACTGCTGGAGGGCGGGGCCGCGGGCACGCAGGCGGGCACGTTCACGCTGCTCGGCAAGGCGGGCACGCACACGCTGGGCGCGGCCGCCGAGCTCGGACGGATCGGACGGCGCGCAGGCGAGCTCTTCGATGTCGCGCGTGCAGTCGGCGGTGATCTCCTGCAGCTCGACCAGGCGCGAACGCGTCTGGTGCAGCAGCTGGCTGAGGATGTCCTCGAACTGCAGCGAACGGATGGTGGTGGACACGTCGTTGCCGAGGCCGCGATTGATGGTGGCCGCCTCGTCCGCCGCGGCGCTGGTGCGCTGGTTGGACTCGGTGATCGTCGACATCATCTGGTCGATGTCGCCCTTGGCCGACAGCGCCACGTTCATGTCCTGCGAGGCCATGTGGCCGACCAGTTCGCGCAGCTGTTCCATGGCGGTGCGCGAGCGCTCCACGTGGGTGCCGATCTTCTCGTTGAACTGGTTGCTGTGCTGGGCGAGGTTGCGGATTTCGCCGGCGACCACCGCGAAGCCGCGGCCGGATTCACCCGCACGCGCCGCTTCGATGGCGGCGTTGAGCGCCAGCAGGTTCGTTTCTTCGGCGATCGTGTTGACGTTCTTCAGCAGCGCAAACACGGCATCCATTTCCTTCGCCATGCCGTCGATGCGGTAGACGATGCGCAGGCTTTCGCGCGACAGCTGGACGATCAGGCCGACGAAATGCTCGAGCAGACCGGCGGTGCGGGAGGCAAAATCCTGCACCGAGATGCCCTGGCCACCGCTTTCGATGATCTCCGTCAGCAGCTTCTGCTGCTTGCCGGTCTTGTGCGACAGGCCGTTGAAGCCGCCGCCCAGTTCAGCCACCGCATCACGTACCAGGTCGAGCGCCTGGTGCAGTTCGCGGCTGGCGTGACCCAGTTCGTCGACGATGGCGCTGCGCACGTCTTCCATGGCCTCGCGTACGGATGCCTCGTCGCTGGTGGCGTGCGAGTTGAGCACCACCTCGACCTCCGGCAGCGGGGCCGGCACCAGGCTGATGGCGATCCAGGTAGCCGTCAGCACGGCCACGACGACCGGAGCGACCCAGGCAGCGTGGAACACCAGGACTATGACCAGGGCGATGGCACTGGCGATAAAGCCGATGCTGCGTTCGTTCTTCGGGATGACCATGATGATGTCTCGTTCTTCAGGTGCCGACGCGGGCGACGGCGGAAACAGGGGTTTGGGCAAGCGCGAGCAAGCGCGCGGCGATGGCGTCCAGCGGCAGCATTTCGCTGGCGGCACCGGCTTTCCAGGCGGCGCCCGGCATGCCCCAGACGACCGATGACGCTTCGTCCTGGACCAGCGTGGGCGCGCCGATTTCCTTCAGTTCGCCCAGACCGCGGGCGCCGTCGTCTCCCATGCCGGTCAGCAGTACGGCAACGGTGGCCGCGCCGACGCTGGCGGCCATGGAGCGGAACAACACATCGACCGACGGCTTGTGCCGGTTGACCGGCGGGCCGTCGTGCAGGCGACACACATGCTTGGCGCCGTCCCACATCACCAGCAGGTGCTGCCCGCCCGGCGCGATGTAGGCATGACCGGCCTGGATCGGCTGGCCGTCACGGGCCTCGCACACGCGCATGGCGGAACAGGTATCCATGCGTGCGGCGAACGGACCACTGAACGCCGCAGGGATGTGCTGGGTGATGACGATCGGCGGGGCGGTCGGCGGCATGGCCTCGAGCACCACGCGGATGGCTTCGGTGCCGCCGGTGGATGCACCGATGGCGATGATGCGGGTACCGCCGCGGCTGCCTGCGGTCTGCGCGCGCGGCAGCACTGCGTCGGCGGACAGACGCGGCGGCACGTCCATGCGCGGCAAGTCGTACCGTGGCACGTCAAGACGGGTGACCTCGGAACGCTCGCGCGGCTTGGCGCCCGCGGCGAGGCGCACCTTGGCGCAGATCTCCGGCGCGTGCTCCATGAAAGTGTTGGCGAGGTCGGCCGACGGCTTGGTGAAGAAGTCGATGGCACCCAGCTCGAGCGCGCGCAGCGTGACTTCCGCGCCCTTCTCGGTCAGCGTGGATACCATCACCACCGGCATCGGCCGTAGACGCATGAGGTTCTCGAGGAACGTCAGGCCGTCCATGCGCGGCATCTCGACGTCGAGCGTGAGCACGTCGGGGTTGAGCTGCTTGATCTTCTCGCGGGCGATCAGGGGATCGGCGGCGGTGCCGACCACTTCGATGCCCGGATCGGACTCGAGCATGGTCGACAGCACCTTACGTACGAGGGCCGAGTCGTCGACGATGAGAACGCGAACTTTCTGCATGGATGCTTGCAACTCGGGTGGCGTGACGTCCCCGTCGGTGGAACCGAACGGCGCTGAATGTCTGTGTGGAACGGCCTGACGATTTACACGTCAGAAAAGTTCCACCTCTCCCTTTATCGGATCGTCGGCCAATCGCTTGAGGTATCGTTTCTCGCGATCGGCAAGATTGTTGTCGTGGGCGGCTCGCAACTGGCGCACGCGCACCTTGCCGCTGAACGGAAAGAACTGCACCTGGCGCGGGAAGATGTCGCCGACGTCCGACGCGCAGAGCCGCAGCTTCTCGGTGGCGATGTAGCGCTGCACGAAGGCGATGTTGCGCTGGCCGATGTCGGTCATGGTGGCGAGCACGCGGCCGCCGCCGAAGATCTTGACCTCGAAGTCGTCACGGCGCCCGCCGGCCTTGAGGATGGCGTTGATCAGCTGTTCCATGGCGTCGTTGCCGTAACGCGCGGCGCGACCGACCGTGGAGCTCCAGCTGTCGCGCTCGCCGGCCGGCTCGGGCAACATGAAGTGGTTCATGCCGCCGATACGCAGGCGTGTATCCCGCACGCAGGCCGACACGCACGAGCCGAGCACGGTGGAGATCATCTCCTCCTGCCGGCTGACGTAGTACTCGCCGGGCAGGATCTTGACCGTGACCACTTCCTGCGCGGGATCCCAGAATCGCCGGATGTGTTCGAACCCCGGCAGCACCGCCTTGGGATCGAAATTGGCGAACGTCCTGGGCTGCGCAACGAAGGTGTCGCTCATGTGCGTTTCCGGTAGACCGTTCGACCGATCAGGTCGAAGTCCTCGGACAGTCCGTACATGGATTCCGAGTGACCGAGGAAGAGGTAGCCGCGGCTGTCCAGCATGCCGGCGTAACGGGAGAACAGGCGCTGCTTGGTCGGCTTGTCGAAATAGATGACGACGTTGCGGCAGAAGATGGCGTCGAACTTGCCCTGCATGGGCCAGTCGTGGAGCAGGTTCAGCGGCTGGATGGTAACCAGCTCGCGTAACCGCGGGTGCACCTGGGCAAAGCCGTCGAACGAGCCCTCGCCACGCAGGAACCAGCGCTTGCGCCTCGCGTCGCTCACGCCCGACAGGCGCTCGACCGGATAGACGCCCTTGCGACCGAATTCCAGCGCCTGGGGCGAGAGATCGGTGGCGAGGATCTTCGCGTCGATCTGGATACCCGTACGCTCCATGGCCTCGGCCAGCACCATCGCGATGGCATAGGGTTCTTCACCGGTCGAGCAACCGGCGGACCAGATACGCAGGCGGCCACCGTTGCGTTTTTCCTCCAGCCAGCGCGGCAGGAGTTCATCGACCAGCATGTCGTAGTGGTGCATCTCGCGGAAGAACGAGGTGACGTTGGTGCTGATGCAGCTGGCCAGTTCGCCCAGCTCGCCGTCCGGATCGCGGCGCAGGAGGTCGCAATAGGCGGCGAAGCCGTCGAGCTGCAGCGTGCGCAACCGCCGCAGCAGGCGCCCCTGGACCAGCTGGCGCTTGTGCTCGCCCAGGGAGATGCCGCAATGCTGCAGCACGAACTCGCGCAGGAAGGTGAACTCGGCGTCGCCGAGGTTCGGACCCGACGCGCTCGTCTGCGCGACGGTGTCGCTGGAATGGACGAGCGCGTTCATGATCAGAACTCCTTCCAGGCGCCTGTGTCGGCCGACTCGGCCGGACGGGATGCGCGGGTGGCGGGTGCGGCGACAGGCGTGCTGCGCACCGCGGCAAAGACGGTTTCCATTTCCTGCTGCGTGGCGTCCTTGCGCGGCGCCTTGGCGGCCGGCGTGGAGGAGGCGACGTTGCCGGTGACGCGGAAGAACGAGACCTGGCGGCTGAGCTCGGTGGCCTGCTCGTGCATGGCACGCGCGGCCGCTGCGGATTCCTCGACCAGCGCGGCGTTCTGCTGGGTCATTTCGTCCATCTGCAGCACCGCATGGTTGACCTGGTCGATGCCGGCGGACTGCTCGGAGCTGGCCGCCGCGATCTCGGCGACGATGTCGGTCACCTTCTTCACGCTTTCGACGATCTCGGCCAGCGCCTTGCCCGACTGGTCGACCAGTTCCGAACCGGCCCTGACCTTGCTGGCACTGTCGTTGATCAGGCCCTTGATCTCCTTGGCCGCACCCGCCGAACGCTGGGCGAGGTTGCGAACCTCGGTGGCGACCACGGCGAAGCCGCGACCCTGCTCACCGGCGCGGGCCGCTTCCACCGCAGCATTGAGCGCCAGGAGGTTGGTCTGGAAGGCGATTTCGTCGATGAGGCTGACGATGTCGGAAATCTTCTTGCTGGAGCTGTTGATCTCGCGCATGGCCACGACCGTCTGGGCGACCACTTCACCGCCCTTCTCCGCCTGCTCGCGGGCACCGCGGGCCAGCTGGTTGGCGTGGCTGGCGTTCTCGGCGTTCTGCTTGACCGTGGAGGTCATTTCTTCCATCGAGGACGCGGTCTGTTCCAGGCTGGAGGCCTGTTCCTGCGTGCGCTGGGAGAGGTCGTCGTTGCCGCGCGAAATCTGCTGCGCGGCGGTGCTGACCGAACCGGAGCCGTGGCGCACCTCGGTCACGATGGCACTAAGGCGCTCATCCATGGCGCGGAACGCCGACTGCAGCTGACCCAGTTCGTCGTTGCGCGTGACCTGCACGTCGTGGCCCAGCTTGCCTTCGGAAATCTCGTTGGCGATACCCACCGCCTCGTTGAGCGTACGGATGACCGAGCGGATCACCAGCACACCGATCAGCAGGCAGATCGCCAGGCCGATGGCGAGCGAGCCGATGCTCAGGGTGCGGATCAGCGCGTACTGCGAGGATTCGGTGGCGTAGATCTCGGAGGCCTCTTCACGCTTGGCCTCGATCAGCTTGGTCAGCTGCGACTGGCGATCCATCAGCAACGGACGCACCTGCATTTCCAGGACGTCCGAAGCGCCTTCGTCGGCCTGCTTCAGCGCGTCGATCATGTCAGCCTTGGCCTGGTCGTAATCGGACGCGGTGGCTTCCCATTTTTCGTACAGCTTCTTGACGTTGGCCGACATGGGGATCTTCAGGAACTCGGCCTGTGTCTTGTCGTTGTCCGCCTGGTACTTGTCGAACTCGGCCAGCTTCTGCTTCACCTGGTCGGCATTGCTGACCTTGGTACCGGCCTCGCCGAGCACCACGAACGACATCAGCGAATTGGTGGCGATGCGCGCGAGCATCTCCGAGGGTGCAAGTCCTTCCTGGTAGATCTTGCGCATGCCTTCGTTCTGGAAGTGCATGGCGCCCAGGCCCACGGCGGCGCCGCCGAGCAGCATGATCGTGAGCAGGCCGAGCACGCCGTAGAGACGACCGCGAACGGTCAGTGCGGGCTTCTTGAACTTGAACTTCTTCATTACGGTTCCAATCGGCAAGGTGCGGCAAAGGCAAACCGGGCATCGCGTGTCGCGGTAGCCGGGGCCACCGCCGCACGCTCAGGCTCAGGCGACGGCTTTGACATCCGTGGAGGCCAGGGCGGCTTCCAGCATCTGGGCGTCCTGCGGCTGAAGCAGGCGATCCACGTCGAGCAGGAGGACCATGCGCTCCCCGACGGAGGTCAGGCCCTTGAGGTATTCGGTATCGACCGTGGTACCCATGTCGGGCACCGGGCGGATGCTGCCGGGGGCGACTTCCACCACGTCGGAGACGGCGTCGACCACCACCCCGAACTGGCGACCGTTGACCATCACGATGACGGTGACGGTGGTGGCCGTGTAATCCTCGCGATCCAGGCTGAAGCGCAGGCGCAGGTCCAGCACCGGGACGATGGCCCCGCGCAGGTTGAGCACGCCCAGCACGTAGGGCGGTGCCTGCGGGATGCGTGTGACGGCTGTCCAGCCGCGAATCTCGCGGACGGCAAGGATGTCCACCGCGTATTCCTCGTTGCCGAGGTTGACGGTGAGATATTGCGCGGCCTCTTCGGACGCGTCGATGGCGGTATTGGCTGCTTGGTTCATGTCGTTCCCACGGCGGATCGGATCGGCGGTTCGGGACCCCTTCCCTTGGGGTATCGGCTATCCCCAGCGGAGCTTGAGGGCCAATTTCAACGGGATGTGCGCGGATGTGAGCCAGGCAGGCCCGGGCGGGCGGGCATGGGCCGCGCGCGCAGGACGGGCGGGCATCGGAACGGCGCGTATGGGACGGCCGCGTGTAGGAGCGCGCGCGTGCGCGCGACATGTTTTGCGGCCGTGAGCCCGGATCTGGCGCGCCAGCTCAGAGGTGATCGCGAGAGGATGTCGCGCGCGAGCGCGCGCTCCTACCTATGGACATGCACTGCGGGGGGAGTGCCCCGAGGTGCGGGCGTCAGGCGGCCTTGCGGCGGGCCTGGAGGCGCACCAGGCCGGCGACGTCGGCGATCAGGGCGACCGAGCCATCGGCGAGGATGGTGGCGCCGGAGATGCCGCTGACCCGGCGGTAGTTCGCCTCGAGCGACTTGACGACCGCCTGCTGCTGGCCGATCAGCTCGTCGACGAACAGGCCGATGCGGCTGCCCTCGCCTTCCACCACGATGACGATGCCCTCGTCGATGGTGCGGCGCTGGCCTTCGCAGTTGAACACGTCGAACAAGCGGACGATGGGCAGCCACTGGTCGCGGAAGCGGAACAGCTCGCCGCCGCCGACCACACTACGCAGGGCATCGGGCTTGACCTGCACGGACTCCACGATCGACACCAGCGGCACGATATAGGTTTCATCGCCCACCGCCGCCGTCAGGCCGTCGATGATCGCGAGCGTCAGCGGCAGCGTGATGGTGAAGGTGGTGCCCCGGCCCTGCACGCTGCGGATATTGACCGTGCCGCCCAGGTCCATGACGTTGCGGCGTACCACGTCCATGCCCACGCCACGGCCCGACAGGTCGGTGGTCGCGGCGGCGGTGGAGAAGCCCGCTTCGAAGATGAGGTCGGCCACGGCGTCGTCGGACAGATGCTCGCCGGAGCTGATGATGCCGCGCGATACGGCCTTGGCGACGATGGCGTCGCGATTGAGACCGGCGCCGTCGTCCGCCACTTCGACCACGATGGAGCCGCCGCGGTGGAAAGCTTCCATACGCAGCGTGCCGGTGTCGCCCTTGCCCGAGGCCAGGCGCTTGTCCGGCATCTCCAGGCCGTGATCGATCGCGTTGCGTACCAGATGGACCAGCGGATCGCCGATCTTTTCCAGCACGGTCTTGTCGAGTTCGGTGGTTTCGCCGCGCATGTCCAGCACGACTTTCTTGTCGAGTTTCTGCGCGAGGTCGCGGACCAGGCGCGGGAAGCGGTTGAACACCGTGCTGATGGGCAGCATGCGGATGCTCATCACGCTTTCCTGCAACTCGCGGGTGTGCCGACCCAGCTGGGCCAGGCCCTGGCGGAACATTTCCAGCTGCGATTCGTCCACGCCGTCGTTGAACTGGGTGAGCATGGACTGGGTAATGACCAGCTCGCCGACCAGGTTGATCAGGACGTCGATCTTCTCGATGCCGACGCGGACCGAGCTGGATTCGCTGTTGACCGCGGGTTCGCGGACGGCGCGTGGCGCGGCGGCCGCAACCGGCGCGACGGCCTCGACGACGGGCGCGGCCACCGGTGCCGACAGGCGCGGCGTGGCCGTGAGGTCACAATCGCCGTCGACCCAGTCGAACACGCCTTCGACGGCGGCGCGCTTGGCGCCGGCGTCCAGGCTCAGCGTCCAGCCGAGATAGGACGACTCGGCGTTCATGTCGGCCAGCGCGGGAAGCTTGCTGGTGTCACAGGTGACCGTGAGCGGACCCATGGCCTCCAGCTCGCGGAACATGCGTGCCGGATCGTTGCCGGTCTTGAGCAGGTAGTCGAACGGGCGGAACGCGATGTCCCAGCCTTCGATGGCTTCGACCGGTGCGGGGGCCTTGGCCGCCACCGGCGCGACCGGCGCCCCCGAGACCATGGCCGACAACTCGGCCAGGAGCGCCTGGCTTTCCGCCGTGGCGGCCGGCTGGCCGGCCATCGACAGGGACAGCATGTCGCGCACCGTATCGCCCGAGCGCAGCAGCAATTCGACGACGGCCTTTTCCATCGGACGGCGGCCACTGCGGACCTCGTCCATCAGGTTTTCGGCCACGTGCGTAAAGGCCGCGACGTCGGTGAAACCGAACGTGGCCGCACCGCCCTTGATCGAATGGGCGGCACGGAACACGACGTTGATCAGTTCCGGGTCTTCGGCACCCTCGTCCAATGCGAGGAGCGCCTGCTCCATGGCGTCGAGACCGTCGAGGCTCTCTTCATGGAACGCCTTGTGGAATTGCGCCAGATCGACTTTGGACATGGGGAACCCTGGATGACCGGAACGTGTAAGGAAGCGACTTGCGGAAAGATCAGCCGAGAACGCGGCCGACGGTGGCCAGCAGCTGCTCCGGATCGAACGGCTTGACCAGCCAGCCGGTGGCACCGGCCGCCTTGCCTTCCATTTTCTTTTCCGGATTGGACTCGGTGGTGAGCATGAGGATGGGCACGCCGCGGTAGTCCGGGCGGGTGCGGATCTCACGAACCATCGAGATACCGTCCATCACCGGCATGTTCACGTCGGCGAGGATCAGGTCGAACTTATGCACGGCGGCGGAATCGAGCGCCGCCTGGCCGTTGTCGGCCTCTTCGACGTCGTGACCGGCGCCACGCAGGGTGAAGGCGACCATGCTGCGCATGGAAGCCGAATCGTCTACCGCAAGAATCTTAGCCATCGAAGCACCTTCAGTTCACGCCGGCGTGGGCCGGCAGTTCAATCAGACTGTTGAGACCCAGCACGACCACGCCGCGCTGGAGGGGATCGCTGACGCCTGTCCAGGTGACGGTGCGTCCTGCCGCCCGCGCATCGCGGGAAAACGCGGCAAGCAACTGTAGCGCCGCCGTGTCGACCTGGGCCACCGCGCTACCGTCGATACCGACCGGACCGCCGCTGGCGAGCGCCGCCAACAGCGTATCGCGCAGCGCGGGGGCCGCGGCGATGCGCAGGTCGGCATCGAGTGCCAGCGCTGTGCTGGTGGCTTCTTTGGAGGATTTCTTGGCCATCGTCCGTACCATGGGGACCCCGTGGCGCAGATCGCCTGGGGTCGTTCGATGGGCTTATCGGCCCCACGGGGGAAAGCTTTAGGCGATGCGTCACCGGTTATGAAATCCACCGCCGACCATTGTGAAATTCACTCATCTTCACCAGTGAACATGATATTCATTGACAACGTTGTCATGGCGGAAAAAACTCGAACCGTATCGTCGCGCCGCATGACCTTTTTCGTCACGCCGCGATCGCCAGCAATCACGGGGTCAATGATGGGAACCTTCTCCAACCAGCCGGTCGTTACGGACATCGCGTCGGCACGGCGCCCGGTGCTCGCGGCGGATGTCGGCGGCACGCATGCGCGCGTCGCGCTGGTCTATCCCCAGGGGCCGGCACAGGCGGCCGTCCAGCTGCTTTGCCACCGCCGCTACGTCGGCGCCGAATGGCCCAGCCTGGCCGCCATCCTAAAGGATTTCCTGGCGACCCATGCGTACCTGGCCCCGCTGGGGGTGGAGCGCTGCGCCATCGCCATTGCCGGGTATGTGCTGAATGACCAGGTCGCCAACAGCAACCTGCCGTGGCCGGTGGCGCTGGGCGACATTCGCGCCGTGGCGGGCGACGCGCTGGAGGTGGTCAACGACTTCGAGGCGGTGGCCTTCGCCAGCCAGTTCATCGACCCTGCCGAGGCGATCGCCGTGCTCCCGGGCATCCCCGGTGGTACGCGCGGTCCCGTCGTGGTGATGGGACCGGGTACCGGGCTCGGCTCGGCCGTGCTGCTGCCGGGCGACGGGCAGGCCACGGTATTGCCCACGGAGGCGGGCCAGATCGCCTTCGCCCCCGGCGACGAGCGCGAGGCGGCCATCCTGCGCATCCTCTCCCGGACCCGGCCTTACGTATCGGTCGAGTCGCTGCTGTCGGGACCCGGCCTGCTGGCCACCTATCGCGCCCTCGCCGAACTGAACGGGCGGGACGCGTCGCTGGCCACCCCCGGCGAGGTGAGCGCGGCCGGCATGGCCGGCACCGATCCGACCGCCCATGCCGCGCTGGACGTCTTCTGCGCCGTGCTGGGCGGTTTCGTCGGCGACCTGGCCATGCTCTACGGCGCGCACGGTGGCGTATTCCTGGCCGGCGGCATCCTTCCCCAGATCAGCGACTTCGTCCTGGCCAGCCGGTTCCGCGAGCGCTTTTTCAACAAGGGCGTCATGCGACCTTTCCTGGAGCGCGTGCCGGTGTGGCTGGTGGAGCACGGTCACCTTGGCGTGCTGGGCGCGGCCACGATGCGCGCGGGCTCGCGGGTGGGCTCACGATGACCGTCGGCAGCAACGGCCGGAAGCCCGCGGCACGGCACCTTGGCCGCCGCCTGGCCTTGGCCGCCGCGCTGGCCTGCACCGGCGGCCTGGTGCACGCCGACGCGCTGCCGCTCATTCCCCTGCCCGCCGACATCCGGCAGACCGAAGGCTCGCTGGCCATCGACGCGCATACCGTCATTGCCTATGCGCCCGGCGATCGTGGCGCCGAAGCCGCCGCGGTCTACCTCGCCGCCGAACTGAAACGCAGCCGCGGCCTGTCGCTGACGCCCATCCCCACGCGACAGCCACCCCATGGCGCCATCGTGCTGCGCACCGATCCGGCCGCCCGCGTGACCCAGGCGGACGGCTACACCCTAGACATCACCGGCGACGGCGCCCGGATCGCCTCGCGCGGCGACGCGGGTCTTTTCTACGGTGCGGTCACCCTGTGGCAGCTGGCGAGCGCGGATGGCCGGCAGGGTGCGACGCAGCTCCCCGATGTCGCCGTCCGTGACTGGCCGCGCTTCGCGTGGCGCGGCCTGATGCTCGACGTGGCCCGGCATTTCCACGACGTGGCCACGGTCAAGCAGGTGCTCGACACCATGGCCGAGCACAAGCTCAACGTCTTCCACTGGCACCTCAGCGACGACCAGGGCTGGCGCATCCAGATCAAGCGTTACCCCCGCCTTACCGACGTGGGCGCCTGGCGGACGCCGCCGGGCGCGGGCACGTTCGGCGAGCCGGAACGCTACGGTGGCTTCTACACGCAGGAGCAGGTGCGCGACGTGGTGGCCTACGCCGCCGCCCGCCACATTACGGTGGTGCCGGAACTGGACATGCCCGGACACGCACAGGCCGCGGTGGCCGCCTACCCCGATCTGGTCGGTGTCACCGGCGAGCATCCCGCGGTTTCCGTGGACTGGGGCGTCAATCCCTATCTCTACAACGTGGACGACAAGAGCTTTACCTTCATCGAGAACGTGCTCGACGAGGTGATGGCGTTGTTCCCGTCTAAGTACATTCACCTAGGCGGCGACGAAGCGGTCAAGGACCAGTGGAAACAGTCGCCCGCCGTGCAGGCGAAGATGGCCTCGCTGGGCATCAAAGATGAAAACGCCCTGCAAAGCTGGTTCACCGACCGCCTGGGCGATTACCTCGCCAAACACGGCCGGCGCCTGATCGGCTGGGACGAAATCCTCGAAGGCGGCCTGCCGCGCACGGCATCGATCATGTCATGGCGCGGCGTCGAGGGTGCGGTGGCCGCGGCGAAGCAGGACCACGACGTGGTGCTCGCGCCCGCCGGCTGGATGTATTTCGACAACCTGCAGAGCGACCGCGCCGACGAGCCCAACGGCCGCCTGTCGGTGCTCGACCTCAAGCGCGTCTACGGCTTCGAACCGGTGGACGCGTCGCTGACGCCGGAACAGGCCCGGCATGTGCTGGGTACCGAGGCCACCCTCTGGAGCGAGTTCATTCCCTCTACTCGCCACATACAGCATGCACTGTTCCCGCGCCTGGATGCCATGGCGGAAATCGCCTGGTCGCCACGTGACGTGCGCAACTGGGACAGCTTCCTGCAGCGGCTGCCCGCGCAGGTGCGTCGCTATGCGGCACTGGACATCGACGCGTCGGATACCGCGTTCGCGCCGGGCATCCACCTCGACGAACCGGTGTCCGGCATCCTGCGCGCCGGCAAGGCCACGGTGCGGATCGACACCCAGACGACGTTCGGCACGATCCGCTACACGACGGACGGCAGCCTGCCCGATACTCAGGCCATGGACTATGCCGCGCCCTTCGACGTGACGCTGCCGACCACCGTGCGCGCCGCGACCTTCGCCCCGGACGGCACGCGGATGGCCGCGGTACGCAGCCGCGTGATAGACCGCGACACGCTGCTGACCCGACGCACCGGCGAGCTGACGAAGTGTGCCGATGGCAGCCTGGGCCTGCGGATGCCGTTGTTGCCCGACCTGGGCGCGATGGACACCGCGGTGTTCGACATTGACCTATTCCACGCCTGCTGGGCCTACCCGGCCGCGCCGCTGGACGGCATCACCGGCATCCGCGTGGACGTGGCCCGGCTGGCCCGCAATTACGGCCTGGCGCACGAGCTGTCCAAGGTCGTGTCCTACCCGGCGAAAACCGCCTACGGCGAGTTGGAAGTCCATCAGGACACCTGCACGGGCCCGCTGCTGGCCACCCTGCCCCTGCCACCGGGCAAAGCCCTGGGCGAGCGCTTCGTCCTGCAAGGCAAGCTGCCCGCGGTGCGTGGCGACCACGATCTGTGCCTGCGTAGCACCGCACCCATCACCGGCCCGCTTTACGGCCTGGGTTCGGTGAAACTGACCGGGCCGGCGCGATGAGCGGTCCTCACGCGACACGGCGTGTCGCAGCCGTCGCGGCGGGGTTGCTGCTGTGGGTGGGCCACGCATCGGCCGTCACCCCGGCGGCGGCACCCGAACAACGCGCCCGCGACCTGGTCTCGCGCATGAGCCTGGACGAGAAGGTAGCGCAGTTGCAGAGCGCGGCGCCGGCGATACCGCGGCTCGGCATTCCCGCCTACGAGTGGTGGAACGAAGGCCTGCACGGGGCGGCACGCGCGGGTTATGCCACGGTGTTTCCGCAGGCGATCGGCCTGGCCGCCAGCTGGAATCCCGACTTGCTGCAGCAGGTGGGCGAGGCGATAGCGCAGGAAGCGCGCGCACGCTTCGACGCCATCGGCGCGGGCCACGACCACGGCCGCTACGAAGGGCTGACCATCTGGTCGCCGAACATCAACATCTTCCGTGATCCGCGCTGGGGCCGTGGCCAGGAAACCTACGGCGAGGATCCCTACCTCACCGGCCGGCTGGCCGTGTCCTTCGTGCAGGGTATCCAGGGGCCCGACCCGGCGCATCCGCGCGCCATCGCTACGCCGAAGCACTTCGCCGTGCACAGCGGACCGGAAGCCGGTCGGCACGGCTTCGATATCGACGTGTCGCCGCACGATAAGGAAGCGACCTTCCTGCCGTCGTTCCGCGCCGCGATCACCGAAGGCCACGCGGGCTCGGTGATGTGTGGCTACAACGCGCTGCACGGCACGCCGGTGTGCGCGGATGCGGGGTTGCTCCAGGACACGCTGCGCACGAGCTGGGGCTTCACCGGCTTCGTCGTCTCCGACTGCGACGCGGTGGACGACATGACCAAGTTCCACTACTACCGCGCGGACAACGCCGGCTCGTCGGCGGCCGCCCTGCGCGCGGGCACCGACCTGGATTGCGGCTTCGCCTATGCGGAGCTTGGCGAGGCGGTGCGCCGCGGCGACGTGGACGTATCCGTGCTGGATACGGCCCTGGTCCGCCTGTTCGCGGCCCGCTACCGGCTCGGCGAACTCGGCGTGTCCGCATCGCCCCGTGCCCGGCCCGCCGAGTCGCCGGCGCATGCGGCGCTTGCGCTGGACGCGGCGGCGCAGTCGATGGTGCTGCTCAAGAACGACAACGGCGCGCTGCCCCTGCGCGGCACCCCGCGCATCGCGGTGATCGGACCCAACGCCGACACCGTGGAAACCCTGGAAGCGAACTACCACGCCACGTCGCGCGCACCGGTCACGCCGCTGCAGGGTCTGCGCACGCGGTTCGGCACCGAACGCATTCGTTATGCGCAGGGCTCGCCGGTGGCCGTGGGCGTGCCGGTGCCGGTACCGGAAACCGCACTGCGCACGCAGGCCGCACCCGGCGCCGCGACCGGCCTCAGCGGCAGCTATTTCGTCGGCACCGGTTTCCAGGGCAAGCCCAGCGCCACGCGCGTGGATCGCAGCATCGACTTCGACTGGGACCACGTGACCCCCGCGGGCCTGCCCAAGGGCACCTACGCGGTGCGCTGGACCGGCGCCCTGTTTCCACCCGGCCCCGGTGACTACACGCTGGCGGTGCATGTGGATCGCTGCTTCGACTGCGTCGGCCACGATCCGGTGCGCCTGTTCGTGGACGGCAAGCTCGTGGTGCAGGACGACGGTAGCGACACGGCCATGCAGGCCCGCCTGCACTTCGACGACACCCGACCGCACGACATCCGCCTGGAGTACGTGCACAGCGGCAACGACCAGGGCGTGCGGTTGCAGTGGCTGGCGCCCGCCGACGCGCAGCTGGCCGAGGTGGACCGTACGTTGAGCGACGCCGATGTCGCCGTGGCCTTCGTCGGCCTGTCGCCCGACGTGGAAGGCGAGGAACTGCGGATCGAGGTGCCGGGCTTCGCCGGCGGCGATCGTACCGACATCGGCCTGCCCGCCGCGCAACGCGCCCTGCTCATGCGTGCCGCGGCCAGCGGCAAGCCGCTGGTCGTGGTGCTGATGTCCGGCAGCGCGGTGGCGCTGGACGAGGCGAACGAGCGCGCCGCCGCCATCGTCGCCGCGTGGTACCCCGGCCAGAGCGGCGGCACCGCGGTGGCGCGCCTGCTGGCGGGCGACGACAACCCCGCCGGGCGCCTGCCGGTCACGTTCTACCGTTCCGTGCGCGACCTGCCTCCCTTCACCAGTTACCAGATGAAGGGGCGCACCTATCGCTACTTCGACGGCACGCCGCTGTACCCCTTCGGCCACGGGCTCAGCTACACGCGCTTCGCTTACGCCGAGGCACGCCTGTCGCAGCCGGCGCTGACGGCGGGCGATACCCTCACCGCCAGCGTGGACGTGCGCAACAGCGGCGAGCGCGACGGCGACGAAGTGGTCCAGGCGTACCTCGGTTTTCCCGAAGGCGACAAACTCGCGCCGCACCGCACGCTGGTCGGGCTGCAGCGCGTGCACCTGCGCGCCGGCGAAACGCGCCGGATCACCTTCGTCCTCGATCCCCGCCGGCTCAGCTCCGTGGATGCGGCTGGCCAGCGTGCCGTCGTCCCCGGCAGCTACCGACTCTTCCTCGGCGGCGGCCAGCCGGGCGATGCGCCGGGCCAGTCGCTGGAGTTCACCCTTCAGGGCCGGCAGGCGCTGCCGCGATGACGCGCCTCGTGCCGCGTCTCGCGTTACTGGTGGCCGGCCTGCTCGCGGTGCTGCCCGCGGCCTTCGCCAACCCGCCGCTGACCGTGTCCGGCGCGCATTTCATGCGTGACGGCAAGCCTTACCAGATCATCGCCGGCGACATCCACTTCCAGCGGGTGCCGCGGGCGTACTGGACCGACCGGCTGCGCAAGGCGCGGGCGATGGGCCTGAACACCATCACCACCTACGTGTTCTGGAACGCGGTGGAACCGACGCCCGGCCAGTTCGACTTCAGCGGCAACAACGATGTGGCGGCCTTCGTGAAAGCCGCGCAGGCCGAAGGTCTGAACGTCATCCTGCGCCCAGGGCCGTACGTGTGCGGCGAGTGGGATGCCGGTGGTTTCCCCGCCTGGCTGTTCGCCGAACCGGGCATGCGCGTGCGCACTCGCGATCCGCGTTTCCTCGCCGCCGCCGACCGCTACCTGCAACGCCTGGGCAAGGAACTGGCACCCCTGCTCGCGTCCCGCGGCGGCCCCATCGTCGCCACCGAGCTGGAAAACGAATACGGCTCTTACAGCGACGACAAGGCCTACCTCGGCCAGATCCGCGACATGCTCAAGCGGTCGGGCCTGGCGGACGACCTGCTGCTCACCTACGACGGCCCCGACCTGCTCGCCAACGGCACCCTGCCCGATGTGACGGCGGTGATCGACTTCGCGCCGGGCGAGGCGAAGAAAAGCTTCGAGACGCTGGCGCGCTTCCGGCCGGATGCACCGCGCATGGCCGGCGAATACTGGGCCGGCTGGTTCGATGCGTGGGGCGGCAAGCATGCCGACACCGATACGAAGCAACAGGCCGACGAACTGGCCTGGATGCTGTCTCGGGGCGACTCGGTCAACGTGTACATGGTGCATGGGGGCACCAGCTTCGGCTTCATGAACGGCGCCAATTTCCAGGGCAACCCCTCGGACCACTACACGCCGCAGACCACCAGCTACGACTACGACGCCGCGCTGGATGAAGCGGGACGCCCGACCCCGAAGTACCTGCGCTTTCGCGAGGTGATCGCGAAGGCGACCGGGCAGGCCCTACCCCCGGTGCCGGCGTCGCCGCCCCTGCGCAGCCTTCCCGCCTTCACCCTCGACGAATCCGCATCGCTGTGGGACAACCTGCCGGCGCCGCACGCGTCCGAGCAACCCCGGTCGATGGAAGCGTATGGCCAGTCCTACGGCTACATCCTCTACCGCACCACGGTGCATGGTTCGTTCCACGGCACGCTGTACCTGGGCGACGTGCGCGACTATGCAGCGATCTACCTCGATCGCGACGCGCGCGGCACGGTCGACCGACGACTGAAGCAGGTGTCCGTGCCGCTCGATGTCGGCAGCGGCGAGCACACGCTGGATATCCTCGTGGAAAACACCGGCCGCGTGAACTACGGGCCGCACCTGGACGACGGCCGCGCCGGCCTGGTCGATCCGGTGATGCTCGGCACCGATGTGTTGACCGGCTGGCAGGTGTATCCCCTGCCCATGGACACACTGCGCACGCTGCGCGGCTGGACGACCGCCCCGGTCGCGGGCCCGGCGTTCCACCGCGGCCACGTGGATATCGGGACGCCTGCCGACACGTTCCTGGACACACGGGCGTTCGGCAAGGGCGCCCTGTGGCTCAACGACGTAAACCTGGGCCGGATCTGGTCGATCGGACCCCAGCATGACCTTTACGCGCCCGGCCCCTGGTTCCACCGGGGCCGCAACGACGTGGTGGTGTTCGACCTGGACACGCGCGACAAACCCGTCGTAAGGGGTGTCGATCACCGGCTGTGGTCCGACCCCGCCAAACAACCCTGACTTTTTGCGCCTGTGCTGGAGTGCCTGCCCATGTCGACGTCCGTTCCGTTCCGCCGCCTGAAGACCTGCCTCGCGACGGCGCTGCTGGCGGCCCTGCCGGGCATCGCGCCGGCCGAGTCGTTCACCGACGTCAAGCCGTCGCCGCAGCAGGTGGCCTGGCAGGACCTGGAGTTCGGCGTCATCGTGCACTTCGGCACCAACACCTTCCTCGACCGCGAGTGGGGCGACGGCACCGCGTCGCCCAGCGTGTTCAACCCCGACAAGGTCGATCCCGACCAGTGGGCGCGCGCGGTCAAGGCGGCCGGCGTGCGCTACATGGTGCTGGTGGCGAAACACCATGACGGTTTCGCCCTGTGGCCCACCGACCAGACCGATTATTCGGTGAAGGCCAGCCCGTGGAAGGGCGGCAAGGGCGACCTGGTACGCATGGCGTCCGACGCGGCGAAGAAGAACGGCCTGGGCTTCGGCATCTATCTATCCCCCTGGGACCGACACGATCCGCGTTACGCCAACGCCGCCGCGTATGACAAGTACTACCTGTCCGAGCTGGAAGAACTGGTGCAGCACTACGGCCCGCTCACCGAGTGGTGGCTGGACGGCGCCGGCAGCGCGGGGCATGTCTACGACTTCGCCAAATACGTGGAAACGCTGCGGACCTACCAGACCAACGCGATGATCTTCGCCGATGTCGCCCTGTTCGACTACGGCGACATCCGCTGGGTCGGCAACGAGGACGGCGTGGTGCAGGGCGAAAACTGGAACGTCATCGACCGCCACGGACAGCTTCGCTGGCGGCCCCTGGAAGTGGACACGCCGCTGCACAAGGGCCACTGGTTCTACAGCTCCAGGCCGGACTTCGGCACGTCGCTGAAGACCGTGGACGAACTGATGGACAACTGGGAAAGCAGCGTCGGCCACGGCGGCCAGCTGATGCTGGGCGTGGCGCCGGACACCCATGGCCTGTTGCCCGAGGCCGACGTGCGCCGGCTGGCCGACTTCGGCAAGGCGCTCAAGGCACGCTACGGCGATGCGGCCAACCTGGTGGCCCAGCATGCGCCCACCGACGCCAACACCGCGGCGGCCCTGGACGGCGATCCGTCGACGTTCTGGTCCGCACCGAACGGGGCGGCCAACGCCACGCTGGAGGTGGACCTGGGTCGCGAGGTCACCTTCGACCGCGCCATGACGATGGAATGGCTGGACGGTGGCCAGAACGTGCACGGCTATGCGGTGCAGGTGTGGGACGGCAACGGCTGGAAAACCGTCGCCCAGGCCCAGGCGATCGGTCACATGAAGATAGATCGCTTCGCGCCGGTTACCGCACGGCGCGTCCGTCTGAACATCCTGTCCGCCGTGGGCACGGCGCGTATCCGCGAGTTCAAGCTGTTCGCGGTCAACGCACCGCGTTAGGCAGCTCGTCCCAGATCTTCGGGTCTTCCGACCCCAGCACCCAGGCGCAGAAGCCTTCCAGCCCGTATTGCTTGACTACGTCGTAGCGGTCGCGGAAGGCGCGGGCATCGGGCAGGAACACCCACTCGCGCATCTGGTCGCGGTAGAAGTAGAACCACGACTCGTGCTCCACCGGATCCCACTGCATGGTGACACCGAACTGCTTCGCCAGCGGGAACGATTCGTCGGCATCGATATAGGTGCCGGAGATGTTCGAGTTTTCCTTGCCGTCGGCGCCCACCGGGTTGCCGGTGAACCAACGGTAGCCGTACAGGCCGATGCCCAGCGACAGCTTGTCCTTGGGCACGATCTTGATCGCGTACTGCAGCTGCTCCATCACCCAGGGCATGCCCGCCACCGGGCCCGGCGTGGTCCAGCGCGTGTGCTGGTCGTAGGTCATCAGGCAGACCAGGTCGAGCACCTTTGACAGCTCCTTCAGATCGTACGCGCCGCGCCAGTATTCCCACATCCACTTGCCGAAGGCGCCCTGCCCCGCATACCCCGGTGCATTGGGGACCACGGCCATGCTCAGCTTCAGCCCGTTCTTGTGCAGCGCCTCGTAGGTCTGGCGCGTGATCAGGGTGAGCGCGTCGCGATCGGTCCAGGCGATATTCTCGAAGTCGAACTGGTAGCCGACGAAGCCGTGCAGCTTCGCCTGTTCGATCATGCTGGCGATCATCGCCTTCTTCGCGGTTTCGTTGGTGAGCAGCGCGTGGAACTTGGCGCGGTCGCCCGCAGCCGACACGATGGGCATCACCGGCAGCTTGTGTGCCTGGGCGATCTTCAACACGTAGTCGTCGGGACCACCGGAGACCAGGCCGTTTTCGTCCACGCCGTACCATGTGGGCACCAGCAGGTCGATCTTGTCCACGTGCGCCTCGAACGAGGCCACCGATTTCTGCGTGCCCATCAGGTAGAACAGCGCCACGGGCGCCTTGGCGAACGCGGCCAGCGGCAGCCAGAACAGGCCGGCGACGAAGAGGAATTTCCAGCGATTCATGGGGAGGCCTTGGGGGTGGTCGGCGTGGCCAGCGTGATGCGGTACACGTAGGCGTCGCTGCCGACGGGATGGGAGGGAACCCGCAGGTGAAGCCCGGTGCCGTCCTGGGTGAAGGGCACGTTGCTACCGTCCGCCAGCAACTCGACGTTCGACACGGCGTCGGTCGGCTTGATCGCGTGCACGGTGGCCTTACCGGCCGCCGGCCAGCCCAGCTCGATCGCGTAGAGCTTGCCGTTGCCGGTGGTGAAGCGGAAATCGTCCGCGGTGAACGGCTTGGTCTTGGTGTCCTGGAACGTGCCGCCGATGACCTCGGTGGGGCCTTCGCCGTACACCCGCCACGGCTTGCTGCCGTAGATGGCCTCGCCGTTGACCTTCAGCCACGCACCGATGCCGCGCAACGTATCCTGCGCGCCCTGCGGGATCGTGCCGTCCGCGCGCGGACCGATGTTGAGCATCAGGTTGCCGTTCTTGGAGACCACGTCCGCCAGCAGGTGGATGATGACCGTGGGCGACTTGTAGGTGTCGTGGTCGATGTAACCCCACGAGGCCTCGCTGACCGACGTGTCGGTCTGCCAGTGCGTGGCGTGGATGCCGGTGAGCTGCCCGCGCTCGATATCCAGCGTGCCGGCGCCCTCGGGGAAGTCGCCCAGCTTGTAGTTGACCACCACGCCGTCGCGTTTCGCGCCCTGGTTGTAGTAGTACGACAACAGGGTGGGCAGCGTGTTGCGGAAGGTCGGGTGACCGATCCACCAGTCGAAGTAGATGATGTCCGGATGGTAATCGTCGATCAGCTCCGCCGTGCGGGCCAGCCAGTCGTCCAGCCAGGCCTGCGAGACGAAGGTCCAGTCGTCGGCCAGGTTCTGGTCGTCCTTGCTGAGGTGGTCCACCGCCGGCCCGTAGAGCCCGGCGTTGGCCGGATCGTTCACGTCGGAAGCGAAGTGGCGACCGCCGTCGAAGAACCAGTCGTGCTCGGCCCGGTGGGACGACACGCCGAAGCGCATGCCCTGCGCACGGATCGCTTTGGCCAGCAGGCCGATGACGTCGCGTTTCGGGCCCTTCTGCACCGCCGTCCACTCGGACAGCTTCGAGTCGTACATGGCGAAGCCGTCGTGGTGCTCGGCCACGGGCACCACGTAGCGCGCCCCCGCCTCACGGAACAGCGCCGCCCAGGCGTCCGGATCGAACCGCTCCGCCTTGAACATCGGCACGAAATCCTTGTAGCCGAAACGCGACTGCGGGCCATAGGTGGCCACGTGGTGCGCGAATTCCTTGGTGCCCTGCTGGTACATGTTGCGCGAATACCACTCGCTGCCGAAGGCCGGCACCGAGTAGACGCCCCAATGGATGAAGATGCCGAACTTGGCGTCGTCGTACCAGGCGGGCGAGCGGTAGCCCTTCAACGAAGCCCAGTCGGGCCGGAACGGACCCTTGGCGACGTCGGCACCGACATGATCGAGGATGGCCTTGCGCGCCGGGGCGAACCGGGCGGTGGCCTGCTGCCAGCGCAGGTCCTGGACCTGCGGCGACACGGTGCCGGCGGTGGGCGCCGTCGCTTCGCCCGCATGGGCGGCACCGAACGCCAGCGCCGCCGCGATGAGGGGGACCAGGGATCGTCGCACCATCGAAAGAACTCCTCGTTCCGTAAAAAAACCCGGCGGCGCCGCAGGGAGACGATCGCCGCCGGTAGCGCGCTAAAGCTTGAAGTTCAGGGTCATCGAATACGTACGGCCGCTCTTGTACTCACCGATCGGAGCGTACTTGATGTCGGCGTACTGGTAGTACGTCGAATCCAGCAGGTTGGTCGCGCTCAGCGTCACGCCCATCCATTCGTTGACCTGGTAGGACGCGCTCAGGTCCAGTTCCTTGTACGCATCGGCGAACACGTTGGAATTCAGGCGACCCACCTGGGTGAAATACGGGGAACGGCGGCTGTAGTTGATGCGCGCCGACCACGGACCGTGCTCGTAGTAAGGGATGATGTTGACCGTGTTCTTGGACAGGTACGGCAGGTTGAGCTTGCCGCCATCGGCCTGGGTCTGCGTGGTGGCCTTGCTGTACGTGTAGTTGGTCTGGATGCCGAAGCCGTAGCCCAGGTCCTGCTGGTAGATCAGAGACAGCCCCGAGACCTTGGCGTTGGACGCGTTGACCGGGGAGGTCACCTGGTACAGGTTGGTCTGACCCGTGGTCGGATCGGTCAGCGAGCGCTCGCTGGTGGTCGTCACGATATAGCTGTCGATCTTGCGCACGAAGCCTTCGACCGAGAGCAGGCTGGCCGGGGCGAAATACCACTCCGCCGACACGTCGAAGTTGGTCGACTGGTAGGGCTTCAGGTCCGGGTTGCCGGCGCTGGCGGTGAAGTTGCCCGTGGATGCGCCGTTGAGCGACGTGGCACCGGCGAGGTCACCGTAACGCGGGCGGGCGATCACCTTGGCGATCGACGCACGCAGCACCTTGTCCTCGTCCAGGTCGTAAGCGACGTTGAGCGAGGGCAGCGGCTTGTAGTAGTGCGTGGTGTTCGACACGGCGCTGTACGTGCCGCCGTTGTTGTTCACGTAGTAGTTGGAAGTGTCCTTGGTGTCGACATAACGCACGCCGACATTACCGCGCCACTTGCCGGATTCGAAGTCCAGCTGCAGGTAGGCGTCCTTGGTGATCTCCGCCACGCCGAAGATCGACGGGTAGTTGATGGTGTACGGGCCCTGCGGCTGCGACTTCAGG
Source organism: Luteibacter sp. 9135 (assembly GCF_000745005.1). Classification (NCBI taxonomy): domain Bacteria; kingdom Pseudomonadati; phylum Pseudomonadota; class Gammaproteobacteria; order Lysobacterales; family Rhodanobacteraceae; genus Luteibacter; species Luteibacter sp. 9135. The sequence continues at coordinate 2,334,998 of NZ_JQNB01000001.1, read as the reverse complement.
TAGTTGACCACGCTGCTCTGGCTGGCCGTGGCCCAGTCGGTCATGTTGCCGCTGGCGTGCAGGCCGTCGTACAGGCCGCTGGGGGTGGAACCCGGATCGAAGTCCGTCAACGACACCGGATCGGTGGTGTTGATGCGGTTGCCGCGCGACTGCGTGCCGTTGAAATGGTTGGTGTACTTCACGCCCATTTCGATCTGGTTGATCGGGCCCCACGACAGGTCGCGCAGCGCGTCGAACTGCGCGTAACGCTCGCGGTCGGTGGTCTGCTCGTAGTAGATGCCACCGGCCTGGTTCTGGCCCGGCAGGGTCGGGTCGCCCGGGGGCGAGTTGGCCGGCGAACCCGGCAGGCCCCAGTTGGCGGCCGAGCCGTTGTCGTAGTTGGTGCTGGTGTTGCGGCCGTCGTAGCCGAAGTTGTAGCCGCCGTTCTTCAGCAGGTACTTCATCAGGTACTCGGGATCCTTGCCGCCGCTGGCGCTGGTGTAGCCCACCTGGCTGGTGAACTGCCACTCGTCGCCGGTGAAATCGTGGCGCAGGTTGATGCTCTTGGTGGAGACTTCCGTCTTGCGGTAGTTGGCATCCAGCTCGGCATACGGCTGGCCGTTACCGGTGTTGGGCGACACCACGCCATTGGTGATATAGCCGTTGCTGTTGGTGATGCTGGTCAGCTTGTTGAGGTCGCCGCAACCCGGGCACACATAGCGCGCCTCGCTGAAGTTGTCGTACTTGCCCTTGACGTACAGGCCCGTCAGGTTGAATTCGTTGTGGTCGTCCGGGCGCCACTGCAACGTGGACTGCAGGCCGTTGCGCTCACGGGTCTGCTGGAAGTAGTCGCTGTTGATGCCCACCGGGATCTTCGAATTGGCGTAGTTCGGGTCGCCGGTCACCGTGGGGTTGCTGGTGATCTTGTCGCCCGTGGTGTAGCCGAAGAATTCGATACCGGCGCGCGACAGGTTTTCCTTGTCGTGCGTGACGCTGGTCAGGAAGCCGAGCGTGCTGTCGTCGTTCTTCCAGCTCCACAGCGCCGAGGCGCGCGGGTTGCCCTGCGCGGAACGGTCGTTGTAGTTGTAGCCGAGCGAGCCGCGCAGCGTGTTGGCCGGCAGGTCCAGCGGCTTGCGCGTCTGGATGATGACCGTGCCGCCGATGCTGCCTTCGTCGATGTGCGCTTCGGGCGACTTGTACACCTGCATGTTGCCGATGATCTCGGGCGACAGCAGCGAATAGTTGAACGTGCGGCCGCTGGTGTCGGTCGGGTTGCCGCCCCAGTCGCCCGAGGCGATGGTCTGGCCGTTCAGCAGCACGCGGTTGAGCGCGGCGTCGGTGCCGTTGACGCTGATCTTCTCGCCTTCGCCGAACTGGCGGTCCACCGTGATGCCCGGCAGGTGCGACAGCGACTCGGCCGCGTTGGTATCCGGGAACTTGCCGATGTCGGTCGCGCTGATCGCATCCACCACGGCGTTGGCGTTGCGCTTGATGTCGATCGCCTTTTCCAGGCTGCCGCGGTAACCGGTAACGGTCACGGCCTGCAGCGTCGCAGCCTGCTTTTCAGCGGCGCGTTCCTGGGCGGTCTTGGCTGCGTCCGGCTTGTTCGGGTCCGCGGGCGCGCTGGCGGGCGCGGCGGCGGGTGTCGTGGTGTCCTGGGCGTGCGCCGCGGCGGCGAATGCACAAAGGATGCTGGCGCACAGCAGGGTCTTGTTGATGGTCATGCGGATGTTCTCCCCCAAACTCTTCTTATTCCGGATGCTGGCGATCCGCCCGGCAGGCAGTGCGCTTCGTCCGTACGGAACCGCAACCGTCGGCGACGGCGCGGGCTAACAGCCCATGTATTCGTGGCACGCGTCATCGACCCCTCGCCGACAACGTTGTCATCCCTGGTGTGTCGCTACCTACCATCCGTTCACTGGCGAACGCAGTATTCAGATATGTTTCGCACGATTCAAGTTGCGCTGCAACAAAAATTTCATCGCGCCGTCACCTGTACACGGGTTCACCTATAAACGTAGTATTTATACCTGTGCAGGCGATACCGTCTGCCGTGTGTTTCCCTGGAGCCCCCATGCCGCTGCCGTCCGCGAGCCCGACCGCCACTGTGCCGCCCGCCCGTTGCGCCACGCTTTCGTCGCTGGCCTTCGGTGGCGCGCCGGTGGGCAACCTCTACACCGAGGTGGACGAGGCCGAGGCGCTGCGAACCCTCCGGCAGGCGTGGGAGGGTGGCATCCGCCACTTCGATACCGCGCCCTATTACGGCTTCGGCCTCAGCGAAAGCCGTATCGGCGAGGCGCTCGCCGACCTGCCGCGCGACAGCTACGGGCTGTCGACCAAGGTCGGCCGGCTGGTCGAGGATGCTTCCGGCCGCCACGGCGACCAGGACGGCTTTGCCGTGGACGGTCGCGTCGCGCGTTTCGACTACAGCCGCGACGGCGTGCGTCGCAGCTTCGAGGCAAGCCTGCGTCGCCTACGCACCGATCGCATCGATATCCTGTTCCTGCACGACATCGGCGCGCTGACGCATGGCCCGCGGCATGCCGAGGTACTGGCACAGGCCCTGGACGAAGCGCTGCCGGAGATGGCGCGCCTGCGCGACGAAGGCGCGGTCGGCGCCATCGGTATCGGGGTCAACGAGGAAGCTGTCTGCCTCGACGTCATGGCCCGCTTCCCGCTCGATGCGATCATGCTGGCCGGTCGTTACACGCTGTTCGAACAGACCGCCAGCATGCGCGTGATGGCGAAGGCCCAGGCCGACGACGTGGCCATCCTGGTGGCCGGTCCCTACAACTCCGGCCTGCTCGGCAACGCCGACCATCCCGGCGCTACCTACGATTACGCACCGGCGTCGCCCGCCGTACGCGAGCGCGCGCAGCGTTTCTACGACGTGTGCCGGCGCACGGGCGCGGACGTCGGTGCAGCCGCCCTGCACTTCCCGCTGGCCCATCCCGCGGTGGCCAGCGTGGTCTGCGGCCTGCGTTCGGTGGCGGAAGTGGACACCGCGCTGCGGCGTCGCGCCACCGACGTGCCTGCTGCGACATGGCAGGCACTGATCGACGAAGGCCTGCTCGCCCCCGGGGTGCCCACGCCATGATCGTCGACGCACATCGCCATTACTGGGATCCGTCGCGCCTGCACTACGGCTGGCTGGCCAATGCACCGCCCTCGCTGCAAGCGACCTTCCTTCCCGAGGATGCCGGCGCGCCGACGGATGCCTGCTTCCTCGTCCAGGCTGCACCGGACGAACGCGAGACGCGCTTCCTGTTCGAACTGGCCCGCGCACGGCCCGAGGTGTTGGGCGTGATCGGCTGGATCGACATGGAAGCGGCCGATGTCGGTGCGCGCCTGGACTGGCTGCTCGCGGACGGCCAGGGCCTGCTCTGCGGCATCCGTCCGATGGTGCAGGATATTCCCGATGTCACCTGGCTGGCCTCGCCAGGGCTCGACCGGGCGTTCGATCACCTGCGCGACCGCGACCTGGTCTTCGAGGCCCTGGTCGACGGTCGCCACCTGCGCACGCTGTCGACGCGACTGGCCCGGCACCCGGGCCTGCGCACGGTGATCGACCACGCGGCCAAACCGGACATCACCGGCGGTGGCTTTGCCGAATGGGCCGGCGCCATCGCACGACTGGCACAGATGCCCGACGTGTACTGCAAGTTCTCCGGCCTGCTCGACCGCACCGGTGCCGTCGCGGACCCGCGCGCGCTGGAACCCTACGTCGGCCACCTGTTCGAGACCTTCGGCGCCTCACGCCTCATCTGGGGTAGCGACTGGCCGGTGGTCACCACGCACGCTACCTACGACGCCTGGAAAACCGTGGCCCGCGCCTGCGTGCTGCGTCATGCCCCCCATGCCGAGTCGGCCGTCTTCGGCGACAACGCCATCGCTCTCTACTCCGCCGCATCGAGGTCTTCCCCATGACATCGTCCGCCCGTTCCGGCCGCCTGGCCGGCAAGCACGCCCTGATCACCGCTGCCGGCGCCGGCATCGGCCGCGCCACCGCACTGGCCTTCGCCGCCGAAGGCGCCACCGTGCTGGCCACGGACATCGACGAGCACGGACTGGCCGGACTGGCCGCTGCGCTCGACGAGCACCTCGCCGCCACGCCCTCGGCCGCACGCGGCACGCTGCGTACACAGCGCCTCGATGTGACCGACGCGTCGGCGATCGTCGCGCTCGTCGCCGACGCGGGCCCGCTGGACATCCTGTTCAACTGCGCCGGCTATGTGCATGCCGGCACCCTGCTGGATACGGACATCGACAGCTGGCGCCGCTCGTTCGCGATCAACGTGGACAGCATGTTCCACACGTGCCGTGCGGTGCTCCCGGGCATGCTGGAACGGGGCGGCGGCAGCATCCTCAACATGGCCTCGGTCGCGTCCAGCATCAAAGGCGTGCCCAATCGCTTCGCCTACGGCACCAGTAAGGCGGCCGTGATCGGCCTCACCCGCTCCATCGCCGCCGACTACGTCGCCCGCGGTATCCGCTGCAACGCGATCTGCCCGGGCACGGTGAAGACGCCGTCGCTCGGCGAGCGCGTGCGGGCGCTGGGTGGTGACGAGGAAGCGGCCTGGCAGGGTTTCACCCAGCGGCAACCGATGGGCCGGCTGGGCGACCCGCAGGAGATCGCCGCGCTGGCCCTGTACCTCGCCTCCGACGAATCGTCGTTCACCACCGGCACCGTCCACGTCGTGGACGGCGGCATGTCGAACTGAAGGAACCCGTCATGAAACTCGTACGCTATGGACAACCCGGGCACGAAAAACCCGGCATGATCGATATCGACGGCCGGCTGCGCGACCTGACGGGCATTGTCGGCGAACTTGCCGGCGAGACGCTGGGCAACGCGTCCCTTGCACGTCTGGCCGCCATCGAGCCCACGTCCCTGCCCCTCGTCCCGGGCGAGCCGCGCTTCGGTACGCCTGTGGCAGGCATCGGCAAGATGATCTGCGTCGGCATGAACTACGCGGAACACGCCGCCGAAACCGGCGCGCCGGTACCCGAGCAGCCCGTGCTCTTCATGAAGGCCACCAGCGCGATCGGCGGCGCGAACGATACGGTGGTGATCCCCCGCGACTCGGTCAAGACCGACTGGGAAGTGGAGCTGGGCGTGATCATCGGCGAGGTGGCACGCGATGTCTCGCCCGAGGATGCCCTGCATCACGTCGCCGGGTACGCCGTCATCAACGACCTGTCCGAGCGTGAGTTCCAGCTGGAGCACGGCGGGCAGTGGGTGAAGGGCAAGAGCTGCGACACGTTCGGCCCGATCGGCCCCTGGCTGGTCACCCGTGACGAAGTGGCCGATCCACAGAACCTCTCGCTGTGGCTCGAGGTCAACGGCCATCGCTACCAGCACGGCAATACGCGGACGATGGTCTACGGCGTGGCCTACCTGGTCAGTTACATCAGCCGCTACATGACTCTCATGCCGGGCGACGTGATCAGCACCGGCACGCCGGCGGGCGTCGGCCTGGGGCTGAAACCGCCCACCTACCTCAAGCCCGGTGATGTCATCGAGCTGTCCATCGAAGGCCTGGGGCGGCAACGCCAGGACGTCGTGGCGCATCCGGGCCGCCATCCTTGATCCCTTCCTCGACGGATCCACACATTCCCGGCCAAGGAGGCCGGACCGCATGGTGAATATCACGGCGCTGGACACGTACGATGTCCGCTTTCCGACCTCGCTGGACCACGACGGCTCCGATGCGATGAACCCCGACCCCGACTACTCGGCGGCCTATGTGGTTATCCGCACCGACAGCCCCGATGGCCTGGCAGGCTATGGGCTGGTGTTCACCATCGGCCGCGGCAACGACGTGCAGACGGCGGCGCTGGCGGCGCTTGAACCGATGGTGGTGGGACGCCCGCTGGACAGCGTGATCGATCACCTGGGCGACTTCGCGCGCGAACTCAACGGCGATTCGCAGCTGCGCTGGCTGGGCCCCGAGAAAGGCGTGATGCACATGGCCATCGGCGCGGTGATCAACGCCGCCTGGGACCTCGCCTCGCGCCGTGCGGGCAAGCCGCTGTGGCGTTTCATCGCCGACATGAGCCCCGAACAGATCATCGCGCAGATCGACTTCCGCTACCTCACCGATGCGATGACGCCCGAGCAGGCGCTGGCGATCCTGCGTGAGGCCGAGCCGCACAAGCAGGCGCGCATCGCGCAACTGGAAAGCGAAGGCTATCCGGCCTACACCACCTCGCCCGGCTGGCTCGGCTACAGCGACGCCAAGATGCAGCGCCTGGCACGCCAGGCGGTGGCCGACGGTTTCCGCACCATCAAGCTGAAAGTGGGCCTGCACCTCGAAGACGATATCCGCCGTTGCCGGCTCGCCCGCGAGACGGTCGGCCCCGACATCGCCATCGCCGTGGACGCCAACCAGCGCTGGGACGTAGGCACCGCCATCGACTGGCTGAAGCCACTGGAAAGCGTGGGCCTGGCCTGGGTGGAAGAACCCACCAGCCCCGACGACGTACTCGGTCACGCGGCCATCCGCCGTGCCGTGGCACCCACGCCGATCTCCACCGGCGAGCACGGCCAGAACCGCGTGCTGTTCAAGCAGCTGCTGCAGGCCGAGGCCGTCGACCTGATCCAGATCGACGCCGCGCGCGTGGGCGGGGTCAACGACAACCTGGCGATCCTGCTGCTGGCGGCGCATTTCGGTGTGCGTGTCTTTCCGCATGCCGGCGGCGTGGGCCTGTGCGAACTGGTGCAGCACCTGGCCATGGCGGATTTCGTGGCCATCACGGGCAAGAAGGAAGATCGCGCCATCGAGTTCGTCGACCACCTGCACGAGCACTTCGTCGATCCGGTGCGCATCGAGAAGGGCCGCTATCGTGCGCCGTCCGCGCCAGGGTTTTCCGCGCAGATGCACACGAGCTCGGTGCGCGACCACCTGTTTCCCGATGGGATCGTGTGGCGTAGCCTGCCGCTCGTCGCGGGCGCCTGACACCACGCCGACGCCCGGCCGGCGCCGCCGTGGCGTCGGCCTCCGTCGCGATCGCCGGAAGACGGCTTTCAGCTAGCCGCGCAGGCCGCCAGGTCGAAGATACGGTGCATAGGCACCCATTTCTGCCCCGCAGCGGCCCACGGTAGCGGCTGCTGGAACGTCGACATCAGCGCTTCCCACGCTTGCACGCGCTCGCTGGCGGCATCGGCCGCGGCCTTCGCCGCGCCATCGAAATCCGGCCCGACACGCATTAGCATCACCAGCCGGTTGCCCGTGCGGAAGATCTGCATGTCGAGGATGCCGGCCGTGCGGATGGACGCCACCACTTCGGGCCAGATGAATTCGGCCCGGTGCCAGCGCTCGTATTCGGCGATCGACGCGGGATCGTCGTGCAGGTCCAGCGCGAGGCATTGCCAGTTCATGCGACCACGCCCCTGGCCGCCGTGCGCCGCCAGGCGAACAGGAAGATGGCGACGAAGCACAGCATCGGCACCAGCATGGCGTGGGCGATGCCCAGGCGATCCGACGTGGCGCCCATGACGGCCGTGACCACGGCACCGCCGACGATGGCCATGACCAGCAACGAAGCGCCGAACTTGCGTTCCGTGTCGCCACGGCCCTCCACGCCCAGCGCGAAGATGGTCGGGTACATGATCGACATGAAGAAACTGGAAGCCACCAGCGCGTAGATGCCGACGTGGCCGGGCACGAAGGCAGCCACCGCCGCCAGCACCACGTTGGTCAGCGCGAACGTGCGCAGCACATGCGCCGGACGCAGGTACTTCATGATGGCGGCGCCGGCAAAGCGCCCCGCCATGAAGCACAACAGCGCGGCGGTGATGTAGTTGGCCGCCGCCTTGTCCATGGTGCCCGGCATGGTGGCCTGGGCATAGCGGATCATGTAGCTGAAGACGGCCACCTGGGCACCGACGTAGAAGAACTGGGCGACCACGGCCGACATGAAGCGACCGTCACGCAGCAGGCGACCGAGCACACCGCGATCCACCGGTCCTGCCGACTCCGATGCGTCGACCGAGGTGCGCGGGAAACGGGTGATGGCGATGAGCGCCGCCCAGGCGATGACACCCAGCCCGATCACCAGGTAGGGCATCTGCACGGCCGCCGCTTCGCTCTTCATGTAGGCCAGGTGCGCCGCGGCATCCATGGCGGCCAACTGCTCGGGCGAGCGTTCCACGCCGCTGAAGATGAAGTGCTGCCCGATCAGCACACCGGTGATCGAACCCAGTGGATTGAATGCCTGCGCGAGGTTGAGCCGGGAGGCGGCCGACTCGCGTGGGCCCAGCAGCGTCACGTAGGGATTGGCGGAGGTTTCCAGGAAGGCCAGCCCGGCGGCGATCACGAACAGGCCGACAAGGAAGGTGCCGTAGGTGGCCGTGGCCGCGGCGGGCCAGAACAGCAAGGCGCCGGCGCCGTACAGCAGCAAGCCGAACACCACGGCCGGTTTATAGCCGAAGCGCCGCATGAACATGCCGGCCGGCAGCGCCACGAGGAAATAGCCGAGATAGAAGGCGCTCTGCACCAGGCCGGCATCGAAGTCGGATAGCGTGAACGCTTTCTTGAACTGGGCCACCAGCACATCGTTGAGGTTGTTGGCCACGCCCCAGAGAAAGAACAGGCTGACGATCAGCACGAGCGGGAACAGCGGGGCTCGCGCCAGGGCGCGCGTCGGGGTCGCCGTGATCGGCGTGTGCTGCTGCATGCGATGTCTCCGCTGACATGGCCCGGAACGCGGGATGTGCAAATATGAACTTATTATTCACCAGCATAACAAGCTGCGCTGCAGCATGGCACGCCGGTATCGATGTATATACACGCCCGCACGCAGCCACACGCTAGACTTGCGTTGCACCGTTTCTGCCCATGCCACGGAATGCCATGCCCCCTGCCGATTCGCCGAAGTATCGCGCCCCTGCCCTGGACAAGGGCCTCGACATCCTCGAACTGCTCGCCCGTGCGACCCAGCCGTTATCCATCGCCGAGATTTCCGAAGGCGTGGGACGCTCGCGCGGCGAGATCTTCCGCATGCTCCAGGTGCTCGAGGAACGCGACTATATCGCCCGACCCGACGGCGAAGGAGCCTACTCGCTCACGCCGCGCCTGTTCCGGCTGGGCATGGAACAACCGCCGGTCAGGAACCTGATCGAAACCGCGATGCCGGTGATGCACCGGCTGGCCGACGGCATCGACCAGTCGTGCCATCTCGTGGTGCCCTCGCAAGAGCAGATCGTGGTGATCGCGCGAGTCGATCCCCCCGGCGAGACCGGACTGGTGGTACGCGTGGGCCATCGTCGCCCCATGTCGCATTCCGCATCGGGCTATGTGCTGCTGGCCTGGCAGACCGACGACACCCGCGAGCGCTGGCTGCGTACCATGGCCGCGCACGATCCGGCGCTGGACCGTGCGCGTGTGGACGCGACGGTGGCGAAAGTACGCGCCGCGGGCCTGGCCCGCATCGCCAGCGAAGTGGTGGATGGTGTCACCGATCTCTCGGCACCGATCATCGAAGGCAACCATGCGGTATGCGCACTCACGGTGCCCTTCATCGAGCGGCGCGGCGCGAGGATCGACATCACGGCCACCGCCCGCCTGCTGGCGGACGCCGCGGCCGAGGTTTCACGCGAGCTGTCGCACGGCGTGCCGGGACTCTAGCCGCCGCGCGGCGGGTAGATCAGCATCGCGTCGCCGTAGGAGAAGAAACGGTAGCGTTGCAGCACGGCGTAACGGTAGGCATCCAGGATGGTTTCCTTCCCCGCCAGCGCCGAGACCAGCATCAGCAGCGTCGATTGCGGCAGGTGGAAATTGGTGATCAGCGCATCGACGCTGGTGATGGTGTAGCCGGGGAAAATGAAGATCTGCGTCTCGCCGGCGAACGGACGCAGCACGCCCTCCACCGTGGCGCTTTCCAGCGCCCGCACCACCGTGGTGCCCACCGCGATCACCCGACCGCCCGCCGCCCGCGTGGCGCGAATCTTCTCCACCAGCGCGGCACCCACGTTCAGCCACTCGCGGTGCATGACATGGTCACGCACATCCTCCGCACGCATGGGCTGGAACGTGCCGGCGCCCACGTGCAGGGTCACGTAGCCCATGTCCACGCCGGCGTCGCGCAGGCGCTGCAGCAGGTGCTCGTCGAAGTGCAGGCCGGCGGTGGGCGCCGCCACGGCACCCGGCTCGCGAGCGAACACGGTCTGGTAGCGTTCCATGTCGGACTGATCGGCGCTGCGCTCGATGTACGGCGGTAACGGCATCTCGCCCAGGCGCGACAGCAGCCGCTCCAGCGGCTCGTCCGCGTCGAAGCGCAGCAGGAAGAACTCGCCGTCGCGTCCCAGCACGGTGACCATGCTGCCGTCGGCCAGCTCGATACGGCCGCCCTCCTTCGGCTTCTTGCTGACGCCCAGCTGGGCCCGCGCCTCATGGGCACCGGTGACGCGCTCGATCAGGATCTCCACCGCGCCGCCCGATTCCTTGCGGCCGTGCAGGCGGGCCGGCAGCACGCGGGTATCGTTGAACACCAGCAGGTCGCCCGGGCGAACCATCTCGGGCAGTTCGTCGAACTTGCGATCCTTCTTGCTGTGCGCCGCCACGTCCACCACCAGCAGGCGGCTGCCCGAGCGCCGCGCCAGCGGTGCCTGGGCGATCAGGTCGGGCGGAAGGTCGAAGTCGAAATCGGATTTCTTCACGGCGGGTACGGCATCGGGAGCGGGTGGGGATTATCCCCCATCCCGCTCCCGGCCGTTCAGGCCACCGTCCGGCGGCGGCGCCGGCGGATGATCAGGGCACCGATGGCCGCCACCAGCGCGACGAGCACGACGATCTCGATCACCAAGTGCTTGCGCACGAACTGCTTGACCGCCCTTACCTGCTGCGCACGCTTGAGTTCACGTGCGCGATCGAAATTCGGCGGCTCGCAGTTCATGCCGAAGTTGTCGGCCCACGCGACATGCGGCCCCTGCTTCACGTAGCGCTCGTAATAGATGCGGGCACGGCGCGACCGTTCGTTGAGCGGTTTATCCGCTTCGCCATCGGCGGCCTCGTCGTAATCGGGCGGACCCTCGCGCATCCAGCGGGTGGCCATGCACAGCGTGGCCGCGAACGCCTGCGAGCGCGGCGGCAACAGGTCCGCCGCTGCCGCGGCGTGGTCGGCTGCCACGTAGCGGTAGTGGAAGCGACGATCGGGCTGTGCGTTGCTGTCGGCAAAACGTTGCCGCTCGCCGGCGGTCACCAGGTCGCCCTTGAGCGTCGCGGCCGACTGGCCGCTCCCGCCCTGGAACACGCCGCCGTTGTCGGCGAAATCCGGGGCCTGTTCGAAGCCGAGGATCTCCATGCCGTGGTCGCGCGCGACCGTCGCCGCGGCGAAGCGGGCTTCGGCCTTGCCGATATCCGTCCAGCGATGGTCGCCATCGTGCACGTCGTCGGCATAGGCCTTGGCCGTGGCACGCAGGTCCACCTCGGCGTAGCGCTTGTCCACGCCCGCCGGGAAATAGGCCAACGCGTCGTCGAAGCGCCCGGCGCGCATGAGCCGGCGCGCCAGCATCCAGCGCAGGCGGTCGCCGAACAGCAGCGAGGCCGCCGTCACGTCCTTGTCGTCGGCCTTGGGCGCCGCCGATGCCGTGGGTACGTTGGCGTCCACGAACGTCTTCAGTTCATCGACGGTGAGCACGCGCTCGCCGATGTACATCGTGTCGTTGCCGTAGCCCGCGCCTGCGCTCTCGCCATCCTCGTCGACGACATTGCCGTCGCCGCCGACCGCGTTGGACGCTTCGAACATGCGCGTCATGGCTTCCACGTAGTCGCCACGGGACAGCGCGAGCACGCCGCGCTCACCCATCAGTTGATGGACGCTGCCGGGCTCCAGCGAGGCCTTCGGATCGTCCGCGCGCGGGAACGCCTTGGCCGCCTCCGCATAGGCCTGGGCTGCCGCGTTGCGATCGCCCCGGCGCAGGGCCAGCTTGGCGCGCACCCAGCTGGCCAGCGGACCGTCCGCATGCGCCAGCAACGCCTGCGCGGCGTCGTAGCGGCCCAGCTCGTAGGTGAGCGAGGCCAGGCGATCGGCCGCGGCCACCTTGTCCGGACCGGCCTTGTCGATCGCATCGAGCAAGGCGCCGAGCACGGGATCGGGCTTGCCGTCCGTGGACTGCGGGGCCACCCTTGCCAGCGCGTAGGTGACCAGCAACCGCTGCGACACCGGACCCTCCACCAGCGCCTGCGCCTGCTCGGGCACGGCCAGCACCGCGCCGGCGATCGCCGCCAGCGATTCCACCGCGCCGCGTGATCCGTGCCCGGCCTGGGCCGCATACAGCGCGATGGCGTGTTTGAGGTCAGTGGGCGCCAGTTGCGCCACGCAGTCCTCGCCCTTGACCATGTCGATCCACAGGCAGGCGGTGTCGCCGGTATACAGGCTCAGGCGCGCTTCCTCGCCGAAACTGGCCACGGCAAGGCCCTGGGCATCGGACGCGCCTGCGAGGACGCGGGCCCGGGTGTCCTGGAACGCTTTCGCCGCCGCGGCGCGCTCCGTCGCGAAAGCGGGTGTGCCGGTGGCGCCGGCCGCACGCAGCGCGTGCACCTCGCCCAGCATGTAGGCCGCCCACGCGCCGCGCGCCTTCGATGATTCCGGTGGCAATGCCGTCACCGCCTCGAACTGCGCCTGCGCGCTGGCCAGGGCGGCCGCGTCGAAGGTCGCACACGGCGGCTTGCCGCTCGGCTGGCCGTATTCGTTTTCCGGTGCGGCGGGGCACGCCGCGGTGGCACGGTTCCACTCGACCGCGCCCGCTACGTAATGGCGTACGTCGTCCGGCAGGTCCTTGCCGGCATCGAGTGCCTCGGCCGCACCGGCCGACGCCATGATCGCCTTGACCCGCTCGGCCTGGTCGGCCGGCAGGTCCGGCTTGACCGACGGCTCGTCGAACGGTGCCGTCTCCACGGCGGCCAGCGTGTCCGTGGCCGGCAGCAGGTGCGCCGCCTCGAAGGCGAAGGTGTTCTGCGGCACGGCGGCCAGCGTGGCCGCGCGATCGTCCAGCGTCTGCGTCGGGAACCAAGGCCCGCAAGCCCAGGTGACCGCGCCGGCCAGGGCCAGCACGCAGCCGATCGCCAGCGAATGGGTCTTCATCATGAAAGCGGCGCTCCTTCAGCGCGGAGGGAAAGGGTGGATGGCGTACCGGTCGGGCAATGTGCCCAGCCGATCGCCCGTTGCGCTTGTGCGGGTAACGGTCGTGCCTGCCGCGACACCAGCTCGAGACCATCCCCGGTGTGATGCACCACGTAACCATCGATGCCGTCGGCGACATCGCAGCCACGCGGCAGGGTAACCGACAGCGGCGGCGCCATGTCGATGCCGCCGGTGTTTTCCAGCACGACATCGGCGGCGGCGCCATCCTTGCCCGGGCGCAGCATGGCACGCAGGGGCGCTGCGTCGAGGTGGCCGGTGACGACACCTCGCCACGTCGCCAGGCTCCACGCCCGGCGATCTTCCGCGGTGGGCAGCCGGAACCAGGCGAAGCCGACCAGGCCACGGGGACGCTGCGCGGCCAGCCGATCGACCACGCGGCGAACGGCCAGCGGCGAGGCGTAGAGTTCGGACGCCGCGATGCCGGCGGCCCGCAGGCCCTGCTCGCTTTCCACGGCGAGCATCGACCCGTCGGCGTTCCAGCTCACCCGCGAGCCGTACGTCGGCAAGGCCACGCGGAACGGCTTGTGCGTATGCCGCGCAAAGTCGTCGATCCAGCCCAGCGCCACCGCAGGATCGAACAGGCCCGCCTGCGGCGCCTGCACGGCATGCACCTGCAACACGGACGCGTCGGGCACGGCGAGCAGGTCGTCGAGGTCGGCCGAACCGATCCAGGTCGGCAATGCCGTGATCGACAGCGGCGTGTCGCCCAGGGCGGGCTTGAGTCGGCGCAGGAACGCCGCGTACGCGGGCAAGCGTGCCGTGGGGCAGTCGTAGTCGATCTCGATGGCCGCCGCGGGCAGCGACGCGTCGCGGGCGATGCCGACGATGCGGCTCACCAGCCCGGCTTCATCCAGCCGGGCAAGCCGCCCGTCGATGCGCACGACCAGGATCGCCGGGCGTCCGCTGGCGGCCAGGGCCGCGCGGTCGGGCGCGAACGCGTGGAACGTGCCGTCGCGGTCTGCCTGGGCGACAAGCACGCGCCAGTCGCTGACCAGATCGCGCGAGGCCATGACCGACGCGCCCAGCGACGGTGTCCATTGCCGCTGCCAGATATAGGCGTCGTGGGTGAGCGGCGCCTCCGCATGGCGGCATGCGGACGCGATCAACGCAAACGACACGGCCACGGCCCAGCGCAAGCGACGAATCGAACGTCGACGGGCGTCACGGCGGACTGGCGGCATCGGGGCATGCATCCGTTTCGGTTCCCTGGCGCCGTGGAAGCGCAAGCCGTCATTCTAACCGTCTTGCGTTGCGTCGCTTACAACCAACCCTTCTGCCGGGCCAGCCGATAGGCCTCGATACGGTTGGCCGCACCGAGCTTGCCGATCGCTTCGGAAAGGTAGTTGCGCACCGTGCCATGCGACAGGTTCAGTTGCACGCCGATGTCACCGGCCGACTGACCCTCGCCGGCCAGGCGCAGTACCTGCCGCTCGCGATCGTTCAGGGGATCGGCATCCGACCAGGCTTCCAGCGCCAGTTGCGGATCGATGGCGCGACCGCCGCGATGCACCTTGCGCAGCGCCTCGGCCAGGTTCTCGGCCGGGGCATCCTTCAGCAGGTAACCGCTGACGCCTGCGTCCAAGGCGCGGCGCAGGAAGCCGGGCCGCGCGAACGTGGTCACGATGACCACCTTGATCGGCAGTTCCTGCCGATGCACGCGCTGCGCGATCTCCAGCCCGGTCAGGCCGGGCATTTCGATGTCGGTGACCAGCACGTCGGGCTTGAGCCGCTGCAGTTCACGCCAGGCGGTTTCGCCATCGGCGGCCGTACCCAGCATCTCGATATCGGATTCCAGGCCCAGCAAGGCGGACAAGGCACCCCGGACCATGGCCTGGTCCTCGGCCAGCAGCACCCGGATCATGCCGTGTGCTCCAGCATGCCGCGTGCCGGCAGACCGCCGTAGCCGTTGTCCGTGATGCGCATCGAGAAAGCCTCCTGGTTCCGGGTGATGACCACACATGCCTCCGTGGCACGCGAATGACGATGGATATGGGTGACATGCAGGTCGCGGCATGAAGATGTCACGTGGCGATTCCGGCATCGGTGGGCAGCTCGCCGCGTGGCGGAGCCGCCAGCCGGTCGGCGGGCGTCAGCGGGATCGCGATGCGCACCCGCGTGCCTTGCGCACGGACGGATTCGAAACCGATGGACCCGCCCAGCTTGCGCACGCGCTCGCGCATGCCGCAGATGCCATTGCCCTCGTCACGGACGCCGCCCTTGCCGTCGTCCGTGACGGTGAGCACCAGCGTCCTGCCCTCGATTCCGACATGCGCTTCCGCGGTGGATGCCCGCGCGTGGCGATGCACGTTGGTGATCGCCTCGCGCAGGATGAGGGCCAGTTCGGACTCGATCCGCTCGGGCAGCACGGGCAGCTCGCTGGTGTATTCGAAGCCGACCATCGACGCGTTCAACAACAGGCGCGCCGACGCCAGTTCCGCGGCCAGGCCCGACGCACGGATGCCGGTCACCGCCGAGCGCACTTCCGCCAGCGCATGCCGCGCCACCTGTTCGGCTTCTTCCATTTCCCGTCGCGCGGCTGCCTCGTCGCGATCGAGCAGGCGCCGGGACAGCTCCAGTTTCAGCGTGATCAGCGAAAGGGTGTGACCGAGCAGGTCGTGCAGGTCGCGGCCGATACGCTCGCGCTCGGCCATCGCCGCCAGTCGGCGCACCTCGTCGTGGGACAGTTTCAGTTCGGCATCGCGCTGCGCGTTGAAACGGTAGATGACGTTGATCGCCCCCACGCACAGCGCGATCAAACTCAAGCCAGCGATGATGGCCGGCGGCCAGTCGTGCAGCAGGTAGGCCACCAGCACGAAGCTGCCCAGGATGGCGCCCATGCCGCTCAGGGATCGACGCGGCGATCCCTCGAAGCCGACGATGGCGCAGGCGTAGATCACGTAGCAACCGCACGCACTGGCGTTGACGTCCATGACCGCGAAGCCGAGCAGTGCCGACGCCGCGGCGAACCACGGCGTCAGGCGCAGCGACTGCGTATAGGCGAGCACGTAGATCACGAGGAACACGGGAAACGAGATGCCGGTGACCAGCCACCAGTGCGGCTCCAGCGTCTTGGCGAACACCAGGTCGCCGAACACGTACACCGTCCAGACCAGATGGAACAGGCTGGCAAGGCGCAGGCGCGGCTTGTCGCGGAAGCGGTTCCATAGCGAATCTGGCGTCGGCGTGAACCACGAGCGGGGCATGCGGGCATCCGAAGACAGGCGGGCGTTCATGCTACTTCAACCGTGCCGGCGCAGGCGGCGTGCCGCCAGCCAGAGGAAGGCGCCGGTGAAGGCGGCGAGCACGCCCACATGGATCGCGTTGCCGCCGTCGCCCAGGCCCACCACGGACAGGGCCAGGCGGTCGAGGTGGTAGGCCGGCCAAAGCGGCGCGATCGACTGCAGGAACGCGGGCAGCACCGGCAGCGGGATCCACAGGCCGGACAGGAAGGCCATGGGCAGGTAGATGAGGTTCACCACGCCCGGCGCGCCCTGCCCTTTCACCAGCGTGCCGATCAGCAGGCCCAGCGCGCAGAACGGCAGCACGCCCAGCACTTCCAGGACGAAGAACGCGGCAAGACGCGACACCGGCAGCGACACCCCCGCCACGAAGGTGGCCAGGCTCATCAGGATGATCGAGATGATGGCGGCGACCAGCATGGCCATGCACATCTTGCCGAGCAGGTAGGCACCCGGCGGCATCGGCAAGGCGCGTTTCAGCGTCAGCAGGCCCGAGTCGCGCTCCAGCGCGAGCGACACGCCGAAGCCGAACAGACCGGGCGCCATCACGCCGAAGGTGCCGTACGACGCCAGCAGGTAACGCGGCGCATCGGCGCTGTTCGCATGGGACAGGAATATTCCGAACATGATGTAGAACACCGACGGAAACAGCAGGGTCGGCAGGAGGAAACCCGGGTTGCGCAGGTAGCGCAGGCATTCCGCCTTCGCTTCCTGCACATAGGCGTTGACGACACGGCGACCGCTCATGACCGGCGCGGCGATGCTCTCGATGGTGTTCATGCGGCCTCCTGGGCCATGGCGCCGGTCTCGGCTTCACGGGTGATTTCGGCGAACGCCTCGGCCAGGCCGGCGCGCTGCACTTCCAGTTCGGACAGCCCCTCGTCGGCGGCGAGCAGCCGGCGCACGATGCTCTCGGCATCCGCGGTGGCGAGGCTCAGGCGACCATGTTGCAGCTCGACGGAGGTAACACCCGGCCAGGCGGACACGGTGGCCACATCCGTACGGGTCACGCAGCGGACGCGACGCACCGCCACATGGGCACGCAGCGCATCGACGCTGCCTTCGGAGATGACCTTGCCGCGAGCCACCACGCAGACGCGGTCGGCCAGCGCTTCGGCTTCCTCGAGGTAGTGCGTGGTCAGAACCACGGCGCAGCCGCCAGCGACCAGTGTGCGGATGGACGACCACAGCGATTGCCGCGACGCGATGTCCATGCCGACCGTCGGCTCGTCGAGGAACAGGATCTCGGGGCGCCCGACCAGGGCCATGGCGAACTGCGCACGACGCTGCTGGCCGCCGGACAGGTCGGCGTATTTGCGACCCATCAGGTCCGTGATCCCAGCCAGTGCGGCGCACTCGGCGATGCCGCGTGGTTCGGGGTAGTAGCTGGCGGTGACGGTCAGCAGTTCACGCAGCTTCAGCGTGGGTGGCAGGCTGGCCGACTGCAGCATCACGCCGATGCGTCGACGCGCCTGGATGTCCTGGGGATCGCGACCGAACAGGCTGGCCGTACCGCTGTCGGCGCGGATCAGGCCCAGCAGCAAGCCGATGCTGGTGCTCTTGCCGGCGCCGTTGGGACCGAGCAGCGCCAGTACCTCACCCCGGTGGATGGAAAGATCGATGCCGTCGAGCGCGACGACGTTGCCGTAGCGTTTGCCGACGCGATCCAGACGTGCAATGCAGGTGTCGTTGTTCATGAGTGTCCTCCCTTGCGTCGCACCATATTCCGCGGCAACCCCTTGACGGCAGTCGCTTGCGTCATTGTGCGGATGTGACAAGCGTCACCCGGGGGTTACGGGGCAAAAAGCCGCATGCTATGCTGGCTCATTAAACCCTTTACATATAGATACTTAGCGGCAGCGCCGCGTCATCCAGTGCGACAAGTACCAGGAGTGGGTTATGGACGTGATCGGTCTTCTGCATGAGCTTCGCGACTTCGGTGGTGCCGCGCGCACGCGGGGCCTCCCCGACACGGTGGTTTCCCGCTTCGCCGCCACCGATCCCGCGCTGGTGCAGGCGATCGAGGATGCCGCGGCCTATCACCGTGCGCTGCGCACCGACATGGCCGACTTCCTGCGCCTGGACGAAGTGGCGCAGATCCACCAGTTGCAGGCCAGCCTGGTCAACTTCTATCCGGACGACGGCCTCAACCCCTATGTGCCGGCCGCCGCGCGCGGCCCGTGGGTGGTGACGCTCAAGGGCGCCGTGGTGCACGACAACGGCGGCTACGGCATGCTCGGCTTCGGCCACAACCCGCAGGCGATCATCGACGCGATGTCGCGTCCGCAGGTCATGGCCAACGTGATGACCGCCAACGTCGCCCAGGTGCGCCTGTCCGACGCACTGCGCCGCGAGCTGGGCCACACGCGTGGCGGCAGCCCGTACACCCGTTTCCTGTGCCTGAACTCCGGTTCCGAGTCGGTGACGCTGGCCGGCCGCATCGCCGACGTCAACGCCCGCATGATGACCGACCCGGGCGCACGCCACGCCGGTCGCACCATCAAGCGCCTGGCGGTCAAGGGCGCGTTCCACGGCCGCACCGAGCGCCCGGCACTGTATTCCGATTCCTCGCGCCGCAACTACCAGCAGCACCTGGCCAGCTTCCGCAACGAGGACACGCTGGTCACGGTGGAGCCCTACGACGTGGCGCAACTGCGCGCCGCGTTCGCCGAAGCCGACCGCCAGGGCTGGTTCATCGAGGCGATGTTCCTCGAGCCGGTGATGGGCGAAGGCGATCCGGGCCGCGCGCTCACGCCCGATTTCTATGCCGCCGCGCGCGAGCTCACCCAGGCGCACGGCACGTTGCTGCTGGTCGATTCGATCCAGGCCGGCCTGCGTGCGCACGGCGTGCTTTCCATCGTCGACTATCCCGGCTTCGAGTCGCTGGACGCGCCGGACATGGAAACCTTCTCCAAGGCGCTCAACGCGGGCCAGTACCCCTTGTCCGTGCTGGCCGTCACCGAGGCCACCGCCGACCTCTACCGCAAGGGCATCTACGGCAACACGATGACCGCCAACCCGCGCGCGCTCGATGTCGCCGTGGCCACCATGGCCGAGTTGACCGACGAGGTACGCGAGAACATCCGCGCCCGCGGTCGCGAGTTCGTGCAGAAGCTGGAAGGCCTGAAGACCGAACTGGGCGGCCTTATCACCAAGGTGCAGGGCACGGGCCTGCTGTTCTCCTGCGAGCTGGCGCACGAGTTCAAATGCTACGGCGAAGGTTCCACCGAGGAATACATGCGCGAGCGTGGCGTGGGCGTCATCCACGGTGGAGCCAATTCGCTGCGCTTCACGCCGCACTTCCGCGTCACCAGCGCCGAGGTGGACCTCATCATCGAGGAAATCCGCCATGCGCTGAAGGAAGGTCCGCGGCGTCAGGTGGCGGCTTCGACGCGGGCTGCTTGATAGCGGTTGCCGTCCTAAGCCAGAGCCAGAGCCACAGTCGCTCGTATGGCGCGGCGAGGAGGCGCTGGGTGGTCACACTCTGCGCTCGGGCAGCGGCCGCAAGCGGCCGAACTCGCTCAGAGCGTAACCACCCAGCACCTCTGCGACCACAGAGGCAAGCGGGAGTGGAAAAGCAAAGCGTTGGCAACCTCGCGCGGCCCGCCCTGCAGATGCCGCTCCGTGCGACACCTCGAGCGTTGCTTTCCCGGCAACGCACCTCAGTCGTCAGGGAGGTGTCGGGTGGTCACCCTCTGAGCGAGTTCGGCCACTTGTGGCCGCTGCCCGAGCGCAGAGGGTGACCGCCCGGCGCCTCCTCCCCGGCCACCCACCCCTAACATGCAAGAATAGATACACCGCCCACCATCCCCACCCGCCCATGAAAATCGTCGAAGTCCGCCACCCCCTCATCCAGCACAAGCTGGGCCTCATGCGCGTCGTGGGCATCAGCACGAAAGAGTTCCGCGAGCTGGCTTCCGAAGTGGCCGCGCTGCTGACGTACGAGGCCACGGCGGACATGGAGACCGAGACCAAGACCATCCAGGGCTGGGCGGGTCCGGTGGAGGTCACCCATATCAAAGGCAAGAAGGTCACCATCGTGCCTATCCTGCGCGCGGGCCTGGGCATGCTCACCGGCGTGCTCGAGATGATCCCGGCCGCCAAGGTCAGCGTGGTCGGCCTGCAGCGTGACGAGGAAACCCTCGAGCCGGTGGCCTATTACGAGAAGCTCAGCGGCGGCATGGACGAGCGCACGGCGATCATCGTCGATCCCATGCTCGCCACCGCCGGCACGCTGGTGGCCACGGTGGACATGCTCAAGGCGGCCGGCGCGAAGCGGATCAAGGGCCTGTTCCTGGTTGCCGCGCCCGAAGGGCTAAAGCGCATCGAGGCAGCGCATCCGGACATCGAGATCTACGTGGCCTGCATCGACGAGCGGCTGAACGAGCTGGGCTACATCCTGCCGGGGCTGGGCGACGCCGGCGACAAGATCTTCGGGACCAAGCAGAAGACCTGACCGCGCCACCCCGCCCTCCGAAGCCCCGCCCCCTGAAACACGACCTGATCCACGGCTATCCGTAGCCGTGCATGCCGCTGTCATAAAATGGCGTCACACTAGGGTACGGGCCTTCGCAGGGGGAACGTCGTGCGAGGACACGCATGACGCTGTGGGTCGCGTACTACTCAACGACTCGAGGGGACAATCGAATGCGTTTGACCACGTCACGGCGCGCCTCATGGGCGGCGCTGGCAGGCCTCATGGCCGTCTTGCCGCTGCAGGCGGCCGACCTTTCCATCACCCAGTTCCGTGCCCGCGGCCCCGCCGGCGGCAACGACGAATTCGTCGAGGTGCAGAACACGGGCACCGCCGCGCTGGACCTGTCCGGCTACAAGTTGAACGCGTCCAACGCGAGCGGCACCACCGGGACGCGCTTCACCTTCCCCACCGGCACCGCTGTGGCACCGGGCTGTTTCCTGCTGCTGGCGAACAAGGCCGCGTCGGGCTATTCCGGTACCGTTACCCCCGATCTCACCTATGCCACCGGCTTCACCGATGACGGTGGCCTGGCCGTGCTCGATGCCAACGGCGCGATCGTGGACCAGGTGGGCCTGAGCGCCGGTTCCGCCTACAAGCTGGGCACGCCGCTGGCGTCGCTGGGCAGCGGCAATTCGGACCAGGGCTACGGGCGCAAAGTCAACGGCGCCGGGTTGCCACAGTCCACGGGCAACAATGCCGCCGATTGGGTCAAGGTCGCACCCACCGCGCCCCGCGCCAGCACCTCGCCTTGCACCGTGCAGGGCACCAGCGTGTCGGTCGCCGACGCCACGGTGAACCTGCGCAACGGCGACGATGTGCCGATGCCGTTCGCGATCACGCTGAGCGAGCCCAGTTCCGCCGACGTGACCGTGCATGCGGTGACCGTGGACGACACGGCAACCGTCGCCGCGGGCGACTACGATAAGGTCGACACGACGCTGACGATTCCTGCGGGATCGACAGCCACGACGCTTACCGTCAACGTGCATGGCGCCAAGGCCGCCGGGCCCGACAAGGCGTTCCGCGTGAACCTCAGCGATGCCACCGGCGGCGTCACGCTGGCCAAGGCCACCGCGGTCGGCGCGATCCTCAACCAGATTCCGCTCACCGCCGAGATCTGGCAGGTCACCGGTCGCGGGCAGGTGTCGCCGTTGCTCGGCAAGCGTGTCGCCACCAAGGGCAACATCGTCACCGCCGTGGGCCCGGCCGGCTTCACGATGCAGACGCCGGACAGCCGCGACGACGACGACCGCCTCACCTCCAACGGCATCTACGTGTTCACGCAGTCCGCGCCATCGGTAGCGATCGGCGACATGGTCGACGTGGAGGCCACGGTCGACAACTACTTCAACCTGCCCGAACTGAAGAACGCCACGGTGGCGACCACGATGCGTGGCGCGAAGCTGCCTGCACCGGTCGTCTTCGGCGCCAACGTGCCCTCCACGGACCCGAACGCGCTCTCCTGTGGCGAGACCAACTTCCAGTGCTATGTCGGCATGCGCGTGGCGATCGACAACGGCATGATCACCACCGGCAACCTGCGCTTCAGCAACGAGCCGTTCGCGGAGGTGTACGTCACCGCCAACGGACAGCGCTCGCTGCGCAAGCCCGGCGTGCGTTACACCGTGCCGGTGCCGGACGGCGTGAACCTGCCGAACTGGTCCGGCAACCCGGAAGTGTTCAAGATGAACACGGCCGACTACGGCGCCGTGGCGGCGAACACGCCGTTCAACGCCGGCACCACGTTCCGCGCCGAGGGCGTCATGTCGTACGCGTTCGGGGCGTACACCTTCATTCCCACGAAGGTGACCGTGACCAAGGCCGCCGAACTGCCGCGTCCCGTGGATTCACGACCGTTCTTCGCGGTACGCGTGGGCGCGTTCAACATGGAGCGCTTCTGCGATACGCAGTTCAACACGACCTTTACCTGCAGCGGTGGCGACACCGAGCCGACTGCCGACCAGGTGCGCCTGAAGACCCAGCGCCTGTCCGCGTACGTCGGCAGCGTGCTGAAGCTGCCGGACATCCTCTCAGTGGAGGAAGTGAAGAGCCTGACCGTGCTGCAAGGCCTGGCCAGGCAGCTGGGTGACGATTACCCGGCGCAGTACGAGGCCTTCCTGCAGGAAGGCCACGACCCCAGCGGCATCAACGTCGGCTTCCTGGTCCGTACCGATCGCGTGCGCGTGCTGGACGTCCACCAGCTGGCCGCCGACGAGACCTGGCAGGACCAGGGCAGCACCGCCTTCATCCACGACCATCCGCCGCTGCTGCTGACCGCCGAGGTGCCCTCGATCCTCGGCAAGATGCGCATCAATGTGATCGCGGTGCATCCGAAGGCGCGGCAGAATGTGGACAAGACCGGCAGCACGGCCGACCGTGACCGGCAGAAGCGCTTCCTCCAGGCGAAGTCGCTCGCGGCGCAGGTCCAGGCCTTGCAGATGGGACGGAAGAACCTGCTCGCGCCGCTGCTGGTCGTCGGCGACTTCAACGCGTATCAGTTCAGCGATGGCTTCACCGATGTGGTCGGCCTGATTTCCGGCCGCTACGACGACAGCCAGAACCTGCTGAAGCTCGGCGGCAACCTGGTCAAGCCGGCCTTGTGGAACGCTGTGGACTCGGTACCGGCGAACGATCGCTATTCGTTCCTGTTCACCGAGAACTTCGGCAACGTGCAGGGCCAGGCGCCCCGCTCGGTGCCGACGCACCAGGTGCTCGACCACGCGCTGCTCAACACCGTGGCACGCGGCCTGTTCCTGCGCATGGAGTACGGCCGCGGCAACCTCGACGCGCCGGTGCAGACGCTGGATGACGCGGCCTCGGCCACGGGTGTGAAGAAGGCGATGGGCTCGTCCGACCACGACGGTTTCGTGGTGGACCTGGTAACCCTGCCGCTGCGCTTGTTCTGACGCTTGTTCTGAAGCGTGTCGTGATCTGACCTGGCTGCCCGGCATCGACCGGGCAGCCTCTTTTTTGTCTCAGCCGGCGAAGCGATCCGTGGTCCGCACCAGTTCGCGGACGATACCCGGCTCGAACGCGGAATGCCCGGCGTCCTGCACCACCTTCAGTTCGGCCTCGGGGAACGCGCGGTGCAGGTCCCATGCGCTGCGCATGGGGCAGACGACGTCGTAACGGCCCTGCACGATCACCGTCGGGATGTGGCGGATCTTGCCCACGTCGCGCAGCAGTTGGCCGTCCACCTCGAAGAAGCCGGCGTTGACGAAGTAGTGGCACTCGATCCGCGCGAACGCGAGGGCGAACTCGTCTTCACCGCTGGACGCGATGTGGCCTTCGTCCTGGTACAGGTAGCTGGTCGCACCCTCCCATACCGACCACGCCCGGGCTGCGGCAACGCGCACCGCCGGGTCCGTGCTGGTGAGGCGACGGTGGTAGGCACTGATGAGATCGCCGTGTTCCGCCGGCGGGATCGCCGAGAGGTAGGTTTCCCAGGCGTCCGGGTACAGCTGGTCGCAACCGCCCTGGTAGAACCACTCCAGTTCCGATCGGCGCAGCATGAAGATGCCGCGCAATACCAGTTCGCTGACACGCTCCGGATGCGTCTCGGCATAGGCCAGCGCGAGGGTCGAACCCCACGAGCCGCCGAAGACCTGCCAAGCATCGATACCCAGGTGCTCGCGTAGCTGCTCGATGTCGGCCACCAGGTCCCACGTGGTGTTGTCGGTCAGTTCCGCGTGCGGCGTGGATTGCCCGCAGCCGCGCTGGTCGAACAGCACGATGCGGTACTTCGCCGGGTCGAAGAAACGACGACAACGCGGGTTGGTGCCGCCGCCGGGGCCGCCGTGCAGGAACACCACCGGCTTGCCCCGGGGATTGCCGCTTTCCTCGAAATACAGCGTGTGCAGCGGCGAGACCGCGAGCATGCCGCTGTTGTAGGGCTCGATCGGCGGATACAGATCGGGGGAATCCTGGGCCATGGCGCGGGTCCTTGAGCGGGACGGAAGAGGCCCACAAGGCTAGCGGGCCGATCCCGCGCTGCCAACTGCCGACGCCGCGCCTTGCCCCTCCTTACGGAAGCAGCTTGCCCGGGTTCATCACGTTGTTCGGGTCCCACACCGCCTTGATACCGCGCATCAAGGCGATCTCGGCTTCGCTGCGCACGCTGTCCAGCCACGGCTTCTTGACCAGGCCGATGCCGTGTTCGGCGGAGATGCTGCCGCCATGGCGGTGCAGCGTATCGACCAGCAACGAGGTGACGTGCTCGCACTGGGCGACGAACACGGCATTGTCCAGGCCTTCCGGCTTCAGCACGTTGATGTGCAGGTTGCCGTCGCCGATATGCCCAAACCACACCACGTCGACATCGGGGTACTCCGCCGCAAGCAAGGTCTGCATGTCCGCCATGAAGGCGGGCACGGCGGAGATCCGCACCGACACATCGTTCTTGTAGGGCTTGTGCGGCGCCAGCGACTCCGTGATGCCCTCGCGCAACCGCCACAACGATGCAGCCTGCGCCTCGCTGGAACTGATGACGCCATCCACCACCCAGCCCTCGCCCAGGCAGAATTCGAAGAAGGCCAGGGCGGCGGCTTCGGCCGACGCATCGGGCACGTCGAACTCGGCCACCACGTAGAACGGATGGTCTTCCTCGAAGGGACGCCGTGCGCCATGGGCCACCACGTGGTGAAGCGCCCGGTCGGTGAAGAATTCGAAGGCGCCCAGGCTGAGGGAATGCCGCGCTTCGGCAAACACCTTCATCAGGGCATCCATGGCAGGGATGGCCAGCAGCATCACCTGCGAGGGCGGCGGCGGCGAGGTCAGGCTGAGGGTGGCCTCGACGACGATGCCGAGGGTGCCTTCGGAGCCGATGACCAGGTGCCGGAAATCGTAGCCGGAGGCGTTCTTGACCAGCCCCCGGTTGAGGTCCAGCAGCTCGCCCGTGCCCGTGACCACCTTCAGCCCGGCCACCCACTGGCGCGTGTTGCCGTAGCGGATCACCCGGATGCCGCCGGCGTTGGTGGCGATATTGCCGCCGATCTGGCACGAACCGCGCGCGGCGAAGTCCACCGGGTAGATGAGCGAGTGCTCGCGGGCGGCGTTATGCACCGCTTCCAGCGCGATGCCGGGCTGCACGGTGAGCGTGCGGTCGATCGGGTCGAACTCGAGCACGCGGTTCATGCGATCGAGCGTGACCACCAGTTCGCCATGGGCGGCCACGGCACCGCCCGACAGGCCGGTGCGACCGCCGGACGGCACCAGCCCGACGCCCTGCCCGTTCGCCCAGCGCACGATGCCCTGCACTTCCTCCACCGTGGCCGGGTAGGCGATGGCCAGCGGCGCCGGTGTCCAGCGGCGCGTCCAGTCGCGGCCGTGGTGTTCCAGGTCGCCCGGTTCCGTGGACAGCTTCAGGTCGGGGAGGAGACGGGCCAGTTCGGCCAGGCGCGGATCGGTCATGGGAATCTCGCTCGGGTGTCCACCGAGGGTGCCAGTCCCGTCGCCGCGCTGCAACATGGGCGCCCCGATCTGGCATAGTGTCCAGCCGATCCGCGGAACAGAAGCGCCAGCCATGAAACGCACGTCGTACCCGAAAGAAGACATCAAGGTGCTGCTGCTGGAAGGGGTGAGCCGCAGCGCACTCGACACCTTCCGCCAGGCCGGTTACTCGCAGATCGAGTTCCACGAGAAATCGCTGCCCGAGGACGAACTCAAGCAGCGCATCGCCGATGCGCACATCGTCGGCATCCGCTCGCGCACGCACCTGTCCGCCGAGGTGCTGGCCGAGGCGCGCCGCCTCATCGCGGTGGGCTGCTTCTGTATCGGCACCAACCAGGTCGATGCGGCCGAGGCAGAGCGCCTGGGCGTGCCGGTGTTCAACGCACCCTACTCCAACACGCGCAGCGTGGCCGAGCTGGTCATCGCCGAGACGATCATGCTGGTGCGGCGCATCCCCGAGAAGAACGCCGAGTGCCATCGCGGCGGCTGGTCCAAGTCGGCCGCCGGCAGCTTCGAGGTACGCGACAAGGTGCTGGGCATCGTCGGTTATGGGCATATCGGCACCCAGGTCGGCGTGCTGGCCGAATCGCTGGGCATGCGCGTCATCTTCCACGATATCGAGCCCAAGCTGTCGCTGGGCAATGCGCGGCCGGCGTCCAGCCTGGACGACCTGCTCGAGCGAGCCGACGTGGTCACGCTGCACGTGCCGGAAACCGCGCAGACGAAGCACATGGTCGGTGCCGCGGAGATCGCCCGCATGCGCGCCGGCTCCATGCTGATCAACGCCTCGCGCGGCACGGTGGTGGATATCGACGCGCTGGCCGATGCGCTGCGCGAGAAGCACCTCGCCGGCGCCGCCATCGACGTGTTTCCCGTCGAGCCCAAGGGCAACGGCGATCCGTTCGTCTCGCCGCTGGTGGGCATGGACAACGTGATCCTCACCCCGCACGTCGGCGGCAGCACCGCCGAGGCGCAGGAGAACATCGGCATCGAGGTGGCGTCCAAGCTGGTGCGCTACAGCGACAACGGCAGCACGCTCTCGGCGGTGAACTTCCCCGAGGTCTCGCTGCCCGGCCATCCCACCAGTCGCCGCCTGCTGCATATCCATCGCAACATCCCTGGCGTGCTGTCGCGGGTGAACGAGGTGTTCTCGCGCGCGGCGGTCAACATCGACGGCCAGTACCTGCAGACCTCGCCCCAGGTGGGTTACGTCGTCATCGATGTGACCACCAGCGAGGAACGCGCGGTGGCCCTGCGCAACGAACTGGCGGCCATCGAAGGCACGCTGCGGGCGCGCGTGCTCTACTGACGCGCGTCCGCGTCGCGCCAGCAACGCCTTTTTTTCGCGACCGGCGATAGCGGGTCGTCCTAGCATCGGATCACCGTATCCCTGCGCTGGACGACCCATGCCCGCTCCCGTCACCTGTGTCGCCGACCTGCGCGAGCTGGCCCGCAAACGCGTTCCCCGCGCCTTCTTCGACTACGCCGACCACGGCTCGTACGACGAGGTGACGCTGCGCGACAACCGCGCCGTGTTCGACCGCATTCGCCTGCGCCAGCGGGTGATGATCGATGTCGACCGGCGCGACCTGGCGACGACCGTCGTCGACCAACCCGTGTCGCTGCCCCTGGCTATCGCACCCACCGGGCTGACCGGCCTCACCCATGGGTCCGGCGAGATACTGGCCGCTCGCGCCGCCGCCGCGGCGGGCATCCCGTTCTGCCTGAGCACCATGTCCATCTGCTCCGTGGAACAGGTGGCGGCGGCGGTGGACGATCCGTTCTGGTTCCAGATCTATGTCATGCGGGATCGGGGCTTCACCCGCTCGCTGATCGCCCGTGCACGCGAGGCAGGCTGTTCGGCCTTGATGGTCACGGCCGACCTGCAGATCCAGGGCCAACGCCATCGCGAGATCAAGAACGGCATGACCGTACCGCCGAAGCTCACGATGAAGAACCTGCTGGATATTCTCGGCAAGCCACGCTGGGTGCGAGGCGTAGTGACCGCGCCGAGTCGATCGTTCGGCAACCTGGCCGGCCAGATCGACGGCGCCGGCGGGCTGACCACGCTGGCCCAGTGGATCGGCAGCCAGTTCGATCCGCGGCTGAGCTGGGACGACATCGCCTGGATCAGGGACCTGTGGCCCGGCAAGCTGATCCTCAAAGGCATCATGGACCCCGACGATGCCCGTGCAGCGGTGGCCGCCGGCGTCGATGCCATCGTGGTCTCCAACCACGGCGGCCGGCAACTGGACGGTGCGATCGCCTCGGCCGTCGCCCTACCCCGCGTGGTCGACGCGGTGGGCAACGATATCGAGGTGCTGTTCGACGGCGGCATCCAGACCGGGCAGTCGCTGCTCAAGGCCCTGGCGCTGGGTGCGCGTGCCGGCCTCATCGGCAAGGCGTTCCTCTACGGACTCGGTGCCATGGGCCAGGAAGGCGTGACGCGCGTCATCGAGATACTGCGTCGCGAGCTGGACGTCAGCATGGCGCTGACCGGGCATACGTCGGTGCACGACCTGGATCGCTCGGTGCTGCTGGACGAGCGTGGCGAACCTTGGCTGCCGATGCGTGCGCGGGTGCAGGGCACGACCTGAGGCCGCTGTTCCTATGCGTCCCGCGCAACGGACGCGCCTTGCGCCGCCCGGCACACCTCGTGCAGCCACGCCCCGAACGCGGCACGCGATCCGTCGTCGTCCACGCCGCGTGGCGAGCACAGGTAATAAGCGGACGTCGGTCGCGCCTCGATAGCGAACAGAGGGATCAGCCGACCCGCCTGTAGATACCGCCAGGCAAGACTACGCCGGACCAGGGCCACGCCCTGCCCGTTCAACGCCGCCTCCATCAGCATGCCCAGATCCATCAACCGATGGCCCTGGGTAGGCTCGTCGACATCCCCCGTGCCGGTATGCTCGCGCGCCGCGCGCATCCACGGTCCCCACGGTTCCAGCGGGCAGCGCAGCAGCACGCCACGCCGCAGCATGTCGGCGGGCGTATCGAAGCGGACCCGGGCCAGGTAGGCCGGGCTGGCCACCGGGAACACGGTGTCGTCGGTCAGCCGCTCGCTGAGCACGCCGTCGAATGCACCGTCGCCGAAACGGATCTCCACGTCCCAGCCGGGCGCGGTGATGTCCAGGTAGGGAATCGAGGGCATCAGTTCCAGTTCGATGTCCGGATGCCGTTCGCTGAAGGCCGGCAGGTGCGGCACGAGCAGGTCGCGGCCGAACGTGGGCGGCGTGGCGACACGCAGGCGCCGACGTGAGGTGGACGCACGCTGGTGATACGCGGACCGGGTGAGCAGGCCCAGCGCGACATTCACCTGCTCCAGGTATTCGCGACCGATGGCCGTGGGCTCCACGCCCCGCCCCGTGCGCGACAGCATCTTTACGCCCAGCAGCGACTCCAGCGCAGCCACCCGCTTGGCCACGGCGCTGGCCGTGATCGCCAGCTCATGACTGGCCCGTTCGAACGAACCGAGCCTGGCCGCCGCTTCCAGGGCACGCAGGTGCGCGGTGGAGGGCAGTCGATGGTGGGGACCGTCGGGCGACGGATGGCGAGGGGAAGTCATGGGCACCGTTCTCCTGGCCGCCACCTTAAACGAAAAAAGGCGCCCCATCGGGACGCCTTTTCGAATAATGGTCGGGGTGGCGAGATTCGAACTCGCGACCACTACACCCCCAGCGTAGTGCGCTACCAGGCTGCGCTACACCCCGACGAGCAAATGATTGTAGCAGCAACGCCGTGAACTGCGAAAGCGGTTCAACGACGAAGCAGGGTAAGGACTTCTTCCAGCTCCAGGCGAACCTGGCGGACGATCTGGTGGGACATGCTGGCTTCCATCCGGGCCTGGGGGCCCTCCAGCCGCGCACGCGCACCGGTGATGGTGAAACCCTCGTCGTACAGCAACGAACGGATCTGGCGGATCATCAGCACATCGTGGCGCTGGTAGTACCGACGGTTGCCGCGGCGCTTGACCGGCTTGAGTGCGGGGAATTCCTGCTCCCAGTAGCGCAGTACGTGCGGCTTGACGCCGCAAAGCTCGCTGACCTCACCAATGGTGAAATAGCGCTTCGCCGGGATCGCCGGAAGCTCGGTGTTATTCCCTGGGTCCAGCATAGCCCTCGACTCTTACCTTGAGTTTCTGGCCGGGACGGAAGGTGACGACCCGCCGGGCAGAGATGGGAATTTCTTCGCCGGTCTTGGGATTGCGACCGGGACGCTGATTCTTCTGGCGCAGATCGAAATTGCCGAAGCCGGACAACTTGACCTGTTCGCCCCGCTCGAGGGCTTCACGCACGACCTCGAAGTACGCGTCAACGAACTCCTTGGCCTCACGCTTGTTGAGGCCCACGTCGAGGAAAAGCCGCTCGGCCATTTCCGCCTTGGTCAGCGCCATCTTACCCTCGCAATCTTGCCTTGCATGTCTTCTCCAATGCCCCCACCGCTTCTGCCACGCGAGCGTCGGCATCTTCGTCGGTAAGGGTGCGTGAAGCGTCCTGTAAAATCAAGCCCATAGCGAGACTCTTTCGTCCTTCGTCGATGCCTTTTCCGGCGTATCGATCGAACAGTCGAAGCTCTTTCAGGACCTCTCCCAAGGCACCGCGCACGGCGGTTTCGACGGCGGACCAGGACACCTCTTCCGGCAGCTCCACGGCGATGTCGCGGCGGACGGCGGGGAAGCGGGTCACCCGGCTGGCGCTGGGCAGCCGGCGCGCGAGGATCGGCTCGAGGGCCAGCTCCATCACGTGCACATCGGGGCCCAGGTCCAGCGCCTTGGCCAGCGCAGGATGCAGGGCGCCCAGGTAGCCGACGGGCTGGCCGTCGCGCAGCACCCTGGCGCTGCGGCCCGGATGCAGCCAGGACGGCAGGCTTTCGGTGTCGACCGACCAGCGCGCCGGCTCACCGGTGTGGGCGATCAGCGCATCGAGGTCGCCCTTGAGGTCGAAGAAATCGACCGTGCGCGACGGCGTGCCCCATTGCTCCGCACGCGCGTGGCCCGAAGCGACCACCGCCACGCGGCCGATCTCGTCGGGCGCGCCGCCGGTGGCATGGAAGCTGCGTGCCACCTCGAACAGGCGGACGCGCTCCTGCTGGCGCGCGCGGTTGTGCCGCAGCGCCTCGACCAGGCCGGGCAGCAGCGAGGTGCGCATCACCGCCAGGTCGGCGGAAAGCGGGTTGGCCAGCGGCACCCAGGCGTGGTCCAGGCCCCAGGTGGTCAGCAGGTCGGCACTGAGGAAGGACAGCGTCACCGCTTCGAAGTACCCACGCGCGGCCAGCTGGTCGCGCAGGACCATTTCGCTCAGGCGCGCTTCCGGCTCCGAGCGCAGGGCGATCTGGCCGGCGGGGATGTGCGTGGGGATGCGCTCGTAACCGTGAATGCGGGCGACCTCCTCGATGAGGTCTTCCTCGCGCTCGATATCGAAGCGGCTGCTCGGCGGGGTCACCCGCCAGCCGTCGGCGATCTCTTCCACGCCCATGCCCAGGGCGGTGAAGATACGGACCACTTCGTCGGCCGTGACCTCGATGCCCAGGATGCGGTGCAGGCGCGCATGGCGCAGGACCACCGGCGCATGCTCGCGCAGGTCTTCCGGACGCTCCGCCACCGTGATCGGGCCCGCCTGGCCGCCGGCGATCTGCAGCAGCAGTTCGGTGGCCCGTTCCATGGCACGCCGCGGCAGCGCAGGATCGACGCCGCGCTCGTAGCGGTGCGAGGCATCCGTGTGCAGGCCGAGCTTGCGTGCGCGCCCCATGATGGCGGCGGGTGCGAAATGCGCGGCTTCCAGGAACACGTTGCGCGTGCTCTCGGTTACGCGCGAATCGGAGCCACCCATGATGCCGGCCACGGCCAGGGCGCGGGCTTCATCGGCAATCACCACAAACGAGGGGTCCAGGGTGGCCGCGTTGCCGTCGAGCAGCTTCAGGGTTTCGCCCTGCCCCGCATGACGGACGACGATCGCGCCGTGCAGCGTGTCGTTGTCGAAGGCATGCAACGGGTGACCGAGTTCCAGCATCACGTACTGGGTAACGTCCACGATGGCGCTGATCGGACGGATGCCGGCGCGACGCAGCCGTTCGGCCATCCACAGCGGCGAGGCGGCGGCAGCGTCGATACCTTCGATGATGCGCCCGAGATAGCGCGGCGCGTCCGCGCCGGCGTCGAGGCGCACCTCACGCGTGGCACTGGCCGTCACCGGCACCGCGTCGACACCGATGGCCTTCACGCGACTGCCGAACAGCGCCGCCACGTCGTGCGCCAGGCCGTTGAGGCCCAGCACGTCGGGGCGGTTCGGGGTGATCTTCAGCTCGATGCTGGCGTCGGGCAGGCCCAGGTAATCGGCCAGCGGGGTGCCGACCGGCGCATCGGCTGGGAGCTCGAGCAGGCCCGACGCGTCGGCGTCGATGCCCAGTTCCTTGGCCGAACACAGCATGCCGGACGATTCGACACCACGCAGTGTCGCCGCCTTGATCGCGATACCGCCGGGCAGCGTGGCACCCACCGTGGCGAGCGGCACGCGGATGCCGACGCGCGCATTGGGCGCACCGCAGACGATCTGCACCGGTTCGCCGAGGCCGGCGTCGACCATGCAGACCTGCAGGCGATCGGCTTCGGGATGCCTGGTGGCGGAGACGATCTCGGCCACGACCACACCGTGCAGCCCGTCACCCAGTTCGGTGACCTCTTCCACTTCCAGGCCGGACATGGTGAGCGCATGGACCAGCGCCGCGCGGTCGGCATCGATGGCCACCAATTCGCGCAACCAGTTTTCGGAGAATTTCATGGGGACACTCTTTGATCCGGAGGGCGGTCAGGCGAACTGGCGAAGGAAGCGCAGGTCGTTCTCGAAGAAGGCGCGCAGGTCGCCGACGCCATAGCGCAGCATCGCAAAGCGCTCCACGCCCAGGCCGAAGGCGAAGCCGGTGTAACGCTCCGGATCGATGCCGCAGTTGGCCAGCACGGTCGGGTGGACCATGCCGCAGCCGAGCACTTCCAGCCAGCGCGTGGAACCGTCCTCGGCATCCCAGCGGATATCGACTTCCGCCGAGGGCTCGGTAAACGGGAAGTAGCTGGGACGGAAGCGCATCTCGAAATCGCGCTCGAAGAACGCGCGGATGAACTCGGCCAGCGTGCCTTTCAGGTCGGCGAAGCTGGAGGTCTCGTCCACCAGCAGGCCTTCGATCTGGTGGAACATCGGCGAGTGCGTCTGGTCCGAATCGCTGCGGTATACCTTGCCCGGCGCGATGATGCGGATGGGCGGCTGGCGCCCCTGCATCGAGCGCACCTGCACCGGCGAGGTATGCGTGCGCAGCAGCCGACCGTCGCCGAAGTAGAAGGTGTCGTGCATCGCGCGCGCGGGATGGTGCGGCGGGAAATTCAGTGCTTCGAAGTTGTGCCAGTCGTCCTCGATCTCGGGACCATCGGCACGCTGGTAGCCGAGGCGACCGAAGATATCGGCGATGCGCTCGAGCGCACGCGTGATCGGATGGATCCCGCCGTATTCGCCATCGCGGCCCGGCAGCGTGACGTCGATGCGTTCCGAGGCGAGGCGGCGATCCAGTTCGGCCTGCTCCAGCGCCTGGCGGCGGGCGGCAATGGCGTCGGTGAGACGCTCCTTGACGCGATTGACCTCGGCGCCGCGCGCCTTGCGTTCATCGCCCTGCAACTGGCCCAGGGCCTTGAGCGCCGCGGTGACTGCACCGTTCTTGCCCAGCAGCGCAACGCGGACGGCGTCCAGCGCCTCCAGCGAGGCGGCCGCATCGATGTCGCGCAAGGACGCGTCGATATGCTCGATCGATTCCATCGGATTTCCTGACGTCCAAAAAAGAAATGGGGAGAAGGCAAGGCCTTCTCCCCACGTCATCCATCTTCGCGCGACATCGCTATCGCGCGTTCAAAGCGGATTACGCAGCCAGACTGGCCTTGGCCTTCTCTGCGATCACGCCAAATGCCTTGATGTCGTGCACGGCGAGGTCGGCGAGGACCTTGCGGTCGACGGCGATCTCGGCCTTGGTCAGACCGTTGATCAGGCGGCTGTACGACAGACCGAACTGACGGGCAGCAGCGTTGATACGGACGATCCACAGGGCGCGGAACTGGCGCTTGCGCTGCTTGCGGCCGATATAGGCGTACTGGCCAGCCTTGATGACGGCCTGGTTGGCTACGCGGAATACCTTGCGACGGGCGTTGTAGTAGCCCTTCGCACGGCCGAGGATTTTTTTGTGACGACGACGGGCGGTAACGCCACGCTTAACACGAGCCATGGTTCAACCCTCCCTTAGAGATACGGCAACATGCGAGCTACACCCTTGGTGTCGCAAGCTTTGACGTGATTGGGAGCGCGCAGGCCGCGCTTACGCTTGGTCGACTTCTTGGTCAGGATATGTGACTTGAAGGCATGACCGGCTTTGAACTTGCCGGATGCGGTCTTGCGAAAACGCTTCGCTGCCGCCCGGTTGGTCTTGATCTTGGGCATCGGAATGCTCCGTATTCGGTTGCTGACTGATCCGGCGGCAAGCCCTTGCGGGACAAGCACTTTCCTTCCTGCCGGGTACGGTGGTACGGCCCATCCATGCGGGCCGAGCCGGCGATGATACACGAAGAACGTGTAGGAGCGCACGTTGTGCGCGAAAAGCCGACAACGCGGGGATGAGGAAGAGGTGGGGCGAGCCCGGATCGCGCACAGCGTGCGCTCCTACACACCCCCCGTCTGGTTCGCAAAAAAAGGCGCCCTGGGGCGCCTTTCTGGGTTCAGATCTTCTTCTTCGGGCCGATCATCATGACCATCTGGCGGCCTTCGAGACGGGGGAAGGACTCCACCACGCCATCTTCGCCGATGTCCGTCTGGACCCGGCGCGCCAGGTTCTGGCCGAGGTCCTGGTGGGACATTTCGCGGCCGCGGAAGCGGATGGTGACCTTGACCTTGTCGCCTTCTTCCAGGAACTCGCGCATCTTGCGCAGCTTGATCTGGTAGTCGCCCTCGTCGGTGACGGGGCGGAACTTCACTTCCTTGATCTCGACCTGCTTCTGCTTCTTCTTCGCAGCCGAGGCCTTCTTCTGGGCCTCGAACTTGAACTTGCCGTAATCCATGATCTTGCAGACCGGCGGATCGCCGTTCGGCTGGATTTCGACCAGATCCATGCCCAGCTCTTCGGCGGCCTTGATGGCGTCTTCCGTCCGCATGATGCCGAGCTGCTCGCCTTCCGCGCCAAGCACGCGGACCTGCGGGACACGAATGTCTCTGTTCTTGCGATTGCCCTTGTTATCGGTCGTAGCGATACCGCTATCCTCCAGAAGATTGATCCCAATACCGGACCCGTGGCGTCAGCGACGGGTCTCGGCTTCCAAACGTTCGACGAACTGGGCCAACGGCATGCTGCCGAGGTCCTCGCCGCCGCGGGTACGTACGGAGATGGTACCTGTTTCTTTCTCGCGGTCACCGACCACGATCAGATAAGGCACCTTCTGCAACGTGTGCTCGCGGATTTTATATCCGACTTTTTCGTTGCGCAAATCGGAGTTTACCCTGAACCCTTGTCCGACAAGGGCTTGGGTTACCTCTTGCACGTAATCGGCCTGAGCGTCGGTAATGCTGAACGCAACCGCCTGAATGGGGGCAAGCCACGTCGGAAGCAAGCCCGCGTGGTGCTCGATCAGGATACCGATGAACCGCTCCATCGAGCCGACGATGGCCCGATGGAGCATGACCGGGTGCTGCCGCTGGCTGTTTTCGTCGACATATTCCGCACCCAGGCGCTCGGGCATCATGAAATCGACCTGCATCGTGCCCACCTGCCAGGCGCGGCCGATGGAATCCTTCATGTGGTACTCGATCTTGGGGCCGTAGAAGGCACCCTCGCCCGGCAGCTCCTCCCAGGCCACGCCGGCCGCCTGGAGGGCGGCGCGCAGGGCGTGCTCGGCCTTGTCCCAGACCTCGTCGGCGCCGATGCGCTTGTCCGGGCGCAGGGCGATCTTCATGGCGATCTCGTTGAAGCCGAAATCCTCGTAGACCTTCATGGCCTGGGCGTGGAACGCCGCGACCTCGCCTTCGATCTGCGCCGGGGTGCAGAAGATATGGCCGTCGTCCTGGGTGAAGGCGCGCACCCGCATGATGCCGTGCAGGGCACCGGAGGGCTCGTTGCGGTGGCAGCCGCCGAACTCGCCGTAGCGGACCGGCAGGTCGCGGTAGCTGTGCAGGCTGGTGTTGAAGATCTGGATGTGGCCCGGGCAGTTCATGGGCTTCAGGGCGTACGTGCGCTTCTCCGACTCGGTGAAGAACATGTTTTCCTGGTAGTTGTCCCAGTGGCCGGACTTCTTCCACAGGCTGACGTCCATGATCTGCGGACCGCGCACCTCCTGGTAGCCGCTGCTCTTGTAGACGCCGCGCACGTATTGCTCCACCGCCTGCCAGATGGCCCAGCCCTTGGGGTGCCAGAAGATCATGCCCGGCGCTTCTTCCTGCATGTGGAAGAGGTCGAGCTGCTTGCCGATGCGGCGGTGGTCGCGCTTCTCGGCCTCCTCCAGCTGGTGCAGGTAGGCCTTGAGGTCCTTGTCGTTGAGCCAGGACGTGCCGTAGATGCGGGTCAGCATCTCGTTGTTGGAATCGCCGCGCCAGTAGGCGCCGGCCACCTTCATCAGCTTGAAGGCGCGCAGCTTGCCCGTGTTGGGCACGTGCGGGCCGCGGCAGAGGTCGGTGAACTCACCCTGCGTGTAGAGCGACAGCGTCTCGCCCGCGGGGATGCTCTCGATGATCTGGGCCTTGTACTCCTCGCCCAGGCCACGGAAGAAGTCGATCGCCTCGTCGCGGCTCTTGACCGAGCGCGTCACCGGGATCTGTTCCTTGACGATCTTTTCCATCTCCGCCTGGATGGCCTCGAGGTCGTCCGGGGTGAAGGGACGTTCGTAGGCGAAGTCGTAGTAGAAACCGTTGTCGATCACCGGGCCGATGGTGACCTGCGCGCCGGGGAACAGGCGCTGGACGGCCTGTCCTAGCAGGTGGGCCGTGGAGTGGCGCAGGATGTCCAGCGCCTCGGGGCTCTTGTCGGTGACGATCTCGAGCGCGGCATCGTGGTCGATCGTGAAGCTGGCATCCACCAGCGTGCCGTCCACCTTGCCAGCGAGCGTGGCCTTGGCAAGGCCCGCACCGATGGAGGCGGCGACGTCCTGCACGGACACCGGGTGATCGAACGGGCGCTGGCTGCCGTCGGGTAGCGTGATCTGGATCATGAATGCGAATTCCGGACAAACAAAAAGGGCGCCATGCGCCCTTCGAAGATGACGAAGACGTGGCGTGGAGTCAGAGGGAGGGGCGCGTAGTCCGCATGTCGCACACTCGGCCAGCGTTACCGCGGGCCACCTTCGTCGGCTGGATACCCGCAAAAGCTAGATCAGGCACGCGGCCGTGTCAATCCGGGCGTCCGTTACACTGTGTCATTCGCTAGAGAACAGGTCTTCCCCATGCGTATCCTAGTCACCGGCACCGCCGGTTTCGTCGGCTCGGCCCTCACCGAGCGCCTGCTGGCCCGCGGCGACACCGTGCTGGGCTTCGACAACCACAACGATTACTACGACCCCGCGTTGAAAGAAGCACGCGTGGCCCGCTTCATCGGCCACCCGAACTACAGCCATGTGCGCGCCGATCTTGCCGAGCAGGCCGCAGTGGACAAGGCTTTCGCCGATTTCCAGCCGGAGCGCGTGGTCAACCTCGCCGCCCAGGCCGGCGTGCGTTATTCGCTGACCCACCCGCACGCGTACGTGCAAAGCAATCTGGTCGGCTTCGTCAATATCCTGGAGGCATGCCGCCGGCACGCGGTCGGCCACCTGGTTTACGCGTCGTCCAGCTCGGTCTACGGCGCGAACCGGAAAATGCCCTTCGCCGTCGAGGATGCCGTGGACCACCCGGTCAGCCTGTATGCGGCGACCAAGAAGTCCAACGAGCTGATGGCGCACACCTACAGCCACCTGTTCGGGCTGCCCACCACGGGGCTACGCTTTTTCACGGTGTACGGCCCGTGGGGCCGGCCGGACATGTCGCCGATCCTGTTCGCCCGCCGCATCGTGCAGGGCGAGGCCATCGACGTGTTCAACCACGGCAACCACAGCCGCGACTTCACCTATATCGACGACATCGTCGAGGGCGTGGTCCGCACGCTGGATCACCCGGCCCAGCCAGACCCGGGCTACGACCCGGTGGCGCCGCATGCCGGCAGTTCGTCGGCGCCGTATCGCGTGTACAACATCGGCAACGACGAACCCGTCCAGCTACTCGACTTCATCGGCCTGCTCGAGAAACACCTGGGCCGCACGGTCGAAAAGCGCCTGCTACCGATGCAGCCGGGCGACGTGCCGGATACCTGGGCCGACGTCTCGGCGATCCGCCGGGACGTCGGTTACGCACCCAGCACGTCGATCGACGCGGGGCTGGCGAAGTTCGCCGAGTGGTACAAGGCGTACTACCGGGTGGACTGACACCTCGCTGGCTCGCCGCCTTCAGACCAGGCGGCGGAGCAGTCCCGAAGCGCGATGGGTCTTGCGACCCACCGCGTAGGCAACGATGTCTGGCGAGGCCAGCAGGGTGAACGCGGCGCGGGCGCGCGTCACGCCGGTGTAGACCAGCTCGCGCGTGAGCACGGGCGACGGTTCGGCCGGCAGCGCCAACGCCGTGTGTTCGAATTCGGACCCCTGCGACTTGTGCACCGTCATCGCGAACACGGTATCCACCGCGGAGAGACGACTGGGCACCACGAAACGGATGCGTTCCCCACCCTGCTCGTGCATGACGGCGAACGCCACGCGCAAGGCCATGCCGCCCTGCCCGTCCGGCACCCACAGGGTCAGGCCGACGTCGCCGTTCATCAGGCCCAGCGCGTAGTCGTTACGCGTCACCATCACCGGCCGCCCTTCGTACCAACCGCCAATGGCCTCGACCAGCCCGCGCTCGAGCAGGCCTTTGGCGATGCGTTCGTTCTGCGCGTCAACCCCGGCATCGCCATGACGCGTGGCGCACAGCAACTGGAATCGCGCATAAGCCGTCAGCGCACCCGCCGCCCATGCCTCGAAGGCCGCGAGGTTAGCGCCGAGCGGGGGCCGGTTCGCCTCCAGCCAGTCCAGGTAATGCCTATAGCCCGGGGCCTGGTCGCGCCCGTCGATCGCCAAGGCGGCAATGGACGCGGCCGACGCCGGCAGCAAGGCCAATTCGCCGCTCGACGTGGAAAACGCTGCTGTCACGGCGGTCATGTCGCCGTGGTTGATGCCCAGCGCCAGCGCGCCGATGCCGCTGTGCTCGCCGAAGCGGCGGCTACGCCGCAGCATGGTCACCTGCTGGTCCAGCGGCCGTGCCTCGTCGTCCGTCGCGGACCAGGGACCTACGTCGACACCGAGCGTTCCGGACAGCCAGGCCCGCGTGCCGGCATCGTAGTAGCCCCGGTCGGCCCGCGCGCACAGGTCGCCGAGGACGGCCCCGGCTTCCACGGAGGACAACTGATCCTTGTCGCCCAGCAGCACCAGCCGTGCCTGCGGCGGCAGCGCGTCGAGGGTGGCCGCCATCATTTCGAGGTCGATCATGGAGGCCTCGTCGATGACCAGGACATCCAGGTGCAGCGGATGGTCGGCATCGTGGCGGAAGCGGCGGCTGTCGGGACGGCTGCCCAGCAGGCGGTGCAGCGTAGTGACTTCCGCGGGTATCGCCTGCTTGACGGAGGCATCCACCTGCAGCCGATCGATCTGCACGGCGATGGACGCGTTGAGTCGCGCAGCCGCCTTGCCGGTGGGCGCGGCGAGGCGTATGCGCAGGCGCGGCTGGCCGGCACGCTGCGCCATCGTCTGCAACAGCCCCAGCAGGCGAATGACCGTTGTGGTCTTGCCCGTGCCCGGGCCGCCCGTGATGACGGCGAACGCGCCCCGCGCCGCGATGGCACAGGCGATCTTCTGCCAGTCGGGTCCGCTCTCCACGACAGGAAACAGGCGATCCAGCTCCGCGGCCAGGTCGTCCGGCACCGGCAGCGGCGCCAACCGGCCGAGCACGGCCTCGGCCACGCGTGCCTCGTCACGCCAGAAACGGCGCAGGTAGAGCAGATCGCCATCGAGGACCAGCGGCGCGGCGGCGTCCCCCGTGGGACCGGCCACCAGCGGCGAGGCTGCGAGGACAGGCCGGATATCCGCCAGCGCGGCGTCGGCGGCGGTGTTCCAGGTGCCGATGTCGACGCAGATATGTCCATCGCCCAGCTCGCGGCTGGCCTGCGCCGCCGCCAGCAGGACCCGCGGATCACCCTGGGGATCGAGGCTGCCGAGGAAGCGCGCGAACGCGCGATCGACCGGACGAAGACGATCCTCCGCCACCGCGTTGTCCATCCAGCGATCGAGGTCGTCGCGTGTCGGCACGGTGTTCATGCGTCCGCTCCCCGGAACAAGGTGTCCAGCGCGTCGATCATCGCCCGCGGCGGACGCTCGGCATGCACGCCGTGACCGCGACCGTCCACGCCACGCAGGTAAAGATAGATGGCGCCGCCGATATGGGTGTCGTAGTCGTAGGCGTCGCCCAGGCGTGTACGCAGCTGGCGATGCAGCGCAAGCAGGTAGAGCGCGTATTGCAACTCGTAGCGGGCGTCGAGGATGGAGCGGCGCATGGCCTCCGGCGTGTAGGCGTGCTGGTCGGCGCCCAGCCAGTTGGACTTGTAGTCCACGACGTACCAGCGTCCTTCGTGCTCGATGATGAGATCGATGAAGCCCTTGAGCATGCCGTTGACGCGATCGGACGCAAGCGCCGGCCTTGCCGCGCCGTCCAGCGTGTGGGTGCGGAC
The DNA here is from genome assembly GCF_000745005.1 of Luteibacter sp. 9135. Lineage (NCBI taxonomy): Bacteria > Pseudomonadati > Pseudomonadota > Gammaproteobacteria > Lysobacterales > Rhodanobacteraceae > Luteibacter > Luteibacter sp. 9135. The sequence goes on along the minus strand of NZ_JQNB01000001.1, from coordinate 2,293,916 downwards.
GATGCGGTCCAGCGCAAGCGTATCGACACCCTTCGCTTCGAACAGGAATTCCAGCTCCGCGCGATAGCGGCGGGGATCGTCCAGTGCACCGAGCGCAAGCGTGCGGCCGTCAGGCAAGGACAGCGGCGTGGACAGCAACCCGAGCAGCCAGATCGTCAGCAGGTCGATCGCATGCGCCCAGCCGCGACGCTCGCAGCGGCGTGCCACGGTATCGCGCAGGCGCTGCGGATCGCGGGCGACCGCCGCAAAGCCTTCCTCCGCCATCCACTCGAGCAGGTCGTGCAGGAAGGTGCCGGCCTCCGCGCCACGCTCGAACGCATGGATGCTGCCGGCCTCCGCCAGCGCCGCTGGACGCTCGCTCGCGTATTCGACGATCACGTCGTCGGTGGCGGTCTCCGGCGCGACGATGTCGTCCTCCGCATGGCGCAGTGCGCTGTAGCTGGCGATCCACCAGGGCTCGGCACGCGCGATGTACGCACGGCGCGCCGGCGCGGGATGTTCCTGCTGCACCGGGGGTTCGTAGCGGTTGTCTTCCGGCGCGGGCATGTAGTCCACGGCGATGCAGGCATGACCGTCCGCAAGGCGCCGCAGAAGACCCTCTATCGCGCCGTTGTCTATCTCCGCGCCACCGGTCAGCAGGTGACCCAACGCCGCCTTGTGCAGCTGCGGTTTTTTCGCGGACGCATGACTGACCGGCGCGACACCGATCCAGCACGCGTGACGCGCACGGGTCAGGGCGACGTAGAGCAGGCGCAGGTCTTCCTGCAACACCGCGCGCTCGGCGGCCTCCTTCGCGTCACGCACGGCATCGCCCGCACCCTGGTGGCTGGCCGCGACCAGTTCCAGCTGTGCCCCGTTGCCGTCGTGGTAGCGATACCCCTGCCCCGGGCGCATGCCTGCCACGGCGGCCGCGAAGGGCAGGAAGACCAGGGGATATTCCAGGCCCTTCGACTTGTGGATGGTCACCACCTTGACCAGGTCGTCGTCGCTTTCCAGGCGGACGATCTGGTCGTCGCCCGTGTGACCGGCGGTGTCGGCGATACGCTCGGCCAGATGACGGATGAGCGCCTGCTCACCCTCGATCGTGGACGCGGCCTGCTGCAGCAGCTCGGCCAGGTGCAGCAGGTTGGTCAGGCTGCGTTCGCCGCCGCGCTGCGCCAGCAACCGCGCCGGCAGGTCGAACAGGTGCAGGAAACGGTGCAGCATGGCCAGCACCCCACCCCGGCGCCACGTCTCGCGCAGTTCGAATAGCTCCTGCCCACGCCGCTCCCAGTGCCGCTCGTCCACATTGAGGCGCTCCAGTTCGCCATAGCCCAGATCGAGGCTGCGGGTGGCCAGCGCGGCACGCATGGCCGTGTCGGAGGATGGCTCGGCCACGGCACGCAGCCAGAGCAGGATGTCGTGGGCCTCGATGCTTTCGAGCACCGAGTCGCGATCGGACAGGAACACGCTGCGCACGTGGCGCTGCGCCAGCGCATCGCGTATCTGGGTCGCCTCGCTGTGGCTACGGACCAGGACGGCGATATCCGCCGGCTTCAACGCCGTGAAGTGGCCTTCGACCGAAACGAAACCGCAGCGGCCACGACCCGCGGCATTCAGCAGTTCGACGATGTGCGTGGCGCAGGCGCCTGCCATCTGCTCGCGATAGATACGCACGCCCACCGGCTGTTCGTCGTCGAGCAGCCAGACCTGCAAGGCCGCGGGCACAGCGTCGTCGATAACGAGGCGTTCGCTGCGACCACGGGACCGCACCGGTGCGAAGGGTAGCCCGCGGTCGGCGAAGTGGAACGCACCCGTGGCGTGGCCTTCGGCATGCCCGAACAGCGCATTGACCGCCGCCACCATGGCCTCACTGGAACGATGGTTGGTATCCAGGCTGTAATGCGGGGCGAGGGCTTCCGCCCTGGCCCCGAGGTAGGTCTGGATATCGGCCCCGCGGAAGGCATAGATGGCCTGCTTGGGGTCGCCGATCAACAACAGTCCGGTACCTTCCGCCGCGGCGTAGATCGCGCGGAAAATCCGATATTGCAAGGGGTCGGTGTCCTGGAACTCGTCGATAAGGGCGAGCGGGTATTGCTGGGCAATGGTCTGCGCCAGTCCCGTTCCGGTATCGGCGGCGAGCGCGCGGTCCAGGCGCAGCAGGAGGTCGTCGAACCCGATCTGCGCGCGACGCAGCTTCTGCGCGGCGAACCGCTCGCGCACCCAAGCCAGGGCGTCGGCCAGCACCACATGGCGAATGCCTACCTTTCCCGCCTGCCAGGCCTGCCAGTGTTCCAGTGCCGCGAACGCCGGATGCTCGGGCCGATGCTTGCCCTTGCCGGTGGCCTTGCCCAGCCGCGTCACGGAATACCGCGCGATATCGAAGTCGACGCGCTCCGCACGTTCCGCCCAGTAACGCATGGCGGCAAGATCGGCGGGAATACGGTCCGGTTTGTACCAGCCGTTGTGCAGGGTCTTGTCGCCTACCGCGGCGGTGACGATCGCCTCGATGCGATCGATATCGGCGAGCCATGTGCGCGCCGCATCCGCGTGGCGTCGCTCATCCTCCTCGTCCCATGCGGCACGATCGAGCAGGGCCGCATCGAGATCGCCGCCGGAGGCCAATACCTCGCCGTTGACGCGCAACGTGGCCTCGCCGCCGAACAGCAAGGGGCGCAGTGCGCGCGCAAGCGCATCGGGCGTCTGCCATTCCTCGAGGATGGGTGCGAGACGCGCCTCGTCGAGCAGGTAGAACGCCTTGCGCCAGTAGTCGCGTACGCACTCGGCGAGCAGTTCGCTCTCGTCCGGCTCCAGCGTCTGGGCGAAGGCGTGGCCACTGCCGAAGGCATGCTGGATCAGCATCCGCTGGCTCCAGCCATGGATGGTGAAGATGGCCGCCTCGTCCATCCATTGCGCGGCGAGTTCGAGCCGGCGCGCGCATGCGCCATGGCGATCCGCCTCGCAGGCATCCATCAGCGCGGCGAGGAAGGGCTCTTTCGTCGTGCCGGCCCGGAACGCGGCAGCCGCCTCGACGAGACGCGCCCGCACGCGTTCGCGCAGTTCCTGCGTGGCCGCCTCGGTAAACGTCACTACAAGGATCTGCGGCGGCAGCAAGGGCTGCGCCACGCCGTGGCCCAACACAGCGCGCACGTAAAGCGCAGCGATCGTCCACGTCTTGCCCGTGCCGGCACTGGCCTCGATCAGGCGCACGCCGTCCAGCGGCATGGTCAGTGGGTCCAGCGTCTGGAAGTCGAGGGTCATGCGCGCTCCACGTGAAGCGCGCCCAGCAGGTCGCGATAGGGCTGCAGCCAGCGGGTGAAGCCGGCGCGCTCGAGCGCATCGAACTCCGGCCACGCGCGCATCAGGTACGGATCGCCGTCCACTTCGCCCCGTACGCGGTCGTGGACGCCCTCGTAGGCGCTTCGTGCCGCCTGCATTGATGATTCCTCCGGGGCCAGGAGCGCCGAAAGCGCGGTGCGCGCGGCCACCGGCAGCGGCGCACGCATGCCCTCGCGCCACGCCAGCAGCAGTGTCTCCAGCATGGACGTGGCGCGGTCGGTCGGAATCGGAGCAAGCACGATCGTGGCGTCCGGCCCGACATACCGGGTCTGCACGGCAAGCCCGGCGGCCTGGGCCACCAGGTGATCGATCCATGGCATCACCAGCCGGTGCGTACGTGGCGAGCCGTCCGGCTCCAGCACGTTCGCGGGCGAAAGCAGGAAAGCGGCGAGGTTGCCTTCCGTGTCGGACCGGAGTTCGGCCAGCCAGTCCTCGACGACCACACCCGCGGCCTCGACACGCACTTCCCGCTTGCCGGCATCGATCGGCCAGCGGCGGCGCTCGGTCACGAACCGGGCGAAGATGGCCGACGCCGTGGCCGTCAGTTCACGGCGCACCGGCGCAGCGAACCCGCCCATGGGCAGCAGGCCGCTGCGTTGCAGCCGCGACGCCGCCATATCGATCGCGCCCGCGGCGTCATCGCCGCTGTGGACGGCGGCACGCAGCAAGGCGTCGGTCATGCCGAACCGACCCAGCGCATCGACCGCGAACGGCTCCTGGTCGTCGCCCGCGATGTCGCCCAGTTCGAACCGCACGCCGAGCCGTGCCTGGAAAAACTCCCGCACCGGATGACGCAGGAAACGCCGCAGCACGGCAAGCCCGATGGGCCGTTCGACGAGCAGCGCCGGCAAGGTCGACGCGTCGGCGGACGGGGTGATGTCGTGTGCCTGGCGCCACTCGCTGGCATAGGTGAACAACCGGGTGTCGCCCTCACGAAAGTAAGCACGACTGAAGGGCTGCAACGGGTGCTCCACCGAAAGACGTGCCAGGAGCGGCTTATCGTCGGCGCACCGCCATGCCGATGCCAGGTAATCCCGCAGCTGACCCACCAGCACCGATGGCGCGCGCTCGCTGTTGTCGCGGGCGCTGCGCGCGACCCAGCCGATATGCAGTGCATCGCGCGCGGACAGCAGGGCCTCGAGGAAAAGGTAGCGATCGTCCTCGCGACGCGAGCGGTCGCCCGGCCGCCACGCACCCGACCGCGACATCAGGTCGAAATCCATGGGCGGACGGGCACGCGGGTAGTCGCCGTCGTTCATGCCCAGCAGGCAGACCACCCGGAACGGGATGGCCCGCATGGGCATCAGCGTACCGAAGCTGACTGCACCGGCGAGGAATCGCTTGGAGAGTCCCGCGTCGTCGAACTGACCCAGCCAGGCCTCGCGCACCACATCGACCGGCAAGGGCTCGTCGAACCGGGCTTCGGCGCAAGCGCCTTCCCAGGTATCGAGGGCATCCAGGAGGCGTTCCAACTGCTTGGCATCCTCGGCGTCCGAACGATCGAAGAAATCGTCGATCAGCCGGCGCAGGCGTGCCCCCCATACCGCTGCCGGCGCCGGGTCGGCCATATCTTGCCAGTGGCGACCGAGTGCGGCGAGGAGGTCGGACAACGGGCCGACCAGCGCCGCATCGAGCCCCCCCACCTCGTCGAAGGGCTCGATATCGCCCCATGCCTCCCCTTCCCCCACGGCATAGCCCAGCAACATGCGCCGCAGACCGAACGCCCAGGTGTTCTGCTCCAGGGCCGGCAGCCCCAGCGAACCGCGCTGCGTGGCATCCAGCCCCCAGCGGATACCAGCGCCGCCGATCCAGCGATGCAGCAAGGGCAGGTCGTCCTCGGCCAGGCCGAAACGCGTGCGCACCGCCGGGACATCGAGCAGATCGGCCATCTCGCCGGCCGTGAACCGCGACTCGGTCATGCCCATCAGCATGTCCAGCGCCATGACCAGCGGAACGGTGCCACGCGCCGCACGATCCGCCACGCTGAACGGAATGAATCGCGGGTCGTCGCGCGGCACGCGGCCGAAGACGGCGTCGATGTGCGGGCCGTAGGTTTCGATATCGGGCACCATCACGATCACGTCGCGAGGCAGGATGGGATGGCCGTCGCGGGCTGATGCCTCGAACCGGGCAAGCAGCTGGTCGTGCAGGATCTCCACCTCGCGCTGCGGCCCGTGCGCGAGATGGAAGACGATGGAGGTGTCGTCCGCCGCCACCGGCCGCGGTTCTTCCGGCAGGGGCTCCAGGTCGAGGATGGCCGCCTGCACCTGCCCGAGCAGCGTGTTGCCGGTCGGCTCGGCGAACAGGTCGATGCGCTGGTCCCACGCGGTGAAATGCTCGCGATAGGTATCCGGATGGTCGAACTCGTCGAGCAGGCGGATGTAGTCGCGACCCTGCTTGCCCCAGGCGGCCAGCAGGGGGTTGGCGTAGAGGTGCATGTCCTCGTCGGAAGGCAGCAGGGGCATGCCGGGCTTGCTTTCCTGACGCCTCCGCTCGGCCCGCAGCAACTCGCGGTCGTCGACAATGTCCGCCCAGTAGTGGCGACAGGGATTCATCACCACCAGCACCACCTGCGACCAGCGTGCCAGCGCGGACAGGGCCTCCAGCGTTTGCCGCGGGAGCGAGGACATGCCGAACACCACGATGCGACGCGACAGGGCCGCCGGGCGCTCCGACACGGAGGCCACGGCCCGCAGGAAGCGCTCGTGCACCGCGGCACGGTGACCGTCGGCCTCGTCCGGGCCGACATCGTCCAGTAAGCGACGCCACAGGCGCGCCTGCCAGCAATCGTCTTCCGCCATGTCGGGCGCCGCACCGCGGGCGTCCCGCAGCACGTCGCGCCCTGCCGCCCAATCGTCAAGCCAGTCGGCACGGTATACCTGGTACTGGTCGTAGAGGTCGGCAAGCCGCTCGGCCAGCTGGTGGCACTTTCGCGCGTCGTCGTCCTTGCCGAGGAACGCGCTCAGCGATGCGAAGCCCTCTTCGGCCGCCACGGATGGCAACAGGCGCATCAGGCGCCAGACCAGACGGGACTTGTCGAAAGGCGACTCCGGCGGCACGGCATCCTTGCCGAGCACAGCGCGGTAGGCGATCCAGAGAAAACGCCCCGGCAATTGCACATCGACGGCCGCGGCGATACCCATGCCGCCGTCGGCCTCCGAGCGTGCCAGCGCCAGGCGGAACCACTGCGCGATGCCGTTGGACTGCACCAGGATCGACTCGTCTTCCAGGGGCTGCAAGGGCGCACGGCGAAGCCACGCCACCAGGACGTCACGCAGTTCTTCCAGGCGGTTGCCATGCAGGACCATGAGCCCAGGCGCGATGTCGTTCGCTGTGGTCACCACGGAGCTCCAGCGGACTCGGGAATCATGCGGTTGATGATGACGGCCCCATGTCGCACGGATCGAGACGTCAGAACGGCTTCCCGACAACGAGATAGACGATGGCCAGCAGGACCAGTACCGGCAACTCGTTGCAAAGCCGCAGGGCCTTGGACGACGGCAGCGAACCGCCTGCCTCGCTGCGTTTCAGCAGGCGGCCCGTCCAGATGTAGTAGGCGAGCATCGCGGCAACCAGTGCCAGCTTCACGTGCAGCCAACCGCCGGCGATGTGGAAATAGAGCCAGAGGACCAGACCGAAAACGAGCGCCACCCCGAACATGATGTGCCCGAACCGGTAGAGACGACGACCCATCAGGATCAGCCGTGCGCGGACCGCGGCCTCGTTGCCAGCTTCCACGATATTGATCAGTATCCGCGGCAGGTAAAAGACCGCTGCCATCCAGGCGATGACGAAGACGATGTGCAGGGACTTGATCAGCAGGTAACCCACGGGATATCGCTCCACCGGGAAAGCACTGAGTGTAGCGACTCTGCGGCACGCTGGCGGACCTTGGGCCACCATGCGGCCTCATGGCGGCTACCGCGAGATGCCCAGCAGACGAAACGCGGCATCGGCCACGACGCTTGCAACACCACCGGCCACGCCGGCGGCCACCACCGCACCCACGACGCGGTGTTTCCAGGCGATCAGCTGTTCCAGCCTGGTTTCCACGCCATCCAGTCGCAAGCCGAGGCGCGCTGTTTCGGCCGTGGCATGCTCGTCGCTCGCATCCAGACGCTTTACGAGTCGGGCTTCGGTTGCCGCAAGACGCTGATCGGATCGCGCTTCCGATGCGATTACGCGCTGCTCCGACCTGGCTTCAGCGTCGGCAAAACGCTGCTCCACCTCCGAAAAACGCTGCTCCGTACGGACCTCTGCCGCCGCCAAACGGGCACCGTTTGCGTCCTGACACTGCATCATCCGGTCAAGGAGCACACTCATACTGGCCGTGCGCTCGTCGAGCCGGCCCAATCGCTCCTGCATACCGCCGAGGATGCCCGCCAGGTCGGCACCTGAGGGATGCACGCAGCCGGCGTAGCCCGCGGGCCGGCCTGGTCCCGGGTATCGCGTCTTCTTCATGACGTACTCCATCGCGCTGATCCTCCTCAGTGTGCCGGGACGCGAGGCGATGGGTCGTGAGAATCCGGACCGATTCGCGTCAGGGCCTCCAGTCTGGCAAGCGCGCGCCCTGCTTGCACCGGGTCGCCGATCATCATCAAGCGTAAGTGGTGATCGCTCTGGATGTCGTCCAAATGCCGGGCACAAAAAAAGGAGCCGCAGGCTCCTTTTTTCAGCTTCTTCGTGCCACCGCCCGGTGAGGGAAAGTGGTGGGCGGTACAAGGATCGAACTTGTGACCCCTACCATGTCAAGGTAGTGCTCTACCGCTGAGCTAACCGCCCGAAGAGCTGCGCAGTTTACCGGCGCCCGATCCCCGCTGCAAGAGCCCGGCCGGATTTTTTTCCGGGCCGGCCCGTGTCAGCGCAGGGCCCGGTCCCGCAGCCGGTGGATCTCGTCGCGGAGCTTGCCCGCCTCCTCGAACTCGAGGTTCTGGGCGTGCTTGTACATGCGCGTCTCCAGCTTCTTGATCGTGGAGCCGACCTGCTCCGGGGTCAGGGAGCCGTAATCGGCCTGCTCTTCCTGAGCCTTCTTCGCTTCCTTGCCCTTGCGCCCCTTGCCCCCGCGGGAACCCACGTCGGCGCGGGCGCCTTCCATGATGTCCGCAATGCGACGCACGACCGTGGTGGGCGTGATGCCATGGAGCGTGTTGTACTCGACCTGCTTCTCGCGGCGTCGCGCCGTCTCGTCCATGGCGTCCTTCATGGAGCCGGTAATGGTGTCGCCGTACAGGATCGCCTTGCCACGTACGTTTCGGGCGGCGCGGCCAATGGTCTGGATCAGGGAGCGCGTGGAGCGCAAGAACCCCTCCTTGTCCGCATCGAGGATGGCCACCAGCGACACCTCGGGCATGTCCAGGCCCTCGCGCAGCAGGTTGATACCCACCAGCACGTCGAATTCGCCCAGCCGCAGGTCGCGGATGATCTCCGTACGCTCCACCGTGTCGATGTCCGCATGCAGGTAGCGTACCCGCACGTCGTGCTCGGACAGGTAATCCGTCAGGTTCTCCGCCATGCGCTTTGTAAGTGTAGTGACCAGCACGCGGTCGCCTATCGCCACGCGCTTGTGGATCTCGCCTAGCAGATCGTCGACCTGGGTACGCACCGGCCGCACCTCCACCTCGGGATCGATCAGGCCCGTGGGACGCACGACCAGCTCGACCACGTTGTCGATGGAACGCTCGAGTTCGTACTTCGCCGGCGTGGCCGACACGTAGATCGCACGTGGCGCACGGCGCTCCCATTCCTCGAAGCGAAGGGGACGGTTGTCCATGGCCGACGGCAGGCGGAAACCAAATTCCACCAGTGTCTCCTTGCGCGAACGGTCACCCTTGTACATGGCGCCCAGCTGGGGAACGGTCACGTGCGACTCGTCCACCACCATCAATGCGTCCGGCGGCAGGTAGTCGAAAAGCGTCGGCGGCGGCTCGCCCGGGCCGCGGCGGGTCATGTGCCGCGAATAATTCTCGATGCCCTGGCAGAACCCCACCTCCGCCATCATTTCCAGGTCGAAACGGGTGCGCTGCTCCAGGCGCTGCGCCTCGACGAGCTTGTTGTCCCGGTACAGCTGCTCCAGCCGTTCCGACAGCTCGACCTTGATCGTCTCCATCGCGTTGAGAACGCTCTGGCGCGTGCTGGCGTAGTGGGTTTTCGGGTACACGGTGTAGCGGGGCACCTTGCGCAGCACTTCGCCAGTGAGCGGATCGAACAGCGAAAGGTTTTCCACTTCCCCGTCGAACAGCTCGATGCGCAGCGCCTCGGACTCCGACTCCGCCGGGAACACATCGACCACTTCGCCACGTACGCGGTACGTACCGCGCCGCAGATCCATTTCGTTGCGCACGTACTGCAGTTCGGTCAGCTGACGGATCAGCGCGCGCTGCTGGATATGCTCCCCGCGCGACAGGATAAGGCGGAGGCTCATGTAGTCCTCCGGATCACCCAGTCCGTAGATCGCGGATACGGTGGCCACGATCAGGGAGTCGCGCCGCGACAACAGCGCCTTGGTGGCCGCGAGACGCATCTGCTCGATGTGATCGTTGATGCTGGAATCCTTCTCGATGAAGGTATCCGAGGCCACCACGTAGGCTTCCGGCTGGTAGTAGTCGTAGTAGCTGACGAAGTATTCCACCGCGTTGTGCGGAAAAAACTCCTTGAATTCGCCGTAGAGCTGCGCGGCCAGCGTCTTGTTCGGCGCCAGCACGATGGTCGGCTTCTGGATCTGCTCCACCACGTTGGCGATGGTGAAGGTCTTTCCGGACCCGGTTACCCCGAGCAGGGTCTGGGCGGCCAGGCCGGATTCGAAGCCCTCGCTCAGGCGGCGAATGGCCTCCGACTGGTCACCGGCGGGCTTGTAGGGCGAAACGAGCTGGAAGCGATCGGTCATGGTTGACCATATGCTGGCTGAAAGGACGATTTTAAACGGCGGCCGCCTACAGGGCGTGAGGTCCCAACCCGACAGTGGATGGCGCTCGCCCGAGTCAGGATGGTCGAGGACTTTCCTGCCCCGGTCGCTCCCCCATGCCCACACGCCAACGGCTCCCAGGCGGCTTCACCCTGCCCGACCTGACCGCCACCCTGGTCATCACCGGCATGCTGGTGCTGATGGCCCTGCCGGCCCTTGCCGGGACACTGGCCCGATATCAGTTGAAAGCCACCGGGGAAGCACTCTTCACATCGCTGAACAAGGCCCGCGCCACGGCAATTCGCCGAGGCCACCCTACTTATGTGTGCCCCAGCGAAGACGGACGGCTGTGCTCCGCAACCGTCGACTGGAGCCTGGGCTGGATCGCCCGCGACCAACAGGCCAAAGCCCTGTTCGATGTGTCGGATACCGTGCCCCGCGCCATCAACATCGTTCACTCGGCCGGGCGATCCGCGGTGAACTTCCAGGCCGATGGCACCGCCAACCACGATAACCAGCGGATCAGCCTGTGCCTTCGGGGCAAAGCCCATACGGCTGTCAGCATCGTGTTGGCGCGGTCGGGCCGTATCCGTCGCGAAACAGCCCCTGCCGACATCGCGGCGGCGTGTGCCCGGCACCGCGCAAAAAATGCCTAGAGCCGCTTGACAGCCCCCATCGACATCAACACAATACGTGGCTCCCCGCCCGAATAGCTCAGCCGGTTAGAGCACTTGACTGTTAATCAGGGGGTCGTTGGTTCGAGTCCAACTTCGGGCGCCAGGTTTTGAAAGGGTCTGCAGCGATGCAGGCCCTTTTCTTTTGGGCGGTAACCCGCCCATCCATACACTCAGTGAGCGCCGGTATCCAGTGAGGCGCCTTCCCGGTGGTGGGTACCCAGGCGCTGCACCAGTTCGTGGCTAGCGGCGTTCAGGCCCACGACGTCCACCGTGACGCCTGCCTGGCGGAACTTGAGTACCACGCGATCCAGCGCGCCGATCGCGGTCAGGTCCCAGAAATGGGCCGCGGTGACATCGATCACCACGCCGCTCAGGTCCTCTTCCTTCACGTCGAAGAAGTCACCGAACGTATCCGCCGATGCAAAGAACACCTGGCCGGAGACGACATAGGTGCGCACGCCTTCCTCGGAGAGGGAGCTGTCCACGTCGAGCATGCGACCGACCTTGCGGGCAAAGAACACCGCGGAGAGGATCACGCCGGTCAACACGCCACGTGCGAGGTCATGCGTCCAGACGGTCACCACGACCGTGCCCAGCATGACGATGCTGGAGGACGTGGGGTGCATGCGTAGCGCCGCGAGGGATCGCCAGTTGAACGTGCTGAGCGAGACCATGATCATCACCGCCACCAGGGCCGCCATGGGGATCTGACTGACCCACGGTGCGCCGAACACCACCAGCATCAGCAGCACCACGCCGGCCACAAGCGTCGATAGCCGGCCGCGACCGCCGGAGCGTACGTTGATGACCGACTGGCCGATCATGGCGCAGCCCGCCATGCCACCGATGAAGCCGGTCGCGATATTGGCGAAGCCCTGCCCCATGCACTCGCGGTTCTTGTCCGACCGCGTATCGGTCATGTCGTTGACGATCTGCAAGGTCATCATCGATTCGAGTAGCCCCACCACCGCCAGCGTCGCCGCCGTGGGCAACACGATCTTCGCGGTCTCCCAGTTCAGCGGCACGTCCGGCAGCAGGAAATGCGGCAGCGAATCGGGCAATGCGCCCATGTCGCCTACACGATGGATATCGATGCGGAAGACGATGGCGATGACCGTCATCACCACGATGGCCACCAATGGCGATGGCACAGCGCGCGTGACGTAGGGAAACAGGTAGATGATAGCCAGCGCGCCGGCGGTCATCGGATAGACCATCCACGATACGCCGATAAGCTCGGGCAATTGCGCCATGAAGATAAGGATGGCCAATGCGTTGACGAAGCCGGTGACCACGGACCGCGAAACGAAACGCATGAGGCCGCCGAGCCGTAGCGCGCCTGCCAGCACCTGGAACAGGCCCGTCGCGATGGTCGTCAGCAGCAGGTACTGCAAGCCATGGGTCTTGACCATACTCACCATCAGCAGGGCCATCGCCCCGGTGGCGGCGGAAATCATGGCGGGCCGGCCGCCCGTGAAAGCGATTACCACCGCCATCGAGAACGATGCGTAGAGACCCACCTTGGGGTCCACGCCGGCGATGACGGAAAACGCGATGGCTTCGGGAATGAGCGCGAGCGCGACGACAAGGCCCGAGAGCACGTCGCCACGCACGTTGAAGAACCACTGCTGGCTCCAACGAGTAGAGGTATTCATGAATTGTCCTGGTAAACGGATAGGCGGTCGGTAAGGAACCGACACGCGATCGTCCTGCGGTAGCTACCGCAGCCTGTGAACACAAGGGTGACGATCAGGGTGGCGTAAGCACCGGGGGAATCCAGGACATGGGGTTGAGAGGTCGATGATAACCCATCGACGTTCGCGAGTCAGTTTTGCAGTTGCGTGATCGAGCGAATGCGCCCGTCGACGATCTCGATCTGCACGGATTTACCGTGATCGAAATACTCCAGCCGATACCCCTCCAGGCCGCCACGCGGTGTTTCGATCGGCGTTTCACGATCGGGCTTGCCGGCGATCTGGCGGAGGCGGCCTTCGCTGTCGCCCGTGGTCACGACCTGGGAGCCGAAGCGATAGGTATCCGCGGAGGCGAAGCCAACGGAAAGGGCGGTAAGAACAAAAGCGGTGACGATGCGCTTCATGCGAGCCTCCATGTCGGGTATGCGCGAGAGGTTATGCCACATGGAACGGTAAAGCCAATCTGCCCTCCCCGCGAAGCACACGGGACTCAGGCGCGTGAGACGTGGGGATTGCCTGCCACGAACCATCGCCACAGGAGGTCGGTGCCTTCCCGGATGCCGATACGCGCGGAGCCGACCACCTCATCGGGGGGCGGCATGCCGTCATCAAGGATGGTGTAGCCATCCCGCGCCCGCACCAGGTCGATGCCATTCTGTGCGCCTGTGATACCCATGGCCTGGGTCAGCCGGGCCGGACCGCTGCACAGATCGCGGTCTTTCCGGATACGTGGCCGTGCTGCACGCATCGTTTCGATACCCGCGACAGGTTCCAGCGCGCGCATGAGGACGCCGGAACCTTCGCCTTCGTGACCGCACACCGTGTTCGCACACCAGTGCATGCCGTAGGTAAAGTACACATACATGTGCCCGGGAGGCCCGAACATCACCGCATTGCGTTTGGTCTTGCCACGGAACGTGTGTGCGGCAGGATCGATGGCGCCGACATAAGCCTCGACTTCCACGATGCGCCCTACCCGTCCGTCAGCCGATGCCAGCAACTTGTTCAGCAGCTGCGGGGCCACATCGCGCGCGTCGCGATGAAAGAAGCTGCGGGGAACGATATCGCCCGGCCATTCAACACGCGCCAACTCAGGTCTCCACGGGATCGCCGTCGGTGTCCGGATCGGGGCCGGGTCGATTCACTGGCGACTCGTCGAGAGGCACGGGCTCGGTGCCTGTCGGCACCTTGTCGGTCGCGGGAACGGGACGATGCGGTCGGGTCATGGTGGGCTCCATTCCCGGTGCGCCTGAGCGTCACCGGGAACGTGGATAAATCAGAATACGCCGAGCAGCCAGCAGATCAGCACGATGGCGAGGACCACGCCGATACCGCCGCTGGGACCGTAACCCCACGAGCTGGAATAGCCCCAGGTGGGCAGGCCGCCGATGAGCGCGAGGACGAGGATGACGAGCAGGATGGTGACGAGCATGGAAACTCTCCGGACGGGATGCGTGGGCGCCATCCTCGCTTGTGGAGCCGTCTAGACGGTGTGACGCATCGTGCGTGTTTGCGCGTGGCGTTCAGCTAATGGCGAGCCGGACCGGGCTACCCGATCCGGCCGCCATTACTTAAGTAAGCTGCTCAGGTACGCACCACGTAGCACGGCTCGTACGCCGTGCCGCCGGGCAGCTTCATGCGGTGTTGCGCAACGAAGGCTTTCAGCATCTCGTCGAGGGCGCGCATGATCTCCGGCTCGCCGTCGATCACGAACGGGCCGGACTGTTCGATGGCGCGCACGCCCTCCTCCTTGACGTTGCCGGCAACGATGCCCGAGAACGCACGGCGAAGATCGGCCGCCAGTTCGTGCTTCGGGCGATCGCGATGCAGCGCCAGGCCGGCCATGGCTTCGTGCGTGGGACGGAACGGCTGCTGGAACGGCAGCGGGATGTCCAGGGCCCAGTTGAAGAAGAAGGCATCCTTGTTGTCGAGCCGGTGATTGCGCACCTTCTCGATGCCCGCGACCATGGCGTGCGCGACCGCCGCCGGATCGTCGACGATGATCTTGTAGTGTTTGGCTACGTCGTCGCCGAGCGTCAGGCGGAGGAAACGGTCGATCTGCTCGAAGTACGCGGCCGACTGCTGCGGCCCGGTGAAGATCAACGGGAACGGAATGCCCTTGTTCTTCGGCAACAGCAGGATGCCGAGCATGTAGAGGATTTCTTCCGCAGTGCCGACGCCGCCTGGGAAGACGATGATGCCGTGGCCCAGCCGCACGAACGCCTCGAGACGCTTCTCGATGTCCGGCATGATGACCAGGTTGTTGACGATCGGGTTGGGCGACTCCGCGGCGATGATGCCCGGCTCGGTCACACCGATATAGCGATTGCCCTTGCGACGCTGCTTGGCGTGGGCGATGGTCGCGCCCTTCATGGGGCCCTTCATCGCACCCGGGCCACACCCCGTGCAGATATCCAGGCCACGCAGGCCGAGCTGGTAACCGACCCGCTTGGTGTACTCGTATTCGTCGCGAGAGATGGAATGACCACCCCAGCAGACCACCAGGTTGGGGTCCACCTGCGGACGCAGGATGCGGGAATTGCGCAGGATCTCGAACACGGCGTGCGTGATGCCCACGGTGTCGTCGAGATCGAAGGCGCCGGCTTCCAGCTGGGTGGATACGTAGACGATGTCACGCACCACTGCGACCAGCAGTTCATTGATGCCGCGGATGATGCGGCCGTCGACGAAGGCCTGCTCCGGTGCATTCTTCAGTTCGATCTTGATGCCGCGATCTTCCTGCAGCACCTGGATGTCGAAATCGGGATATTGCTCGAACAGCGTGCCGGGATCGTCCGAGAGGTTGCCCGAGGTCAGCACCGCCAGCGCGCAACGGCGCAGCAACTGGTGCAGGCCCGACCCGCTGGCGTCGCGCAGGCGCGCCACTTCGTTGCGGGAGAGGATGTCGAGGCCGCCGGCCGGCGATACGCGGGCACTCACGGTCTTGCCGTTGACCGGGTCCCCGAAATGGATGGCATTCATGGAGTTACTCGTCCTTTACGACCGCGGATTAGCGGCGAACCCCGCTCCGGATCGGGAGCGGACCGCCTAGGATCACGCGGACGGCGCCGGGGGGTCAAGACCGGCGCCGGCCGTGGCAAAAAGAAGGCCGGCACCCTCACGGATGCCGGCCTTCGGATAAAACAGCGAATCCTTCGCTTAGAACGTGTAGCGAACCGTCAGCATGGCGGACCAACGCGAGACCGGGTTGATCTTGGTCGCGCTGTTGTCGGTCGGGGCGTCGTAGATGCCCTTCAGGCCCGGCTGGAAGTTGCCGTTGGCATCCGTCGGCAGGTTGTAGATGTACTCGCCCTGCGCGTTGACGCCACCGAAGTTGGCCAGGGTACGGGTGTACGGGAAGCCGACATACGACTGCTGGCCCCACTTCTTGTTCACGAGGTTCAGGAAGTTGTACACGTCCAGGCGGATCTCGCCCTTGTTGCCCTTGAAGATGCCGGGAATTTCCTGGCTCATGCTCAGGTCGATCTGGTTGACCCAGGCGGACGTGGCACCGTTACGCTTGGCAATCTTGCCCTGCTGCTTGCGCAGGTAGCTGTCACCATTGATGTAGTCGTAGAACTGGTTCACCAGCTGCTGCGAGGCCGCTGCCGTACCGGCGGCATTGCGGAACACGGTGCCGTCATTGCGGGTCGGGATGTACGCCAGGTCCTTCGAGTAGCTGTCGCCGTTCGAATCGTTGCCGAAGATCCAGCTGTACGGCACGCCGGAGTGACCGTCATAGAACGCGCTGATCGTCGTGGCGTAGTCGCCGAAGAAGTTGTGCTGCCACGTAAGCGAGGCGTTCAGGCGCTTCGCGATGTTCGTATTGGCCGTGGATGCGACATCTTCGTTCGGGTTGGTCCAGGCACTGTTCGAATAGTTCGACGTGGCCTGGCTCGAGGTGCCCGGGTTCACTTCGGTCGAATGACCGCCGGTGGCCGCGACGCTCCACGACCAGCCATCCGCCATCGGCTTCGAGAACGACAGCGTGACGGTGTCAGCCCCACCCTTCGAGGTGTTGGTCAGGTAGGTGACACCCTGGGCGAAGCGGTTGTCGCGGCGAGCGCGAGCAAGCGTGCCGGCCGTGCTGGAACCGGTGAGGTTCGCACCCGTACAGGTGACCCCCGTCGGGCCACCGACCGGGATCGAGCCACCGATGCAGCCGTTATACGTGTAGCGACCGTCCGGCATGATGCCGGTGGGACCGCCAAGATTCAGGTTCTGGTAGAGGATGCCGTCCTGCACGTCGAGGTGCTGGTACTCGATGCTGGCGATGATGCCCTGCCACGGCAGTTCACGATCGAAGGCGATCGAGGACTTCCACACGCTCGGCAGCTTGAAGTTCTTGTCGACCGTATCGACAGCCTGCTGCGGAATGGTCCCGGCGCCCGTGGTGGGCTGGTTGAGCGGATTGGGACTGAACAGCGGGCAGGCAACCGGTGTCCCGCCCAGCACGCAGCTGCCGTTTGCCTGGCGGTCGTAAGAGTACGTGGCGACGTTGATACCGTTGTTCTGGTACGGGTTGGTCATCCACACGGTCGGGGGATCGGACTGGAACAGGCCAACGCCACCGCGCAGCTGCGTCTTGTACTCGCTGTCGAAGGTGTAGTTGAACGACAGGCGCGGCTCGACCAGCTGGCTACCATTGATCGTGTTGGCATTGCTGAAGCCGTACTTCGACTGGAACGTCGCGTTGTACAGCGGCTTGTCGTCGGTCAGGTACTTGTTGACGCGGAAACCGAACTGCACCGACAGGTTGTCCGATGCCTGCCAGGTGTCCTGCAGGAAGAAGGTGTGACGACGCAGCTCCCACTGGGCGGCGATATCGTCCAGCGAGTAACCCGCGGCCGGCTGGTATAGCGAATAGTTGCTGTACAGACCCCGGCCAATGTTGTTAACGCCGTCGTTGCCGAAGGTGTACGAACCGAACTGGGTACGACCGAACAGGTTGTAGATACGGTTACGCTCCCACTCGAAGCCACCCTTGATGGTGTGGTCGCCGAGGTAGAGGGTGCCGGCCCACATGGCGTTGAGCGTCTTCACCGAAGCCACGTTGTAATGGCTGAACTGGTCTTCGCCGAGGTTGACGGTCGGGCCGGTGGCGCTGGTGCCGAAGGCCGTGTTGTTCGCGCGAACGGTCAGCATCGGCTGCTGCGTATCGACCGAACGGTTCAGCGAATAATCGCTGTAACCGATCTTGGTTTCCGACGAGAAGATGTCGTTCCAGTCGTCGAACGACTGCAGCGTGTAGTTCTTGATGTCGGAATTGACGGTGTACCAGTAGCTCGACAGGCCGACGGACGACGTGCCGTTACCCTGCGGATTGGGCTTCACTTCCTTGGTACGCGAGTACGCAAGGTTCATGCGGTGGCCGTCCGTGATGTTCCAGTCCAGCTTGGCGATGTAGCGCTTGTCGGTCAGCGTGCCGGCGTTGGCACCGGTGCTGCCCGGCACGATGCCGAGAGCGTTCGCGCCGTTGATGATGCGCTGAAGATCGGCCGGCGAGATCTTGTTGACCGTCGAGGTGGTCAGCGAAGGATCGAGGCCGTTCACGGCGCCCGAGCTCAGGCCGGTCACTTCTTCCTTCTCGTAACCGGCGAAGAAGAACAGCTTGTCCTTGATGATCGGACCGCCGACAGTCGCGCCAGCCACCCAGTTACGATCGAACTCGGTGTAGTCACGGCCCTGGTCGAGCCAGCCGGCCTTGCCGACCATGCTGCTGGCGTTCTTGAAGCCGTAGTAAGCCGAACCATGGAACTCGTTCGTACCCGACTTGGTGACGGCATTGATATCCGCGCCGATCGTGTCGGAGCTGACATCGTAATTAGCCGTCGAAATGTTGAACGAATCGATCGTATCCATCGAGACCGGCGAGCCGACGGTCGGCATGCCCGTGCCGTTCAGGCCGAACGGGTCGCCGACGCCCAGGCCGTCGACCTTGATGCTGTTCATACGGGCATTCTGGCCGTTGGCCGAGATCGCGCCGGTGCCGTGGTCGACGTTGACGCGCGGGTCGAGACGGGCGATGTCCGCGATGTTGCGGCTCGGGGCCGGCGTGGCCTTCAGCTGCGCCTGCGAAATGGTAGTGCCCAGGCCCTTGTTCTCCGACGAGAACTGGCCGGAGACGGCCGACACGGTGACCGCATTCAGCGCGGTGGCATCGGCGGCATTGGCGGCGGCGCCGGAGCTCAGGTTGACCGCGGTGTCCGCGCCCAGCTGCAGGTAGACGTTGTCCTGGCGAGCCGACGGGGCGCCATCCTTGGTCGCGGTCACGTCGAACGGACCGCCGACGCGCAGGCCCTGGGCCGAGTAACGGCCGCTGGCATCGGTGGTGGTGGTCTTCGTCGTGCCCGACGGCTCATGCACGATCACGACGGTGGCATTGGCCACCGGCTGGCCGGCGGCGTCGAGGACGCGGCCGCTGATCGTGGACGAGGTTTCCTGCGCGAACGCAGGTGCCGTCAGCAGCGAGGCGATCGCCAGCGGCAGGAGTTTGGCGCGGATGCGGCTATTCATCTAGTGGTCGACCCTGTGGCTTGCATACGAAAATTTTTTCCAGACGAAGGTCTACCTGGCGCGGGGCCGGGTGGAGCGTCGCATCTGGACTTTCCCCAAATCGCTGGCTGTGTCGTCTCATGTGACCCGGCTCACATCCTTGCGACCGGTGGCGACAGTTGTTAAGCCAACTTTAACGGCATTGTATGACAGATTTGTAACGTTTTCACGCCAGTTTGATAAATACCACTTCCGTGACGGTTGGTGGTTTTGTCGATTAATCCATTGATTTTAAAGTATATATTTTGCCGATAACGCCCGTGTCACCGGATCCTGTAAGAGCCACCCCTACCGGCGATGTCGACGAGCGGCATGGCGGGCCGCAAGCCTGTGTTGCCTATACTGCGCATACCTGCGCGGCCGACACAAAAAAAGGCCCCTCGCGAGGAGGGGCCTGAAGATCATGCGCATGGGCAGGGCCGACCGAGAGGGCCTCCCCTACCGTGACCGGACAAGACTCAGAAGAACGAGGCTCCGAAGGTCACCATGAACGTCCGTTCCTCCAGCACCGAGTAGTAAGGCGCCGATGTGAACAGGGTCACCCCGTTGGCGTCCTTGATCTTGCCGGGGTTGCTCGCCAGGAAGGCCGAGGTGTTGTTCGCATTGGTCAGCGCCTTGCGATCGGTGAGGTTGAACACGTTGACCTTGATGTACGGCTTGCGGAAGGTCGACGAGAAGTCCGGGAAATCCCAGCCCGCATTGAGGTTCAGCGTGGTGTAGCCGCCGACACGCTCCGTATTCGACCAGTCGCCCCAGATGGAACCCTGGTACTTGGCGTTCAGTCCGGCCCAGAACGGCCCGTTCTTGTAGCTGAGTTCCACATATCCCGAGTTGCGCGGTGCGTTGAGCAGGGTCTTGCCGCGGGTGTTGTAGATGCCGTCGCCGAGGGAATCGAGGTTGTCCTCCATGCGCGACTGCAAGTAGGTGTAGTTGCCGTACACCGACCACTGGGGGTCGAAGCTGAAGCTGCCCTCGGCACTCATGCCGCGGTTATGCACCTTGCCCAGCTGCGTATACACGCTCAGGCCGGTGGCCTCGTCGTAGCCGGAAACCTGCTTGTTGTTGAAGTTGGCCGCGAACGCATCGACGCTGAGCGACGCGCGCTCGCCGTAGTAGCGCCAGCCCAGGTCGGCACTGGTCGAGGTTTCCGGCTTGTTCGGCAGCGCGCCGGCCTGGGCCGTGCCGTAGCCGTACAGGGCGTTGCTCAGCACCGCGCCGTTGATCGGGGCACGGAACGTCTTGCCGATCCCGAAGTAGATCTGGTTCTCGGCATCCAGCTGGTACTTCGCACCCGCCGTGGGCGTCCACTTGTGGTACGTGTCCACCGGTGAGGCGCCGTAGCCGATGTTGGTCGGCGTCACCGTCACCTTGCCGGCCGCATTGATCGCGCCGGCGGAATCCGGGTATTCGGCGACCTCGCCATCACGCTTGGACCAGACATAGGCGACGCTGCCCGTAAGGGTGAGCTTGTCGGTCGGGTTCCAGTTGTCGGTGACGAACGCCTTGGCATTGGTGGTCGTGGTGTACTGGCTGTAAGCCTTCTGCGATGTGCCGTCCGGATAGGCGATGCGCGAGCCCTTGGCGGCCCACGTATCGATGGGCACGCCGGTGGCGTAATCCACGGGCACGAACGCCTGGCCCTGCTGCTGGCGGGGGCGCTCGGCCCACACCCCGTATTCCAGGCTGTTGCTGTCGCTCAAGTCCTGGTTGAACTTGGCGATGATGCCGGGCCGGTAGGTCGTCGAGTAGCTGTACGAGTTGACCAGCTGGGTGCCGCCGATCTTGCCGTCGCCGTTGAGGTCGTACGCCACCGTCCTGTAGTAGTTGCCGTTGGCCTTCGCGTTCTCGGTGAAGGTGCTGCCCGAGCCGCCACCGCCGTAGCCGTACTGGAAATACGGCACCACCGACAGGCGCAGGTTGTCGGACAGCGTGAACTCGCCGTCCATGCTGGCCAGGTAGTTGCGGAACGGGTTCTGGTGCAGCGCGTAGTAGTTGCTGCTGGTGCTGCCGGGCGTGTATGTGCCCAGGTAGCTCTGGTCGTATTGCTGGGCCGCCTGGGCCTTGGTCAGCGACTCGTAGTTGGTCTTGATCAAGCGGTTGTACTGCACCGAGAACGCGACCGAGTTCTTGTCGTCGATCTGCCAGACGGTTTTCTCGTCGACCTTGGTGACCTTGGCCTTGCCGCGGCCGCGCCACAGGTTGGTCTCGTTGTTGGAATAGGAAATCCACGAGCGGACCGGGCCGGTGTCACCGGTGTTCAAGCGAAAGAACGTGCGGTGATAACTGTTGCCGCCGCCGGACTGGCTGACGTCCAGACCGGCGGTGTGCGACGGATCGACCGTGACCCACGCGATGGAACCGCCCGCGGCGCCGGAGATCGGCGTGCCGTTCTCGGGGAACCCGGGCTGCACGGTCACGTCGCCCATGTTCTCGCTGTCACCGTATTCGGTCGCGTAGATCTTGTAGTTGCCGCTGTCGTTGATCGGGGCGCCATTCACCGTCACGCCGATCTCGTCGAGGCTGAAGCCGCGGATCGAGGCGTTGCCGTCGTTGAGGCCCGTGTAGTCGTCGGTCGACGCCGTGACGCCGGGGATCGAGTCGATCGCCTGGGTGAAATTGATGCCGGGCGCGGCGCGGATGATGGCCTCGCGCGACACGGTGGACACGGCCTTGGGCGCGTCCTGGACGGACATCAGGCCCGCGCCGAGCGACAGCGAATCCGCCTTCACCTGCACCGATTCCATCTGCTGGGTAGCGCGGCGGGTGGCGTTGTCGTTCGTGGTATTCGAGGTGCTGGCGGCGGCACTGCGGACGCGCTGCGCCTCGGCGGCCTGCGTGCCCTGGCTATCCTGCGCCGACACGACACTGGCGGCCGCGAAGAGGGTCAAGGCGATGGCGCCCGAGAGGGAGTTGCGGATCATGGAGGTTTTCCTGAAACACTGGGTTGAGGTCATGCCAAAGCCGTCCGTGGCCGGCCTCTTTCGAGGCAGCTATTTATTCTTTTGAATCGGCTTTTAATACCCTTCCCGCAATTGATATCGATTATCTGCAAACCGATATTTATTACGTTCTACGCAAGAAAAAACGTTATCTCCGGGCACGGCGAATGACCCGCAAATGCAGGTGGGTCAATACGTTGGGAAACAGATGAACGGTCCAGCAGACAAGGGGCAACCTTATCGCCGCGTTATGACAGTTTAACGATGAGGGCGCGGGTTTGGGAAGGCTACAGGCCTCACGCCATTACCGGAAACGGACACGCCAGCGATACCCGCTGGCGTGTCCGTGTATGGGCGTAAGCGGCAATCCGCGCAAGAGCAGACTTCCGTGGCGCTGTCACCCCTTGCCCAGGTAACGCGACCGCTTGGACGGCTTCAACGCGGCCAGGTCGAGCAGCACCAGGCCATCCACGCAACCGGAGAAATCCGGATCTTCGCCGAAGGCCAGGAACTGCACGCCGGTCGGCTCCACCAGGTCCACGTACTGCCGGTAGAGCACCGGCAGCGTCACGCCCAGCGCGTCCAGGCGATGCTTCAGCCGGCCCAGGCCACTGGCCGCGTCCAGCCCTTCCAGTTCGGCGCGTACGGAGGCGATGGTGGCATCCGGGATGACGAACGGCTGGCGTGCCGCCGCAAGACCCTGCACGCCGAAGAAATGCTGGTGCGCCGCTGCGATCCATTCGCGTGCTTCGCGGGGCATGCTGACGGACATGCTGACCGGACCGAACAGGTAACGCACATCCGCGTTGCGCTGCAGGTAGAGGCCGATGCCCTGCCAGAGCTGGTCGAGTGCGCGGGAACGCCAGTAGGCGGGGGTAATGAAGCTGCGACCGAGTTCCAACCCCTGGGCCAGTCGCGACTCGAGCGCCGGCGAATAGTCGAACAGGCTGGACGTGTAAAGGGACGCCATGCCGCGTGCGGCGATCAGCCGGCCGCCATGACCGAAACGATAGGCGCCCACGATGCGCAGGGCCTTGGCGTCCCACAGCACGAGGTGCTCGTAATGGGGATCGTAGGCGTCCAGGTCGCGGCGTTTGCCGGTGCCCTCGCCCACGCGACGGAAAGTCAGTTCGCGCAGCCGGCCGATCTCGCGCATCGCATAGCTGTCCTGCGAGCCTTGCAGCAGCACGATGCGCTTGCCGTCCGGCAGCGAGGCCAGCAACTCGGCCTGGTCAAGCTCCGCGGAAACACGCTCCACGGGTTCGGGGTGCGCAAGCGGCGTCTGGCCACCGAACACCAGGTCGCGACCACGGCCCACACGGTAGACATGGCGGCGCATCAGGCGTGCGGCCTGCTCCGCGGAACCACCGCTGACCTGTTTCAGTTCGTCGGCGTCCACCAGCTTGCCGATGCGGAAACCGACGCGCTGGCGGCCGGACGTGGCCTCGCGCGGCAGCATGGCCGTGCTGAGCGGCTTGGCCAGCATCGACAGGCCATAGAAGGCGACCGAATTACGCGCGGCGATGTGCACGGGTAGCACCGGCACGCCGGCTTTCATGGCGATGCGGGCGAAACCGTCGGACCACTTGCCGTCGCGCACGCCCGAGGGCCCCACGCGGGACACTTCACCTGCGGGGAACATGACCAGCACTTCGCCGGCCTGGATGGCGCGGAAGATGTTGCGCATGCGCGAGGCAGCACCCTTGCCAAACACGTCCACGGGCAGCAGCAACGGCCCCAGCTGGGGCACGGCGGCCAGCACGTCGTTGCCCAGGATGCGGACATCCCGGCGCACCGTGCCGATCATCTGCAGCAGGGCGATCGCGTCCACCATGCCCAAGGGGTGATTGGCCACGACGATGAGCGGCCCTTCGACCGGAATGTTCTCGCGCTCGCGCTCGGTGATCCGGCAGCTGACGCCCAGGTAATCCAGGGTGCGCTCGCAGAAATCGAAGCCCAGCGCCGTTCCGGCGTGATCCAGCGTCTGGTTGAAGCGGGTCTCGTGGGCCAGCTTTTCCAGCATGCCGACCAGCGGCTTGCGGATCAGCGGGTGCTGCGCCAGCCAGGGCAGGCGCTCCATCAGTGTCTGATCGATGCTGAGCATGGTTCAGGCTCCCCTTGACGTCGAACGGTTCAAACCGAACGGGGCCGGTACGGAGTCGTGGTTTCTCATAAGCCTTCGAACATCCTCAAGTGCCCCTCGCCGGGCATCGGACACATGCACCGGACGGACGGTGTCCGCCCGGTGCATGCTCGCCGTCAATTATGACAGCAACCCTACCGTTGCGTACGTTCCTGCGGGCGGAGACCCGAAAGACTGGGTCAGACCGCGATATGGAGGTAGGCCGAGAGCCCGGTGAGGAACATCTGCACCGACAGGGCGATCAGCAGCATGCCCATCAGGCGCTCCAGCGCGGTCAGTACGCTCTCACCCAGCCATTTGAACAGGAAGGTGGAACTGAGCAGGATCACCGCGGTGGCCAGCCAGGCCAGGAACAGGGCGATGCCCCATTCGGCGGTACGACCCGGCTGGGAGTTGGTCAGCAGGAGCAGTGCCGCCATGGCCGACGGGCCCGCCACGCCGGGAATGGCCATGGGCACGATGAAGGGCTCGCCCTCCCCCGGCTTGCCGAATACGCCGCCCTCGACGGGCGGAAAAACCATGCGGATGCCGATCAGGAACAGCACGATGCCGCCGGCGATGCTCACCGACTCCTGGCGCAGCTGCAGCACCTTGAGGATGTACTGGCCGCCCAGCAGGAACCCGACCAGCACGCCCAGGGCGATCAGCAGCTCGCGAATCATGACCTTGCGCCGCCGCTGCGGCGGCACGTCCTTGAGCAAGGCCAGGAACAGCGGGATGTTGCCCAGCGGGTCCATGATGAGGAACAGCAGGATGCCTGCCGACAACGTCGTCATCTGCGCTTCCATGGATAACTCCTATACGACGTTCAAGGGGCGGGACGAAGGTCGAGCACGCTGCCGCGCGCGGCAGACCCCGCGTCTGAAAGCAGGTAGACGACGGCCTCGGCCGTTGCCGCGGGCAGCGGCCGGTCGAGCGTGTTCTCGCCGTAATACGCCGAGCGGCGCAGGGCCGTGCGCATCGGCGCCGGCAGCAACGCGTGGACGCGCAGGGGGCCGCGGCCGTTTTCGGCGTGCAGCACGGTGGCAAGGCGCTCCAGGGCCGCCTTGGATACCCCGTAGCCGCCCCAGTGCGCACGCGAGAGCAGGTCGGGATCGTCCAGGACGAAGACCACCGCGCTGTCCGCGGCCTTGCCCATCAAGGGCATGCAGGCCTGGGTCAGTGCGAACGGCGCCGACACGTTGACCTGCATGGCGCGCAGCCAGTCATCCGGCTTGTGCATGGCCAGCGGTGTCAATTCGTTGAAGTGCGCCGCGGCGTGCACGAGGCCGTCGAGGCGACCGAATTCCTTTTCGATGCCCTCGGCCAGCGCCGTGTAGTCGTTCGGGGTGGCGCTTTCCAGGTCCAGCGGATGGATCACCGGCTGGGCACCGCCCAGCGCCACCAGCTCGTCGTAGTATTTTTCCAGAACGCGCACCTTGCGCCCTGTGATGACCACCGTAGCGCCGGCACGCACCGCCGCCTTCGCCGTCTCGCCGCCCAGGCCGCCCGTGACCCCGGTGACCACCACTACCCGCCCGTCGAGCAGGCCGGGGGTGGAGGTCCAGGAGGCAGGCAGGCGCGCCGACGGCAGGGAGCTCACGAATTGGCCTCCGCCACATCGGCGGCCATGCGCTTCAGCTCACCGGCCGAGTGCAGGTCTTCGACGATATCGCAGCCACCGATGAACTCACCCAGTAGGAACAACTGGGGAAAGGTGGGCCAGTTGGAATAGTGCGGCAGGCCCGCCCGGACGCGCGGATCGGCCAGGACGTTGACGGTGAAGAAGGTGGCGCCCGCCGCTGCCAGCGCCTTGACCGCGCGATCGGAGAATCCGCAGGTGGGGTAGTCCGGCGTGCCTTTCATGAAAAGCACGATCGGATGGGCCGCCACGATGGCCTTGATCTCGTCTACGACGTCCATAGGTCGGGTTTCATCATTAGAATGCGATTAGTTGCGTAGTGTAACAGCGTGGGCCGCCGCGCCCTCTGTTGACGCCCTTCCCCCCAGCCACCGCTAAGGAGCTCCCTCATGGCGTTCGAACTTCCCCCGCTTCCGTACGAAAAGAATGCACTCGAGCCGCACATCTCCGCCGAAACGCTGGAGTTTCACTACGGCAAGCACCACCAGACCTACGTGACCAACCTCAATAACCTGGTCAAGGGTACGGAATTCGAGGACAAGAGCCTTGAGGATATCGTCAAGTCGTCCTCGGGCGGTATCTTCAACAACGCCGCCCAGATCTGGAACCACACCTTCTACTGGCACTCCATGCGTGCCCCGGGCGGCGCCGAGCCGCCGGCCAAGCTCGCCGACGCGCTGACCAAAGCCTTCGGTGGCGTGGACAAGTTCAAGGAAGAATTCGCCAAGCAGGCCGCCGCCAACTTCGGCTCCGGCTGGACCTGGCTGGTGCAGCGCCCGGATGGCTCGCTCGCCATCGTCAACACATCCAACGCCGCCACGCCGATCACCGGCAGCGACAAGCCGCTGTTCACTGCGGACGTGTGGGAACACGCTTACTACATCGACTACCGCAACGCCCGCCCGAAGTACCTGGAAGCTTTCTGGAACCTGGTCAACTGGGATTTTGCGGCGAAGAACCTCGCCTGAGGTTTGTCGGTGCGTTGCACCGCGTTATCGCGCGTTGTGACGCACCGAGATCGCGCACATCGTGCGCTCCTACAACCGACCCGTAGGAGCGCACGATGTGCGCGATATCAGGCCATGTAGGAGCGCACGATGTGCGCGACACCAGGCCCGTGTAGGAGCGCACGATGTGCGCGACATGTGTTGGGGCCGAGCGCCTGGCCTCGCGCGCCAGGTTGCGGATTGCCGCGAAAAGATGTCGCGCGCATCGCGCGCTCCTACGCGGGTAGCGGAGTGGCGTCAGCCCAGCAACTCGACAGCCGGCGCCACCTGGTCATCACGACCCAGCGATGCACCCACCTCGGCAAGCTTCGCACGCAGGCTGCCGGCATCGGCGGCGCAGATCGTCGCGTGGCCGACCTTGCGACCCGCGCGCGCTTCCTTTCCGTAATCGTGCCAATGACCGTCGGCCACCGATAACACCGGCGCCGGGTCCGGCAGGTCGCCGATCCAGTTGAGCATGGCGCTGGCACCACGGACACCCGTGTCGCCCAACGCCAGGCCCAGCACGGCGCGGATATGGTTCTCGAACTGGCTGGTGTACGCGCCCTCGATGGTCCAGTGACCGGAGTTGTGCACGCGCGGGGCCATTTCGTTGCCGAGCAGGTCGCCGCCGCGGACGAACAGCTCCAGCGCGAACACACCCACGTAATCCAGTTTTTCCGCGATGGTGCGCGCATGCGCGATGGCGGCGCGATCCATGTCGTCGGACGTGCCCGGCGCGGGGGCGAGGCTGAGCGACAGCACGCCGTCGACATGCCAGTTACGCGTCAGCGGCCAGGCCCGAAAGGCACCGTCGCGACCTCGCACGGCCACGACCGACAACTCCCTGTCGAACGGCACGAAGGCTTCCAGGATCAGCCCGTGCTGGCCGGCGGCATCGCCGAGCGCCGCCCAGGCCGCGTCGATATCGCCGTCCGACTTCAGGCGGAACTGCCCCTTGCCGTCGTAGCCGAGCCGCCGCGTCTTCAGGATGGCCGGGGTGCCGATCCGGCCGACCGCGCGAACCAGGTCGTCGCGTGTGTCCACGGTCTCGAAGTCGGGCGTATCCAGGCCCGCCTCGCGGAACAGGGTTTTCTCGCTGAGACGATCCTGCGCCACGGCCAGGGCCCGCGGATTCGGGAACACGTCGACCTGCCCGGCCAGGCGCTCGGCGACGGCGGCGGGCACGTTCTCGAAGTCGAAGGTGACCACGTCCACCCGGGCGGCAAACGCGGCCAGCGCGGCCTCGTCGGACCAGTCGGCCACCACCAGCTCGGCCACCTGGCCGGCGCAGGCGTCGGGCGACGCATCCACCACGAGGGTGCGAATGCCCAGCGGCGCCGCAGCCAGGGTCAGCATGCGCGCCAGCTGGCCGCCGCCCAGGATGCCTACGGTGGGGAGCGTGCGGCTCACGTACGCGGGTCCGGGTTGTCAAGGACGTTGCGGGTCTGCTCGGCGCGGAAGGCATCCAGCGCGCTGGCCACGGCGGGATCGTGCAAGGCGAGCACGGAGGCGGCCAGCAAGGCGGCGTTGGTCGCACCGGCGCGGCCGATCGCCAGGGTGCCCACGGGGATGCCCGCAGGCATCTGCGCGATGGAAAGCAGGGAATCCATGCCGTTCAGGGCCTTGGACTGCACGGGTACGCCGAACACCGGCAGGGCCGTTTTCGCCGCGATCATGCCCGGCAGGTGGGCCGCGCCGCCGGCGCCGGCGATGATCACCTGGATACCGCGGCCGCGCGCGCCGTCGGCATAGCCGAACAAGAGATCGGGCGTGCGGTGGGCCGAAACCACCTGCACCTCGTGGACGATGCCAAGGCGGGTCAGCGTGGCGGAGGCATGCTCCATCGTTTCCCAGTCCGATCGCGAGCCCATCACCACGCCCACGCGCGCGGCGCCCGCTCCGTTACCTTCGTTGGAAATCATGGCCCGGCCACCCAAAAGTCGCTATTGTAAGTGCATTCCCGATCTACAGGTTGGCCGGCACGGCCGCTCTCCATGGACAAGCGACTTCTCGACATCCTCTGCTGCCCTGTCAGCAAGCGCCCCCTGCGCCCCTTGACGGCGGCCGAGCGCGACACCCTCAACAGTGCCATCCGCGCGGGCTCGGTCGACACCGTAGCCGGCGATAAAGTCACCGATGTCCTGGCCGAAGGCCTGATCACCACCGACGGCCAGCTGGTCTATCGCGTCGAGGACGGCATCCCCGTGATGCTGCCGGAAGCCGGCATCGGCACGCTGCAGCTCACCGGCTTTACGCCGGAAAGCGGTCTCGCGCAGAATCCGTGACCCGAGTCACACTTTAAAGCATTCGATCCCGCACAATGGCCCCTCAGGCGGGGGCCGGTGAATCCAGAGATGCGCGATGAATAACGCGAACGAGCCGTCGAACGTCGTCGATCTCAGCCATCGAATGGACCCTCGCATCGAAAGTGTGGGTGCGCTCCTCGTCACGGTGCGCGGGCTGGCCACCAAGCGGCTGCACGCGCTGGCCACCAACATGTTCGAGAACATCGACGACGCCCTGTTCGACCTGGCCGAGAAGGCCGAGAACAACGCCGCGCAAACCCAGTTCTTCGACGGCATGCGCGAGGTGCGCAAGAAGCGCGCGATCGTCGAACGCAGTTTCCTGGGCCAGGTGGCCCGCGACCTGGCCGACTTCTCCGCCGGCCGCACGCGCGCGCCCGAGGCCGACGCGCACGCCCGCCCCCTGGCGAACATCGAACTCAGCCTCGTCGGCGAGAACGAACTGGAAGAATCGCTGGCGATCACCAGCATGATCGGCAAGAACGAGCAACGCCTCGCCCGCGCCCTGTTCGCCGTGAACCAGCGCCTGTCGGTGATCTGCGGCGGCGCCCGCATGGACGACGCCTCCAACCCGGTCGGCCCCGCCTCGCTGGCCGGGGCCTTCCGCCAGGCCATGCGCGAGCTGGTGGTGGAGGTCCGGGTCAAGCTGATCATCTACAAGCTTTTCGACCGCTATGTGCTCGCCGGCATCGACGAGCTGTACGACGACATCAACAACGAACTGGCCGCGGCCGGCGTGCTCCCGCAGTTGCGCCACGAGATCGCCACGCGCCGCAGCGACGCGCCCGCCCCTACCGGCCCGGCGTCCTCGGCCACGACAACGGCGCAGACGACGGCCCCGGTCACCGACGCGGCCGCCGCGGAGTTCATGCAGTCGTTGCACGCCATGTTCTCCGCGCGTCGCGGCGCGATCTCCGCCCTGGCGGGCACGGCCACCGGCGGCGGCCAGGCGCTGCCGATCGGTCCGTTGCCCAGCGCGGCGGAAATGCTCGGTGCGCTGACCTTGCTGCAAAGCCAGATCGCCAGCCTGCCCAGCCATACCGCACCGCTGGCGACACAGGCCGACGTCACCCGCGACGTGGCCCAGCTGAAGGAACAGTTGCTCGTCCAGATCGGCCAGCTGCGCGGGCAACAGACCGCGCACGTGTCGGGCGTGGACGAGGACACGATCGATCTCGTGGGCATGTTGTTCGAGTTCATCCTCGAAGACCGCAACCTGCCCGCCGAGATGCAGGTGATGCTGGCGCGCCTGCAGATTCCCTACCTGAAGGTCGCCCTGCTCGACCGGCGCCTGTTCGCGCACAAGTCCCACCCGGCGCGCCAGCTGCTGGATGCCATGGCCGATGCGGCCAAGGGCTGGTCGGCCGAATCCGACCGCGACGGCCGCCTGTTCGACAAGACCCGGACCATCGTCGAACGGCTGCTGCGCGATTTCGACGACGACGTGGATCTCTTCAACCGCCTGGCGACGGAGTTGCAGGATTTCCTCGACATCAGCCGCAAGCGTGCGGAGCTGGCCGAGCAGCGCGTGGCCGAATCCACCCGCGGCCGAGAAAAACTGGAGCACGCCCGTCGGCGCGCCGCGGAGGAAATCGTCAGCCGGGTCGGCGGTGCCGCGTTGCCGCCGCTGATCCATGGCGTGCTGACCCGGGCCTGGGCCAACTACATCGTGCTCACCCTGCTGCGCCAAGGCGAGGAATCGCCCGAATTCCGCGAATCGCTGCGCTTCGTCGACGATTTCATCGCCAGCGCCCGTCCGGTCTACGACCTCAACGGGCGACGCGACCTGCGTGCTTTGCTGCCCTCGGTGGAGCAGACGCTGCGCCGCGGACTGGCCGCCGTGGCGTTCCAGGATGCCGACACCGAACAGTTGCTGGCACAGTTGCACGCGTTCTACCGGCAGCAGCTGGGCGAGTTGGTACCGGAGACCGGATCGGGCACGCTCATCGCCAGCGTGACGCCGCTGCCCGACGCCATCCAGGCGATCGACGAACCGATCGTCGAGCCGGTGCCCGAGGACGAATCCCTGCCGGACGAGGCCTTCGACGAGCGCAACCTCGCCCAGGCCCGCGAGCTGAGGGTCGGCCAGTGGCTGGAATTCACCAGCGAGGACGGCAGCACCGACCGCGCCAAGCTCTCCTGGATCAGCCCGATCAGCGGTCGCTACCTGTTCGTGAACCGTCGCGGCCTCAAGGTGGCCGACCATAGTCTTGCCGGCCTGGCCCAGGGCTTTGCCAACGGCACGGCGCGGCTGCTCGATTCCGCACTGCTGTTCGACCGCGCCATGGACGCCATCGTGGAACGCCTGCGCACACCGGATCCGGGTGCCTGAGGTTTGCTAAGGTAGCGCCCTCTTCCCTGGGCGCATCCCCACGATGACTTCCAACGAGTCGCAATCCCTGGCCGACGCGCTGCCGCCGGCCGTCGAGATACAAGCCGATGTCGATCGCGCCCTGAACGAGGACATCGGCCCGGGCGACGCCACCGCCGACCTGCTCGATGCAGCCGCCACCGCCACCGCCGTGCTCACCTGTCGCGAGGATGCCGTACTTTGCGGCACGGCCTGGTTCGACGCGGCGTTCCGCACGCTGGACCCGAACGTGGACATCGCATGGTCGCTCCACGATGGCGACCGCGTCGCCGCCGGCAGCGCCATCTGCCGTCTCGCCGGCAAGGCGCGCGCCCTGGTCACCGCCGAACGTACCGCGCTCAACTTCCTGCAGCTGCTGTCGTCCACCGCCACCGTTACCGCATGTTATGCCGATGCCCTGACGGGCACGCGCACGCGCATCCTCGACACGCGCAAGACCCTGCCGGGCCTGCGCCGCGCGCAGAAGTACGCCGTGCGCTGCGGTGGCGGCACCAACCATCGCATCGGCCTGTTCGACGCCATGATGCTCAAGGAAAACCACATCATCGCCGCGGGCGGCATTCGTCCGGCCGTGAAGGCGGCGCGGCGTATCCATCCGGCGCTGCCATTGATCGTGGAAGTGGAGACGATGGCCGAACTGGCCGAGGCGATCGACGCCGGGGCGGACCGCGCGCTGCTCGACAACTTCACCCCGGCGATGCTGGCCGAGGCCGTGAGCTATACCGACGGCAGGATGTCGCTCGAAGTGTCGGGCAATGTGGAACTGGCCACGCTCCGCGACATCGCCGAGACAGGCGTAGATTTTATTTCCAGCGGCGCGCTGACCAAGCATGTACGTGCCATCGATCTTTCCCTGCGGCTCGACGTGCAGCCGGGGGGCGCTTAGTGCAGGCGGCGCCGGTCGGCCAGTGAGATGACGTTGCTGCCGTGAATCAAGGGATCGGTGGCCACCACGGTTTCCAGGTCGGGCGCGTCGGCTCCCGGCAGGGAATAACTGGCGATGTCGTGCCCCGCCATCCACAGGCGTGCCGACTGGCGTGACTGGCCATCCAGGCTCACTTCGAAGCCGTAGCAGCGCTCCAGCCGACGCACGCCATCCACGCCCTGGAGGCGCATGGCGCGCAGGCCGACCGACTGATCCAGCAACTGGAGGCCATAGCGCTTGCACAGCCCCGCGGCGGCGCGTGCGGCAACCTCGCGCGCACGCGTCAGCCTGTACCAACTCGCGATACCGCCGGCGAGGACAAGGAGCCAGAAAAGATCGCTGAAGGATGCCATGGTGGCAGTGTGTGGCCGATCCGGGACGTCCACAAGCCCCCGAAGGGGCGGCGGGAGCCTACTTGACGACGCGCAGGTGCGGTGCGCCGCGCTTCGGGCGGTCGTCATCACCACCGGCCGAGGGCGGTGGGGGCTCGCTGTTTTCCACCACTTCCATCGGACCGGACGAGGGCGATGGCTCGGAACCGTCGTTTTCGTCGGCCGGGAACATCATGCCCTGCCCGTTTTCCTGCGCGTACAGCGCCAGCACGGCCGGCACGGGGATCACGATCTGCTGGCTGACACCCGAGAAACGGGCCTGGAAGCCGATCTTTTCGTTGCCCAGGTCGAGGTTGGCCACCGCGCGCATGGCCAGGTTGAGCACCACCTGGCCGTTCTTCACCACATGGGCGGGCACCTTGACCCCGGGCTGGGCGGCGTCCACCAGCACGTAGGGGGTCAGGCCGTTGTCGCTGATCCAGTCGTAGATGGCGCGGAGCAGGTACGGGCGATTGGAAGTCATGCCCGCGCTTTCGTTCGTATCCATGGATGCTGTCCTCGTCGTTCCCGCCGGTAGGTCGGGGATCACCAAAGCCCCGGCTGGGCAAGGTCGAAAGGACAGTTTAAGGGATAGGCGGCATCCGACGCTAACCGGGGCTGAAATTGAAATCCGGGCGCATGTCGCGCTCCTCGGGGGTGAGGCTGCGGGCAAAGCCCTGGCTGTGAAACAGGCGCTCGCCGTAATCGACGATGGCCTTGCCGTCCCGACCCAGGTCCACGCCCAGGTGTGGCAGCCGCCAGACCACGGGGGCCACCAGGCAGTCGATCAGGCTCATCTCCGGATTGAGGAAGAAACGCGACGCCCGGAACAGCGGCTCGGACAACAACAGCTGCTCGCGCAGGCGCTTGCGGGCACCGGCAGCCTCCTTGCCGCCCTCTGCAATCGCCTCGATCTCAGGTAGCCAGTCGTTTTCGACGCGCCAGGTGGCCAGGCGCAGGCGCGCCCGTGACAGCGGGTCGATGGGCATCAACGGCGGATGCGGATAACGCTCATCGAGGTATTCGACCACCACGAGGGGGTCGTAGAGACAGAGGTCGCGATCGACCAGGGTCGGCAGGGTGCCGTAGGGGTTGAGGTCGAGCAGATCGGCCGTTGGGCGATCCGGCTTGAGGATGATCCGGTCATAGGCCACCCCCTTCGCCGCCAGCACCAGGCGCGTCCGGTGGCAATGGATATCGTCGGCGCTGGTGTAAAGCGTCAGCCCCGCACGCGAACGAGCACTCTGGACCATGCGTCGATCTCCCTGTTTACGGTGTTCGGAACTCTAACCCCACCCGTCCCCGAAACGAAACGGGCGGCCGTGGGCCGCCCGCGGGGCATCGGTCAGTGCTCGTCGTGTTGTTCGTGCACGTCCTTCCAGTACTCCTGCTTCACGAGGTACAGCAGGAAGGTCAGGCCGGCCAGGAACAGGATGACCCATACGCCCACCGACTGGCGCTCGAGGGCGGCCGGCTCGGCCGTGTACTCGAGGAAGGTGGTGATGTCGCGCGTGGCCGCCTTGAACTCCTCGGGCGTCATCCGGCCCGGGCGCTGCAACTCGAGCTTCTCCACCGTGGCTTCCTGGCCCGGCTTGGCCTCGCCGTGCACGGCCACCTGCAGGCCCTGCAGTTCCCACAGGGGATTGGGCATGGAGGCGTTGGGGAACACCGTGTTGTTCCAGCCGACCGGCCGTGTGGGGTCGAGGTAGAACGAGTTCAGGTAATTGAAGATGAAATCCACGCCCTTGGCCCGCGCCTCGAGCGACAGGTCGGGTGGATCCTTGCCGAACCAGGCCTTGGCCCCGTCGACCGGCATGTGCGAGATCACCGGCTCGCCGAACTTGGCACCCGTGAAGTTGAGGTTGGTCATCACCTCGTCTTCGGACAGGCCCAGGTCGGAAGCCAGGCGCGAGTAGCGCACGTACTTCAGCGAATGACAGCCGACGCAGTAGTTGAAGAACAGCTTGGCGCCGCGCTGCAGCGCGGCCTGGTCGTTCACGTTGGTACCGGCGGACGGAAGTCCCTCGCCACCTTCGGCGGCCATGGCGGGCAACGCGGCGACGAACAGGCCCAGCGCGAGGGCGGCGGAATAAAGATAGCGCTTAATCATGCGTCGTCACCCGTTCCGGAACCGGCTTGGTCTTCTCGAAACCGAAGCGCGTGTAGACCCATACGAATACGAAGAAGCCGAAGTAACACAGCGTCATCAACCGGCCGAAGGCGTTCTCCCAGGTGGTGACGTCCGCATGCGGGAACCATTCGGGGATCAGCTCGGCGGTGACGCCGGCGCCCACCGCGCCCAGCGACAGGAAGGACACCACCAGCACGCCGAGGGCGATGCGGTAGCCCATGCCACGGTACCGCACCGAACGCACGGCGCCCTGGTCCAGCCACGGCAGCAGCGCCAGCAGCAGGATGGAACCGAACATGCCGATGACACCCCAGATCGCCGTGCCGAAGAACGATGGGATCATGCGCAGGATCGCGTAGAAGGGGGTGAAGTACCACGACGGCTTGATGTGGCTCGGCGTCACCAGGTTGTTGGCCGGGGTGAAGTTGTCGTGCTCCAGGAACCAGCCGCCGAAGGTGGGCGCGAAGAAGATGATGAACGCGGCGATGGTCATGAAGAAGCCGACGCCCACCAGGTCCTTCACCGTGTAGTACGGGTGGAACGGGATGGCGTCGATGGGCTTGCTCGCATCCCAGCGGTTGCCCTTCGGGCCGTGCTTGACGTCGACGCCGTCGGGGTTGTTCGAGCCCACTTCGTGCAGGGCCGCCAGGTGCAGCACCACCAGCAGCAGGAGCACCAGCGGCAGCGCGATGACGTGCAGCGCGAAGAAGCGGTTCAGCGTGGCGTCGGCGGGCAGGAAGTCGCCCATGATCCACTCCACCAGCGACGAGCCGATGTAGGGGATGGTGCCGAACAGCGAGATGATCACCTTCGCGCCCCAGAACGACATGTTGCCCCACGGCAGCACGTAGCCCATGAACGCCTCGGCCATCAGCACGAGGAAGATCAGCATGCCCAGGATCCAGACCAGCTCGCGCGGACGCTTGAACGAGCCGTACATGATGCCGCGGAACATGTGCAGGAACACCACCACGAAGAACAGCGAGGCGCCCGTGGAGTGCATGTAGCGGATCAGCCAGCCCCACTCCACGTCGCGCATGATGTACTCGACCGAGTTGAACGCTTCCAGCGCACTCGTCTTGTAGTTCATGGTGAGGAAGATGCCGGTCACGATCTGGTTGACCAGGACCAGCAGGGCGAGCGAACCGAAGTAGTACCAGAGGTTGAAGTTCTTCGGCGCGTAGTACTCGGTCATGTGCTTGCGGAACGTCGGCGCCAGGTTCGGCGCGCGTTCGTTGACCCAATCGAAGATGCTGGCCATCAGCCTTTCCCCTCCGGATCGACACCGATCTGGATGTGCGAGTCATCCAGGAAGTGGTACTGCGGCACGGCCAGGTTCTTCGGCGCGGGCACGCCGGCGAAGACGCGCCCGGACAGGTCGTAGCGCGACTTGTGACAGGGGCAGTAGAAACCGCCCTTCCAGTTGGCGTCGAACGGCTCGGGCTTGATGTCGGGCACGAAGTCCGGCACGCAGCCCAGGTGGGTGCACAGGCCAATGACGACCAGCCACTCGGGCTTGATCGAGCGGTTCTCGTTGGTGGCGTACTTCGGCTGCTGGCCTGCGTCCGAGGACTGCGGATCCAGCAGGCGGGGCTCGAGGCCCTTCAGCTGGGCCAGCTGGTCCTTGGTCCGGTTGACCACGAAGACCGGCAGACTGCGCCAGGCGAAGGTGACCTTCTGGCCCGCCTCGATGGTGCTGATGTCGACCGTGACAGGCGCTCCCGCTGCCTTTGCCCTTGCGCTCGGTTCCCACGACTTGATGAAGGGCACGACCGCCGTGACCACTCCGACACCGCCCACGACCGCGGTCGTGGTGGTGAGGAAGCGACGGCGCCCGTGATCGACGACTTCGTTCGCCATCAGGCTCTCCGGAACTTATGCCATTGAGAATGCGGACCCCTATCGCCGGTTCGTTCGGAAATCGGCTTCCGCTATATCAAGTCAGTGTAACGGCAGGCACCACCCACGTACAATAAACTGAACCACCCCCTGTGCTCCATGACGGGTGGGACGGTCACGAATCCGCCAGGAAGCGGAAAATCCGGCACCACCGGCTGCCCGGATTCCCCCGGGCAAGGCGACGCGACGACGACAGGACCCCTCGTT
This sequence comes from Luteibacter sp. 9135, assembly GCF_000745005.1. NCBI lineage: Bacteria > Pseudomonadati > Pseudomonadota > Gammaproteobacteria > Lysobacterales > Rhodanobacteraceae > Luteibacter > Luteibacter sp. 9135. The sequence goes on along the minus strand of NZ_JQNB01000001.1, from coordinate 2,256,872 downwards.
AATCCATGAACCACGCCGCACGCACGCTCGCCTTCGTTGCCCGCTTCGTCGTGCTCGGCCTGGCCGTCGCCTTCGTGGTGGGCCTGTTCTGGCCGGGCAGCGGCGCTTTCCTGCGCCAGCGCTTCACCCCCCCGGCCACCCAGCCTGCCGCCGCCAGCGCCGACAACGAGGCCCCGGCCGCCGGCGCGCCCGCCTCCTACGCGGATGCCGTGGCCAAGGCCGCGCCGGCCGTGGTCAACATCTACGCCAACAAGATGGTGACCGAGCAGCCGCGCGAACTGTATTCGGACCCGGTGCTACAACGCATCTTCAGCGTGCCCACCGGCCCGGCCCGTACCCGCCGCCAGCAGAACCTGGGCTCGGGCGTGATCGTTCGCGAAGACGGCTACGTCCTGACCAACAACCACGTGATCGCCAACGCCGACGACATCCAGCTGCTGCTCTACGACGGCCGCGTCGCCAAGGCCCGCGTGGTGGGCTCGGACGATGAAACCGACCTGGCCGTGCTCAAGGTGGATGCGGGCAACCTGCCCGCCATCCACATGACCGACGCCGAAAGCCGGCCCCGGGTCGGCGACGTGGTGCTGGCCATCGGCAACCCCTTCGGCATCGGCCAGACCGTGACCATGGGTATCGTCAGCGCCATCGGTCGCCAGCTCAACCTGTCCAGCCTGGAGAACTTCATCCAGACGGACGCCGCGATCAACTTCGGCAATTCCGGCGGCGCGCTGGTCAACGCGCACGGCGAACTGGTCGGCATCAACACCTCGCTGATCGGTCAGGCCGTGGGCGCCGAGGGCATCGGCTTCGCCATTCCCGTGCAGAGCGCCCGCGAGGTGCTGGACCAGATCATCCAGACAGGCCACGTGGTGCGCGGCTGGATCGGCGCGGATTACGGTGCGGTGCCCATCTCCGCCGACAGCGGCCTGCCCTCCGCGGCCCGCGGGGTGGTGGTGAACGAGGTCTCGCCCGGCGGCCCCGCCGCGCTGGCCGGCATCCAGCAACGCGACGTACTGCTGCGCATCGGCGACGAGGACATCCTCGACCCGTCCGATTTACGGCGGCACGAGGCCTCGCTGAAGCCGGGCGTGGCGGTGAAGGTGTCCGGGCTGCGTAATGGGGCGGCGTTCGCGACCACGGTAACGCCAACGCAGCGGCCGCCTACGGCGCCTATGCAGGCGTTGAGGTAGCACGATTCGCGCACGTGCGTGCGCTCCTACACGCGGCGTGACGTTGGGCGCGGTACGGCCGTTACAGCGCGGCGTGGGGCTTCAGGAGGTCGTTGTAGCGTTTGCGGAGGACGCCGACGCGTTCGACGTAGACCTGGGTTTCGTCGTAGGGGGGCACGCCGTTGTACTTCTGCACGGCGCCGGGGCCGGCGTTGTAGGCCGCTGCGGCCAGGCGCTCGTTGCCGTTGAAGGTGCGCAGCAGCAGGGCCAGGTAGCGGGCGCCGCCGCGGATGTTCTGGCCGGCGTCGAACGCATCCATGACACCCATGTCCCGTGCGGTGCCGGGGATCAACTGCATCAGGCCCTGGGCGCCGGCCACCGACAGTGCCCGCGGATTGAACGCACTTTCGGCATGGATAACGGCCCGCAGCAGGGCCTCGTCCACGCTGAACTCGCTGCTGGCCGCGCGGATCGCGTCGCCATAGGCGGCCACGTTGAGGGTGACGCTGTTCCAGTCGACCTTCGAATGGACATCGCAGGCGGCGCAGGTGGCGATATAGGTAAAGAGCATCTTGACGGTGCCGCCCTTCCCGCCGCCACCGCCCTGCGGGATGTTGGTGTATTCCACCCCGCCGTCCGCCCGCGTGATGCGATAGACCGCCCCGCGTAGCACCCGTGAACCCTTCGGCGTCTCGGGTGCAACGGCGGCCATCAGGTCCGAGCTGGCCGATTCCTTGTAATCCCATTGCCCCTTCGGCACCGCGGGGGACGGGGTCGCCGCCGTCACGGCAGGCAGGACCAGCGGCTCCTGGGCATTACCTTCCATTCCGCCGACCACGCCCCCCGTGATGCCGGCCAGCGAGGGGCCGGCTACGGTGGGGGCCAGGGCCACGGACCCGATCACCCCCTTGAGCGAGGGCGGCCCGGCGACCGGCTCGAACACGGCGGCCGGGGCGGAAGACGACTGGCCGTTGTTGGAACGGGTCTGGCCGGACGGCGACGCGGGCAACCGTGCCTGGGCGGCGGGAGCGACTGTCGCGATCGAGCGGGCCGGACGCGAGGGCCCGGTGCTGCCGATGCGCTTGCAGTCCTTGTAGCCGGCCGTGGTACCCGAAAACACCGTCTCGCCCGTGGAACCGGTGCAGCGATACAGCGAGCCCGCGGCGGCCGGGCCGGCCATCAGGCCTATCAAAAGGAGCGCGCACGTACCCGCGGCCCTGCGCAGAGCCGTGCCGGAAGGATGAAAACGGCGGGCGCGATGGCCGGCGCTTTCCCCTGGCGTCGCGTCGTGAACCATGGGCGCGAGTGTGCCCGAGCCCCCTTTTCCTGCCAAGGGCTCGATGCCGACGATCGTCACGCAAGTCATTGATCCGCTGCGGGCAACTGGCACGCACCCCGGCGGGGGCGTAAACTGCGCGGTTCGGCAACTCCCACGAATCACGGTACCCCGGCGCATGAGCGGCAAGCTTTTCATCAAGACCCACGGCTGCCAGATGAACGAGTACGACTCGGCCAAGATGGCCGACGTGCTGCTCGCCTCCCATGGCCTGGAGCTGACGCAGAACGAGGACGACGCGGACGTCATCCTGGTCAACACCTGCTCCATCCGCGAAAAAGCCCAGGAAAAGGTCTTCAGCCAGCTCGGCCGCTGGAAGGCCCACAAGGCCAACGGCAAGCCGGTGCTGATCGGCGTGGGCGGTTGCGTCGCCTCGCAGGAGGGCGACGCCATCCTCAAGCGCGCCCCGCATGTGGACCTGGTGTTCGGTCCGCAGACACTGCACCGCCTGCCGCAGATGATCGAAGCCCAGCGCGCCACGGGCAAGTCGCAGGTGGACATCAGCTTTCCGGAGATCGAGAAGTTCGACCGCATGCCGGAGCCGCGCGCCGAAGGCCCCACCGCCTTCGTCTCGATCATGGAAGGCTGTTCGAAATACTGCTCCTACTGCGTGGTGCCCTACACTCGTGGCGAGGAAATCAGCCGCCCGTTCGACGACGTGATCGTCGAGGTGGCGCAGCTCGCCGAACAGGGCGTGCGCGAGGTCAACCTGCTTGGCCAGAACGTCAACGCGTACCGCGGTCCGATGCACGATGGCGACGTGGCCGACCTATCGGTGCTGATCCACGCCATCGCGCAGATCGACGGTATCGGTCGCATCCGTTTCACCACCTCGCATCCGCTGGAGTTTTCCGACTCGCTGATCGAGGCCTACGCCAATGTGCCGCAGCTGGCCAACTACCTGCACCTGCCCGTGCAGGCGGGCTCGGACCGCATCCTGGCGGCCATGAAGCGTGGCTACACCGCCCTGGAATTCAAGCAGCGCATCCGCAAGCTGCGCGCCGTGCGTCCGGACATCTGCGTGTCGTCGGATTTCATCGTCGGCTTCCCCGGCGAGACCGACGACGACTTTGAAAAGACCATGAAACTGATCGACGACATCGGTTTCGACCAGAGTTTCTCGTTCGTGTTTTCCTCGCGGCCCGGCACCCCGGCCGCCAGCCTGGCCGACGACACGCCGGCCGAGGTGAAGAACGCCCGGCTTGCCCGCTTGCAGGCGGCTATCAACGAGAACGCGCGCCGGATCAACCAGGCCATGGTCGGCAGCGTGCAGCGCGTGCTGGTGGAAAAACCCAGCCGCCGCGACCCCAACGAGATGAGCGGCCGCACCGAAAACATGCGGTACGTCAATTTCCCCGGCCACGCCCGCATGATCGGCCAGTTCGTCGACGTCACGATCACCGAAGCCATGAGCAACTCGCTGCGTGGCCGCGTGCGCCTGGCCGACGAGGTCGCGCTGGCGTCGTGAGCCCTCGCCCCTAACGTGACGCACCGAACCCTATGACCACAGGCCCTATCCAACGCGATTTCGCCCTCGATCCCGAGGACAACACCCGTCTCGCCAACCTGTGCGGTCCGCTGGACGAACATGTCCGGCAGATCGAACTGCGCCTGGGCGTGGAAGTGGATCATCGCGGCGCCATCTTCCGCGTCATCGGTGACGAGGCCTCGGCACGCGCCGGCGAGCAGGTGATCCGCGCGCTGTATGCCGCCACCGAGACGGAGATCCTCAACGGCCAGGCCATTCACCTGCGCCTGGCGGAATCGGGTATCGACGCGCTCAACGACCAGGCTGCCGAATCCGCACAGGAAGTGGTGATCAAGGTGAAGCGCGGCGTGATCAAGGGCCGCGGCGCCAACCAGGCCCGCTACCTGCACGCCATCACCACCCACGACATCAACTTCGGCGTGGGCCCGGCCGGCACCGGCAAGACCTACCTCGCGGTGGCCAGCGCCATCGAGGCCCTGGAAGCCAACCGCGTGCAGCGCGTGCTGCTGGTGCGTCCGGCGGTGGAAGCCGGCGAGAAACTGGGTTTCCTGCCCGGCGACCTCAGCCAAAAGATCGACCCCTACCTGCGCCCGCTGTACGACGCGCTGTACGAGATGGTCGGCTTCGAGAAGGTCGGCAAGCTGATCGAGCGCAACGTCATAGAGATCGCCCCGCTGGCCTACATGCGCGGCCGCACGCTCAACGATTCGTACGTGATCCTCGACGAGGCGCAGAACACCACCGTCGAGCAGATGAAGATGTTCCTGACCCGCATCGGCTTCGGCTCGGTGGCGGTCATCACCGGCGACGTCTCGCAGGTGGACCTGCCACGCCACATTCGCTCGGGCCTGCGCCACGCGATCGAGGTGCTGCGCGGCGTGGACGGTATCAGCTTCACCTTCTTCACCTCGCGCGACGTAGTCCGCCACCCGCTGGTGGCCAAGATCGTGCGGGCCTACGAGGCGTTCGAGGACAAGCAGGACCCGCCGCGTTGATCCCCGTGGATGTCGCGGTCGGCTACGCGGCCGCTTCACGCAAGGGCGTGCCCGCCTCCGCCAGCTTCCGCCGCTGGGTGGAGGCCGCGCTGAAGGGCGCACGCCGCCGCAAGGCCGCCGAGGTGTCGATCCGCATCGTCGATGCCGAGGAAGGCCAGACGCTGAACCTGCAATACCGCGGCCGCGACTACGCCACCAACGTGCTCTCCTTCCCCGTGGAACTGCCACCCGGCGTGACCCTGCCCCTGATCGGCGACCTGGTCATCTGCGCCCCCGTGGTCGCCCGCGAGGCCGCCGAACAGGGCAAGAAGCCCGCCGACCACTGGGCCCACCTCACGGTGCACGGCATCCTGCACCTGCTGGGCTACGACCACATCGACGACGGCGAAGCCGACGCGATGGAGGCCCTGGAAACGCGCATCCTGGCGGGGCTGGGCATTGCCAACCCCTACGAACCGGTGGCATAGAGCCGCCACGGCACGACCCCCTGGGTAGGAGCGCACGCCCGTGCGCGACATCTTTTCGCCATGCCTATGGATTCACGCGCCAGCTCCACGCGTCGGCCTCAAGAGATGTCGCGCACGAGCGTGCGCTCCTACGGGTGGGGTCGGCCTGAACCGTCATAAGAATTCCGCTAGACTGGCCGTTCCGCCCTTCCGGGCAGAAACGCAAAGAGTGATGAACGAGGACCCTGGCAGTACCCATGGCCCGACCCACCGATCCTGGTGGGACCGTCTGGGCCATATGTTTTCCGGCGAGCCACGCAACCGCGACGAACTGATCGAGGAACTGCGGACCGCCCAGGCCAACGGCCTGCTCTCCAACGACACCCTGACCATGGTCGAGGGTGCCATCAAGGTGACCGAACTCAGCGTCGACGATGTCATGGTGCCCCGCGCCCAGATCGTCAGCCTGCCGGCCGATGCCTCCCTCCCCGAGATCCTGTCCGCCGTCGTCGAATCCGGCCACTCGCGCTTTCCGGTGCATGGTGAGGACAAGGACGAAGTGCTGGGCATCCTGCTGGCCAAGGACCTGCTGAAATACTACGGCCAGAGCGAAGGGGGCGACGTGCGTGCCCTGCTCCGTCCCGCCGTGCTCATTCCCGAGTCCATGCGCCTGAACGTGCTGCTGGCGGAGTTCCGCCTCACACGCAACCACATGGCGCTGGTGGTGGACGAATACGGCGGCGTGGCCGGCCTGATCACCATCGAGGACGTGCTGGAACAGATCGTCGGCGAGATCGACGACGAGCACGACGACGAGGAAGATCCGGTACTGGTGCAGGCGCTGGAAGACGGCGGTTTCGCCGTGAGCGCGCTGACTCCCATCGCCGATTTCAACGAGATCGCCGGCGCCCATTTCTCCGACGAGGAATTCGACACCGTCGGCGGCATGATCACCTCGGAGTTCGGTCACCTGCCGGCCGCCGGGGAAGAGATCGCCGTGGGCGACTTCCTGTTCCGTGTCACGGAAGCGGACGACCGCCGCGTCCAGCAGTTCCACGTCGCACGCGCCAACCGCGCAGCCTGACGTCTGCCGCCGGCCTCCGGGCCGGCGGTTCCTGACAGCCATGCCTGCGGGCAAGGATTCCAGCCCGACCATGCGCCACGCCCTGATCCTCCTGCTCGCCCTGTGCTTCGCTCCCCTGTCCCGCGCCGGCATCGTCGATGCGCCGGCCTCGGACCTGGACATCTCGCTGATGACCTACGGCCCCGGCGACATCTACTGGGAGCGCTTCGGCCACGATGCGCTGGAGGTACGCGACCGGGTGAGCGGCGAGGCCATTGCCTTCAACTATGGCGTATTCGACTTCGACCAGAAGGGCTTCATCCTCAATTTCGCGCGCGGCATCATGGCCTACCGCATGGATGCCGAAACCACGCAATCGGACGTGGATTTCTACGCGGGTGAGGGGCGCTACGTGCGTCGCCAGCACCTCAGCCTGGACGATGCGCAGAAGGACGACCTGCGTCGCTTCATGCTCTGGAACGTCCGGCCCGAAAACGCCGGCTACCACTACGACTACTACGCGGACAACTGCACCACCCGCGTGCGCGATGCACTGGACGCGGCGCTGGGCGGCGCACTCGGTCGCCAGCTGGGCGCCCGCGAAGGCGGCATGACGTATCGCGAACAGACCGCCCGGTTGATGAGCAACCAGGCCTGGCTGATGCTGGGCATGGACCTGGGCCTGGGGCCCTACGCCGACCAGCCGATGACAGCCTGGAAGGAAGCCTTCCTGCCGATGGTGCTGGAAGACGAGATACGCCACGTGCGTATCGGCGAAGGCGACGACGCCCGGCCGCTGGTGGATGGCGAGACCACCCTCGCGGAAGCCCGCCTCGTGCCGCCCCCGGAACAGGCCCCCGACCTGCGCTGGCCGCTGCTCCTGGCCGGCCTGCTGCTGGCGATCCCGCTCGCCCTGCCCGCCTTCAGCCGGCATCGCGTGGCACGCGGTGTCTTCGTTGCCGCGGGCACGCTTTTCACGGTGTTCGCCGGCCTCGCCGGGCTGTTCATGCTGGGCCTGTGGACCCTGACCCTGCATCGCTCGGCCTGGGGTAACTTCAACCTGCTGGCGTACCAGCCACTGGCCTTCCTGCTGATACCCGGCATCTGGCGCCTGCGCCGTGCTGGCCGCCCCATGGGACGCTTCGCGCCACGCATCGCGGCCCTCTCGTTCGCCGCCGCGGTGATCGGGATGCTGCTGCACCTGTGGCCGGACTTTCCCCAGCGCAACATGCCCTGGCTGCTGTTCGCATTGCCCTGCTGGGCCGCGCTGTTCGTGACGTTCTGTCGCCGGCACGACTGATCCGCACGTTCTTGCGGAGTCGCTCGATGGCCCCCGCGTAACATTGCCCCGTCACACATGGCCCGGCATCATGCCGCCCATGGCCTCTGTCTCGATCCTCCCCGAATCCGCGCCCACCTACGTTGCCTCCGGCGGCATGGTGGTCAACTGCGTCGCTTACCGCACCGACGGTCGCCGGATCGGCGACATCAGCCTCGACGCGATCAGCGATGTCCTCAAGGAACCCGACACCTTCGTCTGGGTAGGGCTGCACGAACCGGACGAGCCGCTGCTGCTGAAACTGCAGGAAGAGTTCAACCTGCACGACCTGGCCATCGAGGATGCACAGCTGGCCCACCAGCGCACCAAGATCGAGACCTACGGCGACTCCCTGTTCATCGTCGCCCAGACCGCGCAACTGGTTGGCGGCAACATTGCTTTCGGCGAGACGCAGATCTTCGTCGGGCAGCGCTACTTCGTGACGGTGCGCCACGGGGCGTCCCTCTCGTACGCACCGGCGCGGCGCACCTGTGAGCAGTCGCCGGAGCTGCTGCGCATGGGGCCCAGCTACGCGCTGTATTCCGTACTGGATTTCATCGTCGACAACTTCCTGCCGATCGTTCGCGACTTCCGCGAGGAACTGCACGAGCTGGAAAACGACATCTTCGCCGAGACGTACAACCGGCTGACCATCAAGCGGCTGTACGACATGCAGCGCGAACTGATGACGCTGCGGCTGGCGGTGGTGCCATTGCAGGACATCGTGGCGCAGCTGGTACGACTGCACCCGCATCTGATCCACGACGAACTGCGCGCGTACTTCCGCGACATCTACGATCACGTGTTCCGTGTCAACGAGTCGATTTCCGCCATGCGCGAGATGCTGGGGGCCGCGATCAGCGTGAACCTGGCGCTGGTGACGTTCGGGCAGAACGAGGTGATGAAGAAGCTGGCCGGCTGGGCGGCCATGCTGGCGGCACCGACATTGATCACCAGCTGGTACGGAATGAACTTCGTGCATATGCCGGAGCTGGACAAGCCCTGGGCGTATCCGGCCATCACCTGTCTGGTGGCGTGTATCGTGGGTGGGATTTTCATTGCCCTGAAGCGGAACAAGTGGTTCTGAGTGGTCGCGCCGACGTGCATGGCCTCGCCCTGCCTCGCGTGATGAGCGGCAGGGACTGACAGACCCGACGGCTCCGCTCGGGCCAAATAGGCGCCCCGTCTCCCCGGAGACACCGACACGGCGCCCCTCTGATGGTCAACCACCCACGCCTTGCCGTCGCCTTACTGCTGATAGCGGGTACCTCATGGCGCCCCGCCGAGGCGGGCACGGTGCAGTTCACCCAGGTCGACACCAGCGATGCCTATGATGCCGGGCAGCGCCTCATCGAGTCATTCAAGTTCAACCTTCGCGGTGCACAGCGCTACGCGGCCACACAAACACGGCTGACGACGCAGGCGGATTTCGATCCGTTCGCGGCGCAGTGGTCACGTGCCAACGTCGCCCAGCTGAAGTACCAGTGGCGCAACGCGACGGGGCAATCACGCACCACGCTGTACCACGCCCTGTCGGGCAAGGCGCCGCCGGCCGCCATGGGCGTCGGTGAAGCGCAAGGCGATGCGGCCTACGTCATGCCGGACTGGCAACGTTATTACCGGGAGCGCAACCCCAGCGTCTATGCGCATGTGGTCGAGAACGAGCCGTCCGTACTGGATGCCATCGAGGATTTTCGACTACCCGGCGAAACGGCGGGTGTGGGACATCGGTTCGACGCGGAAATGCGCGGGCTGCGCACGCTCGAGCGTGACATCGTGCAAAACCAGCTGACGCCGGGCGGCCGCGTGAGCATGTGGACGTCCAGCCCGCCTTGCCCGGTGTGTCGGCGTGCCATGCAGATCGTGGCCGATGCCTACGATCTGGACATCCACGTGTTTCATCTTCCCGCACCTGCGCAGGATTCGCCGCAGGTGTTTCGCCTGCTGCAGATGACGAAAAACAGGATGCTGCGTCATTTCCACCAACGGGTGTCGAACGAGCGGACGGTGCCAGATGCACCGCAGTGCGTTCGCTCCTAGGCCCTCGCCTCGCCTGCGTCGCACGACGCCCCAACCGACTTTATCGGAGAACCACACGACATGGATGCCCATGCTCTCAAGGCGTCGCTATGGCTGCTACTTGCCTTGCCGCGTATCGTGGTTGCGAACGACTTGCCACCCGTCGATTTTCTCAAGGCCTACCTTGCCGAACGCCACGACCATGCCGATAGCCAGGTGCTCAGCGACACCCACTGGTCACAGCTTTTGCAGGTACCCAGTCACCTGCCACCGCACGCGTATACGGAGCCGGCCGCTTATGACAGCCAGCGCATCGACGACACGTTCAGGTCCGCCGCCGCACGACTCGACAGCCCGACACGCCTGATCTACCTGCACGAGGCCTGGAGGATGCTCCAGTGGGACCTGGGTTTCACTAAGGCGCGCCCAGAGGACGTGAGGCTGCCCCACACAACCGACGACTGGGGCAGTGAACAGGCGGCGCTGAACGCGATCAAGGCCGGCGTGGAAGCCGACATCTTCCGGCAGTCGCTCGCACTCTTCGACAATGCACACAGCACGTTTGCCGCCAAATACGCGGTGGCGGCGCAGATCCTGCGCGAACGCATCGCTGCGACACCGGAGGACAAGCGCGAGGTGCGCAACGTCGAACCCGAGGTGCTGGCGCGCTTCATGAGCCTGCCCGAAGGCAGCCCACTGGACGCTTACGATGCCCAGTACCTCGGTGCCTTGCTTGAGTCCGAAATCAATCGACACACCGTGGGACGCGCGTCCTTCCGTGGCATCCGCGAGATCGCCACGCCGTTTCGCATCGCACGCGTGGCGGCGGCATACAGGGACAACCAGTCGTACGTCGCGCCACCTTGCACGGACGATTTCCGCTACCGGGAAGGCGTGGCCAGCCTGGACCCGACGCAGGAGCCGGCGTGCTTCGTCGATGCGAACGACCGCGCTGTATACGCCTGGTACAACGAAGCATTTCGACGACAGGCCGGGCTGGTGCGGGAGAGTCAGGCGGAGACGTCACCGCTGGCGAAGGTGCTCGCGTTGCTGGTGCCGTTCGGCGCGGTGCTGGATGTTTTGGCGGTGGTGGAGTTCACGGAGGCGCTGGCGACGGAGGATCTTGCCGTGTCGGGGGAGGTGGCGGAGGAGGAAGCGGTTGCTGCGGACGAACGGTTAGGTGGGTTGATGTGCCGGGGACTTTGATCAGTTCTCTAACGCTCAAGCCCGCTGATCTTGACTAGATAAGCAAGTTCTCTCATGGCCCCCAGCGCCAACATTATCGTCATCCCGACGCGCATCGTAATGACTCAGCAGAAACTATCGAAACATAGGTGACCGTAGATCGCGGATAGTTTTTATTATCTGGGCTTCAGAAGTTACACAAACGCACATGCAGGTCAAGGCCATCTACTCTTTTTTGGAGTGACGATCGTTCGACGTGGCTGGCGGCCAGCTAAGTGGATCCGTCCTGTCGATACAAATCGAGATGGTCGTGAGACAGCGCACCTTTTGCTGCGAAGGCACATACTCAATTGCCCCTGACGACATAACAGACCGCATCCTATCCGCGACCACCGTTAAAGCGCCTGGCCAAATTGCGAATTCTTAAAATCTCTCGCTCGCCATGAAATTAAACATACTTTTCTCTACGCCCTCGCACCCAAGATTTCTTACACATCAATCATTCGTAATGGATTTCCACAGACCGACAGTTCCGTATGCAAAAATGGCTCCAAAAAAGGCATAAGGAGCCCATCCCAGAAGCACCATGCACAACAGCGAAGATCCAAATTTGACGATGCGAACGTCTCCGCCATTCCATGTGATGAGCAACAAGATTGGGATCGAAATCAAAACCATCGATCCAATAATTCCTTTAGCCCTTGTCCGCAGTTCGACTGGGGCACACCACTTCGGTCGATATGTCAGCATTATGTGCGCGACGCTTCCAGTGAAAGCGGGCAGAACTGCAAAGGCGCTAAAAAGGGCATTCACCAAGCCGGCGGTGCCGAACTCAGAACCACTCGAAAGTCGATGGAGCGGCAGCCATGCAAACGTTGAAATTAGCGGTGACACCCAGAATTCAGCGCCAACCGTAAGCGCGAGCAAACTGAAGACAGCTGCCACAGATGCAAGTGTGACAATCAGGCATATGGATACAAGCCTAACCCATTTCAGCATCAGATAGTTATCGCTACCCGGTTTCATTTGACCCTTCATAATGCTCTTTCATTCATCAATTAATTCCATAAAAAGCTGGGAGTCACTGCCTCAAAGGCATCCAAAGCTTCCCGATTCTGCCGATAACGGAAAAGCCCTGCACTTCGGTTGTGACCGGGCATATGCTCAGGCACTAATCACTTCCAGTCAAAAGGCCCGCAAAACCATGAAGAAGATCATCAACGATCCACGCCATGTCGTCCGCGAGATGCTCGAGGGCGCGGTGTCCCGCTCACCGGGGCAAGCCCTGCTCTCCGACCAGAACGTCGTGGTGCGCAAGCGGAACGATGGTGATTCTACGGTGGCGATCCTTTCCGGTGGCGGCAGCGGGCACGAGCCGGCGCATGCGGGCTATGTCGGCGAAGGACTGCTGGCGGCGGCGATCGCGGGAGACGTCTTCACCTCCCCCAGCGTCGATGCGGTGCTCGCCGCCCTTCGCGTCGTCGGTGGTCCTGCGGGTGCCGTGCTGGTCGTCAAGAACTACACCGGCGACCGACTCAATTTCGGCCTTGCCGCGGAGATCGCGCGGAGCGAGGGCATCCCGGTGGAGGTTGTCACCGTCGCCGACGATGTTGCCTTGCGGGATACGGTGACGCCGGACAAGCGCCGTGGCATCGCAGGCACGGTGTTGATACACAAGGTGGTCGGTGCGGCATCGGCGGCCGGCAAGCCTCTTGCCGAGGTGGCTGCGTCGGGCCGTCGGGCGGCCGCCGGCCTGGGCTCGATGGGCGTGGCGCTCGGCTCGTGTACCGTGCCCGCCGCCGGCCGACCCGGCTTCGAACTGGGCGAGCAGGAGGTCGAATATGGCCTGGGTATCCATGGCGAGCCCGGGGTTCGCAAGGGACCCATCGCGACGGCCGACGGCTTGGCGGATACCGTGCTTGCGGCCATCATCGACGACCTTGCTCTTACTCGCGGCCAGCAGGTTGCGCTGCTGGTGAACGGTTTGGGTGCAACACCGCCGATGGAACTAGACATTCTGCTTCGTAGCGCGCTGCGTTTTCTTGAGGCCAGGGGCATGGAGGTCGCCCGGGCGTGGTGCGGCAATTTCCTCACGGCGCTGGATATGCCGGGCGCATCGCTGTCGCTGATGAAGGTGGACGACGAACTGCTTGCCTTGCTCGATGCGCCGGCGTCGGCGCCCGCATGGCCAGGCGGCGGTAAGCTCAATGATGCGCCCGTATTGCAGGTAGAACATGCACCTGATGAAGCGCTGGCGATAACCGCACCCACGCCGATGGGGGATGCCGTTCGAAAAGCCAGCCATGCTGCGGCACGCGCGTTGCTGGCCGCCGAAGACGAACTGACCGAACTGGATACCAAGGCAGGCGATGGCGATCTGGGGGCCAGCCTGCGGCGTGGCGCCGAGGCGATCCTGGAACTACCCGACCATGCCTGGCACACGCCGGCGATGGCTTTGCGGAACATGGCAGATGCCGTGCGGAAAGCTATCGGGGGAAGCTCAGGGCCGTTCTATGCCACGGGCCTGATGCGCGCGGCCAGGGAGCTTGACGGTGTCGATGACCCGCAGCCGTTGCAGTGGCATGACGCGTTATTGGCGGCTACGAATGCCATCGCGGAACTGGGTGGGGCGAAGGCTGGGGATCGCACGATGCTGGATGCGTTGTATCCGGCTGCGCGGGGTTACAAGGAGGCCCTGGATGCGGGGATGAGTGCATCGCAAGCGCTGGAGGCGATGCATGCCGGTGCGAGTCGGGGGGCTGATGAGACTGCGACGTTGCGTGCTAATGCGGGGCGTGCGGCTTATCTTGGTGAGCGGGTGATGGGGATTGCGGATGGTGGGGCTGTGGCGGTGGCGATTTGGGTGGGTGCGCTCTGCGAATCCAGAGACTGATTCAACTAAACCGGGGCTATTGCGGATTATCCCGATGATCCACCTGTATTGAATCGAACCATCCGCGGAACCCGAGAAGCGGCGCCCGGCAAACCGGCCGCCGCTTCCATAGGTAGCTACTTCGCGCCGGCCGTAGGAGCCGTCCACTCCTTTAACCACGCATTCACCGTCTCATGCCACTGCACACTGTTCTGCGGCTTGAGCACCCAGTGGTTTTCGTCCGGGAAATGCAGCAGCTTGCTCGGGATACCGCGACGCTGCAGGGCTGTAAATGCACCCATCCCCTGTGTCTCGGGAATGCGGAAGTCCTTGCCGCCGTGGATGACCAACATCGGTACGCGCCAGTCCTTCACGTGGTTGATCGGATTGAAGCGCTCGTAGTTTTCCGGATGGTCGAACTGCGTGCCGCCATTCTCCTTCTCTTCGAACCATAGCTCCTCGGTGTCGTAATACATGGCACGCGCATCGAAGACGCCGTCGTGATCGACGAGGCACTTCCAGGGCTGGTTCCAGACACCGGCGATCCAGTAGACCATGTAGCCGCCGTAGCTGGCGCCCAGGGCACAGGCCCGGTCGCCGTCCAGGAAGTTGTACTTCGACAGCGCGGCACTCCAACCGAGCTTCAGGTCTTCCAGCGGTTTGCCGCCCCAATCGCCGGAGATGGCGTCTGTGAACTTCTGCCCATAACCCGTAGAACCGTGGAAGTTGACCGTGACCACGGCGAAGCCCTGGCCCGCATAAGTCTGCGCGTTCCAGCGATAGCTCCAGCTATTGGTCATGGCGCCCTGCGGGCCGCCGTGGATGATGAAGGCAACGGGATAGGTCTTGCCTTTCTTGTAGCCCACGGGCTTGACCACATAGCCCTGCACGGTGTCGCCGTTCGCACCCTTGAAGGTGTAGAACTCGAAGTCGCCGGTCTGCGCGCCCTTTATGCGCTTGGCGTTGAAGTGAGAGACCTGCTTCAGGCCCTTCCCTCTCAGGTCCGCCGTGTACAGGTCGGCCGGTCGCTTGAGGTCGTCGCGGGTCAGCAGGATCTTCTTTGCCGAAAGTGCGAAGCCACCCACGGCGCCATCGGTGACCAGCATCGTCGCCTTGCCGGTCGCCACGTCCATGGCGAACAGCGGATGCTGGCCATTGTCGTCGGTGGTTGTGTAGAGGGTCTTGCCGTCCGGCGATGCCTGCAGCGCGCCCGCCGAGCGATCCCATGACGGGTCCACCTCGCGCTTCTGGCCGGAGGCGAGGTCCAGGGCCCAGATACCGAAGCGGTCGGCCTCGGAGCCGGGCTCCTTCATGGCTGTATAGAAGAGTGTCTTGCCATCCGGGGAGACCAGCGGATTGGCATCCCAGGCCAGATTGTCGGCCGTGAGATTGGTAGGTGCCGCCGAGCCGTCGGTCGGAACGCTGTAGATGTCGAAGTTGGTGGACCAAGGCTCAGTGGTGCCGGCGATGCGCGCGTCGAAATAAACCGTCTTGCCGTCCGGGGAGAAAGTGAACTCGTCCTCGCCGCCAAAGGGCTTGCTGGGGACGTCGCCGTCGATGCCGCGGCTTAGCAGAAGCGGCTGGGAGGGGCCGGCTGCGTCAGCGATGTAGAGCTGGTTGCGGCGACCGTCGGCCCATGTATCCCAGTGGCGGACGAAGAGCTTGTCGTAGACGGTGCCGGTGGATTTGTCCTTCTCGCGGCCGTCGAGGCGCTCCTTGGTGCAGGCCAGGTCCGGGCAGTCGGTAAAGACCTCGTAGCTGAGCAGCAGCTTGGAGCCGTCAGGGGAAAGCTTGAAGGAGCCGACGTCGAGCTGGGCGTCGGTCACGGCATCGCCAGCTCGGACGGTCAGGGACAGGCCCTTGCCATTATCTGCATCGAACGTGCGATACCAGACCTGAGCTACCCCGTCCTTCGGGGCGGAATAGTAGATGGACTGGCCATCGGGGGCCCAACGCGGGGAAGAGCCCTTGTCCACAACCTTGACCGGCTGGGGCGGTTTGTTGAGGTCCATCATGTAGATGGAGGTCGTTCCCTTGTTCGCGGCGTAGTCGGTGGAGCGCACGGTGAAGAGTGCGTAGCGGCCGTCTGGGGAGAGCTGGGGATCGGACACCCGGTCCATCATGACGAGGTCGCGGATGGAGAAGGGGTGAGGGGCGGCGGTGTCGGCGTCGGCGGACAGGGCGGGGCTGGATGCTAGTGCCAAGATCAGCGCTGCGAATAGAGGTCTCACGGGGATTCCCTTTAGGTTGTGCTCGGGAAGGGACGGTACGTAGGTCACACGCCTTACGCAAGCCGCCAGCCAACCGGATGTTGCGGCGCACAGCATCACCAGCGGTGCGGGATCGCGTATTCTCGGCGGTTGAAATACAGCGCGCCGCTGCGCGTTATAAATGGGGGTTCAATGTTCAAGGAAAGCTTGTTGTCGACCCCGCAGGTCACTTCGAGCAGGGCCGCGGTATGGGTCGCCCTGCTCGGTGGCCTGCTGGCTTTGCTCATTCGATGGTACTTCGTCACAAGGGCTCAGGTCATGGCCCCCCTATACGACGCGGGTGGTTGGGGCGACGCCTCAGAGTACTATCGTTACGCGTGGAACTTAGTTCATCACGGACTTTTTTCAGGCGATATCGCGGGTACGGCCCATCCATTGTCCGACAGCTACCGTGACCCCGCCTATCCTACCTACCTCGCCCTCTTCATGTGGGCAACCAGCAATTACGACCAGTGGTACGCATTCGTGCTACTGAGTCATGCCCTTCTCGGCGGCGCCACAGTCACATTTGCAGTTCTGGCGATGCGCCACGCATTTCCCACATGGTTGCTCGCCTTCGCCGCAATTGTCATGGCGTTTTGGCCTCATCTTGTGAGCATAACGGCCTATGTGCTGACCGAAAACCTCACAGCACTTTGCTGCGCACTTGCAGCACTCGCTCTCGCAGAAGCGTCGCGCCGCGTCTCAAAGGCATGGACGGTGGTCGCAGGCCTTTCACTCGCTGCCGCCGCACTTACGAATGCTGTGCTCGCACCTCTCATTTTTCCACTAGTGATTACCCTTGCCTGGAAGAAGTCGATGCCGTGGCGCAACTTGCTATTGCTAGCCGCCATTACGCTCATGCCGCTCCTTGCATGGAATATTCGCGGAAGTTTGATCCACGGTGCGACATCCGCATCACTGCGGGCAGACATCAACCTTGTGCAAGGTTCTTGGCCTACGTATCACGCGGCCGCACAACTATGGGGGCATCACGATCCCGTAGGCATGCAGACGATGGATGCTATTTCCGATGAAATTGCGATCTTGCGCGCTGATCGCGTCCTTGGCCTCAGGGTTATGGCGGACAGAATGAGCAGGACCCCTTGGGCGTATGCAATGTGGTACCTGAGAAAGCCCGCTCTTCTTTGGGGATGGGAAATTGGGCTCGGAGCCGGTGATATCTACGCATATCCCACTCGCCATTCACCCTACATCACAAACCCGTTCATGCGAGCAACTGAGGCAATTGCGTACATGCTAAACGGAGTCCTCGCGATAGCCGCTTTGGCCGGATTGTTACTTGTCATGTCGAATCGCCGCTCGCCCGCCGAATTGTTGTTCCTCGCTGTTAGTTGTGCATGGGTCACCTTGGTCTATTGGATATTGCAGTCCGACTCTCGCTACTCGATCCCTTACCGCACGGCGGAAATCTCTCTCGCATGCGTCACCGTGTGGGCGGCCGTCCAGTACGCAAGAAAGCGCAACCCTCGACTACCGGTATTGAATCGATGAAAAGTGACACGGCGCGATGGACACGCTTTCAGTTCGCCATGTTTGTTCTGGTTGCAGCGGCGGCCATCGCGGTACGCCTTTATTACGTACACACGGCGGTCGTCGACCATCCGCTCCGCGGGGACACGATCCAGTATTTCGCATACGCACTAAACCTTGTCGATCACCATGTTTTCTCGCTTGCGCCACCGGGAGGATCGCCGCTTCCTGATGGGTTCCGCGACCCGGGCTACCCTGCGTTTCTGGCCTTGCTTGTCGCGATGTTCGGTCGTGGACAAGTTTTTTATATCGCTACCCTTGAGGTCCAGGCCGTGCTGTCAGGGCTTACCGTGGCCATTTACGCATTGCTTGCACGCCAGTGGCTTGGGCCGCGCACGGCGATCGCTGTTGGCATTGGGCTCGTATTCTGGCCGCACACGATAACGCTAGCCGGTTACCTCCTAAGCGAAACGCTTATGGGCTTCCTTTTTGCTACAGGCCTGTGGCTGACGAATTTTGCTGCTCAACGCAACCACTGGACTCTCTTCGCTGCGGCAGGAGCATGCCTTGGCATGGCTGCGCTAACCAATGCGACATTCGCACCTATTCCATTCATTTTTGGGGTGATCGCTTTCTGGAAGAACGCGCCCGCGCGTAGATTGTGGGTCGTTTTCCTGATGGCATCACTACTCCCCATGGCCGCTTGGACGTACCGAGCCATGACTCTGCCTGCCGGGCAATCAGCGGGCGACAGAGTCGTGATGAACCTCGTACAAGGGTCGTGGCCCGAGTATCACGACGCGTGGCGAGATGCTCTCCTGGGAGACCCGTCGAGCAAAGCCGTGATGGAAAAAATGGATGCTGAATATGCAGCCTTCCATCGCGGCCGCCTTGAGGGGCTGTCGGTCCTGGCGGCAAGGCTGATGTCTCAGCCCCTGAGGTACACCACGTGGTACCTACGTAAACCCGCCGAGCTATGGGGGTGGCAGATCGGCATAGGTATGGGAGATATATATGTTTTTCCAACTTACTATTCGCCCCTATCGAGCACTGGAGCGCTTCGTATAACCACGGACGCATTGTTCTTCGTATCACCGATCATCCTCATGCTTGCCGCTGCCGGCGTCGTCGTTTTAGCGGTAGACCGCAAACACATGCCGGCAGCGCTCGGGCTGGCTGCAGTTACAGCGACAGTCATCACCTTGACATTCACAACGTTGCAATGCGATGCCCGCTACTCAACCCCCTATCGCGGCATCGAATGGCTACTTGCCGCGGTGGCGGTGCACGCCATCGGCCGTACCTTGCAGCGCCGGAAACTGCATAAACGCTCCATAGACAAAACGTAGGCCGCACCAATTCGGCAATGGAGATGCAGTGAGCCTTATTGGTACGAAGCGTGCTTTTGGTTGGCTTGTCCCACTATGGCCACTTACCATGAGCAACTTCGAACGTCGCACGTCAGGCTTCACGCTCATTGAATTAATGATTGTCGTCGCGATTATCGCGATTCTCGCCGCTATCGCGATACCGCAGTATCAGGATTATCTTATCCGCAGCCAAGTTGCAGAAGGTCTCGAGACCGCTGCGGGCAGCAAGACCGCCGTATGGGAGTTCCGAAATAATACCGGCCGTTTTCCCGCCTCGAATCAATCCGCCGGACTCGCTGCGGCCGATTCAATAAGCGGCAAATATGTTTCGTCGGTCAAGCTGACCTCCGGCAAGATCCTGGTTGCTTATGCCCGTGCTGAAAGTAACAAGAATCTACAGGGACAAACGTTGACCCTTTCTCCCATCGACAACTTTGGGAGTATTGGCTGGAAATGCAGTTCTACCTTGTCGGACCGATACTTGCCCACTTCCTGCAGAGCAAATTGACGCAAAGTGTCACCTTGTGACAAAAGTCGTCACCTCCAACCCATCCCAATTCACTGAATTCGCGAAATTTTCCAGTTGCTCCATAAGTGTGACAAGAGGCACAATCGTCGCACCGGCGTCTATGCGGAAATACGCCGGTCGCGGGGGCCATGGCATGGACAATGCAGGCTTTGCGGCGAGCTTCCTGGTCGTTCCTGACCAAAAGCAAGTGAGGGGGCGTCCGAACCCGGGGGACTGGGCAAGGTGCTAGGGCTCAGGGGGCATCACTTTTTTCGGTTAGTCAACAGTAACGAGGAATTTCCATGAAGAACGTCCAGAAGGGCTTCACGCTCATCGAACTGATGATCGTGGTCGCCATCATCGCGATTCTGGCTGCCATCGCCATCCCGCAGTACCAGAACTACATCATTCGCAGCCAAGTGTCGGAAGGGATGAACCTGGCTGATGGCGCAAAGACGGCCGTCTCCGAGTTCTATAACAATACCGGACGTTTTCCGCCGGCAAACAAGTCGGCTGGTCTCGCTCCTGCTGATTCGATCAACGGCAAGTACGTGACGAAGGTCAACGTTGGCACCACCGCGGGCAAGATCATTGCCACGTTCGGCAAGGAAGCCAACTCCAAGATCCTTTCATCGGTCGTCGTTCTTTCGGCTTATGATCAGGGCGGCTCGATTAGCTGGAACTGCAAGTCGGTCGCTGGTACCAATGTGCCGGATGCTTACCTGCCGACAGCTTGCCGCTCCTAATATCGCTTTACCGATCAACGAGAAGGAGCCGATAATCGGCTCCTTCTTTTTTTGCGGTATCCGCATGCGCAACCTTTCGCGGAATCCCATCGCCTGGTTTGCCACCGGCCTTGCCTTCTTGCTCGCCGTAACGGCGCTGATATACGCGCCGGGCCTGCATGGGCCCTTTATGTTCGACGACTTCGCGAACCTGCCGTCGCTGGGTGCTCAGGGGCCTATCGACAACGGCCAAGCCCTTGTACGTTATCTCGTCTCCGGGAACGCGGACCCCACGGGCCGCCCCATGTCCGTGGCGTCATTCCTTGTGGATGCGCGCGACTGGCCGGCACCATCCTATCCATTCAAACGCGACAACCTGATACTGCATCTGCTTAACGGGTGCCTCCTCGCCTTGTTACTGCGTGACTTGGGGAGGGCTATCAACATCGAAGCAGGCCGCTCGACGATCGCCGCCTTGTTTGGCGCCGGCGCCTGGATGCTTCATCCACTTCTCGTCTCCACCGTGCTGTACGTCGTGCAGCGCGAGGCCATGCTTCCGGCGACGTTCTGCCTTCTGGCTATGCTCACCTGGCTCCGAGCGCGTGCCCGTATCGAACGGGGAGGCAATGCAGGCCTGACTCACATACTCGGTATCTGGTGCTTTTTCGCGGCGGCCGCATTAAGCAAGCCGAACGGGCTGCTTTGTCCCGCCTTGGTCCTTATATCTGAAGCCGCACTATTCAAGGCCAGCAACCGTAACGCACAGCGAGCCAAGCGCTGGACATGGGTCGTAGCGATTCCTGGCACTGTCGTGGTCACAGTCGGCCTGCTTGCGCTAAGCACGCACGAGTTGCTGCGGGGCGTAAACCCAGTACGTGGCTGGTCCGCTGCGCAGCGTTTGATAACGGAGCCATCCATCCTGATGGAGTACATCGGACAACTGGCCCTTGTCGTTCCGTCACCCGCCAGTGTCTTCCATGACCAGTACCAGGCAGCCAGAAACCTGCTCGACCCTTGGTTCACGTTGCCAGCCATCCTTGCCTACATAGCTCTGGTAGCTGGCGCGTGGATGTGTCGACGTCGGGCTCCAGCTGCAGCGCTGGCAGTATTGTTTTTCTTTGTCGGCCACGCCATGGAATCCACTGCCATCCCGCTCGAGCTTTATTTCGAACATCGAAACTACCTGCCTTCGATGCTTCTGTTCTGGCCCTTGGGGCTGGCTATTTCGTCGACCCACAGCTATATGGCACGCCGAGCGATCGCGCTTGTTGTCTTAGCCGCCGCAGCTACCCTCACTTACCAAAATGTCCTGCTCTGGGCCGACCCGGCGAAGCAGGCGGTGTATTGGGCCTCGACACAGCCCGAGTCACCTCGTGCCCAGGCTTATGCTGCCCAGATCGAAGCTGTCAGCGGCCATCCCGAAGCTGCGAGATTACGCATTGAAGCCGCCGCGCGTCTTTTCCCCGACGAGCCGCAAGTCGCCTTTGCGCTTGTCGATATACATTGTACCGAGGGCAGCTTACAACCCGGCGACGCCAGCGTTGTCGGTAGAGCACTGGAACATACGCAACGCGATCCCGGAGCGCTACTCAGTCAGTGGATGGCCCACGCCATAGACAGGGCGAAAGCGCGCTCATGCACCGGCGTTGACCCCGACCTTGTACGCCTCTGGATCAGCATGGCGAGTGCCAATCCGCGAATCAACATCTTGCCCGGCCGCAGGCAGGACATCGCCCATCTATCTGGCGTGGTGGAGCTTGCGGCCAATGCTCCGACACGAGCAGCAAGCTACTTCAGGAAAGCGCTGCTGGAAGATCCAAAACCAGAAGTAGCCCTGAATGAAGCTGCACTATTGGGCGATGCTGGCGAGCCTTCGCTCGGACTCCAACATCTGGAATACTTCGACACATTGCCAAAGCCACCGCCCCCCTCTATCGGCGCAGGAATGTCGTGGCTCCGCAACCGGCTCGATGATAGGCAAGGGTTCTGGACAAATGAATTAAACAACCTTCGCGCGAAGCTTTCCCATCACGTAGCATCTGGATCATGATGACGCCCCCGCGAATGCTTATACCCTGCCGATGGTTTTTCTTGCTCGGCATACTTGCACTCACAGCCGCCGTTTATGGCATGGGTGTAAGCGGCGGATATGTGTTTGACGATTTTCCCAACATTGTCGACAACGCGGGCGTGCAGCCGGAGTCGGCTAGTTTGCCAAACTTAATCAGCGCCGCACTCTCATCCCCAGCCAGCGAATTCAAACGGCCACTGGCTTCACTGAGCTTTGCCGTAAATTATTTATTCACAGGACTTGATCCAGCGGCGATGAAGGTAACCAATATCGTCATTCATCTTTTGAATGGTGTCCTGGTATTCCTGCTGACGCGAATGTTGCTGGGCGCAGAACATGACCAGAGACCAGGCGACGATAAGACTGCCCTGTGGGTTACCGCAGCTTGGTTACTCGCACCAATCAACCTTACGGCGGTACTTTATGTCGTCCAGCGCATGGAAAGCATGGCTAATCTGGCGGTACTGCTCGGACTGATTGGCTATGTTCGCGCGCGGCGCCGGATGAAAGACGGGCAGCATGGACTTTTTTTCGCTATTGCCGCTCTACTTTTTACGGCCGCCCTAGGTGTTTTAGCAAAAGAGACGGCCGTGATGGTGGTGCCTTATGCATTCCTCATCGAGTGCATAATTTTCCGCTGGGCGCGTGGACGTCAACGGTCTGGCGTCGACCGTCGGCTGATCGGCGTTTTCATCGTCATCTTCGCGATACCTCTCGTCGTCGGCGCTTCATGGCTGGCACCTACCGTATTTGATCCAGTTACATGGGACCGCCGCGACTTCAGCTTGGGAACGCGTCTACTGACCGAGCCTCGCGTTATCGCTTCATACCTCTCCTCGATCGTACTTCCTCTTCCGTCGTCTCTGCCTTTTTACTACGACGACTTGGCCATCTCGACTAGTCCATGGCATCCATGGACAACGCTACCCGCGTTTGCATTGATCGTACTTCTGATTGCCACATGCTTCCAGGTTCGTTTCCGTACCCCTATCGTCTCGCTGGGAATAGCGTTGTTTCTGATGGGGCATGTACTCACCGCCACGGTGCTCCCGCTGGAACTGGTTTACGAGCACCGCAATTACTTCGCCAGCTTCGGCGCGTTGCTCGCCTTGATAACGGGCGCCAGGGCCGTTTGCCAACGATCCGTCCACACCGCCCAGCGTGTACTGGTGCGGACCGTGGTACTGGCAAGTACGGTTGGGCTTGCGACATTGGTCACGGCAACGACGGCGCGGGCCTGGAACAGCAATTTGTCACTGGCCAGGGAACTTGCCATTCGGGCGCCCGACTCGCCCCGTGCTCAGTACGAACTGGGCCGCACTTACATCATCCTTGGCGGGTATCGGAAGGAATCGCCGTTCACGGCGCTCGCCTACGCACCATTAGTACGCGCGATGTCCCTCCCAGGTTCCTCGATACTCCCAGAACAGGCACTCATCTTCCTTAACTCGCGCATGGATAGGACGGTTGATCCCACCTGGTGGCGAAGCATTCGAACGAAGCTTCAGAGACGCCCTGCTACAGTTCAGGACGAAAGCTCCCTCGGCTCACTGGCTGACTGCTTGCGTACCGGGTCATGCAAGTTCAAGGAAACAGACCTACTTGACGCGTTCGTTACTGCCATGGGGCATCCGAACCCCAGCGCACGAATGCTTGCAATGTATGCTGGCTTTGCCTGGAATACGCTGGAGGATCGGCTACTGGGACTTACCCTGCAACGTGATGCAGTGAAAAAGGCGCCCACCGAGATGGCGTACCACGTGGTACTTTGCCGGATGGCAGTCGCCAGTGGCGACGTCGAAACCGCTAATACAGAACTAGCCATCCTCAAAGCTAATAATCTGGGGGGACGTCTCTCCCCAGACATTGCATCGTTGACCGCGCTCATTTCGTCGAAGAGTGGCAAGACCCGCTCGGCCTACGACGATCATCCGTAATATGCCGGGCACCCTAACGCGCGGCAGCATCCACACCACTGCGATGCTTGGCATCCGCCTTATGACGCAGGCGTGCAACCTTATCCTTTTAACGCGCTGGATGGGCCCTGCCGTATTCGGTCAGTACACAGCTGCCGCGTCGCTCGCGATGGTCGCATCATTGATTCCCAGCCTAGGAGCCGGGTTCGTATTGATGTCGCGAGAAGCACGAACTCCTGGAACGGGAAAGGATGTCACAGGCTACGCGTGGCCACTAACGCTGGCGCTAAGTAGCATACTTTCCGTGCTTTTCCCACTTGCCGCAGCGCGCATAGGCGGGAACGCCTTCTCAGCATCTGCTCTGTTCATCATCGGCGCCACCGAACTTTTCGTAACGCCTATCCTGATGACCTGCAACGCCGCGCTGCAGGCTAGCCACCAAGCGGCTAAGGGCCAGCTAATACAGTGGCTTCCGCTTGGTATGCGCCTTTTCGTCACCGTCATATGCACAACAGCAATCATTGACATATCTTTAAGCGGCTTCGTCATCTTACATTTAACGGCCGCTGGCTTGGGATTGCTCGCGGGTACTGTCATGACATCGCGGTCGACCCATTTGTCATGGCGCCCCCGATGGCCTTCAGGGCACGAACTGCGTAGCGGATCCGCGTATGCAGCCATGAACGTTGTTGCGGCAAACCCAGCCGAACTCGACAAGGTGCTCGCCATCAGATTCTTAGGTGAGCATGCTGCGGGCATTTACTCAGCTACGGCGCGGGTACTAAACGCAGCCATCACCCCGGTTACCGGAGTCCTGGTGGCGTCGCAGCAAGCACTATTCCAACACGGCGCAAATCCGAAAGCGCAGGGAATACGGTTGATCCGGGTCATTGCTCTTGTCAGCACAAGTTGGGGATTAGCGAGCGGATTAGTGTTGGTATCATGCTCATCCTTGCTGCCGCACCTACTTGGCCCACGATTCACTGAAACTGCGTTAATTATGCCGTGGGTGGCCGCCGCGGCGCCGTTCATGTGCCTTCGTCTCGCCGCAGGAACGATTCTTGTAGCCTTGGGCAAACCGATGCACCGCATGGCGTTTGAACTTACGGGAATAGGCTTCTTAGTGATCTTTCTTGGAGTTGGTGCGGAAGCGGGAGGCCTTAGGGGAATGTCCTTGGGCTTGGCAGCCGCTGAGATGCTGATGGCGGGCATCGGCTGGATCCTCGTCGCCCGCGCTCATCCTTAGCTAGTCGCAGCCCATATCCCGTCATTACAACCCGCGACGGTGCTCCCGATCTCGAACGACTGCCAGCCGGTAGCCTGACCAAAGCCCGCGCCACGGCATCGCACTATGTTCGCGAAGGGATCGGACCAGTGCTCGCGCAAGCAAGTAAATGCCTCTACATAACTTCAGAAACACACGGTCCAAGGGCCCGGTTGCCAAGCGGGTTGCAAGTAACCAATGGGAAGCAGCTACATGCGTTTCATAGAAGTGCGTACGCCTTCCACTACTGGCCGCTACTTCATGATCGACAAGTACAGTGCCCGTGGATTTAACGTGCCAATGCCTTGATCGAAGAAGTCGCCAACCGAGATCGACATCTTCTCCGTACATGAAGAATGCTTCGTCAAATAGCGGCCCTACTGAAAGCGAAGGAGGAAGCAAGAGACAAGCTCCGCTCGGGAACGCAAAAGCACCCGTCATCGGCCGGACAAGTTGAGCGCCCGAGCATCGATGCATATAACGCAGAAACACGGCCTCGCCCGCATGATTGATCCCTGGCGCCACCACGGTATCAGCACGCAAGTGTGCAAGCATGTCAGACAGCCCCCCTGGACGCAGGGTGGCATCATTATTGAGTAGCAACGCTGCCGCTCCCGGCCATCGCGTTTGCATATAAGCCAGGGCTGCATTAACACCGGCGCCGAAGCCTAGATTTCTCGGACTGACAATTAGTTCGACGCGGGGATCGCAAACTTCGATCGATCCCGCTGATTCACCGCCATCGTCGGAGTTATCCCAAATAACCACGCCATCGACTCCCTCATCCAGTGCCGATAGAACGCAGCGTTGAGTACGGGGGGCATCCCGGTAGCTAAGGATGATTGCGACCACCTTCACATGACTAGTTGCAGTCAACGCGCTCACCTAGCAGCGATAGATAAATATTTACGTAAGCCTGGATACTACGTGACTCGTTGAACATGGTGACAGCGCGGCCGCGGCCCGCTGCGCCCAACTCAGAGCGAAGCGCCGGGTCCCTTAGTCGCCGTATGCTTTCCGCCAGAGCAGGCACATCATCACGTGCGACCAATAGGGCGGTCTCTCCATTGACGCAAACCTCGGCCGTACCCGTCGTGTTGAATCCGGCGACGGGCAGCCCACTCGCCATGGCTTCAAGGGCCACGTAGCCAAATGCTTCGTAACGAGTAGGCACCAACGCAATATCGTATTTTCTATAAAGTGAGGGCATATCGGAGACCGGCCTGCCTGGAAGCAGCTTGATTCCACGGTGCGCACCAAACTCAGAGGGAAAAGCCTTGCGGAGGCCGCCCATGCAATGAATCTCGAAGCCTTCTCCCAGCATCGCCGCTAGTTCGGGAAGGATGTCGACACCCTTCCATGCTGACGGATTCCCGATAAAGATCAGCCGAATCACTTCATCGGAAGGTTTCGCACCCGTAGTCAAAGGGCGAAAAAGGTCGGTATCCACCCAGTTGTAGACGACTTCGACCCGTCGCCCAGTTACGGAAAAAATGGCACTCGCAGCATGGTGACTTACCGTCGTGACGCCATCGGCTAGTTGGATTGATCGGTCGGATGCAGGTCCCGTCACCAGCGTCTGGTAGATCGCCTGCGCTCGGCTCCTCCACGGGATAAAAGCAGGGTGGCGAACGTACTGGTGCTCTGTCACTAGCAGAGGTACACCCCGTCTAGCGAACGCGTGACCGATGCCCGCAGATGCATGAATGATGTCGATGCCAGTTGGCATGCGCAGTGGCCGCAACATCCAGCTCGCAAATTCCCATTCATGAGAAAGCCACTGGACAATAGGCTTGTGACCCATACGAAGAAGGCCATCAGCCAGGCGCATTGTGAAGACGTCAGCGCCACTTCGGGTCCGAAGAGCAGGTAGCCAAACCCTGAGTGAGCGACTACCCATCTACCGAACTCTCACGCAAACGGTCAGTTTCACTACCGAGGTCCGATACAGGCGCGTACGCCACCATGACAAGCTCTTCGCCGGCTCCGGCGACCAGCGTCGCGACGAAGTTTGCCCAACGTCGGACCCAACTCGAACCGGCCGCCCTCTTCTCATTAAGAGCGCCCCCGCGTTGCAGAGCAATCGCCGCGCTTTCACGTATGATCTCGCGTGCATGTTGCCCGCGCCGACGAGGCACTGGCCGCTCGAACCCCGCATCTATCAGCAAGCGCATCATCGCAGCTCGGCTCGGAATACATAGGTGTCGAGGCACCTCCAAGCCGCGCCACGATTCGCGAAAATACCTTGCACCAGGTCCCTGCGGATTTGGCCATGCAAGCCAGATCATTCCGCCAGGTCGCAGCCGTTGGCGAGCGCAATTCAGATTAGCCTGGATATCGACCATGTGCTCGATGCTGTGACGGAACACTATGGCGTCGAAAACAGGTTCTACATGAACCGCTTCGCTATCGATGAACCCCAAGTGCACGTCCAGACCCTGCAATCGGGCGGCGGCAACGGCGGAAGCATCAGGATCCAGACCCGTTGCCTTCCAGCCCAATGACATGGCCCGTCGAAGAAAGACACCATTGCCACACCCCACGTCGAGAACATGGCGCTGGTTTGCCCCGGATGAGAGAAACAGGTGGGCACCGAAATAGTCCAGCTTCAACCGCCAAGGCTCGAACAAGGAAAGCAATGCGTATCCAGGCCAGAGGGCTGGCGTCAGATGAACACCGAACCGGCGATTGAGATAGTCGTTTACGTAGGCGGCAGGTCGACCACGAAGACCGGTTCGCCCGCTGGACTCCGGGTCGGCCGCATGGGTGTAGTAGCCAGCGTATGCCGCCCCAATCGATTCATCGGACGGGCGCGGGTCGGGATAAAGGCTTTCGCACGCACAACAACGCCAGACATTCCAGCAATCAGCTCTTCGAGGGTCAAGATGATCGAAGACATCAGAGGCGTGGATTTCCCGCACGCGGCTACCACATGCCGGACAGGCATGTACTCGGACGGTCGAGCCCCCGGTCCAGTGGCTAGCACCTTCAGAACCATGGGCTTGTTCGTGGCCACCCCTCGTCACGAGTCACTACTCGCAACAGGCCGGAGGATGTAAATATGCGTTGGGATAATCCGCCGGAGGCCGTCAATCACTCTATCGGGCAACGAGGAGATGAGGCGCGCGAGACTGCCGCTGGCGCCCTCTATGGCCAATGTCAGCCGAAATGCACAGGCCGATCTGTTGGCCGGATAGAACCCGGCATTACGCGCAAGCGCCTCCAGCTCCCCAAGCTGCAGAGGCTCGCAATCGTAAAACGTTCCCTTGCGCCAAAGCTTGAGCCAAGGCGTACGAAGGCCATGCGGCAGCCAGCTCAGGAATGCAAGTTTGTAATGCGGTTCCACCAGCATCCAACGATTCGGCACTGCTAGATAGACAACACCAGCAGGGCGAAGGACGCGCAGGATCTCTGCAAGGTGTTCAGCCTGGGCCACCCTATCCCCGACATGTTCTATCACGTGATTCGTAATCACAACATCGAAGCTACCTTCGGGAAATGGCAGCTTGGTGGATTCCACACGACGAAAAGTGTACCCGTCACACACCATCCGGGCATCTTCTACGTCCACTGAGGTCACGCGGCAACGTGCGCGCGCCTGCGTGGCAAAGTAATGCGCAATACCCCCGGATCCGGTCCCCACTTCGAGAACGTCGTAGGTCGACGCATCATCCATCTCAAGTAAACGCTCGATTTTTTCGCCCTTGTGTCGGCGCGAAGGAAGATCGCGCACGGCGTGCCCACGACGCCCCGATACGTCAGTCATGGACATCCTCCAACGCGCTGCGCACTCCCTTGCCGAAACGATCCCATGCAAACCCAAGCGCAAAAGTGCGAGCCTTCGTCTCAAAAGCGCCACGACCTTTATCAAGCACGGCACTCACGGCTCGGATAAAGGCAACGTTATCATCGCAAGGCACAAGATGGCCCGATACATTTTCTGCAACAGCATCGGTCACGCCACCCACGGCGGTCGCTACGGTGGGAAGGCCGTTTGCAGCAGCTTCGATCGCGACCATACCGAAGCCTTCCACATCGCCGCGTACATCACGTATGGGAAATACATGGACGTCGCTCGCGGCATACGCTGCAAGTAACTCATCTTCGTTTACCGGACCCAAAAAATGTACGCAGTCATCCAGGCCACGGCGGATAGCAGCGGCTCGCGCCTGAGATCGCTGCGAAGTATCACCGCCCGCGAGTGCGTCCTGGGCATCGTCGCCAATCACGACGAGAATTGCAGGGGAGTGAGTTTGAACAATGCCTGGCAAGACATGATCGATAAAGTTAGCAAGACCTTTACGAGCTGTGAGACGCCCGACCGATAGAAGGATCTTACTTCCAACAAAGCCGTGTTTCTCGCGGAACGCCGCAGCTACTTTGGGCGATACCGTGGCTTCGGGCAGCGACGTGCCAGGGTTGACGATAATCGTGTGCGAGGCGGGGACGCCTACAGCTACCGCAAGGGCAGCTGTGTTTCGACTATTAGCAATAATGCGGTCCGCGCGCCTTACGAAAGGTAACCAACCAGCCCGATAAACGGCATTATCGACGACAAGATCAAGCCCATGAACATAGAGCGCAGCCCGTGCTCGCGACAGTCGTGCGGCTATCCAGACAACAGGTGCCACTAAGCCGCTTCCCCCTAACACCCACGCAGGCCGCCGAGTTACTGCTTCTAAAATGGAGGTGAACATTGCCCACAATAGGAAGCCAGCGAGGCCACCCATCGGGCTTGTGCGCAAGGTAACTCCCTCACCAAGTTGATGGCTGCCTTTCGGCGCCAGCACGGTTACATCGTAGACCAGTGACATTTCCACAGCCAATTGCGCGTTGAGCCGCTCCATTCCGCCGCGTAGCGGCGGAAGGTTGCGCGTCACCAGCAAAAGCCGGGGGCGGCGCGGCATCATTTATCCCCGAAAGGTCGGTACGTTAATGCAGTGATCTGTTCCGAGACCAAGCCAATAAGGAACACGATCACGGCAGCGCTCCACATCAGCGCACTGCCGTTCGTGAGGCGCCCCTCGGCCAGGAACGTCCGCGCGTAATTCGCGCAGCCCAAGAGAAAGAACAGCGCGCTCGCAGGAAAAAATAGCTTCAAGGGCGAATACAGTGTCGCGATCTTGAAGATGATGAGCAGAAAGCGAATCCCATCCTTCAGCGGCTTGATGTGGCTCTTCCCAAGCCGCTGCCCGGCCTTGATCGGCTCGTAAGCCACGCCGTAAGCGCTGCGAAAGAAAGCCATGGTGCTTGTGGTCGGATACGAAAATCCGTTCGGGAGCAGGTGAAGAAACTCGCGGAACCGCAACGCCCGCGCAACTCGAAACCCGGATGTCAGATCGGCAACGACATGGCCGGTCATCCTGCTGGCCAACCAGTTGTAGACCGTATTAGCCACACCTCGCCCCACACCCGCCTGGCTTTCCCAATCGCGCGCGCCCACGACCATGTCGAAGCCCTGATCGAGGCGAGCTAGCAGGCGTTGGACATCCGCAGGATCATGCTGCCCATCCCCATCCATAAAAACGAGGATATCCCCGGAAGCCGCCCTAGCCCCCCGCTTGATCGCCGCCCCATTCCCCATCGAATACGGCGACGACAGACACACAACCCCCGCCGCCGCACACACCGCACGCGTCTCATCCGTCGACCCGTCGTCCACCACGATGATCTCCGCCCCCGGCTGGGCAGACGTCAGGCGTGGAAGCAGGTCTTTCAAGGCGGCCGCCTCGTTCTTGGCGGGCAGGATGATACTTATACGGCTCAAGATAACTCCCCTTTGGTCGTTGAATCATAAGGGATATCCCTCCTCCGAAACGAGGGCCGCACCGATGGTCGCGGGGTGGCTATGTGCCCTGCCGCTTCACGCGCCGGGACGTGACCAAACCCACAATCTAGAGTAGATTCAGGCGCATATCTCGGGGAAGACGGGACCCTACATGGCTTCACAAATGCATTCCCCCATGCTGGCGGGACTGACCGGCATGGCCCGGCGCCTCGTCAACGAGGGTGTCATGGCCGAGGCCGACGTCCGCAAGGCGGTGCAGGATGCCGCCGAGAAGCGATCGTCGCTGTCCGCCTGGCTGGTCGACCACCACCTGGTCGAGAGCGCCAAGCTCTCCCAGGTGGCGTCGGCCGAGTTCGGCATGCCGCTGATGGACATCGGCGCCATGGCCACGGCCAACATGCCCCTGGAACTGGTCACCGAGGCGCTGATCACCAAGCACCAGGCGCTGCCACTGTTCAAGCGTGGCAAGCGCCTGTTCGTGGGCATCGCCGACCCGATGCAGTCCCACGCACTGGACGAGATCAAGTTCCATTCCAACCACATGGTCGAGCCCGTGCTGGTCGAGCGCGGCCAGCTGCGCCGGGTGATCGATACCGCACTGGCGGCCATGAACAACTCGGTGCCGGCCTTCGAGGACGGCGGCCTGGACGAACTGGCCCTGGAAGGCAGCGACGAGGAAGGCGACGTCACCACCGGCATCGACGCCAACGCCAACGACGACGCGCCCATCGTCAAGTTCGTCAACAAGGTGCTGGTCGACGCGATCAAGCGCGGCGCCTCGGACATCCACTTCGAGCCCTTCGAAGCCATCTACCGCGTGCGCCTGCGCATGGACGGCATCCTGCGCATCGTCGCCACGGCGCCCAACAAGCTGGGCAACCGCATCGCCTCGCGCCTGAAGGTCATGAGCGGCCTGGACATCGCGGAGCGCCGCGTGCCGCAGGACGGTCGCATCAAGCTCAACCTGACCAAGACCCGCGCCATCGACTTCCGCGTCAGCACCCTGCCCACGCTGTTCGGCGAGAAGATCGTGCTGCGTATCCTGGACGGCTCCTCGGCCAAGCTGGGCATCGACAAGCTGGGTTACGAGGAAGTCCAGAAAAACCTCTACCTGGACGCCATCGAGAAACCCTACGGCATGGTGCTGGTCACCGGCCCCACCGGCTCCGGCAAGACGGTCTCGCTGTACACCGCGCTGAACATCCTCAACACCGAGGGCCGCAACATCTCCACGGTGGAAGACCCGGTCGAAATCCGCGTCGAGGGCATCAACCAGGTCCAGCAGAACGTCAAGCGCGGCATGACCTTCGCCGCCGCTCTGCGCTCGTTCCTGCGCCAGGATCCGGACGTCATCATGGTCGGCGAGATCCGCGATCTGGAAACCGCGGAAATCGCGGTCAAGGCCGCGCAGACCGGCCACATGGTGCTGTCAACCCTGCACACCAACGACGCGCCGCAAACCATCGCGCGCCTGATGAACATGGGCATCGCGCCCTACAACATCATCTCGTCGGTCACCCTGATCATCGCCCAGCGCTTGGCCCGCCGGCTGCACGACTGCAAGCGACCGATCCAGCTGCCCCCGGCGGCCCTGCTGGCCGAAGGCTTCACCCAGGACGAAATCGACGCCGGGATCACCATCTACGAGGCTGTCGGCTGCGACAGCTGCAACGAGGGCTACAAGGGCCGCGTGGGCATCTACCAGGTCATGCCGCTGGTCGAGGATATCCAGCAGATCATCCTGGAGGGCGGCAACGCCATGCAGATCGCCGACGTGGCGAAGAAAGCCGGCATCAACGACCTGCGCGCCTCCGCGCTGCTCAAGGTCCGCAACGGCGTCACCAGCCTGGCCGAGATCAACCGTGTCACCAAGGACTGACGGTCTCGTCAGCCGACGAGACCGGTAAAGATGTGCGCCAGATGGCAGAAACCCACCCGGCGCTCCGTTCAAACTAGAATAAGAGCAGGGGCCGACCGCACGGCGGCGGCCACCTGAAGCATCCACCCGGGGGAACACCGCGTCATGGCTATCGCCACCGCCAGCAAGAATGCGCGCGCCATGGGCGCCGCGCGAGCCACCGTAAGCGCGCTTGTCATGTACGACTGGATCGCGCTGGACAAGCGCGGCAAGCGCATGAAGGGCGAGATGCAGGCGAAGAACGCCTCCCTCGTCAAGGCGGAGCTGCGCCGCCAGGGCATGAACCCCCAGCAGGTGCGCGAGCGGACCAAGCCGATGTTCGGCGGCTCGGGCAAGAAGGTGAAACCGCAGGACGTGGCCATCTTCAGCCGCCAGATCGCCACGATGATGGCCTCGGGCGTGCCCATGGTGCAGGCCTTCGACATCATCGCGCAGGGCCAGAAGAACGTCCGCTTCAAGAACATGCTGATCGACGTCAAGACCGACATCGAGGGCGGCGCGTCGCTGCACGAGGCCCTGGGCCGTTACCCGGTGCAGTTCGACGAGCTCTACCGCAACCTGGTCCACGCCGGTGAATCCGCCGGTGTGCTCGATACCGTGCTGGACACGGTGGCCACCTACAAGGAGCGGATGGAGGGCATCAAGAAGAAGATCAAGAAGGCCCTCTTCTATCCCATCATGGTGCTGGTGGTGGCCCTGCTGGTGTCGATGATCCTGCTGCTGTTCGTGGTGCCGGTGTTCCAGCAGACCTTTGCCGAGGCCAAGGCCGAGCTGCCCGCGCCGACACAGTTCGTCGTCTCGGCGTCCAAGTTCATGCAGTCGTACTGGTGGCTGGTGATCGGCGGCATCGTCGGCTCCGTCGCGGCGCTCATCTTCGCCAAGAACCGCTCGCAGAAGTTCGCCCACTTCCTGGATCGGTTCTCGCTGAAGATCCCGGTCATCGGCGATCTCTTGCACAAGTCGGCGATTGCCCGCTTCGCGCGTACGCTGGGTGTCACCTTCCACGCCGGCGTCCCGCTGGTGGAGGCCCTGGACGCGGTGTCGGGCGCCACCGGTAGCGTGGTCTACGGCAATGCGGTGAAGCAGATGCGCGACGATATCGCGGTCGGCCACCAGCTGCAGCTGGCCATGCGCCAGACCAACCTGTTCCCGAACATGGTGGTGCAGATGACCGCCATCGGCGAGGAGTCCGGCTCACTGGATTCCATGCTGTTCAAGGTGGCCGAGTTCTACGAGGAAGAGGTGAACACCGCGGTGGACACCCTCAGCAGCCTGCTCGAGCCGTTCATCATGGTGATCCTCGGCGTCCTCGTCGGCGGCATGGTCATTTCCCTGTACCTGCCGATCTTCAAGCTCGCCGGCACGGTCTGACCACGCCACCGCCGCGCCATGCACAATAGGAACCCTTCGCCCTCGCGGGCGGAGGGTTTTTTCTTGACCACGGATCCTCCATGCCCGACATGCCCCTCGCTCTCTGGATCGGCCTTGCCGGCGTCTTCGGCCTGCTGGTCGGCAGTTTCCTCAATGTGGTGATCCTGCGCGTGCCCGCGCGCATGCAGGCCGAGTGGCGCCGGCAGGCGCGCGAGGTGCTGGAACTGGATACGGTGGACGAGCCGCTGCCGCCCGGCGTGGTGGTGGAGTCGTCGCACTGCCCGCACTGCAAGCATCCGCTGGCCGCGCGCGACAACATCCCGCTGCTGGGCTGGCTGCTGTTGCGCGGGCGCTGCCGTTACTGCCGCGAGCCGATCTCCATCCAGTATCCCCTGGTCGAACTGCTGGCCGGACTGGCCAGCGCCGCGGTGGTCTGGCGGTTCGGGCCCACGCCCGGCGCGGCGGCCGGCCTGGTGCTGACCTATTTCCTCATCGCCTTGTCCGGCATCGACGCACGCACCCAGTTGCTGCCGGATGAGCTGAATTACCCGCTGCTGTGGATCGGCCTGGCCCTGTGCCTGGTGCCGGCCTGGCAGCCGCTGCCTGTCGCACCCACGTCGGCCATCCTCGCCGCCCTGCTCGGCTACCTCAGCCTGTGGAGCGTCTACTGGCTGTTCAAGCTGCTGACCGGCAAGGAAGGCATGGGGCACGGCGACTTCAAGCTGCTGGCCGCGCTGGGCGCCTGGATGGGCCCGTTGTCCCTGCTGCCCATCGTCATGCTGTCGTCCCTCATCGGTGCCCTGGTGGGCGGTGCGCTGATCCTGCTGCGGCGCCATGGGCGCGAGGTGCCGATCCCGTTCGGCCCCTATATCGCGGCGGCCGGCTGGGTCTGGTTGCTGCTGGGCGACCGCTTGCTCGGAGCCTACCTGAGCGCCACGGGTCTGCGATGAGCGGCTTCGTGGTGGCACTCACCGGTGGCATCGCCTCCGGCAAGAGCGCCGTCGAGCGCCGCTTCGAGGCACACGGGATTCATGCCTACGACGCGGACGTGGCGGCACGGGCCGTGGTGGAGCCGGGCTCGCCCGCGCTGGCCGAGGTGGCACGCGTCTTCGGTGCCGGCGCGCTCGATCGGGACGGCCGGCTGGATCGTGCGGCGATGCGCCAGCGGGTGTTTGACGACCCGTCGGCCCGGACGAGCCTGGAAGGCATCCTGCACCCGCGCATCCGTGCCAGGCTGCGGGCGGCTGCGGCCGCCGACACCGGGCCGTACTGCATCCTGTCCATTCCGCTGCTGGTGGAGAACCGGGCGCACTACGACTGGGTGAATCGCGTGCTGGTCGTGGATGCGTCGGAAGCAACACGGATCGCGCGGCTGGTCCGGCGCGACGGCATCGACGAGGCGCTGGCGCGGAAGATGATCGCGGCGCAGGCGCGGCGGGAGGACCGCCTGGCGATCGCCGACGATGTGGTGGTCAATGAGGGGGATGAGGGGGCACTGGACGCGGAGGTCGAGGCGCTGGATAGGCGATATCGCGCGTTGGGGTCGCCTGCAGGGCGGGCTCCTACAACGGCACGGTAGGCCGTCGCGAGGGCGTCAGACCATCGCGGCGGCGGCGAGGCGTTCCTGGACGAAGGCTTCGGCGGGCATGGGGCGGCCGATGTGGTAGCCCTGCACGAGGTCGCAGTCCATCTCGACCAGGCGGCGCAGGGTGAGTTCGTCTTCGACGCCTTCGGCGATGGCTTCCAGGCCGAGGCGGTGCGCCACGTCGATCATGGCCTGCACCAGCAGTTCGGTGCGGCCGTCGCCGCGCATGGCGTCGACGAAGCTGCGGTCGATCTTAAGTTCTGTCGCGGGGAAATGGCGCAGGTAGGCGAACGACGCATAGCCGGTACCGAAGTCGTCGATGGCCACGCGCAGGCCGCAGTCGCGCAGGCGGCGCAGCACGCGCACGCTCATGTCCATGTCGGTGAGCAGGGCCGTTTCGGTGATCTCCACGATCACCGACTGTGGCGGCACGCCCCAGATCTCGATGGCGCCCAGCACCTGCTCGGCAAAGCCCTGTTCGACGAACACACGCGGCGACAGGTTGATCGCCACGTCCATCGGACAGCCGCCCCGATGCAACGCGGCTGCATGGCGTAGCGATGCGTTGAGGCTCCATCGGGTCAGCGGCACGATGAGGTCGCTGCGCTCGGCGAACGGAATGAAATCGTTCGGCCCCACGACCACCTGGGCGGCCGTGGTCCAGCGCGCCAGCGACTCCACCCGGCTGATCTCGCCCGTGCGCAGGTCGTGCAGCGGCTGGAAGGCGACTTGCAGCCGGTTGGCCTCGATGTCCTCGCGCAGCTCGCCGTAGAGGATCTCGACGGGGGTCACGTCCGGTTTGTAGATGGCGAAGGCTTCGCCGACACGCAAGGCTTCGTCGTGGGCCAGCTCGGCGCGGCGGTACAGCCATTCGGCGGTGACGCCATGGTCCGGATGGATGGCCACGCCGACCACCGCGCGTCCGTGCCAGGGACGCTCGCCGCGCAGCAGCGCCTTCTCGAACGCGGCCACGATACGCGTGGCGGCCAGCAACGCGTGCGTGCGGTTGCGCACCATCGGCAGCACCACCACGAAGGTGTCGTCGCCGGCGACGAACACGGTATCCACGTGGCGCACCGCGTCCACGATGCGCTCGCGGGACGCCAGCATGACCTCGCTGCCGAAGTCGTAGCCGAAGCGCAGCTGCGCCTCGCGCATGCCCTGCAGGCGCACGATCAGCACCGCGCACGGGCCCGAGTCCACCGATACCCGGTCGAGGATGGCCTGCACCGCCGGCAGGATGTGAGCCCGTTCGCTCATGCCGTGAAATATTCCCGCGGGTCGATGCCGTGGGAATGGGGCGGCAGGGTGCGCATGATTTCCCGGCGGACGATCTCCACCTGGCGCATGAGGTCCACGATCAGGAAATCGTCGAGGTGGGTCTTGTCCGGCCGCGTCAGGATGGCCACCCGCGGCTGCAGCCGTCGCGACTGGTTTTGCACCATCACGATCGCCACCTCGCCGGTGTTGAGCTCCACCAGGGTGCCCGTCGGATACACGCCCAGGCAGGCCTGGAACTGCTCCACCAGCTCGCCCTGGAACTCGCGGTCGCGGCCGGCATACAGTTCGCGCAGCGCGACGTGCTGCGACACCGCCGCCCGGTAGGGCCGCGGCGTGGACATTGCGTGGTAGGTGTCGATGATCGCCGCCATGCGCCCGGCCAGCGGGATCTCGGTGCCGGCCAGGCCCGCGGGATAGCCGGTGCCGTCGAAGCGCTCGTGATGCGTCGCCACCATGTCGCGCACCTCGTTGTCGACCACGCCCGAGTGATCCAGGATGGCGACACCCTCGCCGACATGTTGCCGGGCGATGTCCCACTCGTCGTCGTTCAAGGGGCCGTCACGGCTCAGCAGTTCCTCGGGCAGCTGCGACTTGCCCACGTCCATCAGCAGGCCGCCCGCGGCCAGGCTGACGATGGCGTCGCCTTCGAAGCCCATGTGCCGGCCGAAGGCGGCGGCCAGCGTGCTGCAACCGATCGCGTGCTGGTAGGTATAGCCGTCGCGGCGGCGCAGGCTCTCGATCCAGAAGAAGGCATCGCCGCTGCGCAGCACGCTTTCCACCATGGGCCGCACGGCGTCCTCGACGGCCTGCGGCTCCACGACGCGCCCCTGGCGCAGGTCGTCCACCATCTGCACCGCGAAATCGGCCACGGTATCGAACGCCGCCTTGGCGCGCGGCATCTCGTCGTCGAACGACGCGGTGTCGGCATAGGCGTGGCGGCTGACAAGGCGCAGGCTGACCGCCGCCGGCCGATGGATCACGGCGGGGCGCTTGACGACCACGCTGGGCGGCCGCAGCGAACGATCGGGGGTGACCTGGCGCTGCGTATCCACGAACACGTATTTACAGAATCGGCTGAGCGATTCGATGTCCTCACGAGACGTGATGGGCAGGCCCTGCAACGGGAAGGGGGTATCGGACCAGTCGCAGTCCAGGCGACTGACGTACATGCCGATCTCCAGATCGGTCACGAAGACACGTCGTTCTACCAGGTCATACGCCACGTTATCCCTCCTTTCTCAAGCGGTATTCTCGACGCGCGTGAGATCCCTGCCGGGTGCGTCGCCAAATGAGCGGCGGACTCTACCGTGTCACGCGCATCGGGTGCTTAACGGCGCGTCTGGCCGATTCTGTAGGTACATGAACGTGAAGAAGTGCTTCACATCCTGTCAGGTTTTCGCGGGTACACCGGTCTGGTGTATCAGGTCATGCCGACCGGGAGAAAAGCCATGTTTCGTCGTTCCCTGTTGCCCGCGCTGCTCGTCGCCCTCACCGCCTGCTCGGCCGCGTCCGCACGTGACGAAGGTGTACGACTGCCGGCGCCTGCCGTGGACGCCACACCGGCCTCGGGCGATGCCACCGCCGTTTTTGCCGGCGGCTGCTTCTGGGGCGTGGAGGGTGTGTTCCAGCACGTGCGGGGCGTGAAGAGCGTCCGCACGGGCTATGCCGGCGGCGACGCGCAGCACGCCAACTACGACGATGTGAGCGAGGGCGATACCGGCCACGCCGAGTCGGTGAAGGTGGTCTACGACCCCACCCAGGTCACCTACGGCCAGCTGCTGCAGGTGTTCTTCTCGGTGGCGCAGGACCCGACCCTGCTGAACCGGCAGGGCCCCGACAGCGGCACGCAGTACCGCTCGGCCATTTTCTATAACTCGCCGGAGCAGAAGAAGCTGGCCGATGCCTACATCGCCCAGCTCACCGCGGCCAAGGCGTTCCCCAGCCGCATCGTCACGGAAGTCACCCCGCTGAAAGGCTTCTACCTGGCCGAAGCCGAGCACCAGGATTACATGCGCCTGAACCCGGATGCCATGTACATCGCGATCAACGACCGCCCCAAGGTGCTGGCCCTGCAGCGGATCTACCCGGAGCGGTACGTGACCTCGTGGGCAAACGGACGCTGATTACAGCATCGGCAGGTTGAGGCCCTGCTCCCTGGCGCAGTCGATGGCATCGGCATAGCCCGCGTCCGCGTGACGCATCACGCCGGTGCCGGGGTCGTTCCAGAGCACGCGGCCCAGCCGACGGTCGGCGGCTTCACTGCCGTCGGCCACGATCACCACGCCGCTGTGCTGGCTGTAACCCATGCCGACGCCACCGCCGTGGTGCAGGCTGACCCACGTGGCGCCGCCGGCTACGTTCAGCATGGCGTTGAGCAGCGGCCAGTCGCTGACCGCATCGCTGCCGTCGCGCATGGCCTCGGTCTCGCGGTTGGGGCTGGCGACCGAGCCGGAGTCCAGATGATCGCGTCCGATGACCACGGGCGCTTTCAGCTCGCCGTTGCGGACCATCTCGTTGAAGGCCAGCGCCAGACGATGCCGCTGGCCCAGGCCGACCCAGCAAATGCGGGCCGGCAGCCCCTGGAAGCTGATCCGCTCGCGCGCCATGTCCAGCCAGCGATGCAGGTGCGGATCGTCGGGGATCAGCTCCTTGACCTTGGCATCGGTCTTGTAGATGTCTTCCGGGTCGCCGGAGAGGGCCACCCAGCGGAACGGGCCGATGCCGCGACAGAACAGCGGCCGCACGAACGCCGGCACGAACCCGGGGAACGCGAACGCGTCGGCGAGCCCTTCGTCCTTGGCCATCTGGCGGATGTTGTTGCCGTAGTCGAAGGTCGGTATGCCCTGCCGGTGGAAGGCGAGCATGGCGTCCACGTGCACGCGCATGGACGCCTTGGCAGCCGCGGCGGTACCGGCCGGGTCCGTGCGTCGGCGCTCGAGCCATTGTTCCACCGTCCAGCCGGACGGCAGGTAGCCGTTGACCGGATCGTGTGCACTGGTCTGGTCGGTCACGGCATCCGGCCGCACGCCACGGCGAACCATCTCGGGCAGCACGTCGGCGGCGTTGCCCAGCAGGGCCACCGACACGGCGCGCCCCTCTTTCGCGTAGCGATCCAGCCGCGCCAGCGCATCGTCCAGGTCGGTGGCCTGTTCGTCGACGTAGCGTGTCTTAAGGCGGAAATCGATGCGGCTCTGCTGGCATTCGATGGAGAGTGAGGACGCACCGGCCAGGGACGCGGCCAGCGGCTGCGCGCCACCCATGCCGCCCAGGCCGGCGGTGAGTATCCAGCGACCTTTCAGTGAGCCGCCGTAGTGCTGGCGGCCCATTTCCACGAAGGTCTCGTAGGTGCCCTGCACGATGCCCTGCGAGCCGATGTAGATCCACGAGCCGGCCGTCATCTGGCCGTACATCATCAGGCCCTTGCGATCCAGCTCGTTGAAGTGCTCCCAGTTCGCCCACGCCGGCACGAGATTGGAATTGGCGATGAGCACGCGCGGCGCGTCCGCGTGGGAGGGAAACACACCGACCGGCTTGCCCGACTGCACCAGCAGCGTTTCATCGTCACCCAGTTCACGCAGGCTGCGCAGGATGGCGTCGAAGCATTCCCAGTTACGCGCCGCGCGGCCGATACCGCCGTAGACCACCAGCTCGGCGGGGTTTTCCGCCACCTCGGGATCGAGATTGTTCTGCAGCATGCGGTACGCGGCTTCGGTGAGCCAGCTGCGGCAGGTCAGGTCGGTGCCGCGCGGGGCGCGCACGGTGCGGGTGGTGTCGATGCGCGTGGCAGCCGTCATCGGGAAACTCCGGAATGCGGGGAATCCCGATTATGGGCGTGCCACGCCATTGCCCGCCAGCGGCGACGCAGCAATCGCAGGCCGGGCGGATCGGCGCCGCTTGCAGCGGATCAGCGGCCGGCGGAACCCGTACGTGCCGGCGCCGTACTACCGCGATTGAGCGAATCGTTCTGGTACTGGCGGTCCGCCGCGTCCTGGCGAGCGCGGTTGAGCTGGTCCTGACTGCGCTGCGCATTGTCGATCTGGTTGCGCATGGCCGGGTCGGTCGTGTTGTTGCGCTGGATGGTGCTGTTGTTCTGCTGCAGTTGCTGGCGCACGGCGTTCTGGTTCTGCGTGTTCTGCAACTGCTGGCGATCCACCTGGCGCTGCCACTGCTCCGTGTGCGAGGGCGTGGCGATCACCGCCTGCGGGCGCGGCGGCGGTGCAGCGGCGGGCTTCACCGGCTGGGTCTGGGCGAGTGCCGCGACCGGAATCGCAAGAAAAAGCATCGACAGCACGAGATTGCGTGATGAATTGGTCATGAGACTCCGCCATCATGGTGGGATTGTTCGATAATGAGCCTACGTTTTCCCCCATGAACGCCACGTTTTCCCGCTGCGCCGCGATCTTCACGCTGATCGCCACACTTGTCCTCGCCAGTTGCGTCACCCACCCTGCCGCGTCCGACCGCCCCGCCGTGCTGCTGGTGTCGATCGACGCCTTCCGCCCCGATTACCTGGAGCGCGGTGTCACGCCCAACCTGCTGGCACTGGCCGGCGATGGCGCGCGGGCAACGTACATGTTGCCCTCGTTTCCCTCGCTGACCTTTCCCAACCACTACACGCTGGTCACCGGACGCGTGCCGGACCACCACGGCATCATCAACAACACCATGAACGACCCGGTGCTGGGCAAGTTCAGCCTGGGTAACCACGACGCGACCAGCGACGGCCGCTGGTGGGCGGATGCCGAACCGATCTGGGTCACGGCGCAGAAGGATGGCCTGCACACAGCCACGATGTTCTGGCCGGGCACCGAGGCCGCCATCCATGGCGTGCGTCCCGACCACTGGATTCCCTTCGACGATTCGCTGACCTCGCGAGCCCGCGTCGACAAGCTGCTGTCGTGGATCGACGAGCCGGGCCCGAAGCCTGCGTTCGACACGCTGTATTTCGACGCCGTGGACCACGCCGGCCACGCGTTCGGCCCCGACTCGCCGGAGGTGAACGCGGCCCTGCGCGAGGTGGACGACGCCCTCGGCTACCTGGTGGCCGAATTGCGCCGCCGCGGGCTCTACGATCGGACCAACCTGGTCGTGGTGTCCGACCACGGCATGGCCGACGTCCCGGTGGGCAATATCGTCTTCGCCGACGAGGAAACCGATCTGGACGCCCTGGACCCGGTGGCGTTCGGCGTCGTTTCCGCGTTCAACCCGAAGCCGGGTGTGGATGCGTCGGCCGCCGAGGCCCGCCTGCTGGGCCCGCACGCGCACATGCGCTGCTACCGCAAGCAGGACCTGCCCCCGCGGCTGAACTACGGCAAGCACCCGCGCGTGCCCGCCCTGATCTGCATGGCGGATACGGGCTGGGCGATCATCTCGCACGAGGCGCTGGCAAGGCGCACGGTGCCGATGTCCCGTGGCGAGCACGGCTACGACAACCTGGAGCCGACCATGCGCGCGCTGTTCGTGGCACGCGGCCCGTCGATCCGCCGGGGCGTCACGCTGGCGCCGTTCCCCAACGTCGACGTGTATCCCTTGCTGGCCTACATGCTCGGCATCGACCCGCTGCCGAACGACGGCCACCTGGACGACCTGCGCGCCGCCCTCGTCGTGCCGCCTCACTGAGGCGCGCCGGGGCCGGCAATCCCGTAGAATCCGGCCATGCGCCAGATCTATACCTCACCCCGCCCCGAGAACATCGACCGGATCGTCGCCTTGCTCACCGAGCACGCGATCGAGACGACCGTCACCAACCGATCGACCTGGAACCGCCCCACCTACCAACGCTTCAGCTATTCGCAGCGGCAGTCCGACCGTGACAGCTGGCCGCAGGTGTGGGTGAAGAGTGCCGACGACTTCCCCCAGGCCCGCACCCTGCTCAAGGAGATGGGCATCGAGCCGGTCATCCGCTTCCAGGAAGAGTTGCAGATGCACCGCGATCCGGACCGTCGTCCGGTGGCCCAGCGCACGGCGTCCCGCGTGCGCCTGATGGTGCTGGCCGTGGTCGTGGGCGTCATGCTGATCGTGATCCTCAAGGCCACGCAGGTCCTCTGAGTGCACGACACCGTCGACCATCGCGCCGCGCACCTGCTGTTGCGCGAAGCGACCCGTGACGACCACGAGGACACCGAGGCATCGGGCGGCATGCGCCGGCTGATGGAAGGGATGCTTAGCGAAGCGGGATACGCCACGTTGCTGCGTGCGCAGCTGGGCCTGTTCGAGGCCTGGGAGGCGGAGCGGGGGGCGTGGTTGCGGGGTGCTGCGGCCCGGGCCGGATGGGCGTATGTGTCGCGGGCGGGGTTGCTGCGGCAGGATCTGGGGATGGGGCGTGGCGAGATGGGGCGTGATGACGATCTGGCTATCGCCCACATCGTGGGCTCCTACACGAGCGGGATGCCGCACGCCGGCCACACCCCTGTAGGAGCCCACAATGTAGGCGATCCCCCCCGCGACAACCCCACCAACAAACCCCTCCCCACCGTGCCCCCTGGCGCCGACCACGACACCCCCACCGCCTGGGGCGAACTCTACGTCGTCGAAGGCTCCGCCCTCGGCGGCCGTCTCATCGCACGCCGCCTGCGCGAGCTCTACCCGGATCGCGAACACCGCTTCTACGCCGTGGGCGAAGATGCCCCGTCCGCATGGCGCCGTTTCCAGCACCTCCTCGACACCCACCTGCCCGACGATGCCTCCTGCCGTGCCGCCGTCGACGGCGCACGAGGGATGTTCGCCCGTTTTCGCCGGACGCTGAAGGAACCCACCGATGTCTGAGCTTCCCGACCTCACCGCCTGCGATCGCGAGCCCATCCACATTCCGGGGTCCGTCCAGCCCCACGGCATGCTGATCGTCGTCGATGCGGCAACGCAGGCGATCCTCCAGCTCAGCGAGAACGTGACCCCCTTGCTCGGTGTCGACCTCGCCGCCGCGCTGGGTGCCCCGCTGGACACGTTGCTCGGCCTCCCGTCGGACCTGTTCCTCGACGACGAGCGCCCGGCGCACACGCCGTGGGTCGCGGTGACCTTCCCGCACGACACCGGTCGCGGTGGCTGGCATGCCAGCGTCCATGCCTACGACACCCGCTGGATGATCGAACTGGAACCACGCGAAAGCGCCTTCGACGAGGACCCGCTGCGGATCGCGTTCGACTTCGCGTACAAGCTGGAACTCGACGGCAACGTGCAGCGCGCGGCGTCCCGCGTCGCCCGCACCATCCGTGGCGCACTGGGTTACGACCGGGTCATGGTCTACCGCTTCGACCACGACTGGCACGGCGAAGTGATCGCCGAGGCCCGCGACGACCACCTGGAGGCCTACCTCGGGCTGCACTACCCCGCCACCGATATTCCCTTGCAGGCGCGCGCGCTCTACCTGCGCAACCGCGTCCGCCAGATCAGCGACTGCCGCTACGTTCCCTCGCCCATCCTGCCGGCCTTCGACCCGCAG
Source organism: Luteibacter sp. 9135 (assembly GCF_000745005.1). Lineage (NCBI taxonomy): Bacteria > Pseudomonadati > Pseudomonadota > Gammaproteobacteria > Lysobacterales > Rhodanobacteraceae > Luteibacter > Luteibacter sp. 9135. Next base: position 2,212,002 of record NZ_JQNB01000001.1, on the reverse strand, counting down.
ACCGGTGCCCCCACGGACCTGAGCGACGTCTCGCTGCGCAGCGTGTCGCCGGTGCACCTGGAATACCTGGGCAACATGGGCGTCACCGCCACCCTGGTCGCCTCGATCATCACCAACGGACGGCTCTGGGGCCTGGTGTCGTGCCACCACTACCGGCCGTTCTTCGCCGACCATCGCATGCGTGAAGTGGCCGATGCCGTTGCCCGGACGTTCGCCATGCGCGTGGCGGCCATCGAGGAAATGGACAAGGTGGAGGTGGAGAGCACGCTGCTGACCGTGCGCGAGAAACTGATCACCGCGTTCAACGAAAGCGACCGGATCGATCCCGACCTGCTGGCCACGCTGGCGCCGGAGCTGCTGGAAGTGGTCGATGCCGACGGCGTGGCCATCTTCTCGGGCAACCACGTCATCCGCCACGGCCACCTGCCCGCCGAGGACGCCCTGCTGCGCATTCGCGACGTAGTGGCCACCTCCGACACCCCGACCGGGGCCGATGGCATCACGGGCGTGCTCAACACCGACGAGATCGGCAGGCACTATCCCGAACTGGCGGAGGCCGAGTTCGCCAGCCTGGCCGCGGGCATCATCTTCATGCCGCTGCAGGCGGATTCGCACAACGCGCTGATCTGGACGCGTGCGGAACAGGTGCGCAACGTGCGCTGGGCCGGCAACCCGGCCCTGACCAAGCTCGAGGTCATCCCCGGCGCGCGCCTGTCGCCCCGACAGAGCTTCTCGTCGTGGCAGGAGACCGTACGCGGCCGCTCGCGGCCCTGGTCGCGCCAGCACCTGGACTCCGCGCGTGGCCTGCGCGTGCTCATCGAGATGATGGAGCGCAAGCATTACCAGCAGAGCTTCGCGCTGATGCGCGCCTCGCTGGCGCGTCTTCCCGACGCCATCGCGATCACCGACGCCAGCCACGCGGACTGGCGCGAGTGCCAGATCGTCTTCGTCAACGACGCCTTCGTCCGCGCCACCGGCCATCGCGCCGAGAGCGTGGCGGGCCTGATCATCGGCGACCTCCTGGTCGGCGACCTGGCGCTGCTGGCGCGGCGCACGGGCACGGTGGACGCCGGCGAAGCCGCCCGGATCGCCGTTTCAGTGCGCAAGGCCGACGGCGGGGTGCTGCATGGCCGGCTCGAACTGGAACCGGTGCTGGATGCCGCCGGCGCGATCACCCACTGGATGTCGGTCTACCACCCGGTCTGAGTACGGCCGACATCCCCAAAAAGACGCGATAAGATCGGGCCATGACCGATCGCGTCCGCCTGTTCCAGACCTTGCCGCACGCCTGCGGCTATTTCGCCGAGCGGACGGCACAGAACCTGGTGATCGATCCGGGGGCGCCTCGTCTCGACCAGCTCTACGGCCAGGCCTTGGCGAAGGGATTCCGCCGGGCCGGCAGCCACCTCTACCTGCCCCAGTGCGACGCCTGCCGGGCCTGCGTGCCCTGCCGTATCGACGTGGAGCGTTTCACGCCGGATCGCACCCAACGGCGATGCCTGAAACGCAACGCCGATATCGACGTGAGTGAGGTGATGCCCGGGTTCACCGCCGAACGCCACGCGCTCTACGAACGCTACCTGCGCACGCGGCATGCCGGCGGCGGCATGGACACGGCCGACGAAGAGGATTTCCAGCGTTTCCTGGCCGCGCCGTGGAGTCCCACCGTGTTTCTCGAGATGCGCCGCGAGGGCCGCCTGCTCGGCGTCGCGGTGACCGATATCGCCCTCACCGGCGTCTCGGCGGTCTACACCTTCTTCGAACCCGACGAGGCGGCACGCAGCCTGGGCACCTTCGGCATCCTCCAGCAGGCCGCCCTCGCCCGGCGTCGCGGCATTCCCTATGTCTACCTGGGTTTCTGGATCGCAGGGCACCCGAAGATGGACTACAAGCGTCGCTTCCACCCCCTGGAAATCCGGCAACAGGGTCGCTGGATCGCGATGCCCTGACGGCGGCGTTGGCCGAGGGCGTCCGGAACGGTGACAATCGGGGCCTGTCACGCTCCGGAGTCGTCATGGGCCCCCGCCGCATCGTCTGCCTCACCGAGGAACCCACCGAGACCCTGTACCGGCTCGGCGAGCAGGATCGCATCGTGGGCATCAGCGGCTTTACGGTGCGGCCCCCGGAAGCACGCCGCGACAAGCCCAGGGTCAGCGCCTTCACCAGCGCGAAGATCGACCGCATCCTCGCGCTGCAGCCGGACCTGGCCGTGGGCTTTTCCGACATCCAGGCGGATATCGCCCAGGCCCTGATCAAAGCCGGGGTCGAGGTATGGATTGCCAATCACCGCAGCGTGGAAGGCATCCTCGACTACATCCGCCGTCTCGGCGCCCTGGTCGGTGCGGCCGCTCGTGCGAACCAGCTGGCGGATGAGCTGGCACGCGGACTGGACGACGTGCGCGAGGTCTCCGCACGCTTGCCCTGCCGTCCGCGCGTGTATTTCGAGGAGTGGGACGATCCGCACATCTCCGGCATCCGCTGGGTCTCGGAACTGGTCGCGATCGCAGGTGGCGACGACGTACTGCCCCATCGGGCCAGCCAGTCGCTGGCCCGCGACCGGATCGTCGGCGACCCGGCGGAAATCATCGCCACCGCGCCGCAGATCATCATCGGCTCGTGGTGCGGCAAGCGCTTTCGGCCCGAACAGGTGGCTGCCCGCGCCGGCTGGGACGACGTGCCGGCCATCCGCGACGGCGAACTTCACGAGGTGAAATCGCCACTGATCCTGCAACCGGGGCCGGCCGCGCTCACCGACGGCCTGGCCGCCCTGCGCGGCATCATCCATGGCTGGAGCGTGCGGCATGGGTGAGGCGCGGGCCGCCCGCGACGAGGATGCCGGCCGCGGCGCGATGTGGCTGGGCGGCGTGTTCGTCGGCTGCATGGCGGCGCAGTTGCTGTCGTACGCGCTGTGGAGCCGGCAAGGCGGCACGCACATCGTCTGGTTTCCGGGCGCGGTACTGCTCGGCGCCTTGCTGGCCACGCCGCCGCGTCGCTGGCCGTGGCTGGTGACGTCCGCGTTCGCAGGGCTTCTGGTCGTCTGCGTGGGTCTGTTCCGCCTGCCCCTGGGAGACACGATGGCCGTGCTGGGCGCCGCGCTGGCCCCTACGCCTGCCGCCGCCTGGGCGCTGCGCCATGTGCATGGCGATACGCCGCTGCTGCAGGACATCGGCAAGCTGCTGGTCTGCGGTGCCATCGCCGTCGTCGCCCTGCCAATCGGCTCGGCCCTGCTGATCGGGCTGGTCGCACCGCATACCGCGTTTACCGGATCCGTGCTGGGCGACGGGACCAACCTCGCGCTGGCCCATGCCCTGGGCTACGTGCTCTACCTGCCCGCGTGGACCAGCCTGCGCAGCCCCGATGCCTCCGTACGGCACGCCGGGCGCGTGCCGCCGGTATTCGTGGCCGCGATGGCCTGCGCCATCGCCCTGCTGGGCGTGGTCTGGTACACCGTGGGGGCGCGTCCCGGACTGCTGCCGCTCCTGTGCCTGGCCCCCGCACCCATCCTCGTCGCCGCCTGCCTGCGCGCGCAGATGGCCGGCAGCTCGGCCGCGATGTTCGTGATCGTGGTGATGGCCGCGCAACTGAGCGTCGGCGGCCGTGGCCCGTTCGTCGCCGCCAGCCTGCAGGACACCACGCTCGCGGTGCAGTTGTGGACGCTGGGGGCCACGCTTTGCGCGATCGCGGTGAGCGCCCTCGTGGAACAACGCCAGGCGGGCCAACGCGCGCTGGACAATGCGCGCAACGACATGCGCGAACTGGCCGGGCGGCTGATCGCGACGCAGGAGCAGGAGCGTGCCCGCCTGGCGCGCGACCTGCACGACGACATCAACCAGCGCCTGGCCGCCGCCTCCATCGACCTGAGCGCGCTGCGCCGCCGCGTTCCCGCCGCACAGGCCGGCGAGGTCGGCCACGTGCAGGCACAGGTCATGGCGCTGGCGGAAGACCTGCGGCTCATGTCGCACCAGTTGCATCCCGGCTGGCTCAGCCATGCCGGCCTGCAGGAGGCCCTGCAGGCGCTGTGCGCGCCGACCGGTCGATCGGGGCCGCCGCGCATCGACCTGTCCGTGCCGCCGGACGCCGCCACGCTGTCCGGCGAGGTCGCCCTGTGCGTCTACCGGATCGCCCAGGAAGGGCTGCGCAATGCGCTGGACCATGCCGGGGCATCGCGTGTGACCATCGCGGTGGCGATCTGCACCGACCACGCCACCCTCCACATCGCCGACGATGGACGCGGCTTCGATCCCGAGCGGCTGCCGGTCCACGCGTCCGGTATCGGGCTTATCAGCATGAATGAGCGGGCCAGGTTGCTCGGGGGTCGTTTCGATCTCCGCAGCGCGCCCGGTAAAGGAGTCCAGCTATGCGTCCATCTGCCCCTGGCAAGCCCGTGAACGTGCCGGGCCGTCCACGCCTCGTCTTCGCCGACGACCATCGCATGGTCGCCGAGGGTATCGTCCGCCTGCTCGAACCCGACTACGACATCGTAGCGGTGGTGGAGGATGGCGGCGCGCTGCTGGAGGCCATCGGCCGCGAGGTGCCCGACCTGGTGCTTTCGGATATCAACATGCCCCGCGGCAACGGCCTGGAAGTGCTCAAGACACTGCGCGCCCGCGGCGACACCACGCCGTTCGTGATCCTGACGATGCACGCCGACCCGTCGCTCGCCGACATGGCGACGAAGGCGGGCGCGAACGGCTACGTGCTGAAGATGTCCGCGGGCGAGGAGTTGCTGCTGGCGCTGCGTCGGGTGCGCGACGGCGGTACCTATGTCACGCCGTCGCTCGGCGTGCATGCGGCCGCCCGCCTGCCGAACGAGATGCGCGAGCTGACGCCGAAACAACGCGAGGTGCTGCGCATGGTGGGCCAGGGGTTGCGCTCGCGCGAGATCGCCGAGCGGATGGGTCTGTCGGCGCGCACGGTCGAGGCGCACAAGTACATGATCATGCAGATCCTGGGCGTGCACAGCACGTTGGAGCTGGTGCGCCGATCCGAGGACCTGGGGCTGCTGCTCTAGCCCCGGCCGGCACGCGGATTCAAGGGTAGAGCATCCGGCTGGACCAGGCCGTGCCGCCATCGGTGTGGACGGATCGCTCGTGCAGGCGGTAGCGTGCGCCGTACCAGAACTCCACGCGATCCGGCTGCATCAGGTAGCCACCCCAGTGTGGCGGACGCGGCACGTCGCGGCCTTCGAACTCGGCTTCATAATGCGCCACGCGTTCTTCGAACGTGGCACGGTCGGGCAGTGTCTGGCTTTGCCTGGACGCCCAGGCGCCGATGCGACTGCCACGCGGGCGGCTGGCGAAATAAGCATCCGATTCCGCGTCATCCAGAAACTGCACGCGACCTTCGAAGCGCACCTGCACGCCTTCGCGGATCTGCTTCCAGTGGAAGCACAGCGCGACCTGCGGGTGCTCGGCCATTTCTTGACCCTTGGCGCTTTCGCGATTGGTGTGGAAACGCAGGCCGTGCGCATCGATGCCCTTGAGCAACACGATGCGCGAGTGCACGCGCCCGCTGGCGTCGGCAGTGGCGAGGTTCATCGCCGTGGGCTCGCGGTCGCCGCTGGCCTTGGCCTCGTCGAGCAGGCCCTGGAAGGTATCGAGGATATCGGGTGTGAGCATCGTGGCTGAGCTTCGTGCCAGGGGATCGTTCGATGCTAGCACGCCGGTCCGCGCCCTTCCGGGGCGTTTCGTCGCGGTCAGCCGGCGAGCAACGCGGCGTAACCGGCACGCGCATCCGGCCACCGGCAGCGGAAGCCGGACGCCTGCAGCAAGGCGTTGGACAACCGCTTGTTGCCGATGCCGACCGGCCCCGGCCCATCCGGAGGCAAGGGCACGCCGAGCAGCCCGGCCAGGTGGTCGTACAGCACGTCGATCGGCAGCGGCGTATTGTCCACGCCGACATACACGGGCGCCGGGTCGGGCAGCGACAGCACCAGCGCCAGCGCCGCGGCCGCGTCGTCCACATGGATACGATTGGCATAGACGCCCTGCCCACGCGGCACCCGGGCCTGGCCATCACGCAACCGCTCGAACAACTGCGTGCGCCCCGGACCGTAAAGGCCGGCCAGACGCACGCTCACGCCGCCCACCCCTCGCGAGGCCAGCCACTGCTCGGCGTCGCGCATGACGCGACCACTGAACGCCCCCGGCGCCACGGGCGTGCTTTCATCCACCCAGTCGCCACCATGCTCGCCATAGACGGCCGAGGACGACACGAACACCGTGCGCCGCGGCGGGACCGGCAGCGCGTCGACGATATGGCGCAGGCCGTCGACATAGAGGGCGCGATAGGCGTCCTCGTCGCGGGCGTCGGGCGCGGCGGCGTAGATCAGCGCCTCCACCGATGGCAGGTCGCGCAGGGTGGCTGGCTGCGTCAGGTCGCCCCGCAACCAGCCGATACCGTCGCCGTCGGCCGCCTCGCCCCGACGCAGGGCGAATACGCGATGCCCGTCGGCAAGCAACTGCCTGGCCACGCGGCTGCCCACGTCGCCCGCGCCGGCGACCAGCACGCTCTCGTACCTCTTGGGGTGGCTTGTTGCTAGCATGGTTGCGATGAATCCTTCGCCCAACCTGTTCCTGATCGGCCCCACGGGGGCCGGCAAGACCACGATCGGACAACGCCTCGCGGCGCATTACGGCCTGCCGTTCGTCGATCTGGATGTCCAGATCGAAGCGCGGCTGGGCACGACCCTTGTCAGCCTCTTCGAACGCGAAGGCGAGGCGGCGTTTCGTGCGCTGGAATCGGCGCACCTGGACGAGTCTAGCCGCGCCGACGGCGTCGTGCTCGCCACCGGTGCCGGCGCCGTGCTGGATGCCGACAACCGCGCCCGGTTGATGTCACGCGGCACCGTGCTGCTGCTGTCGGTCGATGTCGCCGAGCAGTTCGATCGCCTCGCGCACGACACCGTCCGCCCGATGATCACCGGCACCGATCGTCGCGGACGACTGGAAAGCCTGGCGGCCGAGCGCAACGCCCTGTACGAAGAGATCGCCGACCTGATCTTCCTGGGTCGCCACGAGCACGTGGACGCCGCCGTGCCGCGCGCCGTCGCCCTCCTCGACCGTCACTGGAGACGCGCCTGATGGAAACCGTCGACGTCGACCTGGCCGGTCGCAGCTACCCCGTATGGATCGGCCCCGGGCTGCTCGCGGACAGTGAGCGCTGGCGACCGATGATCCGCGGGCGTCACGTGCTGGTGGTCAGCAACACCACCGTGGCTCCGCTGTATCTGGACGCGCTGGCCCAGGGCCTGGACGGCCTGCGCTGGGCGTCCTACCTGCTCGACGACGGCGAGATGCACAAGACCTTCGCCAACATCGGCCGCATCCTCGAGGCCCTCGGCGAGATGGGCGCCACGCGTGACGCTTGCATCATCGCCCTGGGCGGCGGCGTGGTCGGCGACATGGCGGGCTTCGCGGCAGCCTGCTGGATGCGCGGCATCGACTTCATCCAGGTGCCGACCACCCTGCTGGCCATGGTCGATTCCTCCGTCGGCGGCAAGACCGGTGTGAACCTGCCCACCGGCAAAAACCTGGCCGGTGCCTTCCACCAGCCGCGCGCGGTGGTGGCGGACACCTACCTGCTCGACACCCTGCCCCAGCGTGAATTCCGGGCTGGACTGGCGGAGGTCGTCAAGGGCGCGGCCATCGGTGATCCCGCGTTCTTCGCCTGGCTGGAAGACCACGCCGACACCCTGGCCACGCGCGAGACCCGTCCCCTCATCGAGGCCATCGCCCGCAAATGCCGTTACAAGGCCGGCGTGGTGGCGCGCGACGAAACCGAACAGGGCGAACGGGCTCTGCTGAACCTGGGGCACACCTTCGGGCATGCCCTGGAGACCGCCGGCAACTACAGCGAGATCCTGCACGGCGAGGGCGTGGCCATCGGCATGGTGCTGGCGGCTCGCCTTTCCGAGCGGCTGGGCATGGCCACCGCCGACGATACGCAACGCCTGATCACGCTGCTGCAACGCCTGGGCCTGCCCACCGAGCGCTCGTCGCGGCATGCGCCCACGCGGCTGCTGGCACTCATGCGGCTGGACAAAAAGAACACGGCGGGCACGTTGCGGCTGATCCTGTGGCGCGGCATCGGCCGCGCGGAGATCGTGTCCGGCGTCGCCGAGGACGACGTGCTCGCGGTGCTGGCCTGACACGCCTACAATGATCGGCCCTGCGCCAGCCCGGATCGTTCGATGCGGATCTACATGCAAACCCTGCCCGAGGTCGCGACGGAAGCGCCCCGCTACGTCCAGATCACCCTGGAGCAGGACCTGTTCGGCGGCTGGACCCTCTACCGCGAAAGCGGCGTCCAGGGCGGCAAGGCCTCGCTCAAGCGCGAGGTGCACATCACGCACGATTCGGCGTTGGCGGCTTTCGAGAAAGCCCGCGACGCCCAACTGAAAAAAGGCTTCAAAGTCATGTTCAGCCAAGGCCAGGAGTCGGCACATGGTCGCTGACGCGCCGCGCAACGATCGCTTCCTCCGCGCATTGCGCCGCGAGCCCGTCGACACCACGCCGGTGTGGGTGATGCGCCAGGCCGGTCGCTACCTGCCGGAATACCGCGCCACCCGCGCCAAGGCCGGCAGCTTCATGGGGCTGGCCACGAATCCCGAGTACGCCTGCGAGGTGACGTTGCAGCCGCTGGCGCGCTTCGACCTCGACGCGGCCATCCTGTTCTCCGACATCCTCACCATTCCCGACGCCATGGGCCTGGGCCTGTCGTTCGAACAGGGCGAGGGGCCGCGTTTCGCGCGCCCCGTGCGCGACGCCGCCGCGATCGATCGCCTGGCGGTGCCGGACATGGACAAGGAGCTGCGCTATGTCATGGACGCGGTACGCCTGATCCGCCAGGAACTGGGCGGCCGCGTGCCGCTGATCGGTTTTTCCGGCAGCCCGTGGACATTGGCCTGCTACATGGTCGAAGGCGAGGGCTCACGCGACTTCGCCCGGGTCAAGGCGCTGGCCTGGAACGACCCGGCGCTGGCGCACCGCCTGCTGGATACCATCGCACGCTCGGTCTCGGCCTACCTCATCGCCCAGGCGCACGCGGGTGCCCAGGCGCTGATGATCTTCGACACGTGGGGCGGCATGCTCGGCCCCGCGCCGTTCCGCGAGTTCTCGCTGCGCTACATGACCCAGGTGGTGGATGCGCTGAAGGCGGACCCGGTCGGCCGTGAGCTGCCGGTGATCCTCTTCTCTAAGGGTTCCAACGGGCAACTGGAAGCCCTGGCCGACACCGGCTGCGACGGCCTCGGCGTGGACTGGACGATCGACATCGGCGAAGCGCGCCGGCGCGTGGGCGACCGCGTGGCACTGCAGGGCAACCTCGACCCCGCCGTGCTGCGTGCCTCGCCCGACATCGTGGCGCGCGAGGCGCGCGCCGTGCTCGACAGCTTCGGCAACCACCCCGGCCATGTGTTCAACCTGGGCCACGGCATCACGCCGGAAGTCGACCCGGACAACGTCAAGGTGCTGGTCGACACCGTGCACGCCCACGGCCGCACCCTCCGCACGTCGTAAAAACGGGCGGGGCGTTACCGCGTAGGAGCCCACGATGTGGGCGATGTGGGCATTCGGGCATCTTGGTGATCCGCGCATTCCGAACGGACCATGCGAAAAGCATCGCGGACATCGTCCGCTCCTACATGTACCTATATCTGTTTATCAGAACCGGTTGGGGCCGGCGATGTGGCACTTGCCGCCTTCCGCCTTGGCGGCGGTGGCGCCGGCCTGGTCGTCGGCCTGCATGCGCATTTCGTACACCGTCTGCCAGTTGCGGGCGCAGAGGCTGCCCGACTTCGGGCCCATGTCGAACGATTGCTTCGCCAACTGCTCAGCGCGCGGGAAGTCCTGCATGCGCACGGCTACTTCGGCGCGGTCCTGGATGAGTTCGGGCGCCTGGGGCGCCAGTTTCAACGCCTGGGCGAGCTTGGCGTCGGCATCCGGGTACCTGCCGGCGCGCTCGTCGGCCGCGGCGGCCTGCTGCAGGCCCTGAACGCCGGGATCGCGCAAGGGCGCGACCTCGATGGCCGACTTCTCGCGCTCTCCGGCGGCGCGGATCTGCGCCACGATGTCGTAGACGGGTTTGCTGGGCCGGGTGGCCTGCGGCGGTGCTGGCTGGCTGCAGGCGGCGACGAGGGTGGCGGCGGCGATGGCGCAGAAACGAAGGCGATGCATGGCGTCAATCCGTAGGATTACTGGGAACGGGCGGTGCGGGCTGTTGGGCTCCGTCGCCGCCGCCGAACATACCCTTGAATCGCTGCCAGAAACAGCCCTCTTCCGCTTCCGGCACGTAACCGGACACGAACGGGAACTGTCGCGAGCCTTCGCACGAGGGGTCGGTGCGCTTGCCCGTCTGCGGGTTCACGTAAGCCATCTCCAGGCCTTCGCCGGGCGCCGCCGAGCGGGGCCGCGTCGGCAGCTTGCGGAACAGCTCCTGCCACACGCGCATGCTTCCGGTGGCGCCGTACAGGCCCGTGGGCTTGTTGTCGTCACGACCCATCCAGACCACCGCCAGGCGGTCGCCGGTGAAGCCGGCAAACCAGCTGTCGCGCTGGCTGTCGCTGGTGCCCGTCTTGCCCGCGGCATGCAGCCAGGACAGGCTGGAATTGCCGATGGCGGCGGCGGTGCCGCTGTTGACCACCTGTTGCATGGCCCACGTGGTCAGCCGCGCGGCGGTCTGGTATTCGCCGTCGCCGCCCTTCACCTCGTAACGCTTGATCGCCTGGCCCTTGTTGTCCATGACGCCACGCACGGCCACCAGTGGGAGCGCGTGGCCATCGGCGGCGATGTACTCGTACAACTGCGCCACCTGCAACGGCGACAGGTCGATCGCGCCCAGCAGCAGCGACGGACTGGGATTGACGCCCTCCAGGCCGAACGATTCCAGGAAGCCCTTGATCCGCGGTACACCCACCTGCATGCCGAGGTTCACCGTGGCGAGATTCCACGAGTGCACCAGCGCGTCCAGCATCGGCACTTGTCCGTGCACTTCGTGGTCGTCGTTCTGTGGCGTCCATGGCGTGCCGTCGGGCTGGCGCATGTTGATCGGTAAATCGTCGACGATCGAGGCCAGCGACCATTTCGACGGCTGCGCCAGCGCCACCAGGTACACCAGCGGCTTGACCAGCGAACCGATGGAGCGGCGGGCATCCAGCGCGCGGTTGAAGCCCTGCTCGCCGGGGTCGCGCGAGCCGACCACGGCCAGCACGCTGCCGTTGGTGGTATCGGTGACCACGGCCGCGGCCTGCGCGGCGGCACCGCGTTTGCCCAGCGATTTCATCGTGGTGATGATCGCCTGCTCGGTGTAGAGCTGCGCGGCGGGGTCCAGCGTGGTGAAGATGCTGAGGCTGCCGTCGCGTAGCGCGGCTTCGTCGAAGTCGGCGGTGATCTGCGAGCGGACCAGCTGCATGAACGCGGGGAAACGGTTGTGCGGCAGCTGCGCGTTCGGCGCGATGCCCAGCGGTGTGGCTTGTGCGGCCTTTGTCTGCGCGTCGTCGAGCAGGCCGGTGTCGTGGAACTGCTGCAGCACGAGGTTGCGGCGCGACAGCGCGCGATCCGGATAACGGCGCGGATCGTAATAGCTGGGGCCCTTGACCAGGCCGATCAGCAGGGCGATTTCCTGCGGGCGCAGGTCTTCCAGGCGGCGGCCGAAGAAGAACTCGCCGCCGGCGGCAAAACCGTGCACGGCCTGGTTGCCCTGCTGGCCGAGGAACACCTCGTTGACGTATGCCTCGAGGATGCGACCCTTCGAATAATGCGCTTCCATCAGCAGCGAGAGGATCGCCTCGTTAACCTTGCGCAGCATGGTCTGGTTGCGATCCAGGAACAGGTTGCGCACCAGCTGCTGGGTCAGGGTGGAGCCGCCCTGCACCGTGTGGCCCGCGCGCAGGTTGGCGAACGAGGCGCGCGCGATGGCCGAGAAATCCAGCCCGATGTGGTTCTTGAAGTCGCGGTCTTCCACCGCCTGCAGGCCCTGCACGAGCAGCGGCGGCACGTTCTCCAGGCGCACGATGCGGCGCTCTTCCTGCTGCGCGCCGTAGAGCGTGGCGATGCGCGCGGGGTCGAGGTGGATCGACGCGATGGGCTTGTTGTTGGTGTCGTCCACCACCGAGGCCACCTGGCCGTCGGCCAGGGCCACGCGGATGCGATGCGGCAGCTCACCGCCGTCCGGTCCGAAATACCCGTGCGAGGCGATGACGAAGCGCGAACCGTTCTTCGAATAACTACCCTGCACCTTGCCGGCGCCCTCGGCCGTGTAGCCGGCGAAGGTGAGTTCCAGCTCCAGCGCGGCGGGCGTCAGCGCCCTGCCCGTTTCCAGCGGCAGCGGTCGCGCGTAGACGCGGGTGGGCACCGCGAACACGAGGTCGTTGAAGCGATCCTGCAAGCGGGCATTGAGGATCAGCGTGTAAGGCAGCAGGAAGCCGAACAGCAGCCCCATGACCAGCCAGAAAGGAATGCGCAGCCACGGCCAGGCCGTGCGCAGGAGGGAGCCGAGACGGTTCAGGAAAGCCAACGCGAAGAAGTCCTGCGGGAGGGGTCGGGGACCGATGATAGGGGCAGTTCACCGGCGATCATCTGAACGGGAGCGGGCAAAGCGAGGGCAATGAAGGTCAGCGCACCGGCCGCCAGGTGGCCGCGACGGGGCGAAACGCCCGCGGGTGCACGTCGAGCAGCGCTTCCAGGTCGCCATTGTCGGCGATCAGGTCGGCATCGAGCCGGGCGACGGGGCCGCGGATCGTGGGTGAAAGGGCCGCCGCCATGTCGAGCAGGACGCGCGGCACGGGCACCGGCAGCACCAGTCCGCCAGCGCTTCGCTGCGTGCGCCGGAACATCTCCGCCGCAGTGATGCGCTCGCCACCGCCGATGGGCAGCGTGCGCCCGCGGGCAGCGGCCGTGCCCAGCGCCGCGACGACCGCCGCCGCGATGTCGTCGGCATGCACGGGCTGGCGCTGTCCACGCCCGGGGGGCAGCGGAAACACGTGACGCCGGCGCGCCGATGCCACGATGGGGGTCAGGCTCTTGTCCATGCCCGCGCCATAGATCAGCGTGGGCCGGAACACCGTCCAGGGCATGCCCCGCGACGCGCAGGTGGCGATCAGGGTGGTCTCGGCATCGCGCAGGCGCCGCGATACCTCGCGCTCCTCGGGCACTGTGGATTCGCGCTTGGTCTCCGCGCTCATCGACGAGGTGGCGATGACGTGCGGCACGCCCGGCAGGCGCATCTCGGCCAGCCAGGCGGCCAGCAGGTCGATCGGCCCTAGCGAGACCACGGCACGTAGCGGCGGCAGGTCGGGCATGCGATCGGGCAACTGGCCACGCACCCAGCGCGTGTCGCCCGGTAGGGGCTGCCGGCTCACCGCCTGCCAGGCATAGCCGGCTGCCTCGAGCCGGGGAAGCAGGAAGTGTCCGATCTGACCGGAGCCGCCCAGTACCAGTACGGTCATCGCGCTCAGCGTCCCGTCGCAATGCGCTCGTAGGCGCTTTGCAGGCGCGGATCGTCGGGCACGTAGCGGCGCGCGTGGTCCAGGGCCTGGAACGCGCCCTGGCGATCGCCGGCGCTGGAGCGCTGCAACGCGTTGTCGATCAGCGCACTGCCCAGGCGATGGCGCATCTCGCCCTGCGAGGCATCGCCGGGGGCGAGATCGGACATCGTGGCGTAGAGGTCTTCGGCGCGCTTGACGTTGCCGCTGGCCACGGCCTGCTGCATCTGCTTCTCGACCTGTGCGGGCAGGCCCTGCAAGCCCGCGCGTGCCGTGGGATCGTTGCCGTCGATGGAGAGGGCGTTGCGATAGAGATCGTAGGCGCTGTCGCCGGGCGGGTCCATGATGTCGCCGCGCGACGTGGCGGCCTGCGCACGACGCACCAGCGCGGCGACCCGCGCTTTCTGCTCCGGGCTGACGGCGAGGGACGCCTCGGACGTGTCGTCGTCAGCGGCGGCGGCCACGGGTGCGCCCTGGGTTGCACGCGCAGGCGGCACGGCAGCATGCGGCGCGCCGGTGTCGCCTCCGCCCAGACGAGCGCGGGCCGCCGCCAACTCGGCCGACTTCGGCGCCAGCTTGGTCGCCTGTTCCAGCAGTTTCGCCGCCTGGGCATCGTCCTCACTGTCCAGCGCCGCATTGGCCTGCACGATCAGCGCCTGCGCCACCTGGCCCAGACCGGCCTTGGCAGCCGCGTTGTCCGGGTCCACGGCGAGCACCGCCTTGAATCGGGCCAGCGCGGTGTCGTCGCCGTCGCCGGTGAAGCGTCCCGCGCGCATGGCGTCGTTGCCTTGCTGGATCAACGCGGCGGTGGCCTGGTCGTCCTGCTTGCGGGTTTCCGCCAGCGATGCCCGCAGCGACGGCAGGTCGCTGTAGCCCGGGACGAGGATGGCGATGCGATCGACCAGGGCATTGGCCTTGGGCCGGTCGTTGGCGGCGATGGCCTGGCGTGCCTGCGCCGCGAGAGCGTCGCCGACCTTGTCCAGGCCGCGCGCCGCCACCGTGTTGTTTCGGTCGGCATCGAGCACGCGGCGATAGAGCGCGCCGGCGCCCTCGTCGCCGTCCAGCTGGCCGGCGGCGAATGCCGCCTGCGCGCGATCGACCAGGGACTCGGTGCGCCCCTGCGGGTTACGCGCTTGCGATAGCTGTTGGGTCAGCCGTTCCACGTCGCTGCCGCCGCCCAGCAGTTCGCGGGCAACGTCCAGTGCCGCCTGCGCCTCGTCGAGGTTGCCGGCGGCGAGGGCCGCGTCCGCGCGTGCCACCTCTGCCATGCCGACGCGGCGCAGGCCGTCACGGGCCTGGTCGCTGTCCGGTTGCTGGTCGCGGGCCTTTTCGAACAGCTCGCGGGCGCTATCGCCCGCCGTACCGTCGAGCTTGCCGGCGGCCAGCGCACGGTTGGCCTGGCCGAGGATGTCGTTGAGTTCCGTGGCGGGCATCAGCGTGCGCAGGCGATCCTGCTGCAGCCAAAGGCCGGTGACGCCACCGATGAGCACCAGCACCAGCACCGGTACCAGCCAGCCGCGCTTGCGCGCACGCTTCGGCGGTGGCGCGGATGGCCCGGGGCGGCGACGTGGCGTGTCCACCACGATATGCGGCAGCCCGTCGTCGACGGGCGGCGCGGGACGGTCGAGGTCGTCCAGCCGCCCGAGGGTCGGCTCGGTGCGACCGCGACGTTCGTGATCGTGGTTGTCTTTGCGTCCGCTCATGGGCGTGGGTCTTACCGGGAAGCGCAGCAGCTTAACATTCGGGCGTGAACGGGCGTTGTCGGGCCCGTGGGATCAGAGCTCGACGCGGATGCGACCGGCGGCGCGCTTCGCCTTGGCGAGGGCTTCCTCCACGGTGGCGGCACGGGCGAGCGTAACCGCCATGCGGCGACGGCCCCGCACCTCGGGCTTGCCGAAGATACGCAGCATCGTGCCGGTTTCCGCCAGTGCCTCGGCCACGCCATGGTAGGTGGGCGCCTGCCCTTCCCCCTCCACCAGCACCGCGCACGACGCGGCGGGAGAGAACGCATGGATCTCCGGCACGGGCAGGCCGAGAATAGCCCGCGCGTGTAGCGCGAACTCGGAAAGATCCTGCGAGATCAGCGTGACCAGGCCGGTATCGTGCGGCCGCGGGCTCACTTCGGAGAAGATCACCTCGTCGCCGCGGACGAAGAACTCCACGCCGAACACACCCCAGCCGCCCAGGGCCGCGGTGATCGTATCCGCCTGTCGCTCGGCGGAGGCGCGGGCCGCGTCGCTCATCGCCTGCGGCTGCCACGACTCGCGGTAGTCGCCGTCTTCCTGGCGATGGCCGATGGGTGGGCAGAACGACACGCCGTCTCGATGGCGCACGGTAAGCAGGGTGATTTCGTAATCGAAGTCGATGAAACCTTCGACGATGACCCGCCCCCGCCCGGCGCGACCGCCGGCCTGGGCGTACTCCCAGGCCGCATCCGCATCCGCCGGCGTGCGCAGCACGCTCTGGCCCTTGCCCGACGAACTCATCACCGGCTTGGCGACGCAGGGCGTGCCGAGCGCGGCCACCGCGTCGACGAATGCTTCGTGTGTGTCGACGAAGCGGTAGGGCGAGGTCGGCAGGCCGAGTTCTTCCGCGGCCAGTCGACGGATGCCCTCGCGATCCATCGTCAGCCAGGCGGCCTTGGCGGTAGGAATGACCCGCAGGCCTTCCTTTTCCATCGCCACCAGCGTGGGTGTGTGGATCGCCTCGATCTCGGGCACGACGAGGTCCGGCTTCTCCTGTTCGATGAGCGCACGCAGCGCATCGGCGTCCAGCATGTCGATGACATGGCTGCGATGAGCCACCTGCATCGCCGGTGCATTGGCGTAACGATCCACCGCCACCACCTCGACGGCGAAGCGCTGCAGCTCGATCGCCACCTCCTTGCCCAGTTCGCCGGAACCCAACAGGAGCACCTTGAGTGCATTGGAAGCGTGCGGCGTGCCGAAGGTCGTCATGCGGGAATCCTGGTGAACGTAGGCGTGCATTCTACCGAACGCGCCGCACTACCGAACGCGGCGCAGCGACAGCCCCACAGCGATCCAGCCGACGATAAATGCCACGCCACCCAGCGGGGTGATCGCGCCGGTCCAGCGCGGTGCTCCCAGCGCCAGCGCATAGAGGCTGCCCGAGAACAACACGATGCCGACGGCGAACAGGGCGATGGCGACCGTGCGCGCCCGGCCCGGTGCCAGGCCGACGACGGCCACGAACAGGGCCAGGGCGTGCCAGAAATGGTATTGCACCGCCGTGTGCCAGACCTGCAGGCCGGCCTCGTCCACGATGCCGCGCAGCGCATGGGCACCAAACGCGCCCAGCGCCACGGCGCTGGCGCCGGCCAGGCCGACCAGGAGGGCATGGGTACCGCTGACAGGTTGTCGCATTCGCAAGGTTCCGCAGTCGGGTGCGCCTGATCGCCGGCGCGGGTGGCGTATCCTGCGCAGGATATCCCGCGGAGTGTCGCATGAAGCCGTTCCTTCCCCGCCGGGTCGTGCTGACCCTCCTCGCCTTCCTCGCCGTGGTCGCCCTCGGTGGTTGTCAGCGCGAGCCGCAGCCCGAGTGGCGCTTGAACGACGTAGCCGGCCACCTGCCGGATCTCGACTTCAAGCTGACCGACGACAACGGCAAGGCGGTCACCGGTGCCGACTACCGCGGCAAGGTCACGCTGATGTATTTCGGCTACACGCACTGCCCCGATGTCTGCCCGCTGACGCTCACCCAGTTGCACGTGGTGTTGGGCCGCCTGGGCCCCGCCGCCGACAAGGTGCGCATCCTTTTCGTGAGTGTCGACCCCGCGCGGGACACGCCGCAGATCATGCACGACTACGTCAACGCCTTCGACAAGCGTGCGGTCGGCCTGGTCGGCTCGGGCGCGGATGTGGAAGCGCTGGCCAAGCGCTATCGCTCGGCCTTCACCCGCGAGCCGGACAAGGGCGACGGCGCCTACGACGTCAGCCACAGTTCGGCCATCTATGTCTTCGACGCCGCGGGCAAGGCGCGCCTGCTTGCCACGCCGTCGTCCTCGCAGGACGACATGGTCCACGACCTGACCCTGCTCACCTCCCTGGAGCCGCACGCATGACGTTTCGCTCGCTCGCCGCCTCGTTGTTCCTGCTTGTCGCCAGCACCGCCGGCGCCACCGATACGCCGGCGGTGGAAGCCAGCGCGGGTTGGATACGCGTACTACCGGGCAGCCTGCCGGCCGGTGCCTATGTCACCTTCCGCAACCACTCCACCAGCGCGCTGAAGATCGTCGGCGCGGAAAGCGCCGATTACGCGGAGGCGATGATCCATCGCAGCAGCACCGAGGGTGGCATGGGCCGCATGGAGATGGTGGACAGCGTGGACCTGCCGCCCGAAGGCACAGTGTCCTTCACGCCCGGCGGTTACCACGTGATGCTGGAGAAACCGACGCACGCCGTGAAGCCGGGCGACCGGCTCACCATCACCTTCGAACTGTCGGACGGCAAGAAACTGCCGGCGACGTTCGTCGCGCGGCCAGCCAACGCGACCGGCCCGACGAACTGACCGGCTGACGGCGAGGTCAGCCGCCCTTGGCGATGGCCTCGCCCAGCTTCTCGCCCGTCACCGGCCCGATGAACGTCTTGGCCACATGGCCGTCGGGCGCGATCAGGTACGTGGTGGGCAGGCCCTTGGGCGCGTCGAAATCCTTCGGCGGCGCCGTGACGTCCACCTGCGCGATGGGGTACGACACGGGATGCTTGTCGACGAAGGCCTTGATCTCCTTCGCGTCGGTGTCCTCGAACGCCAGGCCGATGGCGGCGACATCCTTGCGGCTTTTCACGAAGGCCGAAATATCCGGCATTTCCTTGATGCACGGCACGCACCACGTGGCCCAGTAGTTGACGATCACCCACTTGCCCCGCTGCGCGGCAAGATCGAAGGGCTTGCCGTCGAGCGTGACGACCTTCAGTTGCGGGCTGGCGGCCGTGGCGGCCACGACGACCGTGGGCGACACGGCGAGGGCCAGGGCGGCGAAGGCAAGGGTGCGCAGGATCATGCAGGGGAATCCTCGATGGAGACGGGTGCCGGGGTCGGCGGAAACAGGTGGTCCAGGCGTGCGCCCAGCGTGGCGTCGAGCGCTGCCGCCAGATGGTCCAGCAGCGCCAGCAGGTCGGGTGGCAGCGTAATGCCCATGCGCTCGACCTGCTCGCGCGGATGCAGTGGTAACCGGTACTGCGTGCAGCGATAGACGCGAACCAGTTCGGTCGTATCCAGGCTGCGGCTGAGCAACCAGCCGCCGGCCTCGCCGCGCTGGATCATGTCCGCGCGCTGCAGGTCCTCGAAATAGCTGGCGATCGCGTTGGACGGCAGGTAGGGCTCACGCACGCGGATGGTGGCCGGATCGATGCTGTCGCCGCAGCGCTGTGCCTCGACGAAGTGCTGGAGCACCACCAGCAGGCCGATGAACTCCGCACCGTCGGGAAGCGCCTCGGTGGGCAGCACGTACTCGAAGGCGGAGATGGACGCGGCGATGGAGGCACCCAGGATCACGATGATCCACGACAAATAGATCCACAGCAGGAAGATGGGGATCGCCGCCAGCGCGCCGTAGATTTCCTCGTAGTTGGGCGAGTTGCGAATGAACTGGGCAAAGCCCCAACGGGCGAACTCGAACAGGATGGCGCCCAGCAAGGCGCCGATGGCCGCATGCCGCCACGACACGCGCCGGTTGGGCACCATGGTGTACATCAGCACCAGCGTCACGAAGGTGATGACGAAGGGCAGCAGGCTGATCAGGCGGAACTGCGAGGCGATCTGGTCGGCGGCCGCGTGCAGCATCGGAAACGCAGTGATATACGACGACAGCGCCAGCCCGCCGACGACGAGGATCGGCCCCAGTGTCAGCGCCGCCCAGTAAAGCAGCAGGCGCGACGTCCAGCCGCGCGGCTTGCGCACGCGCCAGATGCGGTTGAGGCGATCCTCGATGCTGATCATCATCGACACGGCGCTGAACAGCATGACCAGCACGGAGATGCCGGTGAGCTGGCTGGCCTTGTCGGCGAAGGCCATCATGTATTCCTGGATTTTCATGCCGGTGGCTGGCACGAAATTCTGGAACGCATAGGCAGCCAGCGCGCCCCGCCATTCGGCGAACACGGGAAAGGCCGACAGGATGGCGAACACGGCGACCGTCAGGGGCACCAGCGAGACCAGGGTGGTGTACGACAGCGCGCCCGCGGTTTCGAAGCATTTGTCGTCGACGAAGCGCAGCCAGGTGAACCGGGTGAAGCTCAGGGCGCGGTCGCGGTCGAAGCGAAACGGCATGGGGGTCCTTGGATCCTTGTCCCGATGGTTTGGGATCGTGAACAGTTCTGCGAGACTAGTGCCTTCGCAAAGGCACTCAATCCATGTCCCACGACGTCCTCGTACTCTACTACAGCCGTAGCGGGCACACGGCCCAGCTCGCCCGACTCGTCGCCCGCGGCATCGAGGAAGTGCCCGGCATGCGTGCGCGCCTGCGCCAGGTGCCACCGGTCGCGCCGGTGACCGAAACGGCGATGCCGCCCGAGCCGGACGAGGGCGCCCCCTACGTCACCCGCGCCGACCTGGTCGAGTGCGTGGCCCTGGCGATGGGCAGCCCTACCCGCTTCGGCAACATGGCTGCGCCGTTGAAACACTTCCTCGACACCACGGGCGCGGAGTGGGCCTCCGGTGCCTTGGCGGGCAAGCCCGCCGCCGTCTTCACCGCGTCCAGCACGATGCACGGCGGGCAGGAATCCACGCTGCTCACGATGATGGTGCCCCTGCTCCACCACGGCATGCTGATGGTCGGCATTCCCTATACCGAGCCGGCCCTCACCAGCACCACCACCGGTGGCACCCCGTACGGCGCCAGCCATGTCGCCGGCCCTCGCGGCGAGAACGCGATCAGCGAGCACGAGCGCGACCTGTCCCGCGCCCTGGGCAAGCGGCTGGCCGACATCGCCCGCCGGCTCGGCACGCCCGCATGACAAAGCACGCCGCCGGGTGGCCCACGGCACTGAGCGGCAGCCAGAAGACCGGACTGGCGGCCTGGGCGGCACTGCTGGCCATCCAGGTGCTCTGGTACACGCTGTATCCCCCGGTATCGATTCCCACCTGGGTGGCGTTTGCCCTCACGGTGCCACCGCTGCTGCTGCCGCTGCTCTCATTGCCCAGGGTCACCCGCGCCCTGCTGTGGGTCGGCATCCTGGCCCTGTTCTATTTCTGCCACGGCGTGGCGGAGGCCTGGAGTTCCACGGGCGACCGCTGGCTGGCCGCCGTGGAGATCGTCGTCACCCTGCTGCTGATCGGCACGCTCGGCGTGGGCGTGCGTCGGCGGGGCTGACAACGCCATCCTCGAGCGCGGCCGGCCGACCGGCATGCTGCGCAGCACATCGACGCGCGCGCGCGGTCCGGGCAGGCTGGGGCCTTCGCTCCGTTTTCGAGGAACATCACCATGGCATTCGTGCAGGACGCCCCCCGGCTGGCCCAGCCCTATCGCCACGATCGCGTACTTCGCGCCTGGCTGGCCCAACGGCTGCCGCCGGACCGCGTCGCCGCGCTGCATGGCGATCTGGATGCCCTCGGTGATTACGCAGTCATGGCGTGGGAAAGACGGCAGCGCGCACCGCGTACGGAGCCGGTGCTCACCGCGTGGGACGCCTGGGGCAACCGTGTCGACCGCATCGCGCTGACGCCGGCCTGGGAGGAAGGCCCCACGATGACCACGCGGCATGCGGTGCTCGCGGCCGGCCATGAGCCCTCGCCCTGGGCGCGCGTGGAAGCGTTCGCCCGCGTCTACCTCTACCACATCGCCAGCGAGTTCTATTGCTGCCCGCTGGCAATGACCGACGGCGCTGCGACGGCGATCCGCGCCTCCGGCAACGCCGCGCTGGCGGCACGCGCCCTGCCGCATTTCCTCAGCCGCGACCCGTCCACCTTCTGGCTGTCCGGCCAGTGGATGACCGAAACACCGGGCGGCTCGGACGTAGGCCGTTCGGAGACCACCGCGCGGCAGGACACGGACGGCCAGTGGCGGCTCTACGGCCGCAAGTGGTTCAGTTCGGCGGTGGTGGGCGAGGCGGCGCTGGCCCTGGCGCGCCCGGAAGGCGCCGGCGCGGGAACGGCGGCGCTCGGGTTGTTCTACGTCGAGACCCGCGACGAGTACGGCGCATGGCGCGGGATCACCATCGACCGGCTGAAGAAGAAACTGGGCACGCATGAGTTGCCGACCGCCGAGATCCACCTCGACGGCCTTCCCGCCCTTCCCGTGGGACCGGTCGATCATGGCGTACGCCAGATTGCGCCGATGCTAAACGTCACGCGTACCTGGAACGCGGTGTGCGCCGTGGCCAGCATGGCGCGTGCGGTGGCGCTCGCCCGCGATTACGCAACCCGACGCCAGGCGTTCGGCCGGCGCCTCATCGATCACCCGCTGCACGCGCGCACGCTGGCCGACATGCAGGCCGAATACGAGGCCACTTTCGCGCTCACCTTCCACGTGGCCGAACTCCTGGGTCACGTCGAGCACGGCGAAGCCGGACCAGCGGACGTCGCCCTGCTGCGACTGCTCACACCACTGGCCAAGCTATGGACGGCCAAGGTGGCGATCCGCGTGGTGTCCGAAGCCCTGGAGTGTTTCGGCGGCGCGGGCTACATCGAGGACACCGGCCTGCCGCAGCTACTGCGCGATGCGCAGGTCTATGCCATCTGGGAAGGCACCACCAACGTGCTTTCGCTCGACATGCTGCGTGCGCTCGGCGGGGCCGGCATCGCCCCGCTGCGCACCACCGTGGCCGGGCTGGTGCCCGAAGGCGACGCCACGCGCCGGGCCATCGACCGCAGCCTGGACGCGACCGAGACCCTGCTCGCGGATGTCGCCTCCGACCGTTCCTCGCTGGAAGCCTCCGCCCGCGGTATCGCGTTCACGCTGGCACGCTGCATGGCCGCCGCCCTCTTGGCACGGTCGGCAGCAGGCGCCGCCGACGGCGATACGCGCCCCGCGGCGGCCTGCCGGCGGTTCGTCGCGCGCGGCCTGGACCGGTTGTCGCTGCCCGGGAACGATGACGACATGCTGTTGGCCACGGCGCCGGTCCATCCCTGAAGGCGAAGCCGACACCATGTAAGATGGGCGCCCGTTTCACCCCGCTTCGCAGGTCAACCATGCAGCAACTCACCATCGTCACCACCGGCGGCACGATCGACAAGGTCTACTTCGACGACAAGTCGGATTACCAGATCGGCTCCCCGCAGATCGGCGACATCCTGCACCAGCTCGGCGTCGCCTTCCGTTTCGAGGTGATTCCGATCCTGCGCAAGGACAGCCTGCACGTGACCGACGAAGACCGCGCCCTCATGCGCAGTACCATAGAGGCCCAGCCCCATCGCCACGTGCTGGTGACCCACGGCACCGACACCATGGTGGAAACCGCGCACGTGCTGGCCGGCATCCCGGGCAAGGTCATCGTGCTGACCGGCGCCCTGAACCCCGCGCGGTTCCAGGGTTCGGACGCCGTCTTCAACATCGGCTGCGCGGTGGGTGCGGTGCAGTCGCTGGCCGATGGCGTGTACATCGCCATGAACGGCCGCGTGTGGGATCCGAAGACCGTCCGCAAGAATCGCGACGCCAACCGCTTCGAAGCGGTGTGATCGCCCGCGCCGGTCAACCACCGGCGCGATCCTCGACGACGGCATCCACCGTCGCCCCCGCATCCATGAGACCTGCGCCACAGCCCTTCGGGCACGGGCCCGGCAGCGGTCGTGCGTTATCCACCAGCTGGCGGGTAATGGTATCCACCGCGATGGAGGGGTCTGCCGAACGCATCAGTGCGACCAGGGCGGATACCTGCGGCGCCGCCATCGAGGTGCCGGCGTAGTAGGCCAGCATCGGCCGCTCGCGACCCTGCTTGCCGGCATCGACGGTGGAGAGGATATCGTCGACACCGAAGGCTCCCAGCGTGCCACCCGGCGCGGACAGCGTGACGCCGTCGCCGTGGTTGGAATAACGGGCCATCGAGCCGTCACGCGCCAACGCACCCACGCTGACTACGCCGGCGCAATTGGAAGGCGACACCGCCGACGCACGAATGCCGTCGTTGCCCGCTGCCGCGACCACTGCCGTACCACGCGAGCGCGCCGCCGCGATCGCCTCCGCCAGCGTGCGCCCACATGCTCCGGGCGTGCGCAGGCTCAGGTTGATCACGTCGACTCGTCGGTCGATCGATGGAACACCCGCCAGTTCGCCACCACTGGCCCACGCGATGGCGTCCACCACATCGGAAAGCCGGCCTCCGCATTTCGCCATCACACGCACGGGCACCACCTTCGCCTCCGGTGCCACGCCGAGCACGCCGCGACCATCCGGCGAGCGCGCCACTATCAGGCCGCTGACATGTGTACCGTGCCACGACGAAGCCGACGGCTTTTCGGACTTGCACTCACCGGCCTCGTGCCAGTCGCCTTCATCGGTAGGATCGGCATCGCGCCCGTCGCCGTCACGCGCCGCGGTCGCGTCGCTGACGAAGTCGTAGCCGGGCAGCAGCTGGCCGTCCAGTTGCGGATGCGCCGTGACGCCGGTATCGAGCACGGCCACCACGGCACCCGCGCCGCGGGTGTAGCGCCACGCCACCTCCGCGTCGATGCCGACGCGCGGATCGTGCATGTACCACTGCCGGTGCCACAGCGAGGTCAGCCCGCGCGCAGGCGTCACGATCCGATCCTCCTCGACATCGACCACGCCCGGCAGCGCAGCCAGGCGCGCCGCATCGCCATCGCTCACCTCGAAGACGTCGCCTCCAGAGGCCAACGACCGCACATGGCGGACGCCGCCGGCACGCGCTGCGACGACACGGGACGGCGATGGCGATGTACTTCGCACCGCGGTGGCCGCCGAACGCTGACTGTCGAAGTGCACGATGAACCGCGCTGGCGTCGTGTCCACGGCAAGGGACGCAAGCGGATAGATGGCCACGGCGAGGAAGACTAGGGATGAACGGTGGGGAGAGCGCATGTCGATGTCCTTCGAGTCGCGGGATTGCCGCGGGTAGGACAACGTAGGTCGATACCTCCATCGCAAACATGCGTTGCCGCCCTTGCGCTTTCGTAGGGGATGCGACCAGCAACTGCGGGACAGGATCGCAGGCGTTGGCGACACGGCGAGGAGGCGTCGGGTGGTCACCCTCTGCGCTCGGGCAGCGGCCGCAAGCGGCCGAACTCGCTCAGAGGGTGACCACCCGACGCCTCACTGGCGACTGAGGTTGCGTGCCGGGAAAGCAACGCTCGCAGCATAACCCGGAGCGGCTACCCCATAACATGCGTATCCATTAGACCGGGTCAAGCTCATCTCCCGATGGGGCCCGTATCGTACGAGGTCGCCAACGCTTTGCTCTCCATCCACTCCGCCTCTGTCGTCGCAGAGGTGCTGGGTGGTTACGCTCTGAGCGAGTTCGGCCACTTGTGGCCGCTGCTCGAGCGCAGAGTGTGACCACCCAGCGCCTCACCGCCGCGCCTTACGAGCGACGAGGTCTTCTGCTTCTGCTTCGGCTTCCAAACAGTCCCCAGCCATGCACGAAAAAGCCCGGACGTCTCCGCCCGGGCTTTTTTTCCACACTGATCAGACCGTACTTACGGCGTCCACGTCGCCTTCAGCGAAATGCCGGAGAACGTCGAGTAACCGCGAACCTTCACGTAGTACGTGCCCGCCTGGGGCGCGGCGAAGGTGCAGGTCTCGTTGTTGCCCGACACGTACGGACGGCAGTTGTAGCTGGACGTGGTCGGCGCGGAACCGAATTTCACATACAGGTCCGCATCGCCGGAGCCGCCGCTGGTCACGATGTTGAGGTTGGACGCACCCGCGGCCACCACCACCGTGTAGCTCAGTTCCGTGCCCGCGCTACCGGCCAGGCCGGTCTTGGCCACGCCGTTCTGCAGGGCGGTGCCACCGGTGTTGCCACCGCCGCCCGTCGAGCAGGTGACGCCCACGCCGTTGAAGGCCGTGGCGACATCGGCTGCGGTGTAGCCCAGGTCGGTCGCCGCGCTGGCGACACCGCAGGCGCCGCTGTTGAACGTGGAGCTGGCCGTCCAGTACAGGGCGTTGGCGCGAGCGAACACCTTGAACGCCTTGACCGTGCCCCAGCCGCTGGTCTTGGCCAGCAGGCAGAACGCCTTGTTGTACACGCCCGAGGAGTAATGCACGTCGAGGCCGCTGGTGTATTGGGACGCATTGTCGATGGACCCGCCGTCCTGCGACGGTGTGCACATGTAACGCAGCGCATTGCCGATACCCGCGCTGGTCTTGACGATGTCGGCACCGACCAGGAAGTCGTTCGTGCCGCGGTCGTAGAACTCCGCCGCTTCACCGGCGATGTCCGAGTACGCCTCGTTCATGCCGCCCGACTGGCCGCTGTACGCGAGGTTGGAGTGCTGCTCGGTGTAGCCGTGACTGATTTCGTGCGAGGTCACGTCCAGGGCCACCAGCGGATAGAACGTGCTGGCGCCGTCGCCGAAGGTCATCGAGCTGCCGTCCCAGAACGCGTTCTCGTACGCGTTGCCGTAGTGCACCTTCATGATCAGCACCTGGTTCAGCGGCGCCGCGCCGGTGTATGAGGTGTACATGTCGTGCACCACGCCACCGAAATGGTGGGCGTCGTTGATCGGGCCATAGGCACCGTTGACCGCGTCACCGCTGGAACCCGCGCTGCAGGTGAAGCTCCACAGCGTGCCGCTGCCGGAGGTCGCCTTCTTCATGTTGTACGACTTCACGTAGGCGTTCTGCGCCGTACAGGTCGTTCCCGACTGGGTCACGCGCAGGGCCGGCTTGCCACCGGCGCCCCAGGTGTACTGGCCGGTCTTCTGGTTGCCGCCCGGGCCTGTGGCATCGATCTCGGCGTAGGCAAGGCCTTCCCACTGCTGGATGATCTCGCCGGTGTTGGCATCGATCAGCGCGGTGGGACGGGTGGGATGCTCGCCACCGGAGAAGAACGAGGTGAGGTAGACCAGCCGGGCAGGCGCGCCGTCACCCGGATAGATGTACAGGTCGGCCTTGGCGTTTTCCGGCTGGACACTGGCTACGCCGGCCAACGACGGGGCCTGCTTGCTGAGCAGCGCGACGGCACGCGTGCCGTCGATGCGGGGCGCGACCGACGCGATGTCGACCTGCAGGTCGGACGTGACCTCGCCGTTGGCGACCAGGGCGTTGCCCTGCCCGTCCTGCTCCACCGCGATGCTGCGGCCATAGACCGGCACGCCCTTGAAGGTCTGCTGCATGCGGACGGTCTGCGTGCCCTTCGCCGTCGGCAGTGACGCCTTGGCGACGAACCCGTTGTCGGCAGACAAGCCGAGCCGGGCGGCCAGCTGGTTGGCCGGCACCGCACCCAGGCTCTGGGCGCGAAGCGCCTGTTCCGTAGCGGCCGATGCGACCGAAGTAGCGGCGATCCCGAGGGATGCCACCAGGAGTGTCAAGCGAACATGACTTGCCATTACGTTCCTCCTCCAGGAATGGGCCGCACGAGGCCATTGCAGCCGTGAGACCACATTCCGAACGATATGAATACGCGCCGCAGCGCGCTGCCCGTTTTATCTCGCGACCTTCGGTCCCCCAACCGAAAGTCCTTGCCAAACTAGCGCAAGATATCGCGAACGACTACCTAGGGATTTCCCTAGGGCGACGTCAGACAGGAGGAGGGGGAGGGTCAGAGCATGCCGGTTTCTAGCTTCGCCGCATCCGACATCATCGAGTGGTTCCAGGGTGGATCGAACACCAGATCCACGTCGGCCTCGGCGATCGTGGGAATCAATTCCAGCTTGGTCCGTACGTCGTCGACCAGGATGTCGCCCATGCCGCAACCGGGAGCGGTCAGCGTCATCTTCACGTACGCGCGCCGGACGCCCTCGTCGCCCGATTCGAGGCTGACGTCGTACACCAGCCCGAGTTCGACCACGTTGATGGGGATTTCCGGATCGAAACACGTGCGCAGCTGCTGCCACACCAGCTTTTCCACGTCCTCGTCGGTGGCGCCGTCCTCCAGTTCAATCGGGCGCGGCGGTTCCTTGCCGAGCGCGTCAGCGTCGCCGCCCGCGATGCGGAACAGGTTGCCTTCGACATAAACGGTGAAGCTGCCGCCCAGGGCCTGGGTGATGTAGCCGATCTGCCCGGCGGGGAGCGTCACCGTCTCGCCCTGTGGCACCATGACCGCCTGGCAGTCGCGCTCGAGGGTGAAGGGTTCGCTGCTGAGGCTGAAGCCGCTCATTGCTGTCCTGTGAAGGCCGCGCCGCGGCCGCAAAGTCGTCGATTATGCGCCGCCGCGCAAGGCGAAGGTAGGCATCCACCCGCATAGGTCGGGGCGCCGGAGGCGGGGCTCAAGAGCGAGCGACGGCTTGCCCGGCTATGATGACTTCCTTTTGCCCTACCCGGATGCCATGCGCGACACGACTCCCATCCATGCCGGCTGAGCGCACGGGTACCGCCGGATTCCTCTTCGGCGCGCTCTGCGCGGCCATGTTCGGCCTGGCCGCGGGCGCGGTGTGGATGCTGCCCTCCATGATGTTCGGTCGGGCACTGCCGGCCCTGGTCCTGCCCGTGGGCTGGGTGCTGGGCGTGGTGGTGCGACGCTGGCTGCATGTTCGTGGCCCGGCCGGCGCCCTGCTCGCCGCGGGTGCCACCCTGCTGGCGGCGGTGTACACGTCCTGCCTGGTCGTCGCCGCCACCATCTCCGGCATGATGGGCATCGGCTTCGGTCAGGCCATCGCCGATGCGGGTCCGGGCATGCTGCTGGCCCTGGGCCGCCTCGCCCAGGGGCCGGGGCAACTGGCGCTCTACCTGGCCGGCGCGCTGCTGGCCGCGTTGACCGCGTGGCCGCTGCAACGACGGATCGAACGTCGTCGCCGGCTTTCATAGGCGGTAAATCCACCGACGGCGACTATCCCGCGGTGGACGACCGTCAACCGGCGGTCGATGACCGCGTTTACCGGAGTGAACCTGGCGGTATGGAGCACGAGGATGCGATCAAAGACGACGCGGAGAAGCCCGTGAACGCTTCGCTCGCCCTCGACGGCGCATCGCTGGCGGATGTCCGCGAGGTGCCTGCCAGCATGGACGCGTTCCTCGCCGGTATCGAACGTCGTGCCTGGCGCATGGCGGAGATTCACCTGGGTAACCGCGACGATGCCATGGACGCGGTACAGGACGCCATGCTCAGCCTGGTCCGCCATTATTCGGCCAAACCCGCGGGCGAGTGGACACCCCTCTTCTGGGGCATCCTGCGCCGCCGGATCGTCGACCTGCAGCGCCGCCGAAAGGTGCGCTCGATCGTCGTCGGCTGGATCGGTGGCGGTCGGGACGACGACGGCGACGAACTGCCCCAGTGGGAACCGGCGGACGATGCACCGGATCCCTCGGCCCGACTGCAGGATACGCAGGCCTATGGCGACATCGTGACCGCCGTGCGCGGGCTGCCGCGCCGCCAGCGTGAAGCGTTCACGCTGCGCATCCTGGAAGGCCTGGACGTGGCCGAGACGGCCGCGGCGATGGGCTGCTCGGACGGCAGCGTGAAAACCCACCTTTCGCGCGCGATGCATGCGCTGCGCGACCAACTGGAGGCATGGCGATGAGCCTGCACGATCGATCCCTCGAACGTCGCGCACGGGAACTCTACCTGCGCGCCAGCCGCGATGTGGACCCGTCCACGGCCGCCCGGCTGCGCGCGGCACGCCGAACGGCCCTGGCCGACCCGCGGCCCTCGGTGACACGTCGCCTGCTGCTGCCCGCCGGCGCTTTCGCCGTGGTGGCACTCGCCTCGCTGATGATCTGGCAGCCGCAGCCAAGCGTCGCGCCGACCGACAGCGCCGTGGCCGCGTCGTCGCGCGACGCGGCGCCCAACGACCTGCCCCCGGACGCCGACATCGCCGATCCCGCGCTGTACAAGGACATGCAGTTCTACAGCTGGCTCGCCTACAACGACGCCCCCTCGTCTTCGTCCCGCAAGTGACCGCCATGCGCCGCCTTTCGTTCGTGCTCGCCCTTCTCGTCGTCGGCGCCGCGCCCCTCGCGGCCACCGCGCAGCAGGACCCTCCACCGCCGGGCGATACGGCGCCGCTGCCCCCGCCGCGGCCGTGGAGCGCCTTGTCCGCGGACGAAAAGGACATCCTCGCCCCGCTGGCCCGCGACTGGGATACCTTCCCGCCGCAGCGCCAGTCGCGGATGCTGGAGAAAGCGCAGCGCTGGCGCGGCCTGCCTGCCGACCGTCGTGCGCAGATCCGCGATCGCATCGAGCGCTGGCAGCACATGACGCCCGAGGAGCGCGCCGAGGCACGCAAGAACCAGCAGAAATTCCAGGACCTGTCACCGGAGCAGCGCGCGCGCCTGCACGACGCCTTCGAGCGGTTCAACAACCTGTCCCCCGACCAGCGCCGCGCGCTGATCGACAAGTGGCGCAACCTCACGCCCGAGCAGCGCCGCGACGCGGTGGACAGGATCGGACCGAACGACATCGTGCCGCCGCCCCCGCCCCACGGTGGCCCGGGTGGCCCGGACGGCCATCGCCCGCCCCCGCCGCCGGGTAACTGAGACGGCGGCTACGCCCGCTGTCGCGGCAGGCGAGACCACGCTCCGTTAAACTGGTGCCATGACCGACCCTACCCTGGCTAGCCTCAACGACCGCCGTTCGGTGCCCTCGCGCCAGCTCGGTGAACCCGCCCCCGACGACGCCACGCTGCGACGCCTCCTCGAGGCCGCCATCCGTGTGCCCGACCACGGCAAGCTCGAGCCCTTCCGCATCCGCGTACTGCGTGGCGAGGACAAGCTCGCCTTCGGCAGCAAGCTGGCGAAGCTGGCCCTGGACGCCAATCCCGACCTTTCCGACGCGAAGCAGGAAAAGGAACGGCGCCGTTATGAATACGCGCCGCTGGTGCTCGTGGTTTCCGCCCGTATCGACACCGAGAGCAAGGTGCCCGAACTGGAGCAGGACCTCACCGCCGGCTGCGTCGCCTATAACATCCTGCTCGGTGCCCAGGCGCTGGGCTTCGGTGCCCAGTGGCTGTCCGGCTGGGCGGCGTACGACCGCGCCGTGGCCAAGCTGCTGGGCATGAAGAAGAACGAGCACATCGTCGGCTTCATCCATGTCGGCACGCCCACGATGGACGCCCCCGAACGCGATCGCCCGTCGTACGACGACATCGTGAGCGTGTGGTCGCCGTGAGTTCCGATTCGCTCGTCCACTTGGTCGATGGCAGCCTGTACGTCTTCCGTGCATGGCACTCCATGCCGGATGAGTTCTACGACCACGAGGGCGAATCGGTCAACGCGGTGCACGGCTTCACCCGTTTCCTCTGCGAACTGCTCGAACGCAGCCGCGCGGAGCACATCGCCGTGGCCTTCGATGCGTCGCTGACCACCTCGTTCCGCAACGCGATCTATCCCGCTTACAAGGCCAACCGCGACCTGCCGCCACCGCAGCTGGTGCGCCAGTTCGGGCTGTGCCGCGAGGTCTCCGCCGCGTTGGGCCTCACCGTGCTGAACGACCACCAGTACGAGGCCGACGACCTGATCGGCAGCGCGCTGTGGGGCCTGCGTTCGCACGGTTTTCGCGGCGTCATCGTGTCGGCCGACAAGGACTTCGGACAACTGCTTGGCGAGCACGACGAGCAATGGGACTTCGCCAAGAATCTGCGCTGGGGTCCCACCGGCGTGTTCGACAAGCTGGGCGTGCATCCGCACCAGGTGGCCGATTACCTCGCGCTGTGCGGCGACGCCGTGGACAACATCCCCGGCGTGCCGGGCATCGGCGCGAAAACCGCCGCCGCCCTGCTCGCCCATTTTGGCAGCCTCGACGCCATCCTCGATCGCGTCGACGAGGTGCCCTACCTGCGCTTCCGCGGCGCGGCCGCCTGCGCCGTGCGCCTGCGCGAGCACGCCGACCAGGCCCTTCTGTGCCGCCGGCTGACCCGCATCGCCCTGGATATCGCCGTGGCGGAGACGGCCGATGCGCTGAGCCGGCGCCAGGGCGAGGCCGATACCCTCGACGAGCTCTGCGAGCGCCTGCGCTTCGGGCCGTTGACACGTTCGCGCCTGCGCGCGCTGATCTAGACCCATCGCCTGATCCCGCTCCATCGCTAACGTCACGTGGTCCGATATACCCTTGGCCGGATAGTCACCTGCCATCCAAGGAGCCCGCCATGCCGATCAGCCCGCTGCCCCACGCCTCGCCCGTTCCCGCCGACGCCAGCGAGCCGGAAGAGGTCCTGCACAAGGCGAAGTGGCTGACCCTGAAGCGGCGTGGGCGCTGGGAATACGCCGAACGGAACAACCCGGGCGGTGCCGTGATCATTCTCGCGGTCACGCCGGACGACAAGGTCGTGTTCGTCGAGCAGTACCGCGTGTCGATCCTGAAGAACACCATCGAGATGCCGGCGGGCCTGGTCGGCGACCTGGCCGGCGCCGAGGACGAGGACGTGCTGCTGGCCGCCAGCCGTGAACTCGAAGAAGAAACCGGCTATGCCTGCGGCCGCATCGAGTTCGTGCACGACGGCCCGTCGTCGGCAGGCATGAGCACCGAGATGATCGCCTTCGCCCGCGCATGGGACCTGGAACGCGTCGGCAAGGGCGGCGGCGACGAGACGGAAAACATCATCGTGCACGAAGTGCCGCGCGCCGAGGCCGGCAAGTGGCTGTTCGACCGCGCGAAGGAGGGCTTCTCCATCGACGCCAAGCTGTTCGCGGGCCTCTGGTTCATCGAGCACCCCGAAGCGCACATGCGCTGAGGCCGGCAAGCCGGGAGGGTCGGCCCGGCGTAAAGCCGCCAGCCGCCCCGTGGCGCCGTTTCCGGGGCCGCGGGGGAAAGTCAATTCTTGTCCCAACCCCCTGTCCCGGTTAGCCTTCCCTCTGCATCACCCGGCGCCGCCCATGTCCGTCCGTTTCGCCCATCTGCACCTGCACAGCGAATATTCGCTGGTCGACTCGACCATCCGCATCAAGCAGCTGGTCGCGGCCTGCGTACGCACGGGCATGCCCGCCGTCGCGCTGACGGACGAGAACAACATGTTCGGGCTGGTGAAGTTCTACAAGCAGTGCATGGCCGCCGGCGTCAAGCCGATCGCCGGCTGCGACGTGTGGATATCCAGCCCCGACGATCCGCGTCCCTGGCGGCTCACCCTGATCTGCCAGGATCGCGACGGCTACCTCAACCTTTCACGGCTGGTATCCCGCGCCTGGCGCGAAGGCCAGGGCACGGGCCGCGCGCTGGTCGATGCCGCCTGGATGCACCCGGAAAGCGTGCGTGGCCTGATCGCCATCGCCGGCCGCGAGAGCGACGTCGCTCGGGTGGCGCTGACCGCCGGACTGCCCGCCGCCACGCTGCGCCTGGCTTTCCTGCAACGCCTGTTTCCCGACCGTCTCTACCTCGAGTTGACCCGCACGGGTCGCGAGAACGAAGAGAACTGGGTGCGCGCCGCCATGAAGCTGGCCGGCGACCACGAACTGCCGGTGCTCGCCAGCAACGACGTGCGCTTCTTGGAGCGCGAGGGATTCGATTCGCACGAGGCGCGCACCTGCATCAATCAGGGCCGCGTGCTGGCCGATCCGAAACGGCCGAAGGACTACAGCGAAGAGCAATACTTCAAGTCGCCCGACGACATGGAAGCCTTGTTCGCCGACATCCCCGAAGCGCTCGAGAACACCATCGAGCTGGTCAAGCGCTGCAACCTGGTCCTGGAATTCGGCACGTACTACCTGCCCGACTTTCCCGTGCCCGAGGGCCACACGCTCGACACCTTCATCCGCGCGCAAGCGCAGAAGGGGCTGGACGAACGACTCGAGCAGCATCCGCTGGCGGCCGGCAAGACGCGTGAGGACTACCAGGCGCGACTGGACCGCGAAGTCGACGTCATCATCGGCATGGGCTTCCCCGGCTACTTCCTGATCGTGGCCGACTTCATCGGCTGGGCAAAGGACAACGGCATTCCCGTAGGCCCCGGTCGCGGTTCCGGTGCGGGCTCGCTGGTGGCCTGGGTACTGAAGATCACCGACCTGGACCCGCTCCAGTTCGAGCTGCTGTTCGAGCGCTTCCTCAATCCCGAGCGCGTGTCGATGCCCGACTTCGACATCGACTTCTGCATGGACCGCCGCGACGAGGTGATCGACTACGTCTCGCGCAAGTACGGCCGCGACCACGTCAGCCAGATCATCACCTACGGCTCGATGGCCGCCAAGGCCGTGCTGCGCGATTCCGGCCGCGTGCTGGGCATGGGTTACGGCCAGGTGGATCGCTTGGCCAAGCTGATCCCCAACCGCCCGCTCGACCTCACCTTGGGCGATGCGCTCGGCCGCACGGAAAAATCGAAGAAAGAACCCGACCGCATCGTCAGGGAGTTCTGCGATGTCTACGAGCAGGAAGAAGAACCGCGCCAGCTGATCGACCTGGCACTCAGCCTCGAAGGCCTCACCCGTAACGCCGGCAAGCATGCCGGTGGCGTGGTGATCGCGCCCACGCCGCTGACCGATTTCGCCCCGCTGTATTGCGAAGCCAGCGGCGAAGGCGTCGTCACGCAGTACGACAAGGACGACGTGGAAGCGGTGGGCCTGGTCAAGTTCGACTTCCTCGGCCTGCGCACGCTCACCATCATCGACTGGGCCGTGAAGGCCATCAACAAGCGCCGGGCGAAGGAAGGCACCGAGCCGCTGGTGATCGAGTCGCTGCCGCTGGACGATCCGAAGGTCTACGACCTGCTGAAGAAGGCGCAGACGGTCGCGGTGTTCCAGCTGGAGTCGCGCGGCATGCAGGGCATGCTCAAGGACGCGCAGGCCGACCGTTTCGAAGACATCATCGCGCTGGTGGCGCTGTACCGCCCCGGCCCGATGGATCTCATCCCCAGCTTCTGCGCGCGCAAGCACGGGCGCGAATCGGTCGATTACCCCGATCCGCGCGTCGAGCCCATCCTGAAAGAGACCTACGGCATCATGGTCTACCAGGAGCAGGTGATGCAGATGGCGCAGATCGTCGGCGGTTACACACTCGGCGGCGCCGATCTGCTTCGCCGCGCCATGGGCAAGAAAAAAGCCGAGGAGATGGTCAAGCACCGTGCGACGTTCCGCGACGGTGCGGCCAAGGACGGGATCGAGGGCCACAAGGCCGACGCGATCTTCGACCTCATGGAAAAATTCGCGGGCTACGGCTTCAACAAGTCGCATGCCGCCGCCTATGCGCTGGTCTCCTACCAGACCGCCTGGCTGAAGGCGCACTACCCGGCCGAGTTCATGGCCGCGACCATCTCCTCGGACATGGACAACACCGAGAAGGCGGTGACCTTCCTCGACGAGACGCGCGCCATCGGCATCCAGGTACTGCCGCCCGACGTCAACGCCTCCGACTGGATGTTCGAAGCCGTCGAGCCCCGCGTGATCCGTTACGGCCTGGGCGCCATCAAGGGCGTGGGCCAGGGGATCTGCGAGGAGATCGTCGCCGAGCGCCGGGCGAAGGGGCCGTTCCGCGGCCTGGTCGATTTCTGCCAGCGGGTCGGCTCCAACAAGCTCAACAAGCGCACGATGGAAGCCCTGGTGCAGTCCGGCGCGTTGGACGCCTTGGGCGAGAACCGCGCCACCCTGGTCAAGCACATTCCCGAGGCCATGCGCGCCGCCGACCAGGAAGCGAAAAACCGCGCTTCCGGCCAGGTCGACATCTTCGGCAACGCCTTCGGCGCGGCCGAGGCGCCCAGCATCATCGAACTGTCCGGTTCGGTGCCGGAGTGGCCGCTGGAACAGCTGTTGCAGGGCGAGCACGACACTCTCGGCCATTACCTCTCGGGCCACCCCACCGACCCGTGGAAGGCGGAACTGGCCCAGCTGGGTAGCTGCCCCATCGGCGAGATTCCCCAGCGCTACCAGCCGCCCAAACCGCGCCGCAACGATGACGACGAGAACGCCAATCGCTTCCGCCGCGGGCCGGATACGCCCTGGGTGGTCGCCGGCATGGTGGTCGGCATGCGCAAGCGCGGCGAGAGTGACGCCTTCGTGCAGATCGAAGACGCCACCGGCATGCTGGAAACCAGCTTCTTCCGCGAGGTGTTCACCGATGCGGCCTCCCTGCTCACCCGCGGCAGCATGATCGTGGTCGAGGGCGGCCTGCGCATCGACGACTTCGCCGGCGGCTATCAGCTGCGGGCCCGCAAGGCCTATGCGCTGTCCGACGCCATGGAGCATTTCGGCCGGCTGCTCACGCTCAAACTCAACGGGGTGGGGCCGGAATTCAACCAGCACCTGCGCCAGGCGCTTATGGGCTATCGCGGCGGCCGCACGCCATTGATGCTGGCCGGCTACCGCAACGCGGACGGCCAGGCCAGCTTCGAACTGGGCGAAGCGTGGCGGGTGCGCGCCCTGCCGGACCTGGTACGCACGCTGCGCGCGCTGCCGGGCGTGCTGGGCACGGAGTTGCGCATCGTGCGACCGTCGGACTGACGGACGGCCGCACAGGGTCTTCGTAGAGTGCGCCCCCACCGTGCCCGCTCAGTCGTCGAACATGAAGCTTGTCTTCTCGAGCAGCTCCACCTTCTCCACCACCAGCGGCACGTCGCCTTCCGCCTCGATCGATACGCCCAACTGGTCGAACGACGTGTTCGTCGGCACGGTGAGGGTAGCGGTGTAGGTAGCCGGTTGGTATTCCGAGGCCACCTGCCGGTCATGAAAGACCTGCGGCACGCGTTCCGCGGCGTTATCGGCAGCGACCAGGGTCACCGCCATGGCCACCGGCCCCTCGATCGGACCGACGATCCGCCCACCGGATCGGGTGGCGTGGGGCGCATAGGTGACTCGCACCGAATAGGCCACCTCATGCCCCTGAGTGCCGTCGAATGCCTTGACCGGAAGCCACTGGTAGATCGCGCCCTGCTTCGGCGTCAGCACCATGCCAGGCTTGCCGTGGATCTCGTCGCGATAAGCGGGACGGCCGTCACCGACGAAATGCCAGGGCTTGAGATGCTCGACCGCATCGTGCAGCTCGCGCGGCAGACCCATCCACGTAAAGGTGGGTTCCCACGGGTGCCAGTGCTTGCCCGTCTCAGCCCCCCCTCGGCGCATCGAGGCCCCGGAAGTCACCGTTGGGTACCGATACCAGGCAGGTGGGCACGTAGGCGTTGGGGGGCAGCGGTGCGTCGCACGCCGGCACGTCGAACGCATCGTGTCCGGCCGCGGCGAGGGGGAGGAAAGCGGCGGCCACGGCTAGCCGACGCAGGGGGAAGCATGTATGCATGGGAGAATCCTTTCCAAGTAAGGGACTGCCTGCACGTCTTCGACGAATACCGAAACGACAGGCATGCCGCGGACTACGCCGTCCGCAGGGCGATTGAAGCAGAGCCGACAGGGATAAAGGCCAGGACTGGGCGAGTAGCCGCTTGCGCCTACAGACATTTAGGCCAGAGCCGAAGCGCCAGCCCATCCATACCCATGCGCACACGCCCCGGCCCGGCACTGGGTATAATCAGCGGTCCTGTCCGGATGCTCCGTATTCATGAATCCCAACTTCCTTGATTTCGAACAACCCATTGCCGAGCTGGAAGCGAAGATCGAAGAACTTCGGCACGCCAGCAGCGGCCAGGCGTTCAACATCGACGAGGAAGTGGGCCGCCTGCGCGAGAAGCTGAAGATCAAGACCGCCGAGATCTTCCGCAACCTCACGCCATGGCAGGTCAGCCAGGTGTCGCGCCACCCGGCGCGCCCGTATACCCTCGATTACATCCAGGCCATGTGCGAAGAGTTCCACGAGCTCAAGGGCGACCGCATGTTCGCGGACGACCAGGCCATCGTGGGTGGCCTGGCCCGCATCAACGGCCGCTCGGTCATGATCGTCGGCCACCAGAAGGGCCGCGATACCAAGTCAAAGGTCAAGCGCAACTTCGGCATGCCGCGCCCCGAGGGCTACCGCAAGGCGTTGCGCCTGTTCAAGATGGCCGAGCGATTCGATATCCCCGTGCTCACCTTCATCGACACGGCCGGCGCCTGGCCGGGCATCAACGCGGAAGAACGCGGCCAGTCGGAAGCCATCGCCCGCAACCTGCTCGAGATGGCCGAGTTGCGTGTGCCGATCGTCTGCACCGTCACCGGCGAAGGCGGTTCCGGTGGCGCGCTGGCCATCGGCGTCGGCGACCGCACGCTCATGCTGCAGTACTCCACCTACTCGGTGATCACGCCCGAAGGCTGCGCCTCCATCCTGTGGAAGAGCGCCGACAAGGCCAAGGATGCCGCCGAGGTCATGGGCCTGACCGCACCGCGCCTGCTCGAGAACGGGCTGATCGACAAGGTAGTGCGCGAGCCGCTCGGCGGCGCACACCGCAACCCGCAGGCCATGGCGGTGCGCCTGAAGGCCGTGCTGCTCAACGAGCTCGACGCGCTGCAAAGCCTGCCGGTCGACACCCTCCTCGAGAACCGTTACAAGCGCCTGCGCGGTTATGGTGCCTTCACCGAAGGGTGATCGCCATGCGGTGCGGCCGGCGTATGCGCCATGAGCCGCTCCCTGACCGATCATCTGGCCCAGGCGCTCGACACCGCGCCCGGCGTATCGCTGGTGGTCGCCTACAGCGGCGGCCCCGACTCCACCGCCCTGTTGCACGCCCTGGCCAGCCACATGCCACGCCCGGCGCTGCGAGCACTCCACGTCGACCATGGCTTGCACGCCGACAGCGGCGCCTGGGCGTCGCATTGCCGACGCACCGGTGACGTGCTCGGTGTGCCGGTAGAGGTGGCCCGCGTCACGGTGGACCTCAGCCAGGGCGAGGGCATCGAAGCCGCCGCGCGGCGGGCACGCCACACGGCGTTCGCTGCAGCGCTGCGTCCGGGCGAGCGCATCGTGCTTGCCCACCATCGGGACGACCAGGTCGAGACCGTACTGCTGAAACTGCTGCGCGGGGCGGGGCCCGAAGGCCTGGCCGGCATGCGCAGCCTGCGCCCGCTGGGTGCCGGCATGCTCTGGCGGCCCTTGCTCGATCTGCCCCGGGCGGTCCTGCTGG
The DNA here is from genome assembly GCF_000745005.1 of Luteibacter sp. 9135. Taxonomy (NCBI): domain Bacteria; kingdom Pseudomonadati; phylum Pseudomonadota; class Gammaproteobacteria; order Lysobacterales; family Rhodanobacteraceae; genus Luteibacter; species Luteibacter sp. 9135. The sequence continues at coordinate 2,173,553 of NZ_JQNB01000001.1, read as the reverse complement.
AGCACGTGTCCGCGCACGCGCTGGCCACGCTGCACGACCCTTCCAACGACGACCCGCTGATTGCCCGCGGTTATCTCCGCGCCACGGTGGTGCCGGCGCTGCTCGCGCGCTGGCCACAGGCCGCCACCAGCATTGCCCACAGCGCGCGGCTTTGCCTGGCCGCTGCCAACACCCTGCGCGATGCGTGGATGGACGCCCTGGCCGACCTGGACCGGGGCGAGGGCACGCTGGACGCCCGCGGCTGGCTCGCACTTCCCCTCGCGTGGCGGGCGCCTTCGCTGGAACACTGGCTGCACACCTGCGGGCTGTCCGCGCCGACGACGGCGCAACGCGAGCAACTGGAGCGGCAGATCCACGAAGGCGGCGCCGAACGGCTGCCCCTGGTGGGCTGGCGCGATACGGAGGTGCGGGTATGGCGAGGCCGCCTGTGGGCCATGCGCCGGTTGTCGGGATTCGACCCGGAATGGTCGGCCTCCTGGCATGGCGAGCCGCTGGAGCTGCCCGGTGGTGGCCGTCTCACGCTGGACGGGAGGCGACTGGCCCAGCCGCTGCAGGTGCGCTACCGCGCCGGCGGTGAAACCCTGCGGCCGCAGGGCGATCGTCACACCCGCGAGCTTCGCGACCTGTTCCAGCAGGGAGCCGTGCCACCCTGGCGGCGGCCACGCATGCCGTTGCTATGGGCCGACCGCGAGCTGGTGGCCGTCGGCACCCGCTGGATCAGCGAGCGGGGCCGACGGCTTTTCGACGACGCAGGCGCTACCCCGGTGTGGGACGAGGACACCGGCGCCTGAACCGACGCGGGATTACTTGCGGTCGCGCACGCTAACCGACATGTCGTCCACGTAGGCGGCCAGCCCGTGCGACGCATCGTCACCGCGGATCATCTCGATCGCCAGGCGAGCATGCTCGGGAAGGTCGCGTGTTACGCTTGGAACACTGACGCCAAGTCGCGTCATTGCCCTACTTTATGCCGTGGGCGACATCGGCCGAGATTGATCCAGAAGGCCATGTGAGCTAGTTTTGCGGCCATGCCGAAGTCGTCCGCCCCCGCCGTTACCGCCTCCTCGATCGCCGAGTTCGAGCATTCCCTGGACGAGCTCGAGCAACTGGTCACCCGGATGGAAGGTGGCGAGCTCAGCCTGGACGAGTCGCTGAAGTCCTTCGAACGCGGCATCGGCCTCTACCGGCATTGCCAGACGGCGCTGGAACAGGCCGAACTGCGCGTGCGCCTGCTGCTCGATCCCGCCACTCCCGAAACGTCCGAACCCTTTGATTCCCGCATCGACTGACCTGCCCGCGCCGCTGAAGGTGCTGGCCGGCCGTGCCGACGACGCGCTCGCGCGTGCGTTGCCGGCCGCCGACCTCGCTCCCGTCGAACTGCATCGCGCCATGCGCTATGCCGTGCTCGGCGGCGGTAAACGCCTGCGTCCGCTGCTGGTCTACGCGGCCGGCCATGCGCTGGGCTGTGACGGTGGCATTCTGGACGCACCCGCATGCGCGGTGGAAATCATCCACGCGTATTCTCTGGTGCACGACGACCTGCCTGCGATGGATGACGACGACCTCCGCCGCGGCCGACCCACGTGCCATATCGCGTTTGGCGAGGCCATGGCGATCCTGGCGGGCGACGCCCTGCAGGCACTGGCCTTCGAGATCCTGTCCACGCCCTATACAGCCGACGACGATGCATCCGCACGCATCGCCATGCTCCGCACCCTGGGCGCCGCCTGTGGCGCCGAGGGCATGGCGGGCGGCCAGGCCTTCGATCTCTCGGCCGTTGGCATGACGCTGTCGCTCGAGGAACTGGAGCGCATGCACGCCTACAAGACCGGCGCACTGATCCGCGCGTCCGTCCGTCTGGGCGCATTGGCCGCCGGCTGCCAGGACGACGCCGTGCTGGACCGGCTGGACCGTTACGGCCACGCCGTGGGTCTCGCCTTCCAGGTACGCGACGACATCCTCGACATCGAAGGCGAGTCGGCGATCATCGGCAAGACCGCCGGCAAGGATGCCGCCGCGGACAAACCCACCTTCCCGTCGATTATCGGCCTGGATGCCTCGCGCACCCGGCTGATCGCACTGGTGGACGATGCCCTCGAGGCCATCGCTCCCCTCGGACCCGGCAGCGAGTGGCTGGCCGAACTGGCCCGCTATTCCGCACACCGCGGGCATTGATCGGGTCGATCCAATCGGCGCCCCTAAGCGCGAATACGATCGAAAACCGACGGGTAGGAGCCCACGATGTGGGCGAGCTCTTATAGTTTGCTAAATCGAATGAAGCCGAATACCAGCAAGAGCGATGCCTTCGCTGGGCGACCGGAACCGCCAACACGTACGTGATGCATGGCCTCTTTCGCCGTAGCGACGCTGAGGGTTCGCGCACGTGCGTGTGCTCCTACGCCCAGGGGTAGGAGCACACGGGTGGACCGGCGGTCAGCTGACCAGGCGCAGCGCGAACGGATAGCGGTAGGTACCCGTCTGACTGACCTTCACCGCGGCCACGATGCAGAAGACGATGTTGAGGATCCAAAGCACCACGTGCAGGAACGCACCGATGAGGATGATCGTCAGTATCCAGCAGATCACGTAGCCGATAAGCACGGTAATCTGGAAGTTCAGGGCTTCTTTCGACTCGGCGACGAGGTAGGCCTTGTCGGCACGATCCTTGTTGATGAGCCACACCACCAGCGGGACGATGATGCTGAGGATGAGACCCGACAGATGCGTAAGCATCGCCAGGTTCTTGTCGTCGTTGCTGCTCGACGCCGCGGTGGGTTCCCGGTCGTACGGCGGCGGCTCGTAGGGAGGCGGGGATGGCGGCGGCGGGGTTGACGGCGGTATCTGATCGGAAGGCGTACTCATGGCGCTGCTCCGTGAAGTGTCGCCTGCACTGTCGGAGAGCGCCGGGACCCTGTCAAGCAGACTTACGGCAGGGTGTTACGAACCACCCTGCCTGCGAAGCGACCCTATTCGCCGGCGATGGTCATGGTTTCGACCAGCCACGATCCGGTCAGCACGTGGGAGCGACGGTCCACGTCCGCGCCCACGGCCACCAGGTTGGCATACATGTCGCGCAGGTTGGCGGCGATGGTGATTTCCTCGACGGGGTAGGCGATCTCGCCATTCTCGACCCAGAAGCCGGACGCCCCGCGCGAGTAATCGCCCGTGACGATCGACACGCCCTGCCCCATCACCTCGGTGACGAGCAGCCCGGTGCCGAGCTTGCGCAGCATGCCCGCGAAGTCGTCGCCACCGGTGGCGACCACGAGGTTGTGCACACCGCCGGCATTGCCGGTGGATTGCAGGCCGAGCTTGCGTGCCGAGTAACTGCCCAGGATGTAACGCTGGAGCACGCCGTCCACGACCAGCGACGAATCGACGGTGGCCACGCCTTCGGCATCGAATACCGACGACGCCAGCCCGCGGGGAATGAGCGGTTTCTCATCGATGCGGAACCAGGACGGCAGGATCTGCTTGCCCGCATGGTCGAGCAGGAAGCTGGACCGGCGATACAGCGAGCCGCCGCTGACGGCACCCAGCAGGTGACCCAGCAAGCCGCGCGCCACTTCCGGAGCGAACAGCACCGGCGCCTGCCGGGTACCCAGGCGACGCGCGTTCAACCGCGAAAGCGTCCGCTCCGCCGCCTTGCGACCGATCTCGGCGGGATCGGTGAAGTCCTGCGCGCGCCGGGCACTGTCGTACCAGTAGTCGCGCTGCATGCCATCGTCTTCGCCCGCGATCAACGCGACCGACAACGAATGGCGGGTGCCGCGTTCGCGCCCGACGAAGCCATGCGAGTTGGCGTAGACGGACAGGCTCTGCCCGGTATTGACGCTGGAACCGTCGGAATTGGTGATGCCGGGCACGCTGCGGCCGCCATCCTCGACGGCCTGGCCCAGGGCGATGGCCGCATCGACGTCCAGATCCCAGGGGTGCCACAGATCGAGATCAGGAAACACCGTGGCCATGCGTCCGGCCTCAGCCAGGCCCGAGGCCGGGTCTTCCTCGGTGAACCGGGCGATGGCGCACGCCTGGTCGATCGTGGCCTGGATCGATTCGGGCTGGAGGTCGGCCGTGCTGGCCGAGCCCTTGCGCTGCCCGACGTAGACGGTGAGCGAAAACCCGCGGTCGCGCGTGTGCTCGACGGTCTCCACCTCGCCCAGGCGAACGTTGACGTTGAGGCCTACGTCGATGCTGGCGGACACCTCCGCCTGGGTGGCACCGGCGGCGCGGGCGCGTCGGATGGTGTCCTCGGCCAGGGTGGCGAGGCGGTCGAGGTCCTGCTGGCTGCTGTCGCGTGTCAAAACGAGGCTCACGTGGGGCTTCCCGAAGGGCTGGGTTAGAATGACGGGCCGCGCGCGGCCAGCCCATCATTAATGGGGGTCGCGTCACCCGATCAAAAGCAACGCAGCGCACCGTGCATGGTGCCATGGAACCGTTATGAGCATCCGTGTCGGCTATTACCGTCACTTCAAGGGCATGCCCTACCGCGTGCTGGGCACTGCCCGGCACAGCGAGACGATGGAAGAACTGGTCGTCTATCAGGCCCTCTATGGCGAGCACGGCCTGTGGGTACGCCCGGCTGCCATGTTCGCCGAAACGGTGCAGCATGAAGGGCGCGACCAACCCCGCTTCGCCTTCGAACGCGATGCCACCGCTCCGCTCACCAGCCAGGAGACACCGGCATGAGGACCCATGACGATCGTCCGAAGCCGGACGCGGAAGACGAAGAAGATTTCGGTCCGAGCCGCAGCGAGCTCCGCCGCAACGCGCTCGACATGCTGAAGCTGGCCGGCCAGCTGATGGACCTGCCGCCCAGCCGCATTCCCAAGCTGAAGCTGCCCGAAGACATCGTCGAAGAGATCGGCCGCACGCGGAAGATCACCGCGCACATCGCGCGCAAGCGGCAGCTGGCCTATCTGGCGAAGCAGATGCGCCGCCACGGCGACGAGGCGTTCGTCGACGCACGCGCCGCCCTGGGCGAGGACCGTGACCGGCAGCGCCAGGAAGCGGCTCACATGCATCGGTTGGAGGCGGCCCGCGAGAAACTGCTTACCGGTGGCGACGAGGCCCTGGGCGAGCTGTTCGACACGCATCCCCACCTCGACCGTCAGCACGTGCGTTCCATCGTCCGGCAGGCGCGCAGCGAACGCGAGGCGAACAAGCCGCTGCATGCGTTCCGTGAGATCTACCGCCTGCTGAAGGAACTGGAAGCGTCTTCCGAGGACGACTCTGCCGAGTGATGCGGTGTTTTGCGTGTACGGCGGCTTATGTCAGGCCGCCGTACCGCCCACCGTCATGCCATCCACGCGCAGCGTCGGCTGGCCCACGCCGACCGGCACGCTCTGGCCGTCCTTGCCGCAGACGCCCACGCCTTCGTCCAGGGCCAGATCGTTGCCGATCATGGACACACGCGTGAGCACCTCCGGCCCGGAGCCGACCAGCGTGGCGCCCTTCACCGGACGCGTGATCTTGCCGTCCTCGATGAGGTAGGCCTCACTGGCGGAAAACACGAACTTGCCATTGGTGATGTCGACCTGCCCGCCGCCGAAGTTCACCGCGTACAGACCGCGCTTCACCGAGCGGATGATTTCTTCCGGCTCGCGATTGCCGGCGAGCATGTAGGTGTTGGTCATGCGCGGCATGGGGAGCTGCGCGAACGATTCGCGGCGGCCGTTACCCGTGGACTTCACGCCCATCAGGCGGGCGTTGAGCTTGTCCTGCATGTAGCCCTTGAGGATGCCGTTCTCGATCAGCGTGGTGCATTCGGTCGGCGTGCCCTCGTCGTCGATGCTGAGTGAACCGCGACGCCCCGGCAGCGTGCCGTCGTCCACGATGGTGACGCCCTCGGCCGCTACACGCTGGCCGATGCGGCCCGTGAACGCGGAACTGCCCTTGCGATTGAAGTCGCCTTCCAGGCCGTGGCCGATGGCTTCGTGCAACAGCACCCCCGGCCAGCCGGGCCCGAGCACCACTGTCATGCTGCCTGCAGGCGCATCGACCGCCTCGAGGTTGACCAGGGCCTGGCGTACCGCTTCGTCGGCGAACGCATGCGCCCGACCGTTCTCGATCAGCTCACGATAGCCATAGCGCCCGCCGCCGCCCGAGTGACCCTGCTCGCGACGACCGCCCTGTTCCGCGATGACCTGCACGTTGAGGCGCACCAGCGGGCGCACATCGGCCGCGAGCGTGCCGTCGGAAGCGGCGATCAATACCGTGTCCAGCGTGGCGGCCAGGCTGACGACCACCTGCTTCACCCGCGGATCGCGCGAGCGTGCGTAGGCGTCGACCTCGCGCAGCAGCGCGATCTTTTCTTCATTGGGCAGGCTTTCCACCGGGTCGATGGCCGGATACAGGCCGCGACCCGTGGCGATCGCCAGCGGCCGGCCTGCGCCCGCGCCGCCCTGGGCGATGGCCCGCGCCGCCCGCGAGGCTTCGAGCAACTGGGGCAGGACGATCTCGTCCGAATAGGAGAACCCGGTCTTTTCGCCCGAGATGGCGCGCACACCCACACCCTGTTCGATCGAATGGCTGCCGTCCTTGACGATGCCTTCCTCCAGCACCCACGACTCGCTGCGCGAGTGCTGGAAATAGAGGTCCGCCGCGTCGATCGACGGGCCCATCAACTGGGAGAACACGCGATCCAGGTCGGTGGAAGCGAGGCCGCCGGGAGTCAGCAGACGACGTTCGGCAAGGGAAATCAGGGAATCCATCAAGGGGCGCCGTTAGCGATGGGGGAGACCCCACAGGTGGGGCCGGATGGGGTCAGCTTAAACCCTGCAGACCCTTTTCGCAGGGGCTGTCTTGCGGCGGTTCGCCACCGGCTCGGTGGGGCCTGCCTTGCTCGTCTGCTCCCAGGGAACGATGGCATCGAGGACATGAGCCAGGGCGTCCCGCGTCATTTCCCGGTCGTAGTCGGCTTGCAATCCGGTCCAGAACCAGTCCGACATGCCGAAATAACGCGACAGCCGTAATCCGGTGTCGGCCGTGATGGATCGCCGTCCGGCGACGATCTCGCCGATACGTGGGGCGGGAACACCGATCGCCTTGGCCAGGCGATACTGCGAGATACCCATGGGCTTGAGGAACTCCTCGAGCAGTATCTCGCCCGGATGAGGATAGGGAATGTCGCGCATCGTGGGTTCCTGTCAGTGATAGTCGACGATGATGACGCCGTGCGCATGTCCGTCGCGCCAGATAAAGCAGATCCGGTACTGGTCGTTGATCCGGATGCTGTGCCATCCCGAGTAGTCACCGTGCAGGGGCTTTAGGCGGTTGGAGGGAGGAATTCTCAGTTCCTCGATCGACTCGGCCCGATGGAGCATCGCCAGCCTACGCATGGATGGTTTGGCTATATGTCCCCACTTCCGGCTTTGCCCCTCGAAAAAAAGCTCGCGGGTCGCAGCGTCGCCGAACGACATGATCATGTTAGTAACGTCGCTCGATAGTAACGAACAGCGATACTATTCACAAGGCGTCTAAACGTATGCCGGTGGCGCCCAGGTCTTAAGGTAAGCGATTGACCCGCAACGGCCGGCCCAAGCCCGTTCGAATGCTAGGATGCCCACACAAACTCACCGGAACGGAGCCTCCATGAGCAGGGGAAAGAAACGGGCCTTCGTCCGTCGTGTCGCGGCGGAGCCTGTCCGTCGCGCGGAAGCCGTGGTCGACGAAACACGCGATCTGTTGCATAGCAGCGGCCACCTCGACCCGCGCAAGGCCATGGTCAGCACCGCGATCGCGCTGTCGCTCGGTTTTCTCGGGCTGCTGGCGGTCATCGCCTTCCACTTCCCGCAGTACCTGACCACGCCGGACCTGCGGCACCGGTATTCGGTGGACGTGCTGCGCCAGGCGCTGCTGGGCGCCCTGCTGATCGCGGGCGGGCTGTCGCTGGCCAACGTGATCCTGGGCCGGCGGCGCAACCTCAACATCGCCGCCTTCGTGCTGGTCATCGCGGCCGTGGCACTCGGCGGCTCGCGTGTGCCGGTCGGTGCGTTTCCCGACCACACGCCGTATATCGGCCTGGACTGGTTCATCCTCGACCTGCTCGGCTCCACGCTGCTGTTCGTGGTGATCGAGAAGCTGTTTCCGCTGTATCGCGGGCAGTCGGTGTTCCGCTTCGAGTGGCAGACCGACATGAAGCACTTCGCCGTGAACCACTTCCTGGTGGGTCTGGCGCTGCTGGTGGTGAACTTCCTGATCCACCACGGGTTCGGCTGGCTGACGGGAAGCGACTTCCAGCGCATGGTGGCCGGCATCCACTTTGTGCCGCAGCTGCTGCTGTGTGTGCTGGTGGCCGACCTGGCCCAGTACGCCACGCATCGCGCTTACCACGAGGTGCCGTTCCTCTGGCGTTTCCACGCGGTGCACCACAGCGTGAAGACGATGGACTGGCTGGCCGGATCTCGCCAGCACATGCTGGAGTTGCTGTTCACTCGCGTCTGCGTACTGGCGCCGCTCTACGTGCTGGGATTCAGCGAGGCGGTGATGAACGCGTACATCCTCGTCGTCGGCTTCCAGGCCGTGTTCAACCATGCCAACGTGCACCTGCCGTGGGGGCCGTTGAAGTACGTGATCGTGACGCCCGACTTCCACCACTGGCACCACGCTTCCGACGACGAGGCGATCGACAGGAACTACGCGGCGCACTACGCGTTCATCGATTATCTGTTCGGCACCGCGGTGAAGTCGACGAAGCGGTTTCCCGAGAAGTACGGCGTGGTGGGCGATTACATGCCGGAAGGGTTCGTGCGGCAGCAGATGTTTCCGTTTCGGCGGCAGAAGCCTTAGGAATGGGGCCGCGTGTGGCGCGCGCACCTGTGTCGCGCCCATGCGTATCGCGCACATCGTGCGCTCCTACGGGGGCTGTTGATGTAGGTCAGGGGGTTTCGCCCTTTTCGATGGGGGTGAACACGGGTTTGTCCCAGCTGCCGGTGACGTGGTAACGCTTGCGCGCGGCCTGGTTGAGGCCGCGGCCGAGCAGGCCCTGCACCGCCAGCCCGGCGGCGGCGCCGACCGGGCCGCCGGCCAGGGCGCCGACCACCGGCAGGCTGTTGCCGAGATGCGGTACCACGAGCACTTCCTGGTCGTAGTCGCGGGCCTTGAGTCCGGCGCGGCCGGTGATGGTGATATCGGCGGCCGGGCCGCGGATGGCGAGGTTGTCGGTGCTGGCGTTGCCATCGGCGAAACGGAAATCGCCGGTAATGGAGTCGAAGGCGAAGCCCTTGCCGAGCACGTCGCCGAAGTCCAGCGCCATGCGTCGCGGCAGGTCGGTCACCGAGACCAGGCCGAACAGGCGGCCCACGCCAGGCTGCACCTCGAGGATGCGGCCCTTGGCGACGTCCACCTTCAGGGTACCGTCCATATTCGCCAGTGCGAGGGCCGACGGGCCGCCGGGCCACGTGGCATCGAGCCGGGCCGACGTGCGCCCACCCTGCAGGATGCCGGCAAAGCCCAGGGCGTCGAACATGCGCGCCACGTCTTCCGAGGCGAAATCCATGGCGAGGTGGGTGCGGCTGCGCGTCTCGTCGCCGGTCCAGTCGCCCGACGCGGTAATCTGCACGTTCTTGGACTGCGCGCGCAACTGGTCGATGTGCATGCCGTCGTCGGTCGGCCAGGTTTCCAGCCGCGCCTCGCCCAGCTTCGCCTTGCCCAGCCGCATGTCGCTGACCTGCAGGTGCATCGGCGGCAGGCTGGCCGGCGCCACGCCCGCCTCGTTCGTGTTGGCGGGTTTGCCGCCGGCAGCGGCGCCGTCCTTCGCGTCCTGCGCCTTGGCGGCGGTGGAGGCCACCGTCGTCGCGGCGCCCGCCGCGGTCTTGCCTTTCTTCGCTGCGTCGGCGGCATCGTCGGCCGATGGCCACCAGATCCGGTCCATGCGCGCGGTGATGCCGCGGCGGCGCATCTCGTCGTTGGGCACGGTGAGCTCGCCGGCAAGACCTTCGCCGTCCACCTTTAGCGACAGCGCCTGCGGGCCGGGGTTGGCCATGATGTGCAGACCGGCGAAATGCTGGCCGAACACCTCCGCATCGTCCGCCACGAGGTCGAGCGCGCTCAGGCCCGGCCCGCTGCCGCCTCCCGTGGACAGGCCGACCACGTATTGCACCCAGCCGGAGACGTCCAGCCTGGCGGCATGACCGCCGATGAGGTAACCCTGCGCGGGCAGCGCAGCGGGCGCGACGCTGCCCAGGTTGAAGGCAGCCGCAAGGGGCACCGTGTTCGTCGGTAGCCGCAGGCGGCCGCGGACGATGTCACCCAGCGCCAAGTCCAGGCGTGCGCCGTCGACCGGCAGGCCCACACGGACAGACAGCGGCTGCGCCAAGGCGGCCGGCTTCTTCACCGGCGTCGGCAGCAGCAGCTCGACGCCGCGCAGGTCCGAATCCACGGTGAGCGCCTGCGCCGTCGCGTCGCCCTGCCCCGTGCGGCTCAGGTCGAAACCGATGCGGAACGTGCCGCGCCCCTTGCCGATGTCGGCCAGCCACTTGAGGGTGTCGTACGGCCGCAACATCTCGTCCAGCGTGAACGCACCCGTGACCGATGCCGTGACGATCTTTGCAGGATCGCCCGTGCCCCCGGCGATGGCCAGGTCGAGGCTGGCCGGTTGCCCCTGGAACCGGGTAGTCAGGCCCCTGGCGGTGAACCCCTTGCCATCGAAACGCATCGGCCCGGTGATGCCATCCAGGCGCAGCTTCCAGTCGTCGGCCACCAGGTCGGCGTCCTTCAGTGTGGCCGTACCGTCCAGCGTGAAACTTTTCGTGTCCTTCAACGGCAGCATCAGGCTGAAACCGAACTCACCCGTGCCGCCCAGTTTGATCTTATCCAGCGTGTCGCGACTGCTCGTGCCGACCGGGCTGTTCTTGACCAGGTCCAGGTAGCTGGCACCGGTGCCCGCACCGTTCACCTTCAGGTTAAGCACACCCTCGGCGAAGTCGTCGATGGTCGCGGACGCGGAGCTGACGGCGTTGCCCAGCGAATGGCCCTCGCTGGCCTCGATCGACATGCTGTTGTCGACGAAGCTGGCGACGGCGGCGATACCTTCCGCGCGCGGCCAGCCCGTGCCGTAATCGAGCACCGTGTCGTCGATGACCGCGCGGCCCTCGAAACGGCCCTCGTGGTTACGGAACGGAAAATCGCGCAAATTACCGCGCACCAGCGCTGCACCGCTCTGGATGTGACCCGAGACGATGGCGCGATTCAGCCAGTTCTGCGAGCCCTCGGACATGCCGTGGATCGGCCAGAACAGCTTGGCCGCCGAGATGTCGCCCCCGCCCATCGCCACGTACATGTCCAGGAACGGGCCGGTGTCGGCCGCAGGCAGGACGTACTCGCCACGCACCTGGCCGGTGAAGTCCTCGCCGCGCACATCGAGCGGATCGACGCCGATGTGCCAGTCGCCGTCCTGCGGGTAGACGACGATGTCGCCACTCAGCGACGACAGCACGAACGGCTTGCGGAACATTCCCGTCGCATCGATCGTCGTCGCCTGCGTGGGCAGGCTGAGCGACAGCGCCTCCGCATCGCCCAGCACCTCGCCCTTGAGCGACGACAGGCCCGGCAGCGTGCCGCTGGCGTCGATGCCAAGGCCGGAGAAGTCCGCACGCACTAACGCCATGCCGGTGGCTGAGTTCCAGTCGGCGCGCAGGTCGTCGAAGCGGCCACGCGGGTGGCCTTCGGCGAGCCAGCGCGACAGGGCCGGCGACATCCGCGGGAGCAGGCCGGCCCAGGGCAACAGGGGCGCCAGATCGACCTGGCGTCCCACCAGCGTGCCGTCGGTGGTGTCGCCCACCGCGCGCAGCAGCAGGGCGATATCGCCGCCGTCGCGGGCGGCCCAATCGATCCGCTGGCCCTCGGCGGTACGCCGGAGACGGGCGATCCCGTGCAGGCCGGCCGTTTTCACGGTGCGCTCCGGACCGCGCACCCCCAGGCCGTCGAGATCCAGCCGCGAGGTCATCCGCACCACGCGGGCATCGCTCCAGTCCAGCCAGGTTTCGAACGCGCCCTTGCCGGAGGCCAGTGCATAGCCGCCGGCCGTGAAATCGCCGGTGAGCGCGGCGAAATCGACAGCGGCGCCGTGCACGTAGACACGGCCGCTGGAACCGTCCAGCGCGAAGCGGCCCGCCGCGGTAAGCACCGTGGGGACGTTTTCGCGGCGGAGGTTGCCGCCCAGGCGTATCGCGTTGTCCTGCAGGCTGGCGCGCAGCCGATCCACCACCAGGCCGTAGTGCCGCTGGGTGGTCTCGTCGTCGATATCCAGGCGCAGGTTGGTCACCCACAGATCGGCCGCCAGGTTGCCGAGCGACACCGTGCGCCGACCGCCGTCGCCGGGAAGGCCGTCGATGCTCCAGCGGCCGTCGGGTGCGCGGCGCAGGCCCAGGCGAAGGTCGCTCAGGCGGAGGTTGAGCAGGTGTCGCGAGGGCAGCACCAGCGCACCGAAGTCCAGCTTCACCGCCGCCTGCGGCAGGTGCACGGGCTGACCGCCCTCGGTGGGCACCACCGTGACGTCGCGCATCACGAACAACGGCCCGGACGGCTGCCAGAATCCTTCCAGCGAGGCGAAACGCACGGGCCGGTGCAGGGCGTCGCTCAGCAACGACGCCACGCGATCGGGGTATCGGGCAGCCAGTGGCAGCAGCAACTGCCCCAGCGCCATGAGCAACGCGAGCGCGATGAGCACGCTCGCGACCAGACCGATGAGGAAGAACCGCAGGCGTCTCAGGCGATGGCGCCAGCCGGAACTCACCGGCCGACGTGCCGGCGACGCACGCCGGGCTTAGAGGAGAACGACATCGAACTGTTCCTGCGAATAGTGTTCTTCCGCCTGGAAGCGGATGCTCTTGGCGATGAATTCTTCCAGCTCGGCCACCGCCGTGGATTCTTCCTCGAGGATGCGGCCGACCACCTTCGGGCTGGCCATCACCAGCAGCTTCTGCGCGTTGAACTGGCGCACGGCACGGGTGATTTCACGGAAGATCTCGTAGATCACCGTCTCGGCGGTTTTCAGCGTGCCGCGACCGCTGCACGACGGGCACGGCTCACACAGCTGGCGCTCCAGGCTTTCGGTGGTGCGCTTGCGCGTCATTTCCACCAGGCCCAGCGCGGACATCGGATAGACCGTGGTTTTCGCGTGGTCCTTCAGCAGGCCCTTCTCGAGCATGCGCAACACCTGCCGCTTGTGCTCGTCGTCGATCATGTCGATGAAGTCGATGATGATGATGCCGCCGAGGTTGCGCAGGCGCAGCTGGCGCGACGCGGCCTGTGCCGCCTCGAGGTTGGTGCGGTACACGGTTTCCTCGAGGTTGCGGCTGCCGAGGTAGCCACCGGTGTTCACATCGATCGTGGTCATGGCTTCGGTCTGGTCGACGATCAGGTAGCCGCCGGATTTCAACGGTACCTCCTTGCGCAGGGCGCGCTGGATCTCGTCCTCCACGCCGTAGAGATCGAAGATCGGCCGTTCGCCCGCGTAGTGCTCGATGCGGTCGGACAGCACCGGCATGAACTTGGCCACGAATTTGACCGTTTTCTCGTAGGTCTCGCGTGAATCGACGCGAACTTTCTCGATGCCGTCGTTGAGCGAATCGCGCAGCGACCGCAGCGGCAGTGACAGTTCCTCATAGACCCGCTCGCCCACGCGGGCCTTCTGGATGTTTTCCTGCACCACCCGCCACACCTTGCTCAGGTAGGTGACGTCGAAGGCCAGGGATTCCTCGGACTGGCCCTCGGCGTTGGTGCGCACGATGTAGCCGAGGTGGTTCTCGCCGATCAGCGGCAGGATGATGTCCTTCAGGCGCTGGCGCTCGCTTTCCTCCTCGATGCGCACGGACACCCCCAGGGTGCGCGAGTGCGGCAGCAGCACGAGGTAACGCGACGGGATGGACAAGTGCGTGGACAGTCGCGCACCCTTGCTGCCGATCGGGTCCTTGACCACCTGCACGACGATTTCCTGGCCCTCGTGGACCAGTTCGCTGATGGGCGGGACAGGGCCGTGGCCGCCGGACTTGCCGTCGGGGGCATCGGTGGGCGGAAGCGCCGGGCGAACGATGTCCGACGCGTGCAGGAACGCTGCGCGATCGAGACCGATCTCGACGAACACGGCCTGCATGCCCGGCATGACGCGTTGCACGCGGCCCTTGTACACGTTGCCCACGTAACCGCGCCGGCTGGCACGCTCAACGTGGACTTCCTGCAACATGCCGTTCTCGACGACGGCCACGCGCGTCTCACGCGGCGTGACATTAATCAGGATTTCCTCGCTCACTGCGTGCCCTTTTCCATGAGTCATCCCGCTTTATATCCCGCGCGTCCCGCGACTGTCACGGACCGCGAAGAAGCCGGGAGGTTTCGAACAGGGGCAGTCCCATCACGCCGGTGTAACTACCGGAAAGGTGCGCGACGAAGGCCGCGGCGCGGCCCTGGATCGCATACGCGCCGGCCTTGCCGAAGCACTCGCCGGTATCGATGTAGGACGCTATGTCGTGATCGGAGAGCGACGCGAAGCGCACGGTCGATACCGACACCACCCTGCGTTGCTCGCCTGCCTCCACGAGCCATACGGCGGAGATCACGCGGTGCTCGTTTCCCGAAAGACGCCTCAGCATGGCCACCGCGTCGACGGCATCCCGCGGCTTGCCGAACACCTCGTCGCCCTGCACCACTTCGGTATCGGCGCCGAGCACGCGCGCATCCGGTTCGGCCGCGACCAGCGCAAACCCGGCATGCGCCTTGTCCCGCGCCACGCGCGAGACATACTCGTCGGGCGATTCGCCGGCGGCGCGGATCTCCTCGACATCCACATCGAGGGTGCGGTGCGCCTCGCCGATCTGGCCGAGGAGTTCGCGACGGCGCGGCGATTGCGAGGCCAGGTAGAGCACGGCGGTTCCTTCAGGCGCGATGGTAGGGATGCCCGGCCACCAGCGTGGTGGCGCGGTAGAGCTGCTCCGCGAGCACGAGGCGCACCAGCATGTGCGGCAGCGTGAGCGGGCCGAGCGACCAGCGTTGGTCCGCGCGCGCCAGCACGTCCGGCGCATGGCCGTCGGGGCCGCCGATCAGGAAGGCGAGATCGCGCCCGCCCATGCGCCATTGTTCCAGTTGCTGGCCCAGGTCTTCGCTGGACCACGCCTTGCCGCGCCCGTCCAGCGCCACGACGTGGATGTCGCGCGGCAAGGCGGCGAGGATGGCGGCGCCTTCGTCGAGGGTCGCGCGCACGTCGTCGCGGCCCTTGCCGCGCGTGCCGGGCTTGATCTCGATCAGTTCAAGGGGCAGCTCGTGGGACAGCCGCTTGCGGTATTCGGCAAAACCTTCCGCCACCCAGGCCGGCATGCGCTCGCCGACGGCGATGAGGCGCGCCCGCATGGGCGGATCAGGCGTGGGCGGCTTCGAAGCCGTCGTCGCCGACCGTCCACAGGCGCTCCAGGCCGTAGAACTCGCGGATGCGCGGCATCATGACGTGGACGATGATGTCACCCAGGTCGACCAGCACCCATTCGGCTTCGGTCTGGCCTTCGACGCCCAGCGGCATCACGCCCGCTTCCTTGGCGAACTTGATGACTTCGTCGGCAATGGACTTGACGTGCCGGGCGGAGGTGCCCGACGCGATGAAGAGGATATCGGCGATGGAGGTCTTGCCGCGAACGTCGATTTCGCGAACGTCTTTGGCCTTGAGGTCTTCGAGGGCCGCGACCACGCGCTGGCGGAGGTGCTCGTTGCTGATGGCGGGCTTGGCCTTGCGGGATGCGGACGAACTCAAGATACGAAAACCTCGTACGGCGGAATGCCGGCGTTGGGCGAAGTATACCCCCGCCCGCCCGGGGACGCGTCAAATGCCTCGGCAGCTTTCAGCGGGCGGCCCGGGGCGGGGACGCGGCGTCCGCCAGCGCACGGTACGGCGCCAGCAGCTCCGGAGGATCGAAGCAGGTCGCGGGCATCAGGAAGCGTGGCTCGTGGCCGGCGGCAAAGACCTCGCGGATGGCCGTGGCAGCGATGTCCAGCGGGGTGATGGCGATGTCCAGCACGCCGCCGGCCGGCCCCTGCGGACGGGTACCGCGGCGCCCGGCGATGAAGTCGGCCAGCTCCGCCGAGGGGGCGTGGCTGACCCCGGGGCGGTTCAGCACGCCCACGTGGGCCAGCGTGAACAGGTCGCGCCAGCGCTGCCAGGACGCCAGCCCGGCGAAGGCGTCCGCCCCCACCAGCAGCACCAGCGGACGCGCGGGGCCGATCTCGGCACGCAGCGACGCCAGTGTGTCGATGCTGTACGAAGGGCCGTCGCGGTCCAGTTCGCGGGTGTCGATCCGGAGCCGGTCCTGCCCGGCCAGCGCGGCGCGCAGCAGGGCGACCCGGCCGGCCGCATCGGCCACCGGCGGCGGCCGGTGCGGCGGCGTACGCGCGGGCACCAGCCGGACCTCGGCGTCGAGGGCTTCGGCGGCTTCCCACGCGGCACGCAGGTGGCCGTGGTGGATCGGGTCGAAGGTGCCGCCGAGGATGGCGAGCGGACGCATGTCGCTCACGCGAAGGCAGCCGCCGCGCGGGGCTCGGCGATGGCGGCGATCAGCCGCTCGGCCTCCAGCCACGGATTGCCCTGCTCGCGGCCCTTGGCCATGCGGTCGATGCGGGCGGCCCGGGCCAGGCAGGCCATCCAGTGCTCGCGCGGCGCGCGGCGCAGGGCCTTGCGGAAGAGTTGTTCGCGCGCGGGCCATAGCCGCTCCACCTTCGCCTGCGCCGCGAAATCGCGCGCGTTGGCCAGGCGCAGTGCCAGCTGCAGCTGGTTGACCAGCCAGCCCATCAGGGCGATCAGCTCGTCGCCCTCGGCATGCAAGCCGGCCAGTATGCGCAGGGCACGGCCGCCCTCGCCCGCGAACGCGGCGTCGGTCAGCTTGAAGGCGTCGAAGCGGGCGCTGTCGGCGACCAGGCCTTCCAGCGTCGCGGCATCCAGACGCTGGTCGCCCGCGAGGACCACCAGCTTGTCGATTTCCTGGGCGGCCGCCAGCAGGTTGCCCTCGACCCGCTCGGCCAGCATCGCCACGGCATCGGGACTGGTCTTGACCCCGCGGGACGCCAGCCTCTGGCCGACCCACTGCGTCCATTCGTGCGGGCGCGGCGCGTTGAAGACCACCTGGATACCGCCGCGATCCACTGCCTTGGTCCAGACCGCCTCGTGCTTGGTGCTCCACTCGGTGGCGGTGATCAGCAGCGTGGTATCCGGCGGCGGGTTGCCGACGAACTCGGTGATCGCCGCGCTGCCGTCCTTGCCGGCACGCCCGCCCGCCAGGCGCAGGTCGAGCAGGCGCTGCGTGGCGAACAGCGACAGGCCGGCCGAGGATCGCGCCAGGTCGTCCCAGTCGAAACGGCTGTCCGCTTCCAGCACCTCGCGCTCGCTGAAACCCAGCCGCCGGGCCATGGCCCGTACGGCATCGGCGGCTTCCAGCACCAGCAGTTCCTCGCCGGCCAGCAGGTACACCGGCGCCATGCGGTCGCCCGCGAGGTGCTTCTGCCACTGGCCCGGATTGAACGGCACGGCGTTATCCGCTCAGTGCGCGGTCGACGAGGCGGGCGCGGGCGCGGACGGCGTGGCGGCAGCGGCCGCCGCAGCCGCCGCGGCCGGGTGCACCGTCGCTGCTTCGAGGCGGAACAGGATGGCCTGCACCATGTCGCCGACCAGGCTGCGCTGCAGCTCTTCGGTCTGGCTGGCGGTGCCGATCGTGTTCTGGGCGTCGTAACTGAACTCGCGCGACATATCGACGCTCTGCGGCGCGATGATGAGGCTGCCGTCGCCGGCCTTCGCGTTGAAATCGACGTGGTAGCGCACGGCGTATTCAGTGACGCGCGCGGTGCCGCTGACGGTCAGCGAATCCGTACGGAAGTTGTTCGAGGTGATCGCCAGTTCGGCGGCATCCACGGAAGCGTGGTCTACCACCGTCACATCGGCGTTGGTCAGCGCGCGCGACAGCTCACGCTCGAGGCGGCCACCCCCGGCGACGGTCAGGTGGATCTTCTGCATGCCCGGCGGCAGCGCCGCGGACTGGCGCAGATGGAAGCCACAGGCGCTGACCAGCCCCACGACGGCAACGAGGGCGGCGACACGGAGCGAACGGAGCGGGGTCGGGCTCATGGTTATCCTGCGACGATGTTGACGATCTTGCCGGGCACGACGATCACCTTGCGCACGGTCTGCCCTTCCAGCAACCGGGCCACGGCGGGCTCGGCCCGGGCCATGGCCTCGGCATCTTCCTTCGATGCCGCGGCCGGCACCTCGATGGTAGCGCGAAGTTTGCCGTTCACCTGCACTGCGTAGGTCAGCGAGTCGCGAACCAGCGCCGCGGGATCGACCGCCGGCCAGCCGGCATCCTCCACCAGCGTCTCGCCCTGGCCCAGCACCTGCCATAGCGCATGGGACAGATGCGGCGTGAACGGGTTGATCAGCTGGACGATGGCGGTGAAGGCCTCCTGGCGCAGCACCGAGCCGGCGGCGCTGGCATCGTCGAACCGGCCGAGCGCGTTGAGCAGCTCCATCAGCGCAGCGATGGCCGTGTTGAAGGACTGGCGGCGACCGATATCGTCGGTGACCTTCTGGATCGTCTCGTGCAGCTGGCGGCGCAGCGTCCTGCGCGAGGCCTCGGCGGCCGCGCCATCGCCCTGGGCCACCGCGGCGGACTCGACATGGGCCGTGACGTCACGCCACAGGCGCCGCAGGAAGCGGGCCATGCCCTCCACACCCGCCTCGTTCCATTCCAGCGACTGGTCCGGCGGTGCGGCGAACATGGAGAACAGGCGCACCGTATCCGCGCCGTACTTGTCCACCATGGACTGCGGGTCCACGCCGTTGTTCTTGGACTTGGCCATCTTCTCGACGCCGCCGATCTCGACCGGCAACCCGTCGCTGCGCAGCACGGCGCCGGTGATGCGCGCGCGCTCGTCACGCTGCACGTCGACATCCGCCGGATTGAACCAGGTCAGGTGGCCTTCGTCTTCCTTGCGGAAATAGGTCTCGGCGATGACCATGCCCTGGCAGAGCAGGTTGGTGGCCGGCTCGTCGCTGTGCACCAGGCCCTCGTCGCGCATCAGCTTGTGATAGAAGCGGAAGTACAGCAGGTGCAGGATGGCGTGCTCGACGCCACCGATGTACTGGTCCACCGGCGTCCAGTAATCGGCGCGCTCGTCCACCTGTGCCTCGGCGCCGGGGCTCGTGTAGCGCGCGTAGTACCAGCTGGACTCCATGAACGTATCGAAGGTGTCCGTCTCCCGCTCGGCCGGGCCGCCGCAGGTCGGGCAGGTGGTCTGCCGCCAGGTCGGGTCGGCCTTGATCGGCGACTGCACGCCGGAGAACGCGACGTCCTCGGGCAGCACCACGGGAAGCTGGTCTTCCGGCACCGGCACCGCACCGCAACTCGGGCAGTAAATCACCGGAATCGGGCAGCCCCAGTAGCGCTGGCGGCTGACGCCCCAGTCACGGATGCGCCAGTTGACCCGGCGCTCGCCATGGCCGGTCGCGGCCAGCTTCGCCGCGATGGCGTCGAACGCCGCCGCGAAGTCCAGCCCATCGAATTCACCGGAGTTGATGAGCGTGCCGTGCTCCGTGTACGCACCGGCCGTCTGGATGTTGGTCTCGAACGTCTTGATCGTCTCCACCGCGGCGGACACCTGGTACGCATCCGACGAGCCGCCGTCCAGCGCGTTCTGCACGGTGTCGGTGCCGTCGGCCGCCAGGTCGCGCTTCAGTTCGGCCACGGCATCCACCACGCCGCGATCGACCACCACCATGTGGATGGGCAGGGAATACTTCTGGGCGAACTCCCAGTCGCGCTCGTCGTGGCCCGGCACGGCCATCACCGCGCCGGTGCCGTAGCCCATCAGCACGAAGTTGGCGACCCACACCGGCACCTTTTCACCGGTGAGCGGATGCACGGCATCGATACCCGTGTAATACCCGCGCTTCTCCTGCGTCTCCAGCTCCGCCTCGGACACACCGCCGGACCGGCAGCTGGCGATGAAGTCGGCCAGGCCGGGGTTGTCCGCCGCGGCACGCGTGGCGATGGGATGCTCGGCCGCCACCGCCACGTACGACACACCCATCAGGGTGTCCGGCCGCGTCGTGAACACCGTCAGCGGCTCGGCCTGGCCGTCCACGTCGAAGGTGATCTCCAGGCCTTCGGACCGGCCCAGCCAGTTGCGCTGCATCGTCTTGACCGCGTCGGGCCAGCCCGGCAACGTGTCCAGGCCGTCCAGCAGCTCCTGCGCATAGGCGGTGATCTTGAGGAACCACTGCGGGATCTCGCGTTTTTCCACGGTGGCGCCGGAGCGCCAGCCCTTGCCGTCGATCACCTGCTCGTTGGCCAGCACCGTCTGGTCGACCGGGTCCCAGTTGACGACGCTGTTCTTGCGGTACACCAGGCCCTTCTTCATCAGCCGGGTGAACATCTGCTGTTCCCAGCGGTAGTACTCGGGACGGCAGGTGGTGACCTCGCGGGTCCAGTCGTACGCAAAGCCCATGCGCTTGAACTGCTCGCGCATGTGCTCGATGTTCTTGTAGGTCCACTTCGCCGGCGCGGTGTTGTTCTTGATCGCGGCGTTCTCGGCGGGCAGGCCGAAGGCATCCCAGCCCATCGGCTGCAACACGTTGCGGCCCTGCTGGCGCTGGAAGCGGCTGATGACATCGCCGATGGTGTAGTTGCGGACATGGCCCATGTGCAGGGCACCGGACGGGTACGGCAGCATCGACAGGCAGTAATACTTGGGCTTGTCCGAGTCTTCGGTGACCTCGAAGGCACGGGTGTCGTTCCAGAAGCGCTGCGCGCTGCTTTCGACGGCGGCCGGGGCGTAACCGCCCTGCTCCCGCGCGCCCTGGTCGGGGGTGTCCTGCATGGTGTTCGCTACCGGTAGTTGCTCGGGTGGCCGCGCGGGAAAAGCGCGGCGCTCAATCGCGGGAGACTAGCTTAATGCGGGGTTTGAAGGCAAAAAGCTGGGCTTGGAGCAAGAGCCGGCGGGTGCCACCCTCGGGGCCACGCCTGCGGCGACCCGTCAAGGAAGGGCCGCTGGCGCGGCCGTGTATCTATTCCCCTACGGGGCGGGTCGGGCTTCGCACGGGGGTTTCCGATTCGCCATCCATGGCTCAGCGGAAACGGCCGGCCGTCCTGGCCGGCTCCGCTGCGCGGCCTTGTCCGTTCGAATCCCTCGCCTGCGGCTACCGGCCACGAGGGTGGCACCCGCCGGCTCTTTCGACGACTGAGGGTGCGTGTGGGAAGAGCGCAGAGCCAGGCTTCGCTTCGTAGCTGGGAACGCTCGCTTGTCTGCTTTGCATGGCATCAGTCGCCTTAGGCGTGTCGAGGGTTCGCGCACGTGCGTGCGCTCCTACCCAGCTGGCGGATCACGCATTGGATATGCCACGGGCTGCCCTACCCCTGGGGTAGGAGCCCACGATGTGGGCGAAAAGCCAGCAAAGCGGCGACGCCCTACCCTTCACGTCTGCGGTCGCTCGCGTAACAACCTGCCTCAGTCTTGGGAAAGAGCCGGCGGGTAGCCCCCTCGGGGCCGGTAGCCGAAGGCGAGGGCTTCGAACGGAAAAGGCCGCGAAGCGGGGCCGGCCAGGACGGCCGGCCATTTTCGCTGAGCCATGGATGGCGAATCGAAAATCCCCGGGCGAAGCCCGACCCGGATGTGGCGCGGGTAGGAGCGCACGATGTGCGCGAATCAGGTACACGGCCGCGGAGCGGCCCTTCCTTAGCGGGTCGCCGCAGGCGTGGCCCCGAGGGGGCTACCCGCCGGCTCTTGTTCGAGGGGTGCCGCTTCACCGCTTTGTTGGCTTTTCGCGCACATCGTGCGCTCCTACCCGACCACCCCGCTCAGCGGCAGGTAGCCACCTGCCCCCCCGCCACCGCGCGAACCGCCCCGGCGACCTGATCTGCGGCCTTCCCCAGCGCACGCTGATGCGCATCGACCAGGCTGTCGTAGCTGCTTCCCGCGGGCTCGCTCACCCGCGAGGCGCAGGTGCTGGCGGTGTCGCCGCTACGCACGGACCAGCTGGCTTCCAGGGTGGCGTTACCGCCCACTTCGGAGTCGAAGCGACGTACGTCGAACTGCACGAACACCACCTTGGCATCCTTGCCACGCGGCAGGCCGTGCACGTCGTGCGTGCCCAGGCGCGTGGAAAGGTCAGCCGCCAGTGCGCCGCGGATCTCGTCGCCTAGCGGCGAGGCCCAGCGCTCGCCGTCCAGCACGGCGATGCCGCTGGCGCCCTGGCGCAGTACCAGCGCGGGCTGGTCGACCTGCGGAGGCACACCGACGGCCTGGACGTCGATCAGGAACGGCGCGGCGGCGGGTGGCAGACCCGCCGAGGGCGGGATCAGCGTGTGGAAATGGGTGGGCGCCGAGGAGCAAGCGGCAAGCGTGCCCAGCAACGTAACGGCGGCCGCGAGGCGAAGTGTCTGGATCATGGCTTTGCTTCCTTGGCCTGCGGAGACGGCGGCGGGGTGATGATCTTGGGCGGCGCGTCGGCACCGCGACCACGCAGCAGCGACTCGGGGTGGCGACCGAGGTAGTCGGTGAAGGCGCGCACCGAACGCACCGTGCGCTGCAGTTCCTCCAGAGTCACCGTGATGTTCTGCTGTAGCGGCGAATCCGCGGACAGCGCATCGTTGGCCGTGCCCACTGTCTTGTTGACGCCTTGCAACGTCTTCTTCGCTTCCGGCAGGAGTTCGGTGTTGACCTGCTTGAGCGTGCCATGCAGCTCCTGCAGGCTGCCGTCCAGGTTCTTGCCGATGGAGTCGAAGGGAATCTTCTCGACCTTGTCGACGATGCTGGAAATCTGCTCCTGCAGGTGATCGAAGTCGCCCGCCGTGGTGGGCACTTCCAGCGGCGACGCCTTCTCGTTGAAGGTCACCTTCGGCGCCTTCTTGTCGAAGTCGATCGCGACGTAGAGCTGACCGGTCAGCAGGTTGCCGGTGCGTGCCTGCGCGCGCAGGCCGTGGTCGACCATGCCATGCAGGATGCGCGGCAGCTGTTCTTCCTCGTTGCCGCCGACGGCCGCGCGGAGTTTCTCGTCCGCCTTGCCGAGGCGCTGCGGATAGACCACAGCGCCGACGATCACGGGGAAGGTCTTGCTGACCGGGTCGTAGTCGAGATTGACCGACACCACCCGGCCGACCTTCACGCCGAGGAACTCCACGGGCGCGTCCGGAGCCAGGCCGCGCAGCGAATGCTCGAAACGCATGCGGATGTAGTGCGGCTTGCCATCGGGCGGCGCCAGTGCGGTCTGCTGGTCGTTGAACAGCGTGAAGTCGGCCATTTCCGAGGCGGGAGTTTCATCGTGCGGGCCCGGGGCGGACTGGAAGGCCACGCCACCGGCGATCACCGTGGCGATGGACTGCGTGTTGAGTTTCAGGCCATCCGCGCCCAGCGATACGTCCACGCCGCTGGCGTTCCAGAAGCGCGCGTCCCTGGTGACGAAGCGGTCGTTGGGGCCGTCGATGAACAGCTGCAACGACACGCCCTTGCCGTCCTTGTCCAGCTCATAGGAAACGATACGGCCTACCTGGATGCGGCGGTAGTAGACGGGCGAGCCGATATCCAGGGAACCCAGGTCGCTGGAGTGCAGCACGAAGCGTCGCCCCGGGGCGCCATGGGTAACCGCCGGCGGTGTTTCCAGCCCCGTGAAGTCGGATTTTTCGTCTTCGGAATCGCCCGCGTCCGCGCCGATGAAGGCACCGGACAGCAGCGTATCGATGCCGGACACGCCGCTGGCGCCGATGCGCGGCCGCACCACCCAGTAGCGCGTGCCCTTGGTCGCGAACGCGCGGGCGTCCTTCTCCAGGTCGATCACCACGGAGATGTGCGTGCGGTCCTTGGACAAACGCATGGTAGTGACCTTGCCGATCACCACGTTCTTGTACTTGACCTGGGTCTTGCCGGCCTCGATGCCTTCGGCGGTGAGGAAGGTGACCGAGATCTGCGGACCGGCCGACAGTGCATGGCTGACCATCAGCGAGATGCCGACCAGCGCCGCCACGATCGGCACCAGCCAGATGAGCGAAAAGCCGAGCTTGGACTTGCGCACCTCCGGCTGCGGCAACTCGTCAGGGGCCGGCGTTTTTCCGTCGTGGGTGTCGCTCATTGCGATTTCCTTTTGTCCCAGATCAACCTGGGATCGAAACTCATGGCCGCCAGCATCGTCAGCACGACGACGATGCCGAAATACACCACGCCAGGCAGGGGCTCGACGCGGCTCAGTATCTTGAAATGCACCAACGCGGACAGGATCGCCACGACGAACACGTCGAGCATCGACCAGTAGCCGATCAGTTCCACGAAACGGTACAACTTGGAGCGCTGGCGCGGACCCAGGTCGCTGGACCGCTGCACGGACACCAGCAGGTAGCCCATGATGATGAACTTGAGCATGGGCACGACGATGCTCGCCGTGAACACGATAGCGGCCAGGCCGGGGGAGCCGGCCTGCCACAACTCGACGATGCCGCTGAGGATGGTGTTGTCGTCCTTCGAGGACAGGCTCTCGGTGCGCATGATCGGGAAGATGTTGGCCGGGATGTAGAACATCGCCGCGGCCAGCAGCAGCGCCCAGGCGCGCGAGATGCTGCCGTGCTTGCGCCCGTGCAGCGGGTTGCCGCAACGCGGGCAGTGCGCGTGGGGATCGTCCGTATACGCGGTGACCAGCTGGCAAACGTGGCAGGACATGATGCCCATGTCCACGGCGCGGGGCGGCGTATTCATGCCCTGGCGCCCCCGGTCGTGTCCCACAGGTTGCGCGGGTCGTGGGCCGAGAAGACGGTGATCAGCAGCGTGAGGAAGCCGAAAGCCCAGATACCGGCACCGGGCACCACGTCGAAATAGGTATGCGCCTTGACCACGGCGACCAAGGTGCCGAGCATGAATACCTCGATCATGCTCCACGGCTTCACCCGGACCAGCGCGGACATGGCCCAGGCAAAGCCCGGCGCCCGCTGCCCCTTCCGCGCGAACAGCAGCACCCAGCCGAACATGAGGATCTGCGCCAGCGGAAAGAAGAACAGCGTGAGGGCTGTGAGCACGGCCACGATCTGGGCGCCGTCCTGCCACATGGCGATCACAGCGCCCCAGAGCGTGGTGGCGGCGGTCATGCCCGACAGGCCCAGGGTGACGATGGGCGACACGTTGGCGATGACGAAGACGATGAGCGCGGCGACGATCAGGGCGAACTGGCTGTCCACCCCTAGCCACTGGTGGCGCTCCAGCACCGCGCCGCACACCACGCAGTCGGCGACCTCCCCACGCGCAAGGCTGCGCCTCCGGTAAACGGAGTCGCAATGCTCGCAGATAATCAGGTCCTGACCTTTACGCATGCCAACCCGGCGGCTCCGGGCCGGCTGGCCCTCGTCGCCCATGATCGCAAATCCGCGTAGACGGCGCATGATGAAAAACCTAGGCGCCGGCCTAAAAGCGGTGCCCGGGCTAAATGCATGGGACACCTTGATATGCTCCCGCCCTTCCCCGACGTAAGGGGCCATCGACCAACGCCCCAGGAGTCCTCCGTGAACAACGCCCCGATCCGCAGTGAACACGTCTTCGACGCGACCACCGCCGGCTTCGAGACCGACGTCATCCAGGCCTCGCTCGAAACACCGGTGCTCGTCGACCTCTGGGCCGAATGGTGCGGCCCGTGCAAGTCGCTGGGCCCGATCCTCGAGAAGCTGGCCGGCGAATACAACGGCGCCTTCCGCCTCGCCAAGATCGACGTGGACGCCGAACAGGAGCTGGCCGCGATGTTCGGCGTGCGCAGCATTCCCACGGTCATCCTGATCAGCGGGGGCCAAGTGGTGGATGGCTTCGCCGGGGCATTGCCCGAGGGCCAGATCCGCGAATTCCTGACCAAGCACGGCGTGGCGCCCGCCGAAGCCGTGGTCGAGGAACCGGCCGAGGATGCCGCACCCGAAACCGCGGCCGAAGCGATCAACCGCCTGCAGCAGGCCATCGCCGCCGAGCCGGACCGCGCCGAGCTCAAGCTCGACCTCGCGCTGGCCCTGATGCGTGCCGGACAGGTGAAGTCGGCCCAGGCCGAACTGGACGCCCTGCCCGCCAACCTGGCCACCGATGCCCGCGCCGTCCGCCTGGCCAAGCAGCTGGAACTGGCCAGCGCGCTGGACGGTGCGCCGTCCATGGCCGAGCTGCGCGAGCGGGTGGAGACCGACGATACCGACTGGGAGGCCCGCGACCTGCTCGGCGTGCGCCTGCTGATCGAGGGCGACGCCGCCGCCGGGCTGGACCAGTTCCTGGACATCCTCAAGCGCCAGCGCGACTGGCAGGAAGGCCAGGCCAAAAGGCGCCTGCTCGCCGCATTCGCAACCCTCGAAGACCCGGCACTGATCAGTGCCTACCGCCGGAAGATGGCGTCGCTGGTTTTTTGAAGACCCCGGTGGCTCAGCGGCGCTTGCGGCGGACGTACAGCTGCTTGCGCACGCTGGCCACCCGTTCGCCCGACGCGCTGCGGATGTCGGTTTCGAACCAGCGCAGGCACTTTTCGCCGCCAGCGGTAGCCTCGCGCACTTCATCCAGAAGCGCGTCGTCCAGGCGGAACTCGGCGAAGACATCCTCGCGGCCCGGGGCGATGAAGCGGATCTCGCCGGCCTGGTCCCATACGACGTAATCGTCGCCCAGCGACTTCAGCACCATGATCATCCAGAATGGATCGGTCATCGAGAACAGGTTGCCGCCGAATTGCGTCCGCATGTAGTTGCGGTTGTACCAGGCCAGCTTCAGCCGGACCCGCGCATAGCGGTAATCGTCCATCGTCACCACGCGGATGCCGGTGAACAGGAAGGGTGGCCAGGCATTGAGGATGCGACGGAGCGTAGAGGCTTTCATGGCCGGGATACCTGGGATGCACGAGCCGACATGCTAGCCGCCACCGGCCCCGGGGCGAAACCGCCCGTTTAAAACATGCGCCGTATCGTCGGGCGCCGTTACCTTTGGCACACGCCGCCCGGCGGCAGGCTGCCGACTATCGGACGCTACTGTCCGCCAAGGGGAAACCTGCCGCCATGCGCCTGCCGCTCCGTCGTGCCATCCTCGCCGCCGCCATCGCCGCCGCGACGACCTTCTCCGCCACGGCCACGCGCGCCGCCGACATCCCGGTCGCGGCGGACACACCCTACCCCGGCAACCTCACCCTCGACGTGGACCTGTCCGACGCCGCGAAGAACATCTTCCGCGTCAGGGAGACGATTCCGGTAACGCCCGGCCACGTGGTGCTCAACTATCCCGAGTGGATCCCGGGGGTGCATGGCCCGGCAGGTCCCCTGTCGAATGTCGCCGGCATCCAGATCACGGCCAACGGCAAGAAGATTCCCTGGCGCCGCGACACGAAGGAGATGTATGCCTTCCACGTCGACGTGCCCGAGGGCGCCAGCACGCTGGAACTATCCTTCGTCTACCTCGCGCCGGCCACGCCCAACTACGTGCCGCTGTCGTTCAACGAGGTGTCGTTCTACCCCGCCGGCTACTACACCAGCCAGATCAAGGTGGACCCGAGCGTCACGCTGCCGGCCGGATGGCGCTACGCCTCGGCGCTGGATACCGCTTCGCAGAGCGGCAACACCGTGCAATTCAAGACCGTGAGCTACGAGAACCTGGTGGATTCGCCGGTCATGAGCGGCAAGTATTTCAATCGCATCGACCTGGCGCCCGGCCAGCCCACGCCAGTGCACCTGAACATCACCGGCGACACCGCCGCGGGGGTCAAGGCCACCGACAAGCAGATCCAGGTGCAGCGCAACCTGATCGTGCAGGCCAACAAGCTGTTCGGCGCGCATCACTACGCGCACTACGACTTCCTGCTGGTGACGTCCGACCACACCGGTCATTTTGGTCTGGAGCACCACCAGTCCAGCGACGACCGCCTGTTCGCCAACTTCCTCACCGACGCCGACGTCAACGTGGCCGCGGGCACGCTGTTGCCGCACGAGTACATCCACTCCTGGAACGGCAAGTTCCGTCGCCCGGCCGACCTGTGGACCCCGAGCTTCGCGGAGCCGATGCAGGATGACCTGCTGTGGGTGTACGAGGGCCTGACCGACTACTGGGCCGGCGTACTCACCGCGCGCTCGGGCATCTGGACCACGGAGCAATGGCGCGACTCGCTGGCGGGCATCGCCGCCAGCATGTCGGCGCGCACCGGGCGGTCGTGGCGATCGCTGCAGGACACGGCGGATGGCATTCCGCTCTCGTCGCGGGGCAGCAGCCCGGGCTGGGACAACCTGCGTCGCAGCTACGACTATTACCCCGAAGGCCAGTTGCTCTGGCTGGACGTCGATACCAAGATGCGCACGCTCTCCGGCGGCAAGCATACGCTGGACGAGTTCGCCAAGGCCTTCTACGGCATGGACAACGGCAGCTATACCCCCAAGACCTACACCTTCGAGGATGTCGTCGCCACCCTCAACCGCATCCAGCCGTTCGACTGGGCGGGTTTCCTGCGCCAGCGCCTCGACTACACCGGCGACACCCTGCCCGAGCACGGCATCGAAGGCGGCGGTTGGAAACTGGTGTACGACGACAAGCCCTCGCCCTTCGTCATCACCGGGGAAAAGATCCGCAAGTCGGCCAACTTCACCTATTCGCTCGGCATCCAGGTGAACGAAAAGGGCATCGTCACTGACGCGCAGTGGGACGGTATCGCCGCAAAGGCGGGCCTCGTGCCGGGCGTGCAGCTGGTCGCCGTCAACGGCAAGGATTATTCCCCACAGGTGCTCAAGGACGCGGTAACCGCGGCCAAGGGCACATCGACGCCCATCGAGTTCCTGGTCAAGAGCACCGACGTCTACGCGACGATCAAGGTCGATTACCACGGCGGCCTGCAATACCCGCACCTGGTGCGCGGCGACGGCAAGGACCTGATCGGCGCCATCGCCACCCCCTGATAATCGCCCTATGCCATGGGGCCCCGTAGGAGCGGACGATGTCCGCGATAAAGCCCCCAGGCACGTAGCTCACCCCACCGGCAACCCCACCACGACCCGCAACCCCGAACCACCCTCGCGGTCCAGCAGGTCGATGGTGGCGCCGTGCAGCTGGACCGCACGCTGCACGATCGACAGGCCCAGCCCATGGCCTTCACCGTGCGTATCCGCCCCGCGCTGGAAACGGGTGAACATGGCCGCGCGACGCTCCGGCGCAATGCCGGGACCGTCGTCCGTCACGACGATGCGCGCCACGCCGTCGGCCACGTCGATGGACAGCTCTACATGCCCTCCCGGCGGCACGTGGCGGAACGCGTTCTCCAGCAGGTTGCGCATCAACGCTCCCAGCGCGACGCCATAGCCCTCCACGAACAGGTGGTCCGGCAGCTCGCGCACGCTCAGCTCGACCTGTCCCTTGCCGATCAGCGGCGACAACTCGTCGATGACCTGCAGCGCCAGTTCGCCCAGGTCCACGCGACTGCATGGCCCGGCGGCGGCGCCGGCTTCCAGCCGCGCCAGGTCCAGCAACTGCTCCGTGCGCCGGGCCAGCGAGACGAGGCATTCGCGTGCCGCCTCCAGCGCGGCGCGTGTCGCCGCGTCCGGCTCCGCCGAGGCCATCGCGTCCTCCAGGTTGATCATGGTCGAGGCCAGCGGCGTGCGCAGCTCGTGGGCCACATCGGCACTGAAACGACGTTCGCGCTCCAACGCCCCTTCAAGCCGCTCGATCTGCTCATTCAAGGCGATGAGCACCGGCTGCAATTCGGTGGGCGCGTCGACCAGATGGATCGGCTCACGGCTGCCGGCCTCGCGACGGGAGAGCGCATCGGCCAGGGCTTCCAGGGGACGCAAGCCGCGATGGATCGCCCAGCCGACCAGGATCGCCAGCAACGGCAACCCCAGCAGCGTCGGCAGGCCGTGCTCGATCCACAGGGCGCGGGTGATCTCGTGACGGCTGTCGTAGCGCTCGCCCGCCCGGATGGTTATCCCGTCGCGCTCCATGATGAGCGTGAACACGCGCCACTCGTAACGACCGTTCACCACATCCTCGAACGCCCCGTCGGCGGCGTGGGTGTCGGGCAGCCCGGCCAGGTTCTCCGTGCCCAGCAACAGATGACCATCGCTGTCGCGCACCTGGAAACCCACTTCGGATTCGAAGGTGCGGCCCTGCACGGTCAGTTCCTGCGGATGGTTGGACACACTGGGCACCAGCAGGCGAGCGTTGCGCTGAGTGCGCAGCTGGTCCACGCCGATGCGCCCGACCAGCACCTCGAGCGTGCGCGCAGCCTGCGCCAGGCGACCGTCCGACAACTCGTCCACTTCCTCCAGCGTGCGTTTCGCGCTGAGCACGCCCAGCGGTAGCAGCACCACCGCCAGCATGAATACGATGAGGACGAGCAAACGGGAACGCAGGCTCAGCGGCTTCACATCGGTTCCCGCGGCACCATGTAGCCGAAGCCACGCACGGTCTGGATCGCGCCGGGACTGAGCTTGCGTCGCAGCGAGTGCACCAGCACCTCGAGCGCGCTGGTACTCATCGCGCTGTCGGGACCGTACAGCGAGGTTTCCAGCGATTCGCGACGGACGATCCGGCCCGCGCGCTCCATCAGGGCCTGCAACAACGAAAATTCACGCCGTGTCAGTTCCACTTTCTCGCCGCGCCAGTGCACGTCGAAGCTGCCCAGGTCGAGACTGAGCGCGCCCGCCTCCAGCTTGTTGACTGCCGCGCCACGTACGCGGCGTGCCAGCGAACGGATGCGCGCGGCCAACTCATCCAGATGGAAGGGCTTGACCAGGTAGTCGTCCGCCCCCGCGTCCAGCACCCGGATACGCGAGTCCAGGGCGTCGCGCGCGGACATCACGATCACCGGCGTGGTCACCCTTAGCCGGCGGGCCTCGCTCAGCACCTCCATGCCGTCGCGACCGGGCAGGCCCAGATCGAGCAGGACCAGGTCCGCATCGTGGTCGCGCAGCGCGACCAGCGCCTCGTTGCCGTCGCGATACCAGCTGACCGTGTACGTCAGGCGTTCCAGAGCGCGACGGATGGCATCGCCGAGTCGGGCATCGTCTTCGACGAGAATGATGTGCAAGGCGGTGCCCTCCGGATTAAGGGCAAATTATCCCGATCAGTCGCTTAGTACCAGCTTAGGCCGGGCTTTGCGGACCGTGGCCATCGCGCCACAATGACCCGATTCTCCCTTCCAAGGCCCGGCCACCCGTGACCCTGCCCGCACGATCCCTCCTCGCCCTGATCGCGGTACTGCCGACGACGATCCACGCGAGAGACACCTGGACCACGCCGGCGGAAGCCTCCGCCTTCCGCACCACGCCCTCGTATGCGGAAACCCTGGCCTTCCTGCGCCGTCTGGCCCAGGCGGCGCCGGAGACGATTCGGCTGGAAACCTTCGGCACGACGCCGGAAGGCCGGCCCATGACGGTGGTGATCGCTGCCACCGACGGCGACCTCACGCCCGAACGTGCCCGGGCCGCCGGCAAGCCGATCGTGCTGGTGCAGGCGGGCATCCATCCGGGCGAGATCGAGGGCAAGGACGCGGGACTGATGCTGCTGCGCGATGTCGCCACGTCGCACCGCTTGCCGCACCTGCTCGATCACGCGGTGCTGGTCTACATTCCCGTCTACAGCGTGGACGGCCATGAAAACTCGGGGCCCTACTTCCGGATCAACCAGAACGGCCCGGCGGAGATGGGCTTCCGCGGCCAGTCGCAGTACCTCAACCTCAACCGCGACTACGTAAAAGCCGATGCACCGGAAACCCGAGCCTGGCTGGGGCTGTGGAACACGTGGAAGCCCGACCTGCTGGTGGACATCCATACGACGGACGGCGCGGACTACCAGTACGACCTCACCTGGTATGCCGAGGACGCACACAAGTTGCCGCCGTCGATCGCCGCCTGGCAGGCCCGCGCGTTCGCCGGCCAGACGATGCCGCGCTACGAAGCCCTCGGTCATCTGGCCTCGCCCTACCTGGAATTCCGCGACGGACGCGATATCACCAAGGGCATCGAGAACTTCGGCTCCGGCCCGCGCTTTTCCACGGGCTATGCGGCCATCCGCAACCGTGCGGGGCTGCTGATCGAGACACACATGCTGAAGTCGTACGAGGTGCGCGTGCGCGCCACGTACGATGTGGTGCGCAGCGTGCTCGCGGTGGTGAACGACGATCCCGCCGCCCTGCTTGCCGCGTCGCGTGCGGCGGATGCCTGGGCGGCGTCACGCGCCGCACAGCCGGACGCCTCGCTACCGGTGACGTTCAGGCAGGACCCGACGCCCAAGCCGTTCCAGCTCAAGGGCTTTGCCTTCATGCAGACCAAAAGCGAGATCTCCGGCGACACCTGGGTCCGCTACGATCCGTCGGTCAGGAAGACCTACGCTATCCAGAGCTGGAACGACCTGCTGCCCGATGTCGCCGCACCGCTGCCCGCGGCGTGGGCCATTCCGCCGCAGTGGACGGAGATCGTCGCGCGGCTCGACGCGCATGGCATTCCCTACACGCGCACGACAGCGCCGATGAAGGTCGAAGCCACGCGCGACACGCTCACCCGGCCGGTCTGGGCGGACAAGCCGTTCGAAGGCCACCATATGCTCAAGGACGCGACGATTGCATCCAACCGGGAGAACGTGATGTTGCCTGCCGGCACGGTCATCGTCCGCGCCGACAACGCCGATGCCGTGCTCGCGCTGAACCTGCTCGATGCACGTGCGCCGGATTCCCTGCTGCGCTGGGGCTACCTCAATGGCATCTTCGAACAGAAGGAATACGGCGAGCCCCGCGTACTGGAAGCACTCGCCCGGAAGATGCTCACCGACGACCCTGCGCTGAAAACCGAATTCGACCAGAAGCTGCGGGACGATGCGACGTTCGCGGCCAGCCCGCGCGCCCGGCTAGCCTTCTTTTACGAACGCAGCCCGTGGTACACGGTGCAGAAGGTCGGCGCCTACCCCGTACTGCGGCTGGACAACACGGCGCTGCAAACGCTGGCGCCGCGCTGACCGCGGCGCCCGTTGCCTGACTTACCAGATACAGCGGCTCAGGCCACCACCTCGAACGGACGCATCATCTCGTTCGCCTCGTGCTCGGCCAGATGGCAGTGCCACGCGTAGCGTCCGGGGAAGCCGTCGAACGTGGCGACGATGCGCGTGACCATGCCCGGATACGCCTGCACCACATCCTTCCAGCCACGCTCGTGCAGCGGCGGTTCCTGTGCCGGGCCCACATAGCGGATCGTCTTCTTCTCCATGTATTCGTCCACGTCGTACGGACGACGGTCGAGGATCTGGAAACGGACGAGGTGCAGGTGGATCGGATGGGTGTCCTCGGTAAGGTTCACCAGGCTCCACATTTCCGTGCTTCCGAGCTTCACCGACTCGGTTACCGGGTCGTGCCAGCGCTTTCCGTTGAGCAGCATGAGCATGGGCGTGGCGACGCAGTCGCTGTATTCGTCGAGGGTCAGCTCGCGGGTCTTCGACGCGGTGGATGCCGTCACGCGCGGCAGGTCGCGCAGCACGTCGGGCACGCGACTGTCGTCGCGAACCGTGCCCTGCCCCACTGCGAAACGCATGAGCGGCAACGCATCGTTCATCAGCTCGACCGTGCCACCGCGCAACGCGGCGAAATCGACCACGATGTCCGCACGCTCGCCCGGCGCCAGGAAGATCGACTTCATCGCCGATGGCGACGCCAGCAGGCCCTGGTCCGAACCGATCACATGGAAAGGCCGGCCGTCGCGGAAGCGCAGGTGATAGAAACGCCCGTTCGCGGCGTTGAGCACGCGCAGACGGTAACGACGTGGCTGCACATCCGCTCGTGGCAGCACCACACCGTTGACCAGGGTCAGGTTGCCGAACACTTCCGGCACCCATGGGGCCTTGGCGTCACCGGAATCGGGATAATACAAACGGCCGTCCGTATGCAGCAGCCGATCGGCCAGTACCAGCGGCAGCTCCTGCTCGCCCGCAGGCAGGCCGAGCGACAACTCATGCTCGTCGCGCAGCAGGTACATACCCATCAGCCCGGCGTACATGTTCAGCCGATTGATGCCCATGGCATGGTCGTGGTACCACAGCGCCGTCGCGTCCTGCACGTTGGCATAGTGGTGACGGCGCGAGACACCGGGCACGTACCAATCTTCGGGATAACCGTCATCCGCGTGCGGCACCTTGGCCCCGTGCAGGTGCACGATGGCGCGGACCTCGGGCTTGTCCGCCTCGGCACCGCAGATCGCGTGGTCGACGGGGAGGAAATGCTTGCGCGGGAGCGCGTTTTCCCAGATCACATCGATCGGCTGCCCGGTGCGTGCCTCGATAGTGGGACCGGGATAGTGCCCGCCGTAGGTCCACAAGGTCGTGGGCGGCAGGTCACGGTGCAGCTTCTGCGCGGTCTGCGCCATGCGCACGTGCAGCGGCTTGCCGTGTACGGCGTGCAGCACGGGCGGCAACGGCAAGGTATCCACGAACGGTGCCAGGCGTGCCGGATCGACCAGGCCGGGCATGCGGCTGGTGTCACCCATGGGATGCATGCACAACGTGTTGCCCACCTTGCCGGCGGGCGCCCCGTGCATGTCGTGCATGTCGTGCGCGAGCAGCCGTGACGGCATCCATCCCGCCGCGGCCGCCCAACCCGCCGTCGTCAGGAACCGACGGCGATCAACCATGCCCACCTTTCCCGTTCGGCCACTGCGGCCAGCCGGGCCAGCCGCCGGCCTGTTTCGGCTGGCCGGTGGTTTCGTCCAGGATCAGCTTGCGGTCGAACAGACGCGGCAGGAAGAAGTCGAACATGCCGTCGATGCGACCGGCCTGTGCGTCGCTGGAACCGCCACCGATACGCTTGCCGGACAGCCAGTTGTCCTCGATGAAGCGCGTGATCGAACTCTGGTCGGTGATGCTGTGATCGACCATGTTCTCGCGGGCCCACGGCGACACCACCAGCAGCGGCAGGCGCGGACCGAAGCCGCAGCGGCCCTGCGCCAGCGTCTTGCCGTCCAGCCCGGGCAACGTGCCGTGACCCTTGCACACACCGTCGCCATCGAGGGCATCGGTGCTGCCGATCGAGCCGTTGACGCGCGGCGGCGTCTGGTGGTCGTACCAGCCGTCGGAGTCGTCATACGCGATGATGACGGCCGTGTCCTTCCACTCGTCGCTTTGCTGCAGAGCGTTCATGACGTGGACGACGAAGGCCTGCTCGTCCAGCGGATCGGAGTAACCGGCGTGACCGTCCTGGTACGCGGGCGCCTTGAGAAAACTCACCGCCGGCAGGTGCCCGGTGTCCAGCGCGTCGTAGAAGTCGTGGATGTCGTACTGGTGGTTGGCCGCATCGGTCCGGCCGATCATCGCCAACGACGTGGGCCGCGCGTGTGTCGGGTTGGCGGTGGAGGGATAGTACTGGAACGGCTGGTGGTGCTGGCTGTAGTCGTTGGAGGTGACCTTGGTCACCTCGGACAGGGTATGCCGGCCGCATCCCGTGCTGCCGTCCGGGTTGGTCACGCCCAGGTCGAAACCGCCCTGGAACCAGCCCCAGGTCACCTGTTGCTCGTTGAGCAGGTCGCCGATGTTGCGCCCGCCCATGGTCACCTGGTTGGCGGTCGGCGAGGAACAGACGTCGCCCAGCGGATCGGGGTCGCCGATCATCGTCAGGCCGCCGTGACCGTCGTCGGTTTCCGCGCCGGTACCGTTGAGCGTGTCGATCACGCCGGCGGTCTGTCCGGCAATCAGGTTCACGGCGCCGGGGGTGGAGGGGCCGAAGCCGGTGCCGTAGTGGTTGTCGCTCAGGGCGTAGTGCTGGGCGTAGTTCCAGTAGGCCGTGACGGTGTTGCCGTCGTAATAGCCCATCACCTGGCCCTTGCCTTCTTCCGTGGGGTCGCCGCCGGG
The DNA here is from genome assembly GCF_000745005.1 of Luteibacter sp. 9135. Taxonomy (NCBI): domain Bacteria; kingdom Pseudomonadati; phylum Pseudomonadota; class Gammaproteobacteria; order Lysobacterales; family Rhodanobacteraceae; genus Luteibacter; species Luteibacter sp. 9135. The sequence continues at coordinate 2,137,742 of NZ_JQNB01000001.1, read as the reverse complement.
CAGCGTCTCGCCGCGACCGGTGTAGCGCGGGAAGGCATCCATGCGGCCGCCGTCGAAGGCGCGCTGCTCCGATGTGTAGCCGTGATCCTGGTCGGCCGTGGCGGCCTGCGCGCGACTCAACCGGAACGGGTTGATCGCGGCGTCGGCATTGCCGGTGTTGGCGGCATTGGGGTTGGCGGTAAGCAGCCGATGCGTGAGCCCGTTCACCGGCGGCGTGAACGGCCGGGCATAGAACGCGGGTTCGCCGGCCGGGTTGGCCGCAAAGGGATAGGTACCGAAATAGTGATCGAAGGACACGTTTTCCTGGAAGATCACCACGAGGTGCCGGATCGGCGTGGCCGTGTGTGGACCCCTGCCATGGCCATGACCGTAGCCGAAGCCGAGGGCGTCCTCGACCGAGGTGGCTTCGGCGGGAGCGGTCTGCTGGGCCACGACGATGGACGCGGCGGACAGGGTGAGCACACAGGCGATGCCTGCAGCCAGTAGCTTGCGCATGACGATGATTCCTCGGTATGACGATCGCACTGCCTGGGGACCGCGCCCCCTGCGACGCGATTGCCCTCCAGTTTGCGAAACGCGTATGACAGCCCGGCGTCACTTCGCCGCGATTACTTGCGGAATGTGCCGATCCATGACTTTCGTCACGGTTGGCCCTGCGCTGGCCCGCCAGCCGTTATCCTCGGGAAGTGCGGCGCCCGGGGGGTGCCGATGTACGTCACTTCCATCGAGGGACATCCATGACCAAGCAGTACCTGAAGCCGCTCGCGCTGGCCTTGAGCATCGCGCTCGCCGGCACCGCGTGCAGCCAGCACAACGATGCCGACACCGCCGCGCCGGCCGCCAACGCCCCGGCCGCGACGGGCAGCGCGCCCGCCCCGGCCACCACGGCCGCCGCCGCGCCCGCCGGCCCCACGTTCAACGTGGCCGACCTGGACACCGGCATCGACGCGTGCGACGACTTCAACGGCTTCGTCAATGCCAAGTGGGTGGCCGCCAACCCGATTCCCGACGACCGCACCCGCTGGGGTGCCTTCGACCAGCTGGCGGAAACCAGCCTCAACACGCAGCACGACATCGTTGACGCCATGGACAAGGGCGCGGCCAGCGCCAAGGCCGGCTCGATCGAACAGAAGATCGGCCTGCTCTACCGCTCCGGCATGAACGAGGACGCCATCGAAAAGGCCGGCATCGAACCGCTGAAGCCGGAGCTGGCGAAGATCGATGCGCTGAAGTCGCCGCAGGACATCGTGGATTTCCTCGACAGCAGCTTCAACGACGGCAACGGCTACGTGTTCGGCTTCGGCGCCGGCGCCGACTTCAAGAATGCCAAGATGCAGATCGGCTTCACCCAGCAGGACGGCCTGGGCCTGCCGACCAAGGATTACTACACCGATCCCAAGCAGGCCGACAACCGCAAGGCGTATGTCGACTACATCGTCAAGACGCTGACCCTGGCCGGCGTGTCCGACGCGGATGCGAAGACGCAGGCCGACGCCATCATGAAATTCGAGACCCAGCTCGCCGCGGCCTCGCTCTCGCCGGTGGAACTGCGCGCACCGGAAAACCAGTACCACTTCGTCAGCGTGGCGGAAGCGGACAAGGTCACCCCGCATTTCAACTGGGAGAAGTTCTTTGCCGCCCAGGGCGTCACCGTCGACAAGGGCTTCTCGCTGTCGCAGCCGAAGTTCTTCAAGGAATTCGACAAGATGCTGGCGACCACGCCGGTCTCCACCTGGCAGGCCTACCTGCGCTTCCACGCCATCGACAGTGCCTCGCCGTACCTGTCCAAGACCTTCCAGGACAACAAGTTCGACTTCTACGGCAAGACCCTCGCCGGCCAGCCGCAGCAGAAGCCGCGCTGGAAGCGCGTGCTCGGCACCGTCAATACGTCCATGGGCGAAGGCCTGGGCCAGCTGTACGTGGCCAAGGTGTTCAAGCCAGAAGCCAAGCAACGTGCCAGCGAGCTGGTCGACAACGTGCGCACCGCGCTCAAGGCACGCCTGGAAAAGCTCGACTGGATGAGCGACGAGACCAAGCAGAAGGCCATCGCCAAGTGGAACACCTTCCTGCCCAAGATCGGCTATCCGGACAAGTGGCGTGACTGGTCGGGCCTGGACATCAATGGCGAGAACTACTACGGCAACGTCGAAGCCGCCGGCAAGTTCAACTACCACTACGACATCGCCAAGATCGGCAAGCCGACCGACCGCATGGAATGGGGCATGACGCCGCAGACGGTCAACGCGTACTACAACCCGACCGACAACACGATCAACTTCCCGGCCGCCATCCTGCAGCCGCCGTTCTTCGACGCCAACGGCGACGACGCGATCAACTACGGCGGTATCGGCGCGGTGATCGGCCACGAGGCCAGCCACGGCTTCGACGACCAGGGCAGCCAGTTCGACGGCGAAGGCAACAACAGCAACTGGTGGACCAAGGCCGACCGCGCCAAGTTCGACGAGCGCACCGCCAAGCTGGTGAAGCAATTCGACGAATACACCCCGCTGAAAGACAAGCCGGACCTGCACGTCAACGGCAAGCTGACCCTGGGCGAGAACATCGCCGACCTGGGCGGCACGGCCGTGGCATACGACGCCCTGCAGGAAGCGTTGAAGAAAAACCCGAAGGAAGCGGAGTCGAAGATCGACGGCTACACCCAGGACCAGCGTTTCTTCCTCAACTGGGCCCGCGTGTGGCGCGGCAGCGTGCGTGAGAAGCAGGCCATGCTCTACCTCAACACCGACCCGCACGCCCCGGCATCGCTGCGCGCCATCGGTGCACCGTCGAACATGGAAGCCTTCGCTACCGCGTTCCAGTGCAAGCCGGATGCGAAGATGGTTCGCTCGGGCGACAAGCAGGTGAAGATCTGGTAATCGCCGCTCGCCCAAGGGCTCGGTGACGAAAATGCCGCGCTGTCGCGCGGCATTTTCGTTTTATAGGGCAACACGATCTCCGCTATAAGTCGACGGCCACACTAATGGGACCGCAAGCCAGACAACATATCGACTCGACTGGACAACCGGTCGCCAGCGCCGTTTGCGATGACTTGTGACCGAATTTATCGGCCTAGAGCCCCAAACGGATACACGTAAAACTCGGCTGCAACGTCCTCTGTTACGCCGACGGATCCATCAATGTCTTTACGCTGATGTAGTTAGCGATAAAGAAGCCTGTTCCCTTGGGCGAAAGGATGAATACGTCAGTAAAAACTGAGCCGTCGTATCCATGGGAAAACCGCCCTCTAGCAACGACGAGCACGCCGCCATCTCTCGTCGGCAGAGCAGTTACGGGCCCACTGAATCCGAAGCTGCCTCCGCCACCCGAAACCACGGCGGAACGTGCCTCTAGCAAGTCAATCCCCTCCTTGCCTCTGCCGACTTTCCCATCGATTGACAGCACAGAAAGCTCGACGTTGAAGAGCGACTTCAAACTATCAGCAGGCTGATCACATAACCGCCTGTAAAACTCTCCCACGAATGCTTGTGCGATGTCATCAAATACCGGATTGAAGTACGCGCTATCTGCGTTGAATGACATGGTGCATCTCTTCCATATGAGCACGGGCAAGGGCTCTCCTTGCAACATTTAAGTTGCTCCAACCCATGTCACGCATATGTGAGCCCGCCCTGTGCGCCAGAAGGCTGGGTATATATTCTCACGCCGGGGCCAATGGCGTTAAACCGAACACATCGCCGGCTCACTCCAGGCACAACTCGCCGCGTCCACTGCGCGGCTTTCGACACACGGCTATACACCTGTGCGGATTCATGGCGTTGAACGACGCAGGCCGAATCGGCGCATACCCATCCCACGACTTATATCTACTTTCGCCCAGGGGTTGAATCATTGCGCGGAGATGCTTCGCTCGGGCGACAAACAGGTGAAGATCGGGCAAGCGCTTTCGATCGCAAGTACGGGATGCTTTTGCTCACCCCCGGCATTCCCCTACAGAATCTCAGCGAAAAGCCCGATGCCCATGTCGGTGCGTGTGCGCGAATCTGAGCGCGCCGGTGCGATAACCGCACCGGCACGTCCTTTCCCACTCACAAGGAACACCACCATGGGCTACATGATGAGCGGCATCGCCTACGTCGATGTCAACGAAGACACCACCGGAATGCCGGCCACGGAGACGGTGGAACACCTCACCCCACTGGAAGCCGCGGCGCTCACCAGCGACGACTGATCCACCCGGGCGAGGCCAGGAGGCCTCGCCTTTTTTCATGGAGGAACCACCCGATGGCCAACGCCACCCTGCCATTCGAACGCGACGTTCCCCTGGGAGCCGCGCGGCGACGCATCGACAACGAACTGGCCGCGCGAGGGCTGCGCTGGCACGCGACGGAACATGGGTCCGGCCCCTTTGCGACCGTCGTTCAGTTGAGCGACGACGCCGGTCGCCCGGTGTGTCGTGGCGTCGGCAAGGGCGACCGCGACAGCGCGCTGGTCGGCGGGCTCTTCGAGGCCTTCGAGCATTTCATCTCCCTGCACGATGACTGCTCGCTCACGTCGGTGGTCGCGACCGCCCGCGACGTCACGCGGGGCCTCGGTGCGCCCATTGATGCGCTGCTGGATGCACAGCCGGAGGCACGGCTCGCCGTCCGCCGATTTACCAGCTTCCACGACGGGAGCGCACAGGAGCATCCCCTCGCCTTGTTTCGTCCCACGTATATCGACCGGCGCATGCAGGCCGACACCTTCGACTATTCAGGCCTGCGCCGCTATGCCGGCAACAGCGGAACGGCCATCGGTTCGACCTTCACGGAGGCCGCGCTGCATGCGCTCAACGAGTGCATCGAGCGCGACGACGTCTCCCACTTCCTTCGCGTGCATTTCCATGACGCCGATGCCATTGCACCGGTGCGCGTGATCGATCGCAGTACGCTGGACCCCGTGTCCACCCGACTGTGGAACGGCACGGAAGACATGCTGGGCTATACCGTCACCGTACTGGACATCGGTACGCATCGCGCCGCTTACAGCTACCTCGCCTTCACGCAGCATGCCGCCCATCCGGTGCAGCTCTACGGCGCGGGCGCATCCGGCTGCCCTGGGCACGCCCTGTCGCGCGCCCTGCACGAACTGGTAAAACTCGAGCTGCTCGCCCGCGCCGAGGAAAGCGTTCTTCATCAGCTCGAGCGCGCCGAGCTTCGGTTGCGTCCGTGGCCGCGTGCCCATCGCGCCTGCGTGGCCGACCTGCCTGCACTGCTACGCAAGCGACGCACGGTCGCCGTGCCCTTGCCCACTCGCCTTCGACACACCTCGCCGCGCGCCTTGCTCACGCGTGCGTTACATCGTCTGGCGAAAGAAGGCTATCGCCCCTTGCTGCACGTGATCCACGCGGCCTGCCGGGGTGTCGTGGTCTGCCAGGTGCTCGTGCCGGGTTTCGATCGCTATTTCCTGGTCGCCCACGGCAACCCCATCGTTCCGGGTTTTCCGGCCGCGCGGATCGCCGGCCATGAATGAGGCGACGAGCCGGCGGCACTGGCGGATCGACGACCCACGATCCGCGCACGGTTACTTTCTGCTGCGCGCCGGCGCTTATCGCTGGATCGGTCATGTCGCGCCGGCGACGCGTGACGAGCCTCGGCACGCCTGCAACGTGATCCGGCCGCACCATCTGCTGGGCTCGGATGGCGTGCTGTACGAGCATGCGGACGCGATCGAGGTGAGCGCGACCCATCGTCGCCGTCAGGAGGCCAAGGCTTTCATGGCGCTCGTGCGCCGCGATCCGCTCGCCGTGATCCACTTCCCCATCGCGCCGATGCGCACATGGGGCCATGAGTTCGTCTGTCCGCCGGCGTTCTGGGCGCGCATGGCCGAACGCGCCGAGGACCTGGCAGCCGGCGAGCGCCACATGCGTGCGCTGTGTGCCGCCACACTGCGTACGGAGCTGCCCGACGGCGCGCTGGTACGCGATCCGGCCTGTTCCACCGGGGATTTCGTAGTGGCCATGGCGCATGCCTGTCCACGGCTCCACTTCGAGGGATCGGATCGGGCGGCGGACATGATCCGGACCGCGCGTACCCGTCACCCCGATGGGCCGGTCACCTTCTCCCTCGCCGATGCCGCACTCGTACCGCCGGCCTCCTGCGACGCCCTGATCCTCCGCTTTCTCAATGCGGAAGTGGTGACGCGGGCGCAGGCTGACGCCCTGTTCGACCGGCTGGTACCGAGTGTGCGACGCGGAGGGCTTGTCGTCCTGTTCGGCCATACGCCGGTGCTGGTCGACGTCCACCAAGGCGCGGCACGCCATGGTTTACGGATACAGCGCAGCGTCGCGCCTACCGGCACCGACGGCATCGTTCCCTACTACGTGCTTCGTGCTTGAAGCCTTAGGCGCAGCAGATGCATAGCCACACGTGCCGCCGCCTGCCGCGGGCAGCCGTCGTCGCAGGCCACGGCGGTATTGTCGCGACCATACGGTGCGTAGCGTTCCGGATCGGTCGGGCCGAACAGCCCGACGGTGGTCGCCCCCGTTGCCGCGGCGAGGTGCATCACGCCGCAATCCGCGCTGATATACGTGCCCGACGCCTCGATGAAGGCGGCCAGCTTGCGCGGATCGCTGGTGTAATAGGTGGGATAGCCGCCACCCAGGCGCGACTGGCCGTCGGCGGAGACGAGTTCGACCACGCAGCTCTCGCCGAGGCGATCCAGCAACGCCTGCATGAAGCTGCCCCACCAGTCGGCGGGAAGTCGCTTGGACCCGGTGGCATTGGGAAAGATGGCCAGCACCGGCAGGTGCCGTCCGTCGACCTCGCGTAATACGCGAGCCAGGGCCTCGCGACCGCCTTGCCGCTCGGCGTCCGACAACCGTACGTCGAGGGGCGGCACCTGGGCGTCGCTTGTCACGCCGAGCGCCCAGCGCAGGGCTTGCACCGGGCGTGCGGCAAGATGCGTCGTGCCGCCGTCGGTCGGCATGGCTTCTGTACGAAGCTGGTAGCGCGCCTTTGCCATGGCGCTGGCGATGCGGCCCGACGAGGAACCCGCCGCCGCGTCGATCACCAGGTCATAGCGACGCGAGCGCAGTTTGCGCAACGCACCCAGCGTGGCGAGCGGGCGTCGGACGGCATGACGATCGAGGGTCGTGCAGTCGCCGACGATGTCGAACCCGCGAAACACCGCATGGGCGGCCGGACCGGCCGAGAGCAGGTCAACCTCCGCGCCGGGGAAGCGGCGCTCGATCTCGACCAGCAGCGGCGTCAGCAGCAGCGTGTTGCCCAGCCGGTGATTGGGCCGGCAGACCAGGATGCGCTGGATGCCCGAGGTGGGCAGCCCACCCGCACCGACGAGATTCCTGGACGGGGCGATCAGGTGGCGCGCCAGCCAGGCGGCGAGGTGACGGCGCCATGCAGCCGCCTTGCCGTGCATCGGCGTGCGGGCGGGTTCGGCTGACGTGGCGGGGGAAAACGATGCCAAAGGACGCATGGGCGGGCTCTCGGGAGGGCTACCGCCCACGATGCCGCACTTACCTTAGATATTGCTGTCGGCAGGATGACGATTCGATGTCCTCAGCCGAGGCCGTTCAGACCAGGTCACTGGGCACCATATAACCGAAACCGCGAACGGTGCGGATGGCCTCGGGACAAAGCTTGCGGCGCAGGGAATGGACCAGGACTTCCAGCGCGTTCCGGCCCACGTCCGAGTCCATGCCGTACACCGAACTCTCGATCGAGTCGCGGCGAACGATCTTCCCGTGGCGCTCCATCAGTATCCGCAGCAGGGCGAACTCGCGGCGGGTCAGTTCGACGGGCCTCTCCTGGAAAGTGACCTCCAGCGTGCTGAGGTTGAGCGACAGGCCTCCCGCGTCCAGTTGATTGTCGGCAAGACCGCGGGCGCGCCGGGCCAGCGAGCGGATACGCGCGGCGAGTTCGTCCAGATGGAAGGGCTTGGTCATGTAATCATCCGCCCCGGCGTCCAGGCCACGCACGCGCGACTGGACGCAGTCCCGCGCCGTCATGACGATGATGGGGGTCCTGACATCGAGCCGGCGCGCCTCGGCGATCACCTCGATGCCGTCGATTTCCGGAAGACCCAGGTCGAGCAGCACCAGATCCACCGACTCGCTACGCAATGCCTCGAGGCCCTCGGCTCCGGTACGCAACCATGTCACCGTGTAGGCGAGATGCTCCAGTGCACGCTTGATGGCGGCGCCCAGTCGGACGTCATCCTCGACGACGATGATATTCACGGCCCACTCCTTCGATCGCACCCGCAGGCCTCTGGTATCGCATTACCGCGAGGAATCCGGGCTACGTAAACGGCACCACGGACGCATTATTCGTAATCCGGGCTTAGGCACGGCTTACGACAATATTGCGAATCGTTCTCATTAAGCTTACGATGTGCATCACGCCGGGTTAACACAGACCCGCGCCACAGCATCGTCAGGGCACGTATCCAACTTCCGCGGGAGCCATCGGCTATCGAGGGGCGGTGCCGTGCGCGTGACCCGGCCCAGCCTTTTTCGTCCATCGTCTTTGCAAGGATCCCCATGGCCTTCATCACCAGCCGCAAGCACGCCGCACCCGCGGTACGCACCGTCGGTGCCGCCGTCCTACTTTCGCTCGCCCATGGCGTCGTCGCCGGCGACGCGCCTGTCGACGTCGTGCCGCCCCAGCAGGCCAAGGTCAACGATGCGCAGGCCCTCCCCGGCATGCAGGTGCAGGCCGATCGCTCCAGCGATTACCGCGTGGACAAGGTGTCATCGCCCAAGTTCACCCAGTCGCTGCTGGACACCACGCAGACCATCCAGGTGATCAACCGCGCGCTGATGCAGCAACAGGGCGCCACCACGCTGACGGAGGCGCTGCGCAACAGCCCGGGCGTGGGCACGTTCTTCGTCGGCGAGAACGGCTCGACCAACACCGGCGACTCGATCTACATGCGCGGGTTCGATACCTCGGGCAGCATCTTCGTCGACGGTGTGCGCGACCTGGGCACCGTGTCGCGCGATGTCTTCAACATCGAGCAGGTGGAAGTCACCAAGGGCCCGGACGGCACGGAGTACGGCCGCACTGCGCCTACCGGTGCGGTCAACCTCGTGACCAAGCAGCCGGTGCTCGGCAACGGCGTGTCCGGCTCGGTGCAGGGCGGCAGCGGCCAGCGCCGCCGCGGCACCGCCGACTGGAACCAGGCCCTTGGCAACGACGCGGCGTTCCGCCTCAATGTCATGGGCCAGGACAGCCAGGTGGCCGGACGCGACCGTATCGAGAACAACCGCTGGGGCGTGGCCCCGTCGCTGGCGTTCGGGCTCGGCACACCGACCCGTGTCTACCTCGACTACCTGCACATCAAACAGAACAACGTGCCCGACGGCGGCGTGCCGACCATCGGCCTGCCGGGTTACACCTCGCCCGATCGCCGTGCGTTCCTCACCGGCGCGGGCAAGGTCGACGAAGACAACTACTACGGCACCAACCAGGACCACGACCATGTCACGCAGGACATGTTCACCGTCATCGTCGAGCACGATGTCAACGACACCGTGGCGCTGCACAACACCTCGCGCTGGGCCCGCACCACGCAGGATTACCTGCTGACCGCGTTCATGGGCACCACCGCCAACCTGCTCACGCCCAACCCGGCCGATCCGTCGACCTGGACGCTGGCACGCAGCCTGCCGACGTTCAAGCACCAGTCCAACCGCATCGCCACCAACCAGACCAACCTCACGGCGACGATCGAATCGGGCGCGGTCACGCAGAACATCAGCGCCGGTATCGAGCTGACCAACGAGCAGGCGCGCACCATCGGCCTCGGTCCCGTTACCGGCAGCACCTTGCCGGCCGCCAATCTGTACAAGCCGTACTCCGATGTGGGTGGCCTGCGTTACCACGAGACCGGCGCGGTATCGAGCGGCAAGACCAACACCGCCGCGGCCTACCTGTTCGACACGTTGAAGTTCGGCGAGAACTGGCAGGTCAACGCCGGTGTGCGCTTCGACCACTACAAGACCGACTTCAGCAGCCTCGTGGTCTGCGGTGCGCGCAATGGCCCCGCGTGCGGTCGCCTGCCGGCCGGCAGCATCCTGCCCGGCGTGGACACCACCAAGAGCGACAACCTGATCAACTACAAGGTGGGCGTGCTGTACAAGCCGGCCGCCAACGGCAGCATCTACATCAACGTGGCCCAGTCGCAGGAGCCGCCGGGCGGCAACACGCTCACGCTGTCCGCATCCGGCAACAGCGCCGACAACCCCAACTTCGACCCGCAGAAGGCACGTACCGCCGAGATCGGCACCAAGTGGGATCTGCTCGACTCGCGGTTGCTGCTGACCGGCGCGCTGTACCGCACCACGGTGACCAACGAACTGGTGCAGGACCCGACCGACCTGCTCTATTACCAGATCGGCAAGAAGCGCGTGCAGGGCATCGAGGTATCGGCCCTGGGCAAGCTGACGGAAGACTGGGCGATCAGCGCCGGCTTCACCACCATGGACGCCACCGTCGAAAAGGGCACCAACGTCACGCAGAACGGCTCGGACGACCTGGCCTATACGCCGAAGAAGGCCTTCACATCCTGGACCACGTATCACCTGCCGTTCGACCTGACCCTTGGCGGCGGCGCGCGCTATTCCGGTGAACTGCTGCGCGGCACGGACGGCGCAGTGGGCACGCCGCAGTACACCAAGGCGTACTGGGTGTTCGACGCGATGGCCAGCTACCCGATCAACCGCAACATCGACCTCCAGCTCAACGTGTACAACCTGTTCGACAAGCGCTACGTGGCGGCGATCAACAAGAGCGGCTACCGCTACACTCCAGGGACGCCGCGCTCGGCGATGCTCACCGCCAACGTCCGTTTCTGATCCACCGGAGGAATCCACCATGTTGCTGCATATCCCCGATGTACTGACCACCGAGCAGGTCGCGGGAATGCGTGCCGCCATGGTGGATGCCGACTGGACCGACGGTCGGCAGACCGTCGGTCCGCAGGGTGCGAAGGTGAAGCGCAACCTGCAACTGCCCGACGCGTCACCCCTGCGGAGACAGCTGGGTGAACAGGTGGTCGCGGCGCTCACCCGCCATCCGCTCTACCACGCGGCGGCGCTGCCGCTGCGCACGATCTCGCCGCGCTTCAACCGCTACGAAGGCGGCGGCGAATACGGTTTCCATATCGATGGCGCGGTGATGTCCACCGGCCACGGCGACGAACAGGTTCGCAGCGATATCTCATGCACGCTGTTCCTGGCCGAGCCGGACGAGTACGACGGCGGCGAGCTGATCGTCAGCGACACCTACGGCGAGCACGAGGTCAAGCTGCCGGCCGGCCACGCCATCGTCTATCCCTCGTCCAGCCTGCACCGGGTAACGCCGGTGACGCGTGGCGCCCGTATCGCCGCGTTCTTCTGGGTGCAGAGCCTCGTCCGCGACGATGGCGCACGGCGGTTGCTGCTGGAGCTCGATACGTCCATCCGCGAACTGTCGGCGGCGGGCGCGGATCAGCCGGCGATCCTGCGGTTGACGGGCGTCTACCACAACCTCCTGCGGCGCTGGGCCGAGACCTGATCTCACAAAGGTAGGCATCCGGGGCCCGGCGGCGGATAATCAACGCCCCCTTGCAGTCCTGGCTCCCCTCGCATGTTCCAACCCGGTCAACGCTGGATCTCTACCGCCGAGCCCGAGCTCGGTCTCGGCACCGTTCTTCGCGTCGAGGGACGTAGCGTGCAGGTGCTGTTCGCCAAGGCGGGCGTGCTGCGCCCCTATGCGGCGGATAGCGCCCCGCTGATCCGTGCGGAATTCCGCGCCGGCCAGCGCGTATCGGGCAAGGGCATTGCCTTCCTGGTCGAGCGCATCGAGGAACGCGAAGGCCTTTATGTCTACCGTGGCGAAGGCCGCGAACTGGAAGAAGGCCAGCTGGACGACGAGCAGGCGCTGTCGCAGGCGGACGACCGCCTGATCGGTGGCCGTACCGACACCAACGACCGCTTCGACCTGCGCCTGGAAGCCCTGCGCCGACGTGCCGATGCCCGTCGCTCGGCCGCCTGGGGCCTGGAATCGGCGCGGATCGGCCTGGTGCCGCACCAACTGCGTGTGGCCGGCATCGCCGCCGCGCGTCGCCCGCCCCGTGTGCTGCTGGCGGACGAGGTCGGCCTGGGCAAGACGATCGAGGCCGGCATGATCCTCTCGCGCCAGCTGGCGGCCGGGCGCGCGGGTCGCGTGCTGGTGCTGCTGCCGGAAACCCTGGTCTACCAGTGGTTCGTCGAGCTGCTGCGCCGTTTCAACCTGTCCTTCTCGATCTTCGACGAGGAACGCTGCGAGGCCATCGAACAGGCCAGCGACGGCCGCAACCCATTCGAAGACGAACAACTGGTCATCGCCGATTTCGCCTTCCTCGAAGGCTCGCCGAAGCGCGCTGCGCAGCTGACCGAGGCCGGCTGGGACCTGATCGTGGTGGACGAAGCCCACCACCTGGCCTGGACCCCGGACGAGGCCAGCCCCCGCTACCGCCTGGTCGAGACCCTCGCCGCCGCCACGCCGGGCGTCATCCTGCTCACCGCCACGCCCGAGCAACTGGGCCGCGCCGGGCATTTCGCCCGCCTGCGCCTGCTCGACCCGCAACGCTACAGCGACCTGGACACCTACCTCGGCGAGGCGGAAGGCTATGGCGCCTTGTCCGAAGTGGCCAGCGTGCTGGCCGCGGGCGAGACACTCGGCACGGCGCATCGGGATTTGCTGAAGGCTCGCTTCACCGGGGACCGCGAGTTGCTCGGCCTGGTCGAGCGCGACGACGCCAACGATGCCCTGCTGGCCGCCCTCATCGATCGCCACGGCACTGGCCGCGCCATGTTCCGCAACCGTCGTGCCGGCATCGGCGGCTTCCCGCACCGTGTGCCGCACATCCGCGTGCTGGATGCCGATGCGCTCGAGCCCGGCCGCCGCGACGCCCTGCTGGCCGAGTTCCGTTCCGACCTGCAACAGCCACCGGCCCCACTGGAGTTCGACTACCACGACGACCCTCGCCTGGCCGCGCTGCTGAGCCTGCTCGACGCGCATCCGGCGGACAAGTTCCTGCTGCTGTGCCGCAGCCAGGCCAAGGTGCTGGCGATCGAGGAAGCCCTGCGCACGAAGAGCGGCGTGGGCGTGGCCCGTTTCCACGAAGGCCTGGGCATCGTGCAGCGCGACCGCAACGCCGCGTTCTTTGCCCAGCCCGACGGCGCGCGCCTGTTGCTGTGCTCCGAGATCGGTTCGGAGGGCCGCAACTTCCAGTTCGCCCACCGCCTGGTGATGTGGGATCTCCCCCTCGATCCGGACCTCCTCGAACAACGCATCGGTCGCCTGGACCGCATCGGCCAGAAACACGACATCAGCATCCACGTGCCGGTGGTCGAGCAAAGCGCGCAGCACATCCTGGCGCGCTGGTACGACGAAGGCATGGATGCATTCCGTTCCAGCCCCGCCGACGGTCGCGAACTGCTGCGTCGTTTCGGTGAACTGCTGTCCACGCTCGCCGACGAGCACGCCCGCGAGGACGATGCCCGCGATCAGGAACTGGATGCGCTCATCGCCGAGACCCGCGGCGCGCACGAGGAACTGGCCGCCCTGATCCACGCCGGCCGCGACCACCTGCTCGAACTGGCCGCCAGCCGCGACCCGCATGCGGACGACCTCGCCGGCAGCTTCGCCGCCGAAGACGCCGACGAAGCGCGGGATGCCTTCATCCAGCGCCTGTTCGAGACCTTCGGCGTGCACGCGGAAGAACTGGCCAAGGACATCGTACTGCTGGATCCACAATACCTGTCCACCGACGGCCTCACCGGTTTCGCCGATGGTCCATTGTCGGTCACGTTCTCGCGCGACCTCGCCCTAGCGCGCGAAGACCTGCCGCTGCTGCGTCTCGACCACCCGATGGTGCTGGCCGCGGTGGACCTGCTGGTCTCGGGGGAGAACGGCAATGCCGCCTTCCTCGTCGACGATGCCCTGCCCGTGCGCACGGCCCTGTTGCAGGCAGTGTTCGTGCTGGAAATCATTGCCGACCGCACACTCGATCCGGGCCGCTTCCTGCCCACGACACCGCTGGCCCTGACGGTAGACACCAAGCTCAGCGAACGCCCGGGCTTCCGCCCCAGCGACGTCGCCATGCGCCGCGCCCCTGATCGCAATATCGAGGTGCCGCGCTATCGCAAGTTCCTCTCCAAGCTGGTGCCGCCCATGCTGGAACGCGCGCAGGACCTCGCCGAGGCTCGTGCCGAAGTGATCAAGGTGGAGGCGATGGAAACCGCACGGCGCGAACTCGATACGGAATACGCGCGGCTGGTCGCCCTGCACGCGGTCAATCCGTCGATCACGGATGCGGAACTGGAGGCGGTGGAAAACGAACGCGATGCCCTATTGGCGGCCATCCCCGAAGCGCGTTTCCGCCTGGACGCGGTGCGCTTCGTGGTCAGCCCGGACTTCCTCGCGCTGCGCTGAGTCGCTTCAGAACGAGGGGCGTGGCGGCGGCCTGACGCCCCACGCCCACAGCAGCGCCAGCCCGGCGAACAACCCGCCCAGGTGGGCGAAGTGCGCCACGCCGGACACCGTGCCGGTAACACCGAAGATCAGTTCGGCGGCGCCATAGAGCGTGACGAACAACCACGCCGGGATACCGATGGGAATCGGGATCAGCATCAGCTTCTCGCGCGGGAACAGCATGGCGAAAGCGCCGAGCAGGCCGAACACCGCACCGGACGCACCCACCGTCGGGTACATGCGGCCCGGCTCGAAGAAGTACACCACCGCCAGCTGTGCCACGGCGGCCGCTACGAGGCAGGTGAAGTAGTAGATGACGAAGCGCCGCTGGCCCATCACGCGCTCGATCAGCCCACCGAACATGTACAACGCGTACATGTTCAGCACGATGTGCATGATGCTTCCATGCATGAAGCCGTAGGTCACCAGCTGCCACACGCGGAATCCGATGCCGGCAATATCGCCGCCGCCCAGGTCCACGGCAAGATCGTGGCCGATCGGCCACAGGGCGAACCAGCGGCTCACCGCCAGCGTCTGCTCGTCGCCTAGCAGCGTTTGCGCGATGAAGACCAGCACGTTGGCGATCAGGAGGTTACGGGTGACCGGGGGCAGGTTCGTCGGCATGGTGGCGGGCGCGTTAGGCGGTGAACGGCGTGGGCTGGAGGATCTCGATCCAGTACTGGTCCGGGTCGCGGATGAAGGCGATATGGCGCATGCGGCCATCGCTCAAGCGCTTCTGGAACGCCACGCCCATCGCCTCGAAACGCGCACAGGCGGCGTTGACGTCTGGCACGCTCACGCATAGGTGGCCGAAGCCGCGCGGCTCGCTGTTGCCGTTGTGGTAGGCGAAGGCGGCATCCTTCTCCGTGCCGTGGTTGTGCGTCAGCTCCAGCACGCCCGGCTGCGACAGCACCCAGCGCTTGCGCTCCGCGTCGTCATCCGGAATGAGCGCACGATCGCCCACCAGCACCAGGTAAACGATGGTGAAGGCCGCCTCTTCGTGCACCTGCCGGTACACCGGCGTAAAGCCCAGCACCCGCGTATAGAAGTCCAGCGACGCGTCTAGGTCGCGCACCCGGATCATCGTATGGTTGAACACGTAGCCTTGGGTCACAGCATCCGGCGCGGCGGTCACGCCCGGCAGTGATGTCAGGTCGGAAAGAGACATGGGGAATTTCCTCGGGACAATGCCCAAGGGTGGCCTCCCACCCCAAGCAATTCAAGCACCACCCCACGCAACGCACCTAAAACCCGTTACTACCCACCCAACAACGCGGGTAGGAGCTCACGATGTGAGCGAAAAGCCAACGCAGCGGCAAGGCCGCACCTCACCCTACCCCTGGCCCTCCTAAACCCGCCGCTCCGACCGCCCCCACCGCTCCGAAGCCTCCCCCACGGAAAGCACCATCAACACCCCCGCCAACACCCCATACGCCGCCACGAACTGCCACACCACCGCCCGCGCCGCCGCATCCAGCAACCAGGGCAGGTACACCGAACCGATCGGCGCCACCGAATGAATCACCCCGAACGCGGTTAGCACGCCCCCCAGCGCCACGATACCCGCGGCCTTGCGCACCTGCCCGTCGATCATCGCCACCACGAAACTGGCCCAGACCATCGAGGTGATGATGAAGCCGTTGCCGAGGATCACGATGACCGCCATGGCCGAGATACCGTGGGCGTTGTCGGCGTACAGCGCCGCGAAATGCGCCGGGTCCACGATGGTCGGATCACCCAGCTTGATGGCCAGCAGCCGCGCGATGGCCGGGAAGAAACTGAAGACCACGGCGCCCGCATAGCGTAGCGGCGTGGCCTCGAACGCCTGGGTGGTGATACTGACCGACACGAAGACCAGAATCGGCGCGAGCACCGCCACGGGCAGCAATTCCACCAGGTTGGACAGGTAACCGAACACGCCGCCCAGGCCGATGACCAGACCCGTGACCAGGGTATAGCCCGTGCGTGCGCCCATGGCCTTGTAGGCCGGCTGCCCGATGTATGGCGTGGTCTGCGCCACGCCCCCGCAGATGCCCGCCACCAGCGTCGCCAGTGCCTCCACCAGCAGGATGTCGCGGGTCGAGTAATCATCCCCCGCCGCGCGCGCGCTTTCGGTCACGTTGATGCCGCCCACCACCATCAGCAGGCCGAACGGCAGGATGAGGGGAAGGTAGGGCAGCGTGGCCGGCAAGGCATCGAGGAAACCGAGGTTGGGCAGGGGCAGGCCCAATCGCCATGTCCAGCCTGCGGGCGCGTGGTAGCCGCTGCCCAGCAACCCGACCGGACCCAGCCCGTAATAAAGCGCGACGCCGACGACGAAGGCGCCCAGCACGCCTGGGATGCCGAACGGCAGGCGGCGCCGGGCGATCAGTGCGTACAGCACGATACCCAGCCCGGCAAAGCCCACCACCGGCACACGCAGGATCTCGACCAGCGGCAGCAGCCCCATCAGTACCAGCGCGATGCCGGCGATCGATCCCAGCAGGCCCGCCCGCGGTACCGAACGCTGTACCCACGCCCCGAAGAACGACAGCACGAACTTGAGCACGCCCATGACCACCAGCGACGCCATGCCCAGGTGCCAGGTGGCCTCTCCGGCGGCGGCGACATCCATACCGGCTTGCCGGTAGCCCGCGAACGCCGGGCCCAGCACCAGCAGCGCCATGCCGATGGTGGTCGGCGCGTCGATCCCCAGCGGCATGGCCGTGACGTCGTCGCGGCCGGTGCGTGCGGCCAGGCGGCGGGCCATCCAGGTATAGGCGAGATTGCCCAGTAGCACGCCGAGTGCCGTGCCGGGGAACATGCGCCGGAACACCAGGTCGGCCGGCATGCCGAAGATGCCGATGAGCGCCGTCGCCAGGAAGGCCAGTAGCGACAGGTTGTCGACCACCAGGCCGAGGACGCCGTTGAGGTCGCCGCCGCCGAAGCGAGGACGCGGTGCGGGGACGGCCGCCATCAGAAGGACACGTCCGCGGGCTGGGTCACGCGCAGCACGGACTGGTCGCCCGTCTTCGCCTTCCATGCCGCGCGGATGGCGTCGACCGACGCCCGCGCCGCCGGCGTATCGGGATACAGCAGCACCACGATCTTCGAGCGGAGGCGCTCGGGCTGTGCCTGTTGCTTGCCCTGCCACTGGCCGTAAGCGTCGACCACGGTGAGGCCGCTGGGAAAGCGCGGCGTCACGTCCTTGTCGAGGAAACCGCGCCACGCCGCTTCGTCCACGCCGTCGTGCGCATCCGCGCGGCCCAGCCCGAAGTAGAGCTCCGTGCGGACCCATCCACGGGTGGCATCCGGATGGGCCGTATCGCCTTGCAGCGTTGCCGCGACAGGTGCGGCCGGGCCGCGCTGCGCGGGGCCGGCACAGGCGGCCGTCACGAGCGAGACGGCGAGGAAAAGACCAGCGAACACCTTCATGGAAACCCCTTGCACGAGTATTTCGAAACGGACGTCCATACGGCTAGGCGTCCGACCTATTGACACAGCGTACACTGCAATGCAACAAATAGTGCAAGGTTCGCACGTTACTGCGGCCACCGGAACCATCGTGCTCCGCCATCGTCGCCCGTGTCGCCGCGGTGACCTCCCCGCGTGCCCGCCAGGATCATCCATGCACCCGTCCCGCCTCGCTTCCGCCGTCCTGCTCGGTCTTGCCGCCCTTCCCGCCGCCGCTCAGGAGGCCGACCGCAACACCGCCTCCACGCTCGACCAGATCGTGGTCACGGGCACCCACGCCAAAGACCGCACGGTACTGGATTCGCCGGTGCCGATCGATGTGCTCACGCCGGAGGACCTCCGCTCGGCCGGCGCCGTCAACGGCGAGCTCGGCCAGGCCCTGGCCACGCTGCTGCCTTCCTTCAATTTTCCCCGCCAGTCCAACTCGGGCGGCTCCGACCACGTGCGCGCCGCCCAGCTTCGAGGCATGAGCCCAGACCAGGTGCTGGTGCTGGTCAACGGCAAGCGCTTCCACACCTCCGCCCTGGTCAACAGCGACAGCAAGATCGGCCGCGGCACCACGCCGGTGGATTTCAACGCCATTCCGATCAGCGCGATCAAGCGCATCGAGGTGCTGCGCGACGGTGCCGGCGCGCAATACGGATCCGACGCCATCGCGGGCGTGGTCAACATCATCCTCGACGATGCCCCGGAGGGCGGCGAGGTGGACGCCACCTATGGGGCTTACCACACGAATTTCCGCCCCGGGAACCGAGAGATCACCGATGGCCAGAGCGGCTACGTCAGCGCCAAGGCGGGCGCCAAACTCGGGGGCGACGGTGGCTTCGTCCGTGCCGGCATCGAGGGCAACAACCGCCAGCCGACCAACCGGGCCGGCCGGGACGACATCCCCTCCTGGGAGAACCCCTCGCCGGAAAACCTGGCCTTGCGCGGCAAGCGCAACTACGCCGCCGGCGACCCGCGCAACGAGAACTACAGCGGCTGGTTCAACGCCGAACTGCCGTTCGGCGACACCGTGCGCGGCTATGCCTTCGGCATGTATACCCAGCGCCGCACCGTCGGCGACAACTATTTCCGCTATCCCGACAGCGACGCGAACGTGCCGGCGCTCTATCCGCAAGGCTATCGGCCCGAATCGCTCGGCTACAACCGCGACGTCAACCTGACCGCCGGCGCGCGCGGCCGCGCCGGCGAATGGGATATCGACGGCAGCCTGACCTGGGGTCGCAACACCTTCGACTACGACCTGCGCGACACCGTCAACGTGTCCCTGGGCGAGCAAAGCCCCACGCGCTTCGACATCGGCAAGTACGACAGCACGCAGGGCACCGCCAACCTCGACTTAAGCCGATCCGTGGAATGGGGCTCGAAGCTGTTCACGCTGGCAACCGGTGCGGAGTTCCGCCACGAGGGCTTCCGGACCTACGCGGGCGATCCGGCCTCCTATGCGGTGGGGCCGATCGTGGGCGCACCGACCGGCGCGCAGGCCGGCGGCGGCCTGACACCCCAGGACACGGCGGACCTGCATCGCAACGTCGGCGCCGCCTATGTCGATCTCTCCGGCGACGTCACGGAACGCTTCTTCGCCGATGCCGCGGGGCGCTACGAGCACTACGACGACTTCGGCTCCGCGTGGACGGGCAAGCTCAGTGCCCGGTACGCGCTCACCGATGCCTTCGCCATTCGCGGCGCGGCATCGAACAACCTGCGCGCACCCTCGCTCAGCCAGGTCGGCTTCGAATCGACCTCCACGGGCTACGGTGCCGACGGCACCCTGGTGCAGGGCCGTGTGCTCTCGGTCAACAATCCCATCGCGCGCGGGCTGGGCGCACGCGACCTCAAGGCCGAGAAATCCCGCAACTACAGTCTCGGGCTCACCGCCCGCCTGGGCGAGCGCTTCGACGCCTCGCTGGATGTGTACCGCATCGATGTCGACCACCGTGTCACGTTGTCCGAAACCATCGCGCCGGACGGCCTGGAGAATTACATCGACGCACGCTTCGGCGTACCGGGTGTCCAAAGCGTGGCGTTCTTCACCAACGCCGTGGACACGCGCACCCGCGGCGCGGAGCTGGTCACCAACTATCGGCAACCGGCCTTCGGCGGCAACCTCACGCTCACCGCCACCTACAGTTACAACCGCACGTCGATCCGCCACGTCCGCGACACGCCACCGGAACTGGCCGCGCTCGGCGCGGATGCGGTGCTGTTCGGGCTGGAAGAACGCAACACGCTCACCGATGCCGCCCCACGCCAGCGTGGCGCGTTCACCGCACGCTGGGACAACTCGCGCTGGTCGTTACTGGGCCGCGCTACACGACAGGGCAGCACTACGCGGGTGTTCGATTTCGGTGGTGGCTTCGTGCCGAAGCAGACCTATGCGGCGCGCTGGCAGCTGGATGCGGAAGCCGAATGGCACGCCACCGATCGCCTCTCCCTCGCGCTGGGCGGGCAGAACATCACCGACCAATACCCCGATCGCTCGATCCCCGACATCGCCTACGCCGGCAACTTCCCCTACGACGTGATCTCCCCGATCGGCTCGAACGGCGCGTACTGGTACGGGCGGCTCCGCTACGCCTGGTAACCCCGCCAAACCCGGCGGTGCGTTGCGTCCGCCGCCAAGGTAGCCCCGGTCGCGGTCGCGGTCGCGGTTACGGTTACGGTACAGGCCAATGTAGGAGCGGACGATGTCCGCGAACCCTCAACACCGCTAAAACGAACGATGCCGCGCCCCGCCTAACGCCGGGCGTTTCCAACTACCGAACAAAGCGGTCTCACATGGCGCGGAATGCCACGCGGGCACGTGGGTAGAACCTCCGCTCGTGCCGAGGTAACGCATCATTCGCGAAACGACACGTCGAGGGTTCGCGGACATCGTCCGCTCCTACAACCGCAGGGCTGCTGGACCCTTGGAACGTTGGCCGACCCTATGGCCTGCACAAAAAAAGAGCCCGGCTTTCGCCGGGCTCTTTCATGCTGCACTTACCGATCTTGCAACGATTACTGCTGAACCTGCAGTTCCGTGCGACGGTTACGAGCGCGGCCTTCGGCCGTGTCGTTCGTGTCGATCGGGTTGCTTTCGCCGTGACCGATCGGACCTTCCAGACGATCCGCACCGATACCGTGCGAGGTCAGGTAGTCGAACACGATCTTGGCGCGACGCTCGGACAGGCCCTGGTTGTAAGCGTCCTTACCGACGCTATCCGTGTAACCAGCAACCGTGACCTTGACGGCCGGGTAACGCTGCAGGGTGTCGACAGCCTGGTCGAGAACGCCCAGCGAGTCGCTGGTCGGCTCCTGCAGGGTCGGTCCGATGTTCGTCTCACCCTTCTTCGGGCGGTCGAACTTGAAGTTGACACCACGCAGGTCGATGACGACCTTCTGCGGGCAACCATCCGGGCCGACGATCGTGCCAGCCGGGGTGGCCGGGCACTTGTCGTCGCAATCGTTCACGCCGTCGCCGTCGCTGTCGAGCGTCGAGCAATCCGGAGCGGCCGGAGCGACAGCAGCGACCGGAGCCGGAGCTGCCGGCGGCTCGCCGAAGCGCGAGACGATCGAGAAGCCGAGGAACCAGTCACCGTAGCCATTCTCGCTCTCGACGGTCTTGTCGTCCCAGTCGTAGCGGTAGCCGGCTTCGACGCGGAAGTCGGAGCTGTCGGTGA
Source organism: Luteibacter sp. 9135 (assembly GCF_000745005.1). Lineage (NCBI taxonomy): Bacteria > Pseudomonadati > Pseudomonadota > Gammaproteobacteria > Lysobacterales > Rhodanobacteraceae > Luteibacter > Luteibacter sp. 9135. Next base: position 2,116,168 of record NZ_JQNB01000001.1, on the reverse strand, counting down.
TGGTCTTCGACACGCCGACGCCGAGCTCGGCAGCCGGGGACCAGCCGTTGTCGGACGGGTTGTGGTGGTACGAACCCATCACGCCAGCCAGCAGGTACGGACGCCAGCTGTCCCAGGCACCAGCGTAGAAGCGAGCTGCCACGCCGTAGCTGTTGTTCGACCAGTGGCCGTTACCGTCGTTGTCGCGCTTGGTGCGATCGGCAAAGATGTCGATCGACGCGTTGTTCGAAATGAACTTACCGAAGCCCAGGCCGTAGTAAACCTGACGGCTGTTGGTGTTGCGGTCGGTGTCGTTGTAGTAACCGCCCACCGTCGGTGCGATGTACCAGCGGCCGTCATAGCCGTTACCCGCGGTGTCAGCAGCGGATTCCTGCGCATGAACGGCACCCACGCCGCCCAGGGCCAAGCCGATCAGCAAAAACAAGCCCTTACGTTTCATCGGTGTCTCCTCATTATTGGTATTCGCTTCCGCGCTCCACCCCAAACGGAATCGCGCGTAAATCTAAAATCTAATCCGGGGACTTCAGCCGTCCCTCGCTTTTATATCCCTTCAACGGGCGGCGGCAGTTTAGCAAAAATCAAACAATTGAACACGTGCTAAAAACCGCCGTTCATACTTGAGTCACGGCTATTATCAAGCCGTGAAGAGCGTCATGAACTCGTGAATGGGCATCGCGTCGAGTTTTTCGGCCGACGAAGTGACCTCCAGAACCTTCTCGACCCGCTCTGCAGGCCACTCTGCTCGCAGGGCGGCCTCGAACTTGCGGAGCAGGACCGGGATGCCTTCGGCGCGGCGATTGCGATGACCGATGGGAAAGTCGATCGAAATCTTTTCGGTTTTTGAACCATCTTTGAAGAAAACCTGCACCGAATTGCCGATGTAGCGCTTCTCCGGGTCGAAGTAGTCGCGGGTGAACTGGGGGTTCTCCACCACCGTCATCTTGTCCCGGAGGGCGTCGATGCGCGGATCGGCCGCCACGGCGTCGTTGTAGTCGTCGGCGGTGAGGCGGCCGAAGATCAGCGGCACGGCCACCATGTACTGGATGCAGTGGTCGCGGTCGGCGTAGTTCGCCAGCGGGCCGGTCTTGTCGATGATGCGGACACCGGCTTCCTGCGTCTCGATCACGATTTTCTCGACCTCGTCCACGCGGGAGGCGACCTGCTCGTGCAGCGCCATGGCGCATTCCACCGCGGTCTGGGCGTGGAATTCGGCCGGGAAGCTGATCTTGAACAGCACGTTTTCCATGACGTAGCTGCCGAACGGGCGCTCGAACTCGAACGCGTTGCCCTTGAAGGCCACGTCGTAGAAGCCCCAGGTCTTGGCGGTCAGCGCCGACGGATAACCCACCACGTTGCGGTAGACAGCGTTGATGGCGTGGGTGACGGCACGGCGGCAGGCGTCGCCCGCGGCCCAACTCTTACGGGGACCGGTGTTCGGGGCATGGCGATAGGTGCGCAGGGCGCCGTTGTCGATCCAGCTGTGCGAGACCGCCGTCGTGATCTGCTCCTTGTCGCCACCGAGCATGGCCGTGGTGACCGCCGTGGACGCCAGCCGGACCAGGATCACGTGATCCTGGCCGACGCGGTTGAAACTGTTCTTCAGGGCATAGCAGCCCTGGATTTCATGGGCCTTGATCGCATAGCCCAGCACGTCGCGCACCGTCAGCGGCGCGCCGCCTTCCTTCACCGCCTTGCGCGAGAGGTAATCGGCCACGGAGAGGATGGCGCCCAGGTTGTCCGAGGGGTGACCCCACTCGGCCGCCAGCCAGGTGTCGTTGAAATCCAGGTAGCGGATCTGCGTGCCGATGGCGAAGGCGGCCTGCACCGGGTCCAGTTCGTGCGCGGTGAACGGCACGCGGGAGCCACCGGGCATCACCGCGCCCGGCACCAGCGGCCCCAGGTGCTTGACGCAATCGGGGAATTTCATCGCCAGGGCCGAGCACGCCAGCGAATCCAGGAGCATGTAACGCGCGGTGTCGTAGGCCTCCTGCGAGTCGATCCGGTAGTCGGCGACGTAGTTGGCGATGTCCACCAGCGGCTGGTCCGGATCGGGACGCGTGGCGGAACGGATGTCGTGTGCGCTCATGGATGTCACTCGCGGGGTTGGGATAGCCGGCGATTTTAACCGGTGACCCCGGGGCAATGTCTTGCCGCGGTGCATCCCAACCGCGCACAATGCACCCCACTACCAACCCGAAGGGGAGTAGTTCCGCGAAGTCCCTCCGGGGTTTCGTGCGCGACGGTCGTCAATACGGATGCCCCATGCATCCCGGTCGTCGCGGTGGCCTGCGCCAGGAACGAGACTTTTGTGGTGGCCACGAGTGCGCGTGCCCGTGGCCGCCGCATTCGATCTCACCACGCGCAAAGGCCGCCACCCATGGATTTCCTCACTCCCGAATTCTTCTCCGGCCTTGCCGCCATCGTCCTGCTGGACCTGGTCCTGGCGGGTGACAACGCGATCGTGATCGCACTGGCCGCACGCAACCTGCCCCGGGAATTGCAGAAAAAAGCAGTGTTCTGGGGCACGTTCGGGGCGATCGCCCTGCGCATCGTGTTGACCTTCGCCGTGATCTGGCTGCTCAAGCTGCCCGGCCTCATGCTGGTCGGCGGCGCCCTGCTCATCCCCATCGCCTGGAAACTGCTCAAGCACGACGACCATGACCCGAACATCGACGCCGCGTCGGGCTTCTGGCCGGCGATCCGCACCATCGTGGTGGCCGATGCGCTGATGGGCCTGGACAACGTGTTGGCAATCGCCGGCGCGGCCAAGGGCCACATGGGCTTGGTGGTCCTCGGGCTGGCGATCAGCGTGCCATTGGTGGTGTGGGGCTCCACCCTCATCCTGAAACTGATCGAGCGGTTCCCTGCGGTCGTCTACATCGGTGCCGCGGCCATCGCCTGGACCGCGGCGCGCATGATCGCCCATGACGGCCTGGTGGCGCCCTGGTTCGATGCACGGCCGTGGGCGCCTTGGGTGCTGGACGCGGTGCTCGTGCTGGGCATTTGCGGCGGTGGGTGGCTTTGGGGGCGTCGGGCGCGGGGATGATCAGGGTGAGCGTGGCTCGCCTTCGGCATCGCGTTGGCCTTGGCGCCTTGGGGCAAGAGCCGGCGGGTAGCTCCCTCGGTGCCACGCCTGCGGCGACCCGCTGAGGAAAGGCCGCTCCGCGGCCGTCTATCTATTGCCCTTCGGGCCGGGTCGGGCTTCGCACAGGGGTTCTCGACTCGACATCCTGTCTCGCGAGAACGGCCGGCCGTCCTGGCCGGCCCCCTTCGGGCCTGATCTGTGCGAATCCCTCGCCTGCGGCTACCGGCACCGAGGGGGCTACCCGCCGGCTCTTTCCAAGACTGAGGTGGGTTGTTACGCGAGCGGTCGCAGAGGTGCGGGGTATGGCGTCGTCGCTTTGTTGGCTTTTCGCCCACATCGTGGGTTCCTACCCCAGGGATAGGACAGGTTGTGGCATATCCAACGCCTGATCCGCCGCATGGGTCGGAGCGCACGCACGTGCGCGAACCCTCGACGTATCTAAGGCGACCGATGCCGTGCGCAACAGGCAGGTGAGCTCGCCCCGGTTTAATGGACACTCAAGTTATGGGATAGCAGCTTCGGTCGCCGCAGGCGATCGATAGCCGTTGGTCGAGTGTAAGCGCTGCCGGTTATAAAACACTTCGATGTATTCAAAAACCACGTGGCGTGCCTCCTCGATCGAGGCGTAGCGGCGTGGGGCTGCGATCTCGCACTTCAACGTACTGAAGAAGCTCTCAGCCACCGCGTTGTCCCAACACTCGCCGCGCCGGCTCATGCTTACCCGCATACCCAGTCGAGCGAGTTCGGCCTGATAGGCCGCGCTCGTGTACTGACTGCCCTGGTCGGAGTGATGGAGCACTCCCTGCGCCGAACCGCGCTGGCCTACGGCCATGCGCAAAGCCTGCAAGGGCAAGTCGGTATGCATCGTCGCAGCCGTTGCGTGGCCAATCACTCGCCGGGCGTACAGATCGATCACGACGGCCAGATACATTGGACCCTGTTGCGTGGCGAACTGGGTCATGTCCGTTACCCAGACCTGATCAGGGGCGGCCGTGGTGAAGCATCGATCAACATGGTTATCGGCCACCGCGGACACCGTGGCGGCCCGTCGTGATGCCTTGCTTGTACGCGAGCCGCGCCCGACGAGACCGCCCTGGCGCATCAAGCGGGCGGTCGCATGGCGCCCCAGGCTCAGCCCCTGCTCACGAGCCAGATGCCATAGCCGGGGACTGCCGTAAAGCCCTCGGCTGCGCTCATGCAACTGCTTCAGCTGCGCCAGGTGCTGGCGGTCACGAAGCACGCGGGGGCTCGGATGCTTTTGGCGATGCCGCCAGGCATAGAAGCTGTTGCGACCCACCTCGAGCAGCCGGCAGAGGACCACGATGGAGTACGACGCGCTCTCCGCTTCGATAAACCGGCATCTCAGCTCGATTCCTTGGCGAAGAACGCCGTCGCTTTTTTTAGGATGTCACGCTCCATCCGCAGGATCTCGTTCTCGCGTCGAAGCTGCTGTATCTCGGCCTGCTCGGCCGTCAGCGGAACGGCGGGGGGCGATCGCGAAGGCGCTCCAGAACCGGCTTGAGCCTTCTCGATCCAGCGCCTGAAGACACTCTCGACCAGATCCAGGTCACGGCATACCCGAGACACCGGCTGACCTCGCTCAAGGACTAGGGCAACCGCGCCGGCCTTGAAATCAGGTGTGAACTGACGACGAATTCTTTTTGACATGGGACACCTCTGGACGAACCTTACGGCTCACGATGGGTGTCCATCAAATCCGGGCAAGCTCAAGGCGAGCGTTCCCAGCAACGAAGCGAAACCCAGCTCTTAGCCTTTCCCACACGCAACCTCAGTCGTCGAAAGAGCCGGCGGGTGCCACCTTCGGGGCCGGTAGCCGCAGGCGAGGGGTTCGAACGGACAAGGCCTGAAGGGGGCCGGCCAGGACGGCCGGCCGTTTCCGCTGAGCCACGGAGGGCGAATCGGAAACCCCCGTTCGAAGCCCGACCCGGCCCGAAGGGCAATCAATAAACGGCCGCGCACGCGGCCCTTCATTGACGGGTCGCCGCAGGCGTGGCCACGAGGGTGGCACCCGCCGGCTCTTGCCCCAAGGCCCAAGGCCAACGCGATGCCGAGGCGAGCCCATCACCATCCAAAAACCACAAACAAAAAAGGCCGCCCGAAGGCGGCCCAGGATTCCCCCCGGCGAGGCGGACGGCGCGAGCCGACCGCCAACCGGTTGGTCAGAAGCGGAAGCGGACGTAGGCAGCCGGTCCGTCGAGCTTCATGTCGAGATCCAGGTCGTAGCGACGCTTATCCTGGTTGAGCTTGATGCGGGTGTAGGCGTATTCCGCACCGAAGCCCACGTTCTGCCACGGGAACCACTCGACGCCGAGCGCCGCGTCCCAGATGTGGCCGTAGACGCTGCCGCCGTTCTTCTTCACGCCCGAGGCGTTGAAGTACATGCGCCACTGGTCGTTGAACGCGTGCCGCCAGCCGAGCTGCAGGTTGGGTGCCCAGGCGTTGACGTCGCTGGAAGCGCGGTCCGAGACGGTCTGACCAAAGCCGGACGCCGTGCCGCTGATGCTGGCCTGGACCTTGTAATACGCCGCACCCAGGCCGACGCCGAACACGTCGTTGCCCGTGCCGAACCACCACTTGTAGGCAGCGCTGCCGAAGGTGAACTTCAGGTCACCCTTGACCCGCGCCGTGGCGTCGATCGGGTTGCCGAGGAAGTTGATCGAGGTATCGAGGCTCTTGGCGTGCGAGCGGTTCACTTCGTAGTAGTCGAAGGTGAAGCCCTGGTGCTCGCCGATCAGGAAGTCCAGACGTGCGCGCGGCACGGTCTTGTGCTTCTTGAAGTCGAGGTCGTCTTCCAGGTTGACGTCGCCGCTGGTATTGAGGATGCCGGTCTTCGCGCCGATCGTCGTGTCGTTGTTGGTGTAGTAACCGCCCAACCAGATGCTGACGTTGTCGAGGGCGGGAGACTGCGACTTCTTCTCGCTGCTGTCCTGCGCATGCGCGGCCGCGCCGAAGGCGGCGAGCGAAGCGATGGCAAGGCCTGCAGTGAGCTTGCCGTAACGGAATTGACCTGTGCGCATGAACAAAACTCCCTGGAAATGTTTCAAAGTTGTTAGTACCCCCGTTTGAAATTTTAACAAACGCAAGTGTGTGCGTTTTGTGCAGGGGAACTCTCCAGCGTTTGAAACATCGGCGAAAACAGCAATGCGAGCCGCCTTCAGGGACTATTCCGCCCCTGACGGAAGGTGATCCGCATCACATATCGGGCCTCACATGCGCTTTACCTTACGAAAGTAAGGCCTCCCTCCTCGACACCCGCGCCACTTGGCAAGGCCGGTCGCTGCTGCGCCCGCCCTTGCCCCGACGCCTCGATCCGGGGATCATTCGAACGATCGTTTGAACCGGATGTCGCCGTGTCCTATCCCCATCTGCTTGCCCCGCTGGACCTGGGCTTCACCACCCTGCGCAACCGTGTCCTGATGGGCTCGATGCACACAGGGCTGGAGGACAAGGCCGCCGACTACGACAAGCTGGCGGCCTTTTTCGCCGAGCGCGCGCGCGGCGGCGTGGGCCTGATCGTCACCGGCGGCATCGCACCCAACATCCAGGGCTGGCTGAAACCGATGTCGGGCACGATGTCGATGCCCTGGCACGTGGGTCGCCACCGAAAGGTCACCTCGGCGGTCCATGCCGAGGGCGGCAAGATCTGCATGCAGATCCTCCATGCCGGTCGTTATGCCTACCACCCCCTGTCGGTCGCCCCGTCCCGGATCAAATCGCCGATCACGCCGTTCACGCCACGGGCGCTGGGCTCTCGAGGCGTGGAGCGCAGCATCGACGCCTTCGTGCGCAGTGCGAAGCTAGCCCGGGACGCAGGCTACGACGGTGTCGAGGTGATGGGCTCGGAAGGCTACCTGATCAACCAGTTCCTCACCTCGCGTACCAATAAACGCGCCGACCACTGGGGCGGCTCGGCCGCGAACCGCATGCGGTTCCCGATAGAGATCGTGCGGCGCATGCGCGAGGCGTTGGGCAAGGACTTCATCATCGTCTACCGCCTGTCGATGCTCGATCTGGTCGACGACGCGCAGCCGTGGGGCGACATCGTCACCCTCGCCAAGGCGGTGGAAGCCGCGGGTGCGACGATCATCAACACGGGCATCGGCTGGCACGAGGCCCGGGTTCCCACCATCGTGACCAGCGTGCCGCGCGGCGCGTTCCGCTGGGTGACCCGGCGCATGAAGGGCGAGGTGGCGATACCGCTGGTGACCACCAACCGCATCAACATGCCCGACGTGGCCGAACGCATCCTGGCCGACGGCGACGCCGACATGGTCTCGATGGCCCGGCCGCTGCTCGCGGATCCGGAATGGGTGAACAAGGCGCGCGCCTCGCGGCCGCAGGCGATCAACACCTGCATCGCCTGCAACCAGGCCTGCCTCGATCACGTCTTCGAGAATCGCCGGGCGTCGTGCCTGGTTAACCCGCGGGCATGCCACGAGACCGAACTGACGATCACGCCGGCCGCCGTTGCGCGCCGTGTCGCCGTGGTCGGTGCGGGGCCCGCAGGGCTGGCCGCCGCGACCACCCTGGCCCAGCGCGGGCATGCCGTCACGCTGTTCGATCGCGCCCACGCGATCGGTGGCCAGTTCAACATGGCCAAGCGAATTCCGGGCAAGGAAGAATTCAGCGAAACGCTGCGCTACTTCGATCATCGCCTGGACGAGACCGGCGTGACCCGCCGACTGGGCACCGATGCCGACGCGGACATGCTGGCGTCCGGCGGCTTCGACACCGTGATCCTCGCCACCGGCGTACTGCCCCGGCCGCTGTCGATCCCCGGCGCCGATCATCCCCGGGTGCTGAGCTATATCGATGTCCTCCACGGCAACGCGGCGGTGGGCGCCCGGGTCGCCGTCATCGGCGCGGGCGGCATCGGCTTCGACGTCGCCGAATTCCTGACCGAGAGCACCCCCTCGCCAACGACGGACATCGCACGCTGGACGCGCGAATGGGGCGTGGACATGACCATGGCTACCCCCGGCGGCCTGATGCCGGCGCACCCGGAGAAACCCGAGCGTGAGGTGTGGTTGTTGCAGCGAAGCGAAGGGCGACCAGGTGCGCGCCTCAACAAAACATCAGGCTGGGTGCACCGTGCCACGTTGAAGAACAAGCGCGTGAAGATGATCGGCGGCGTGACCTACGAGCGCATCGACGACGCCGGCCTGCATGTGATCGTGGGGGGCGAGGCCCAAGTGCTGGCCGTGGACCATGTGGTCGTCTGCGCCGGGCAGGAGCCGAATCGCGCGCTGCATGCCGCCCTGGTCACGCGCGGCGTCGACGTACGACTGGTGGGTGGCGCGGATGTGGCCGCGGAGCTGGATGCGAAGCGGGCGATCGACCGCGCGACGAGGATGGCGGCGGCGATGTGAATCACGTTTCGGCGTCGACGCGCCGCAGGTTTCGCGCGTCGAGCCTTAGCGGAGGCGGCTACGCCGCATTATCTTCATTCGCGCACATCGTGCGCTCCTACGACAGCCGCATCGTAGGAGCGCACGATGTGCGCGAATGAAAAACACCGCGGTGTAGCCGCCTCTACGACGCACGATGTGCGCGAATCGAGACACCGCGGCGAAGCCGCCTCACTACATCAACGCTTCTCGATCGGCGTATACGTCTGGTCTTCCGGCCCGGTGTAGTTCGCGCTCGGGCGGATGATCTTGCCGTCCTGGCGCTGTTCGATCACGTGGGCGCTCCAGCCCGACGTCCGCGCAATGACGAACAGCGGCGTGAACATGGCAGTGGGAACGCCCATCATGTGGTACGCCGACGCCGAGTACCAGTCGAGGTTGGGGAACATCTTCTTCAGTTCCCACATAAGCTTCTCGATCTTTTCCGACACCTCGAACAGGCGCGGGTTGCCGCCGTCGGTGCACAGCTTGCGCGCGATTTCCTTGATGATCTCGTTGCGCGGATCGGACACCGTGTACACCGGATGCCCGAAGCCGATGATGATCTCCTTGCGCTCGACGCGTGCGCGGATATCCGCTTCCGCCTCGGCGGCGTCGCGATAGCGCGCGATGATTTCCATCGCCACCTCGTTGGCACCGCCGTGCTTCGGGCCACGCAGTGCGCCGATGGCACCGGTGATAGCCGAGTACATGTCCGAGCCGGTACCGGCGATGACACGCGCGGCGAAGGTGCTGGCGTTGAACTCGTGCTCGGCGTACAGCACCAGCGAACGATCCAGCGCATGCGAATGCAGCTCGCTGGGCTTGCGGCCATGCAGCAGATGCAGGAAATGGCCGGCGATCGACTCGTCGTCGGTCTCGGTCTCGATGCGCTTGCCGTTGTGGCTGAAGTGGTACCAGTACAGCAGGATGGAACCGAAGCTGGCCATGAGCCGGTCGGCGATGTCGCGTGCGCCGGTGACGTTGTGGTCGTCCTTCTCCGGCAGCACCGTGCCCAGCACCGAGGCGCCGGTGCGCATCACGTCCATCGGATGAGTGGCGGCCGGCAGCAGCTCCAGCGACGCCTTGACCGGTGCCGGCAGGCCGCGCAGGCGCTTCAGCTTGGCACGATAGGCGTTCAGCTCCATCCAGTTCGGCAGCACGCCGTGCACGAGCAGGTAGGCCACTTCCTCGAACGAGCCCTTCGCGGCCAGGTCGTGGATGTCGTAGCCACGGTAATGCAGGTCGTTGCCGCTGCGGCCGACCGTGCACAGCGCCGTGTTGCCGGCGGCGATGCCGGATAACGCGACGGATTTCTTCGGCTTCGGGCCGGTCGTGGTTGCGGTGTCGCTCATGCGTGACTCTCCTTAACCCTGCTTAGAGAAAAGCGCGTCGAGGTGACGCTCGAATTCGTGATAGCCGATGCGGTCGTAGAGTTCCTCGCGCGTCTGCATCGTGTCGATGACATTGCGCTGGTGACCGTCGCGGCGAATGCTGGTGTAGACGTTTTCCGCCGCCTTGTTCATGGCGCGGAACGCGGAAAGGGGATACAGCACGATGCCGACGCCGACGCTGCCCAGTTCCTCGGTGCTGAACAACGGGGTCTGGCCGAACTCGGTGATGTTGGCCAGCACCGGCACCTTCACCGCGTCGACGAAACGCTGGTAGGTCGGCAGGTCGTAAGCCGCCTCGGCGAAGATCGCATCGGCACCCGCCTCGACACAGGCGATCGCCCGCTCGATGGCGGCGTCCACGCCAAGCACCGCGATGGCGTCGGTGCGAGCGATGAGGAAGAAGTCGGGATCGGTCTTCGCGTCGGCCGCGGCCTTGACCCGGTCGGCCATCTCGCCCGTGGTGACGATTTCCTTGCCGGGACGATGACCGCAGCGCTTCGCGCCCACCTGGTCCTCGATGTGGCACGCCGCGGCGCCGGCCTTGATCAGGCTCTTGACGGTGCGGGCGATGTTGAAGGCACTGGGCCCGAAGCCGGTATCGATATCGACCATCAACGGCAGGTCGCAGACATCGGTAATGCGGCGCACGTCCACGAGCACGTCGTCCAGCGTGTTGATGCCCAGGTCGGGCAGGCCCAGCGACCCGGCGGCCACGCCGCCGCCGGACAGGTAGATGGCCTGGAATCCGGCCCGCTTCGCGAGCAGCGCATGGTTGGCGTTGATCGCGCCGATGACCTGCAGGGGCCGTTCGGCCGCGAGTGCGGCACGGAAATGGCCACCGGCCGAGGAAGGCTGCGCCATGGAATGCTCCGGGTAAAGACGCGCATTTTAGCGCAGCTGCGTGAAGAGGCCTTGCTGCGCCGCGGCGTACGCGTCTTACCCGGGGGTTACCTCCCCTGCCCCGGGCGCGCCACCCCATACATCTCCCAGGCGATCTTCTTCATCAGCGCCTGGCGATCGTCGCCCTCGACATAGAGGTCGAAGTGGGTCTTGCCGGGCAGGAAGCGGATATCGCTGCGGGCGTGCAGGCCATCCAGCGTTTCCTTGAGCAATTTCGCAGAGCCATCGAGGTAGAACGTATCCGCGGTGCCCACGATCAGGTGGATCTTGCCGTCGAGGTCGGGCTTGAGCGTGGGCCATTGCGTGCGCAGGCGCTGGGCGATGTCGTAATGGTCGCGCCAGTAGGCCACCACCTCGGGATCGATCACGCCGGTGTCGCGGTTGAACATCGGCTGCGGACGCCCATCCTTGCCCCGCGGCGAGAACACCCAGTCGAACGAGGCCAGCTGACCGCCGTAGGCACCCAGCACCCGCTCCAGGCGGGCGAAGGTCTCGAACGTGGCGATCACCTTGCCGTCGTCGCGCACCAGGGGATAGGCCGTGCCGTCGGGCGCCTTGTAGGCGTTGGCGTGCGGCGCATAGAGGTCGATGTTGGTGAAGTTGTGGAAGTCGCTCGGGTCGGGCGAGGTGGACCACGTGCCGCCGAACACCTTCGGGTAACGCGTCTGCAGCCACAGCGTGGCCCAGCCGCCGGAGGAATGCCCGTTGAGGAACCGGCCGCCCACCTTCGCGTCCATCCGGTAGCGGCCTTCCAGCCAGGGGATGTACTCGGTGGTCAGGGCCTGGCCCCAGGGCCCGTTGTTCACCGAGTCGGCAAACTCATGCGTGCCGGTGGGGCCGGACTCGTCCAGCAGCACCCAGATCATCGGCGGCATCTGCCGGTTGGCCATGGCCGACCACAGCGAGGCGATCGTGCCCGCGTACTCGTCGAAACCGCCGCCGAAGCCGTGGGTCACGTAGACGGTGGGATAGCGCGTACTCGCCTTGGCGTCGTAGCCCGGCGGCGTCAGCACCCAGGCGCGGATCGCCAGCGGGCGCCCGGCGAAGGCGGTCAGCGCGGCGCTGGGCATGATCTCGGCGTGCGCGTGCTTGCGCGCCTCGGGCAATGCATCGCGGACCGCCTGCGGTACCCGCGGCGACAGCAACCAGGGATCTTTCGCCGGAACGGTCTTGTCCAGCACCAGGGTGGGCACGGTGCCGCCCGGGGCCAGCTTCACCGCCGTCACCGCGCTGAGCAGATCGCCCGCGCCACGGCCGTGGTAGTTGTAGTCGTGGCCGACATCCAGCACGGCCTGGACCAGGTAATCGCCCGGCGGCAGTGCGGAGAACCCGGCGGGGAACGCTTCGCCGTCGGTATCGATGTCGACCGTCTGGCCGCCGCCGATCCAGGTCACGTCGCGGGCGGCCACGGAGACCGCGGTCGGCCGGAACGGGTTGGTGTCTACGGCCTCGGGTTTGCCGTCCTTCGCGGCCGAGGCCGGCATGGCGAACAGGAGCAGGCGGCCCGACGTGCCCGGGCTGGCGGCGGGCAAGCCCACCCGGACGATGCGATGGACCGCTGGCGCCGCGTCCGCATGGACGGCATCGAAGCCACCCGCGAGGAGGGCCAGCGCGAGAACCGCGCGGAACGGTGAAGCGATGGACATGTGTTTCCCCTTATCGGCCGCGATGCGCGGCGTGGCAACATGGCCGATCCTGCCACGATACGCGAGGTGAACCGAGTGCCATTGGATTGGATCAGCACACACGCCTTGTCGATCTGGGCCCTGCTGCTGGCGGTGGCCCTGGTCGGCTCGGACGTGGCCTGGCGACGCGCCGTGCGCCGACGTGAAGGCCTCGACCCGGCCGCACGCGCCTTCCTTCGGCCGACGACCGCGCTGGTCGTGGTGGTGACCATGCTGCTGGTCGCCACGGTGATCGCGGTGGAGGTGCGCGAGCAGGCTGGGCTGACGGTATTCGACGCCGGACTGGCGGCCGACCTGCGGGCCAACCTGCCCCTGCCCGTGCTGCGGGTCATCGCCTGGGTAACGCACAGCGGCGACCCCGTGGTCGTGGGCGCGGCCACCGGCGTGGTCTTCGTGGCCCTGCTGCTGCGCCGCCACTTCCGCCTCGCCGCGACCTGGATCGTTACGCTGGTAGGCACCGCCCTGATCAACAGCGCCCTCAAGGCGTGGTTCCATCGCGAGCGCCCCCTGCACGACCACGGCTTCATCGTCGAGCGCAGCTACAGCTTTCCCAGCGGGCATGCCTCCGGCTCGATGGTCTTCTACGGCATGCTGGCCTACGTGTTGCTAGTGCTGTGCCCGCCACGCTGGCATCGCGCCATCGTGATCGGCGCGGTCACCATGATCACCGTCGTCGGCATCAGTCGCATCCTGCTCCAGGTGCATTATTTCAGCGACGTGATGGCCGGCTACGCCACGGGCCTGGCCTGGGTGACCCTCTGCGTGGGCAGCGCCGAATACCTGCGCCTCCGCGAAGGCCGCCGTGCCACCACGTAAATTCATGCGACCGTGACGAGACGAGTGCTTCGATCCTCGCCCATGCCCACCCCACTCGCTTTTGCCATCGTCATGAACGCCGGCTCCGGCCGCCAGGACGCGGACGCCGCGCGCGACGAGATCGCCTCGATCCTGGAGGCCGCCGGTCGCCCCCATGCGTTTTTCCTGATCGACGACGGGCATCCGATCGAGCAAGCGGTCCGCGAGGCGGCCGCCTATGCAAAAGAGCACGAGGGCGCCATCGTGGCGGCGGGAGGCGACGGCACCATCAACTGCGTCGCGCAGACCGCCTGGCGCGAGCAACTGACCATGGGCATCCTGCCGCAGGGCACGTTCAACTTCACCGGGCGCACGCACGGCATTCCCACCGACACGCGTGGCGCCGCCGAGGCCCTGGTGCGGTCGACGCCGATCGACGCGCAGATCGGCATGGTCAACGACCGGATGTTCATGGTCAACGCCAGCCTGGGTCTCTACCCGCAGGTGCTGGAGGATCGCGAAACCTGGAAGCAGCGCTTCGGCCGTCACCGCATCGTGGCATTGTGGTCGGGCCTGGCCACGCTGATGCGCGACTACCGGCCACTGCGTATCGCGGTCACCGACGGATCGCAGGCGCGCCAGCTGCGCACGCCCACGTTGTTCGTCGGCAACAACGCCCTGCAGCTGGAAAAGATCGGCCTGGACGAGGCTGCCGACGTGCATCGCAACGACGGCACGCTGGCCGGGCTGGTCCTCAAGCCGATCGGCAAGCTGACCATGCTGCGGCTGATCCTCAGCGGTGCGCTGGGCAAGCTGGGCGAAGCCGAGCATGTGGTGAGCTTTCCGTTCCGCGAGATCACAGTGACGCCGCGGCGCCGGCACACGAAGATCAAGGTGGCGATCGATGGCGAAATCGTCTGGCTCGCCCCACCCATCGTGTTCCGCGCCGCGCCGCGTCCCCTCGTGCTTCTCACCGACGGTGAGCGCCAGCCCGGGGAGGATCCGGGTTGAGCCTGCTGGTACAGATTTCCGATACCCATTTCGGCACCGAGCGCCCGCCCGTGGTCGCCGCCCTGGGCGAACTGATCGCCTCGTTGCGACCCGACCTCGTCATCCTCTCCGGCGATGTGACGCAGCGCGCACGGCGCAGCCAGTTCGACGCGGCGCGGCGCTTCATCGATGCCTGCGGCCGCCCATCCCTGGTCATTCCGGGCAACCACGACGTGCCGCTGCTGAACGTGTTCGCGCGTGCGTTCGATCCGTTCGGTGGCTACCGTCGCGCGTTCGGACACGACCTCGAGCCGGTGCACGCCAGCGACGACCTGCTGGTGATCGGTGTGAACACCGTGCGTGCCGCGCGCCACAAGAACGGCGAGGTATCCGATGCGCAGATCGAGCGAGTCGTACGGCAGTTGCGCGAGGCCAGCACGGCGCAGCTGCGTATCGTCGTCACCCACCAACCCGTGCATGTGATCCGCGAATCGGATGTGGCCAACCTACTGATCAACCACGAGCGCGCCATCGCCGCCTGGGCCGGGGCGGGTGCGGATCTTGTCATGGGCGGGCATATCCACCTGCCCTACGTCAGGCCGCTGAACACGGAAAAACGTGCGCTGGCCAGCGAACTGTGGTCCGTGCAGGCCGGTACGGCGCTGTCCACGCGCATCCGTGACGGCATCAGCAACTCGTTCAATGTCATCCACCACGATCCCGCCAACGATCCGGGCAGCTGCGTGGTGGAGCACTGGGACTACAACGAGGCCAACGGCCGGTTCGACCCCGGTGGCAAGACCACCATTCCGCTGCAGCGCTGACCGTCACACGTAGTGCATCTTCCGCGCGACGCCGCCGTCCACCGTGATGTTCTCACCGGTGATGAAGCCGGCCTGCGACGACAGCAGGAACACGGCCAGTGCACCGATATCCGGCGGCAGGCCGGCGCGCCCGACGGGATGTTGCGCATGATCCGCGGCGGATAACCGCGTCTTGCGGCGCAGGCCCGGTTTTTTCCATTCGTCCACGACCACCCAGCCGGGGTTGATCGCATTCACGCGCACCGGCCCGGCACTGATCGCCAGCGCATGGGTGAAGGCGACGATGCCGCCCTTGCTGGCCGCGTAGGCTTCCGTGTCCGGCTCCGACTGGTGCGCACGCGACGACGCGATGTTGACGATCGCGCCGTTGCTGCGCGTGAGCGCCGGCAACGCATGCTTGCTGCACAGGAAGGTACCGCCCAGGTTGGTATCGATGCGGCGTTTCCACTCGCTCCAGTCAAGCTTGGGCAGCGGACCGCTGTTGGGATCGGCGATACCCGCGTTGTTGACCAGGCCGTCGATGCGACCGAAGCGCTTGAGCGCCGCGGCCACGAAGCGTTTCACGCTGGCTTCCTTCGACACGTCCAGCGCCAGGAAGGCGGCACGCTCGGCGGCATCCCATTCCTCCAGGCAGGCCCTTCCGGCGTCGGCATCCACGTCGCCGATGACCACCGATCCACCGACGGCAAGCACCGCCTCGGCGATGCCCTTGCCGATGCCCTGCGCGCCGCCGGTCACCAACACCACCTTGCCGGGCCACTCGACGGTGCCCGTCGACGGAAGGGGTGCCGCCTTGTTCGCTGCCGCCATGGTCGTGTCTCCTGCCGGAAGGCCTCGATGCTCCGCGCGCCGCCGTGCAGGGAACGTCACGCGGCGCGGTAATAGTCCACGGGGCGATAGCCGCGTGCGTATAGCCCGAACGCCAGCGCAGCCACGGCAGCAAAGCCGGCGAAGAAGAACATCTGGAACGCGGTGATCCCCATGCCCGTGCCCGCGATCCCTGCCAGCACGGCTTCGTTGCGCACGCCTGCGTTGGCCAGCAGCACCCAGAGGTTGCCGACGGTGACGCTCAACGTCCAGAAGCTCATCAGCGTGCCCTTCATCGACGGCGGTGCCTGGCTGTAGGCAAATTCCAGACCGGTCGCCGAGACCAGCACCTCGCCCATGGTCAGCAACACGTACGGCAGCACCTGCCATGCGATCGAAAGCGCATCGCCACCGTCCAGCGCCATTTGCAACACGCCGACCACTACCCAGGCCAGCGCGGAAAACACGATGCCCGCCGTCATGCGACGCAGGGCCGTGGGCTCGATGCCGGCCTTGCGCAGCAGCGGAAACAGCACGAGGTTGTTGAACGGGATCAGCAGCAGCACCAGCAGCGGATTGATCGCCTGCATCTGCGCGGGGTGCAGCCAGTCGGGCGCACGCATCGCGCCGGCCTGGAGCACCCAGGTCGAGGCTTTCTGGTCGAACAACGACCAGAACGGCGTAACCAGGGCGAACACCACCAGCACGCGCAGCACCACCGCCACGCCGTCGATCGCCTCGTCGGGATGAGTACCGCGCGCCCGCTCCAGCTGCATGCGCGTACCGATGCCACCCCCGATCAGGATCGCCACAAGCCCGAGGCACAGCGCCGCGACGATGCCGAGCACCGGCGTGGTCGCCAGTGCCGCCAGCGCCAGCACGACAGACCCCGCGGCGACCCATAAACCCGGCCGGCCCTGCCCTTCGCGACGGGTGAGCAACGCGGTGCGCACCACCTTCATGAAACCGTGGGGATCGTTCCCCGCGGGTGGTGCCATCACGTAGTGACGCCGACCGCACCAGAACACCACGGTGGCAACGAACATCAACGCACCGGGAATGCCAAACGCCACGGCTGCGCCGTAATGGCGCAGGAAGAAGGGCATAGACACCGATGCGAGAAACGAACCGACGTTGATGATCCAGTAGAACGCATCGAACACGACCTTCGCCAGGCGTCGGTTCCCCTCGTCGAACTGGTCGCCGACGAACGCCGCGACGCAGGGCTTGATCCCGCCCGCGCCCAGGGCGATCAACGCAAGGCCGGTGTAGAAGCCTGCCACGCTGTGCTCGAACATGGCCAGGCAGAGGTGCCCCAGGCAGTAGACCAGGCTGAGCCACAGCACGGTGCGGTACTTGCCGAACCAGCGGTCGGCCAGCCAGCCGCCCAGCAGCGGAAAGAAATACACGCCGATGACGAAGGTATGGAACACGTCCTTGGCCGCCCCCGCACGCTCCGCCTCCGGCAGGTACAGCAGCAGCGAAGTGATCAGGAACGGCGTCAGGATGTTGCGCATCCCGTAGAAGCTGAAGCGCTCGCACCCCTCGTTACCGATGATGTAGGCGATCTGCCGCGGCATGCGCTCCGGCGGGCTGGCGGCATCGGCGATGGGCGTCATGGGCGTTTCCGCGGCTTACGAAGAAGCGCTGGATGCTAAACGAAACGCTCAGGCGAGCCGCGTTACCCTTGGTCATTCGACGTCCCAAGGAGTGACCATGCACGCGATCCCCACCGGCCTCATCGGCTACGGCACCGCAGGCGCCTTCTTCCATGCACCGCTGATCGCCGCCGCGGAGGGCCTGCATCTTGCCGCCATCGGCAGCCGCCGCGCCGATCAGATCGCCCGCGACTTTCCCGAAGCCAAGGCCTACGAAAATCCTCATGATTTGCTGACCGACCCCTCGCTCGAACTGATCGTCATCGCCTCGCCGAACGAAAGCCATGCCCCGCTCGCACGTGCCGCGCTGGAAGCCGGCAAGCACGTGGTGGTCGACAAGCCGTTCACCCTGGACGCGACGGAAGCCGATGCGCTGATCGAACTGGCCGACCGCGTGGACCGCCGCCTGTCGGTCTTCCAGAACCGTCGCTGGGACAACGATTTCCTGACGGTGCGCCGCCTGATCGAAGACGGCCGACTGGGCGAGGTGGTCTACTTCGAAACGCACTTCGATCGTTTCCGGCCCGAGATCAAGCCGGGCTGGCGGGAAACCGAAGTGGCCGGATCGGGTGTGCTGTACGACCTCGGCGCGCACCTGATCGACCAGGCACTGGTGCTGTTCGGCCTGCCCCGTGCGATCACCGCGGATGTGATGCGCCAGCGCGCGGCCGCCAAAACCGACGACTACTTCCACCTGGTGCTGGATTACGGTCACCGCCGCGCGGTGCTGCACGCATCGGCGCTGGTCCGCGACCCGGGACCGCGCTACCTGGTGCATGGCGATGGCGGCAGCTTCGTCAAGTACGGCATCGACGGCCAGGAGGCCGCCCTGCGCGAAGGTCGCCGACCGGGCGGTGAGCACTGGGGCGACGACGACCCCACGCTGTTCGGACGCTTCACCGATGCCGATGGCAGCACCACGGTGATCGACACCCTTCCCGGCCGCTACACCGCGTACTACGACGGTGTCGCAGCCGCCATCCGCGGCGAATCCGCCGTGCCCGTGGACCCGCGCGAATCGCGGGACGTCATTCGCGTGATCGAGGCGGCACAGTTGAGCGCACGCGAACGACGCACGGTGGTGCTATAGGGCATCGCCGGTGGCCACGCCACGGGAGCGGTCGCTGACCCAGCCGCTCCATGACGGTGCATAAAGGCGTGAACCGCACAGGCCCGCGTACTCCATGGCCAGCAGGTTGTGGCACGCGGTAACGCCGGAGCCGCACATGTGCACCACATCGTCCGCGGGGTGCGGCCCGATCACGCCCTCGAACGCCCGACGCAGGGCCTCGGGGGAACGGAACATGCCGTCGGTGTCGAGGTTGTCCGCGAACGGCCGGTTGCGCGCGCCGGGCACGTGTCCGGCCACGGGGTCCAGCGGCTCGACCTCGCCGCGATAGCGCGGCGTGGCACGCGCGTCCAGCAGGACCAGCCGTCCCGACGCCACGCCCTCGGCCAGGGTGTCGGCATCCACCATGCCGGCTTCGTCGAAGGCTACACGCACGGCCGTCGCCTCCCGCTGCGGTACCTCGGCATCCACGGGCAACGCGGCCCGCGCCCAGGCGGCCCAGCCGCCATCGAGCACGGCCACGTTATCCAGGCCGGCCAGACGCGCCAGCCACCAGAAACGCGCGGCCGCCAGGGCCCCGCCGGCCGCATCGTAGACGACCACCTGCAGGTCCGGCCGCCAGCCCGAACGCGCCAGCCAAGCCTGAAAACGCTCGGGCGAGGGCAACGGATGACGACCACGACCGTTCGCGGGCGTCGCCATGTCGGCCAGGTCGCGGTCGAGATCGGCACGCACGGCGCCACGGACATGCGCCCGCGCATAGTCCTCGTCACCCTGGGCGGGATGGGCGAGGTCGAACCGGGCATCGACGAACAACACGTCGTGCGCGGAGAGGTGGGCGGCGGTGCCGGCATCGACGAGCGTGCGCGAGATCAGCATGGGTGGTGTCCCATCCGTTTCAGCAGGTTGAGGAGGATGGCCGCCGTGACGCCCCAGATGCGGTAGCCGGCATGCAGGAATTCGACCATGTCACGACGGTGACCACGGAACTCCATGGTGTAGCGACGCAGGTTGTCCGGCTCGAGGAAGAACGCGAAGGGCACCTCGAACACCTCGGCCACTTCGCCGGGGTCTGGTCGGAGCACGGCGTCGGCGTCGATGCGCGCGACCACCGGCGTCACCGAGTAGCCGCTGATCGTCTCGAACGCATCCAGAAAGCCCAGCGGCGTGACCTTGCGCGCATCCAGCCCGATTTCCTCGTGGCTCTCGCGCAGCGCCGTGGCCACGGCATCCGCGTCGTGGTCTTCCACCCTGCCGCCGGGAAAGGCGACCTGGCCGGCGTGCTGCTGCAACGTATCGGTGCGGACGGTGAGCACGACGTTCTGCTCGCGGTCGTCGCGGATGCCGATCAGCACGGCGGCCTTGCGGCGTGGGCCGTCGCCGATCAGCTCGGCCATGTCGTGGTGGTTCCAGCCGCGCGGACCCGGCGGTGTGTCCAGGGGCAGCAGCGCGCCGCGCAAACGGGCCAGGAGGTCGTCCATCACCAGGCCTGTCGGGTGGGAAGGATCTCATCCATCAACCAGCGCTTGCGGTCGTCGTCCAGCGACGACCAGCAGGCGATCTCCTCGCCCGTGCGCAGGCAACCCACGCAAAGGCCGCGCGCGTCGAGGCGGCACACGCCGGTGCACGGTGTCAGGGGGAGCGAGGATGATGGGACCGGGGACATACCGTCGGTCATTCTAGCGCGACCCTCAGGGCTTGACGTCGATCAACTCGAGGTCGAACACCAGGGCCTCGTTGGGGCCGATGCGGGGCAGCTCGCCGCGCTCGCCATAGGCCAGCGCCGGGGGAATCACCACCTTCCACTTGTCGCCCACGCGCATGCGCGGGATCACGTCCTGCCAGCCGGGAATCACCCGGTTGACCGTGAAGGTGACGGGCTTGCCGTGGGCGTAGGAACTGTCGAACTCGGTGCCGTCGATCAACGCACCGCGGTAATTGACCACCACGGTGCTGGTGACACTGGCCTGCGCACCGCGGCCCTTGTTGAGCACGGCGTACTGGATACCGGAAGGCAGCGTGGTGACGCCCGGCCGGACCCGGTTGCGGGCGAGGAAATCGCTGCTGCGCTTGGCGTTGGCGGCGGCGACACGGCGGAACTCCACCACGGAATCGCGCTGCACCTTGGCGTCGAAGTTCACCAGCTGCTGCTGCATGACATCGATGGGTACGCCCGGCGCGCGCTTGGCGTAGCCGTCCTGGAGCGCCCTGACCAGCACCGCGATGTCGACATCGGGCTGGGCGCTGTTGGCGAACTGGGTGCCGATCTGGTAACCGATGGCGTACGACAGCCGGGTCTTGTCGATGGCCGGTGCGGCGGAAGCGTTTGCCGTGGCCGGCCCCTGGGCCAACGCCGGGAGGGCGGGCAGGCACAGCAAGGCGGCGATCGTGACCAGCAAACGCGAGGATGGCATCCCGTTCTCCAAGAACCCGGAACCCTGGGCGTGCGTGGAGGATAATCCATCGGCCGCTGCCCCGTCCGTACACCCTCAGACGCCGCGGAAGGGGTAAAGGTTCCCCTGCTACCATCCGCCGCCTTGCCCCACCGCCAGGAGCCGCCATGGCCTTTCGTACCCTCGTCACCGCCGATCGCGGCGCCGTCCGTCACATCACCGTCAACCGCTCCGACAAGCTCAACGCGCTCAACCGCGAGACCATCGGCGAGCTCACCCTGGCCTTCCGGCAGGCCGCGCAGGACGACGCCATCCGCGTCGTCGTGCTGGCCGGTGCGGGTGAGAAGGCATTCGTCGCCGGCGCGGACATTTCCGAGATGTCCGACTGGTCGCCGGTGAAGGCGCAGGCTGCGTCGCGCGCCGGGCAGGACTTGATGCTGACGGTGGAGCGCCTGGGCAAGCCCGTGATCGCGAAGATCCAGGGTTACACCCTGGGTGGCGGGATGGAGCTGGCCATGGCCTGCCATCTTCGCGTGGCCAGCGAGAAGGCACGCTTCGGCCAGCCTGAGATCGGCCTGGGCCTGATTCCCGGTTTCGGCGGCACGCAGCGCCTGACCCGTCTCGCTGGTCGCGGCCTGGCACTGGAGTTGTGCCTGCTGGGCCAGCAGATCGATGCGGCCCGTGCCGAGCGCACCGGCCTGGTCACCCGCGTGGTGGCGGCCGACGAACTGGACGCCGCCGTGGATGCCCTGGCCGACCAGCTGGCCGCCGCGGCACCCCTGGCCCTCAAGGGCATCCTGGAGGCCGTGATCGAAGGCGGCGAGTGCGCGATCGACCAGGGCCTGGCCTTCGAGACACAGGGCTTCGCCATCGCGTTCTCCACCGAAGACATGCGTGAAGGCACCGACGCGTTCCTGGAGCGGCGCAAGCCGGTGTTCAAGGGCGCCTGATACGGCGCCCGTGGTGCGTCAGTCGTGGCCGCCGGCGTATTTCTTCTCGCCCGCGGTCACGCGCACGTCCAGCCGGTTTTCCGGCGGCGCCAGCGGGCACGTGGCATACGGCGTGAACGCGCACGGCGGGTTGCGCGCCTCGTTGAAATCCAGCACCAGCTTGCCGTCCTTGGCCAGCGGCGTATCCAGGAACCGCGCCGCGCCGTAGGTTTCCTTGCCGCTGGTACGGTCGGCGAAGACGAAGAACAGTGAATCGGGTTCTTCCTGGATGGGGTAGAGCTCGAAGGTGTGGCCATCGCGCGTGAACACCGCCTTGCCCGGCACCTTCTCCTTGTCGATCGTGCCGAGCACCGAGCCGATTTCCAGCTCGTGCGGCGGATCGAACGGCACCCAGCGCGCTTCCACGCGCCACGTCGGGTCGACGGTGAAGTAATCCAGGCCGGCAAAGTGCATGCGCGTGGCGGCGTTGTCGTCCTTCACGCGCAGGGCTTTCTTGCCGTCGCGAGCGATAACGAAGAACCGGGCCGAGCCGAAGCGGACTTCCGTGGGCTTGCCGCCGGTGCTGCCATCGTCGACGAGCGTGGCGCGCTGCACCTCGCGACCGTCGACCAGCGCACCGCTGCCGGGCGCCAGCTCGATGGTGACCGCGCCGCCGTCGTCCAGCGTGACCACGCCAAGATGGGCGGGACCGGCCTTGAGGACGATGTCGTTGTCGGCCGCGCTGCCGATGCGATTGGCACCGGGCTGCAGCCAGTCCAGACCGACCAGGCTCAGCCAGCCGTCCGGCGCCTTCAGTGCGTCGATGCGTGCGGCACGCACTTTCTCGATGGCGGCGGTGTAGGCGTCGCCGGCAATGGCGTTGCCGGTGGTGACCGCTACGACGGAGGCGAAGGCAAGCGAACGGATCATGGCGAAACCCCGGTTTGGACGTCTATCCGTCCAGCATACATCGATTCAGCGGCCGCGCAGGAACAGCCGGTCCAGCTCCCCCAGCGACAGCTGCACCCAGGTGGGACGGCCGTGGTTGCACTGCGCCGAGCGTTCGGTGGCTTCCATCTCGCGCAGCAGCGCGTTCATTTCCGGCAGGCCCAGGCGTCGGCCGGCACGCACGGAGCCATGGCAGGCCATGGTGGAGAGCAGTTCGTTTTCCAGTTCTTCCAGCCGGCGCGAGCTGCCGTGCTGGGCCAGTTCGGCCAGCACGTCGCGGGTGAGCTGGGCCACATCGGCGCTTTCCAGCAACGACGGCACGCGCCGCACCACGACGCCGGACGGGCCGCTGCGCGACAGCTCCAGGCCCCAGTCGGCGAGCGCCTCGGCGTGTTCTTCCGCCGCGGCCGCCTCGCGCGCGCTGACGGCGACCGACAGCGGCACCAGCAGCATCTGCGAGCGCAGGCTGGAGGTGACGCGGCCGTTCTTCAGTTTCTCGTAGGTGATCCGCTCGTGCGCGGCGTGCATGTCGACCAGCACCATGCCGTGCTCGTTCTCGGCCAGCACGTAGATGCTCTTCAGCTGCGCGATGGCGTAGCCCAGCGGGGGAATGCCACCCTCCGTGTCCGGTTCGCCGTCGGCGGCCGGCGGCGTCCAGGAAGTCGACGGCCGCGGCGTCGACAGGGACGTCGTGGCGCCGAACAGGGTCTTGTAGTCGGCCAGGGGTTCGTCGCGCACGCCCAGGCCCAGTCGCGACTGGCTGCCTGCCTGCGGCCAGGCGGGCATCGATGCCATGCGCGATCCCGCGCCACCGCTCGCAAACGTTCCCACCCCTGTCCCGTGCCCCGCGTCGATGCCGCCGGCCATGCCTGACGGCGCATCCGTCGAGGACGCTGCGCCCACGCCGGCACGCGTCTGCGCCAGTGCCTCGTGCAGCGTGCGGAACAGGAAATCGTGGATCAGCCGCTGCTCGCGGAAGCGCACTTCGCTTTTCGCCGGGTGCACGTTCACGTCCACGCCGACCGGATCGAGCGTGAGGAACAGCACGAACACCGGATGGCGGCCGTGGAACAGCACGTCCGCATACGCCTGGCGCACGGCGTGGGCGACGATGCGGTCGCGGACCAGCCGGCCGTTGACGTAGAAATATTGCTGGTCGGCCTGCGAGCGCGACGCGGTAGGCAGGCCGACCCAGCCGGACAGGCTCAGGCCCGCGGCCTCGTGGTCCACGCGCAGGGCCTGGCCGGGAAACTCGGGGCCGAGCACTTCGGCCACGCGCGCCAGCGCCGCGTGTTCGTCGCGTGCCGGCTTGAGCAGGCGCACCGGCTTGCCGTTGTGCGAGAGCCGGATATCGACACCCGCGCGAGCCAGCGCCAGCGATTTCAGCAGGTCGTCGATGTGCGCGAACTCGGTGCGCTCGGCGCGGAGGAACTTGCGCCGGGCCGGCACGTTGTAGAACAGGTCGCGCACCTCGATGGTGGTGCCCGGCGGATGCTGCGCGGGCCGCGCATCCTGCAGGCGACCGCCGTCCACGTCGATGCGCCAGGCGGCGTCCTGCCCCGCATGCCGCGAGGTGAGCGAGAAGCGCGCCACGGAGGATACGGAGGCCAGCGCCTCGCCGCGAAAGCCCATGCTGGCCACGCGCTCCAGGTCGTCGAAGCTGCCGATCTTGCTGGTGGCATGCGAGGCGACGGCCAGCGCCAGCTCATCGCGCGGAATGCCGCCACCGTCGTCGCGCACGCGGATCAGCCGGGAGCCGCCCTGCTCGATGTCGACCTCGATCCGGCGCGCACCGGCATCGATGCTGTTCTCGACGAGTTCCTTGACCACCGAGGCGGGTCGCTCGATGACTTCGCCGGCCGCGATCTGGTTGATCAGCTCGGGCGGCAGGGGGCGGATGGGCATGGATGACAACCTGACTGCGTTCAGGTCGAAAGCATAGCCCAAGGGCGCGGCGTCAGCTCGCGGGAATGACCATGACCGAGCCGACGCGGACGTTGTTGTCGTTCATCTTGTTGGCGATCTTGAGTGCGCCGACGGATACGCCGTACTGCTGGGCGATGCCGGTCAGGGTTTCGCCGCGGTTGACGCGGTGGAGGTCGCGCACGTTCTCGTCGGCACGACCCGACGGCGTCTCGACCCGGCCTCGTGCGGGCGACGGGGAGGCCTCGGCCTTGGCCAGGGCCTTACGGCCGGACGTCGTCACGCGCGAAGCCGCCTTGACGGCATCGGAAGCCACTGCACCGGCGTCGGACGCCACGGCGGGCGCCGCCGGTGCGGACGCGGCGGTGGCGGCCAGCGAGGTGCCGTTGCGCCGCGCGGCCTGCGCCGCGAACCAGGTGCCCGGCGGCGGCATGGATTCGAAATAATTGCGCACACCACCGAGCACCGCCGTGGCCAGTTCGCGGCGATGGCCGTCGTCGCGCAGGCGGCGCTCTTCCTCGGGATTGGTGATGAAGGCCGTTTCCACGAGGATGGACGGCACGTCCGGCGACCGCAGCACCACGAAGTTGGCACGCTCCACGTAACCGCGATGCGTCGGACCCAGGCGACCCAGCGCCTTGAGCACGTTGCCGGCGATGGATTCGCTGGCCTGCATGGCGTAGCCCTGCTGGAGATCCAGCAACACCGCCGCCAGCGAGTCGTCCTTGTCGTCCAGCGACACGCCGCCGACCAGGTCGGCGCGGTTTTCGCGATCGGCCAGCCAGCGCGAAGCCTCGGAAGTCTTGCCGCGCGGCGACAGCACCCAGACCGACGAGCCCTTGGCGTCACCGTTCTTGAACGCGTCCGCGTGGATCGACACGAACATGTCGGCATTGTGCTCACGGGCGATCTCGTAGCGGCGCTTCAACGGAATGAAGTAGTCGCCGTTGCGGGTCAGCACGGCCTGCATGCCGGGCTGGCGGTTGATCTGGTCGGCCAGCTCGCGCGCCACCTGCAGGGTGACGTCCTTCTCGCGCAGGCCGGTGGCGCCGCGGGCGCCCGGATCTTCGCCACCGTGCCCGGCATCGATGGCCACGACCACCTTGCGCTCGCCACCGAGCATCGGCGGCGAACCTGCCGGAATCGTCTTGCCCGCCTTGCCGCGCCTGCCACGCAGGGGAGCCACGGCGGGCGCTTCGGTGGGGGATTCGGCAATGGCGGTGGCCAGCGCCGGCGCATCCGTATCTGACGGGCTGTTGTCGCCTGGATCGCTCTGGCCGCCGGGGTACAGATCGAGCACCAGCCGATAGCCGTAATCGCCGGCCGGCTTGAGCAGGAAACTCTTGGGCTTGGCGCGGGCGTCCACGGTAGCCACCACGCGGGCGCCGCCGCCCTGCTTCCCCGCCGTCATGGACTGGAACAGGCCCTGCTTGCCCGGCGCGGCGAAGTTGCCCGCCACGGTGCTCCCGGCGATATCGAGGACTACGCTGCCGGGCGTATCGCCCTGGGACATCTTGTACGTGGCGGGGCCGGACAGATCGAACACCACACGGGTGTATTCAGGGCCGGCCCACACGCGCGCCGACTTGACGTCGGCGGCCAACGCCAGGGCAGGCGCCAGCGTCGCGAGGGCGATCGCGCACACGAATCCACGGAATTTGAAGATGATTCCCCTCATACGGCCCGGATTGAACTCCATGCGCCCGACGAATGCAATATGTTTTCCCTTGATAATCCATAACCTGCGAAACCTTCGTCAACGCACGTACAGGAATGTCGTCCAAACGAGGACATGTGCGTCAGCGCGGTAGTGCGGCGAGCACGCGCTGGCCAGATACCGTGCGGGCCTCCAGCCGTACCGCACGACCGCCGTCGCGGTGCCGGAAATGGAGTTCCAGGTCCACCGTCGGCAATGCTCCTGCGCCCCGCTCCGGCCATTCCACCAGCACGATAGCGCCGGGCTCCGCCAGGCTGTCCAGGCCGAGCCACTCCAGTTCGCCGGGGTCGGCGATGCGGTACAGATCGAGGTGGAAGGCACGTCGGTCGCCGATGTCGTAGCCCTCGACCAGGCTGTAGGTAGGGCTCTTCACCCGCTCGCCCACGCCCAGGGCGCGGAGGAAGGCCCGGGCGAACGTGGTCTTGCCGGCGCCCAGGTCGCCATGCAGGAACACGACCAGGCCACCGTCCAGGCCTGCGGCCATCTCGCGACCAAAGGCCAGCGTGGCGTCCTCGTCGGCAAGGATGCGTTCTTCGCTGCTACTCATGCGGGTAACCCGTTGACCAGCCGGCGCAGGGGCTCCAGCAGGTCGCCCGCCAGCAGCCCCCGCTCGCCTTGCCGCGCGGCCACGTCCGCCGCACGGGCGTGCAGCGCCACACCCAGGCAGGCGGCCTCGTAGGGATCGCAACCCTGCCCCAGCAAGCCGGCGATGATGCCGGTAAGGGTATCGCCCATGCCGCCGCTGGCCATGCCCGGATTACCCCAGGGGCAGACCGAGACCTGGCCGTCCGGCGAGGCGATCAGGCTGCCGTTGCCCTTGAGCACCACGACCGCCCCGTAGCGTTGCGCCAACTCGCGGACCGCTGCGAAGCGATCCGTCTGGACGGCCCGGGTATCCCGGCCGAGCAGGCGGGCCGCCTCGCCCGGATGCGGCGTCAGCACGACCTTCTCCGGCAGCGCGCGCGCATGGGTATGCAGCAGGTTGAGGCCGTCCGCATCCAGCACCGTCGGCAGGCCGGCGTCCAGCGCCGTGGTCCACAGCGCGTGACCCCAGGCGGCCTGGCCGAGGCCGGGCCCCAGCGCAACCACGGATGCCTTGTCCAGCATGGGCTGCAGCGCCTGCGGACCGTCGACGCCATGCGCCATCAGTTCGGGACGCGCCGCGTTCATCGCCGGCACGTTCGCTTCGCGCGTGGCCACACTGACCAACCCCGCGCCGGTGCGCAGGGCGGCCTCCGCGGCCATGCGCACCGCACCGCCGGTACCGTGGTCGCCGCCGATGGCCAGGATGTGCCCGTTGCTGCCCTTGTGCGAATCCCGTGGGCGTCGCGGGAGGGAGGCTTCCACCAGCAGGCGCGCGTCGGGCGCCTCCAGGATGCTGCCGGGCAGGTCCAGGCCATGCCGTTCGACGTCGCCGGCGAGCGCGGCGCGATGGGTATGCAGGCCACGCTTGTGCACGATGAACGTAGCCGTTGCCGCGGCCTGCACCGCGACGCCGGGGCACTCGCCGGTATCGGCGTCCAGCCCCGAGGGCACGTCCAGCGCGAGTACCGGGACACCGGCGGCGTTGATCGCCTCGATGGCGACCGCCGCCGCGCCCTCGGGCGCCCGGTTCAGGCCCGTGCCGTAAATCGCATCGACGATGACGTCGGCGGGAGCGAGTCCGGCCCAGGCGTCCCACGACAACACCGTGCCACTCGCGGCGACGAAGGCCTCGCGGGCTTGCACGGCGTCCACCCCCCGTGGGGCTTCCAGCGCGACGAGCTCGACGGCGAGGCCGAGATCCAGCGCATCGCGAGCCACGAGGTAGCCGTCACCGCCGTTGTTGCCGGCGCCGCAGACCACGCGGAGTCGCCGCGCCTGGGGCCAGCGCCGACGCAACATGCCAAACGCCGCGGCGGCCGCGCGCGTCATCAGCGTGAAGCCGGGTAGGCCGAGGTCGCCGATGGCGCGCTGGTCGATCGCGCGGGCCTGCGCGGACGTGAAAAGAGCGATATCGAGGTTGGGCGAGGTCATCGGAGGATTATAGGAGGGGCAAGTAGAATGCACGCATGCCCGCACCCGCCGACACCGACTACGCCGCCCTCGCCGACGACATCAAGCGTTGGGCGCGCGAGCTCGGATTCGCGGACGTCGGTATCGCCGGTACCGACCTGGGTAACGACGAGGCCTACCTGCAGCGCTGGCTGGACGACGGCCACCACGGCGAAATGGATTACATGGCGCGCCACGGCACGCGGCGCAGCCGTCCGGCCGAACTGGAGCCGGGAACGCTGCGGGTGGTCTCGGTACGGATGGATTACATACCGCCCGGCACGTCCAATGCCTGGGACGTGATCGAGGACGGGGAAAAAGCCTACGTCGCACGCTATGCGCTCGGCCGCGATTACCACAAGGTGATGCGCAACCGACTGCAGAAGCTGGCGGCACGGATCGGCGAGCACATCGGCGACTTCGGTTACCGCGCTTACGTGGACTCCGCTCCCGTGCTCGAAAAGGCCCTGGCCCGCAACGCCGGCCTCGGCTGGATCGGCAAGCACACGGTACTGATCAACAAGCGCGCGGGCTCGTATTTCTTCCTCGGCGAGCTGTACACCGACCTGCCCCTGCCCGTCGATCAACCGGCCAGCGCGCACTGTGGCAGCTGCCGGCGTTGCATCGACATCTGCCCGACGCAGGCGATCGTCGCGCCCTACCGGCTGGATGCACGCAAATGCATTTCCTACCTGACCATCGAGCTCAAGGGCAGCATTCCCGAGGCGCTACGCGCGCCGATCGGCAACCGCATCTTCGGCTGCGACGACTGCCAACTGATCTGCCCATGGAACAAGTTCGCGCAGGAAGCCACCGAGCCCGACTTCGCTCCAAGGCATAGCCTGGACGGCCCGCGCCTGATCGACCTGTTCGCCTGGAGCGAAGCGGACTTCCTTTCCCGCACCGAGGGCATGGCGATCCGCCGCACGGGTTACGAAGGCTGGCTGCGCAACCTGGCCGTGGGCCTCGGCAACGCCCCCACCTCCGACGAGATCGTCGCCGCACTCCGCGCACGCGCGGACGATCCATCACCCATCGTGCGCGAACACGTGGCGTGGGCATTGGCCCGGCATGCCGTGGCTGGCTGAACCACGATCACTGAGGTTGGCGCATCACGTCGCGCTGCGGTTCGGCCAATAATGGCGGCGCCTGCGTCTGGGCTGGGGGTGTGGGTCGTTCGACGGCCTGCTGCTGCGCCATGTTCGCCCAGTCACGACTGCTTTGCTCGATTGGCGCGTTGACCGCCTGCACCGTCTGCATTTCCGCTACCTGCTTATGTGGGGAGTTCAGTGCGCCTTGCACCGCGTAGGCTCGCGAGGCATCGTCGCTCAGCGCCACATGGTCCACACGCGTCATGCCGTTTGCACGTGCGGCGACTGCTGCGGACGCAGCGAACTGATCGCTCTGCACGTCCGGTACGCGCCCCTGCTGTGCGTCGAGCCGATGCACAGCATCGCGCGACTGCATGTACAGGGCATGGTCCGGATGATCGGGATGGTCTAGCCGCGGCGAGGGCGCCGCACCTTGCACGATCGGCACATACGTGTGCGTGGTGTCGCTTTGACGGAAGTGGCGGGCCGTAGGCGGGGCGGTACTCCTATCCGAATAAGGCATGGCCTGGTGGTTACTCCCGAGGTTGATGCCGTTCTCGGCCATGATGCGCGGATCGAGATGCAGCGACTTCAGGTTGACCGCCATGGTGGCCGGCGCGTGACCGGCGGGCGCCATGGCCTGGCCGTAATAGCGTTCGAATTCCACCGCACGCCCAACCGCGACCGCACCGTAGTAGTTGGCATAGGTGGAATTGCCGTTGTGCCCGAGTGTCGCGCCCTTGTCGAAGTAATTTTTGCCCTGCCCTTCGATGTTTCCCGGCGTGGAGGCCATCGAAAGATCGGGCTTGACCGCGAGATTGGAACGCATCGCGTAGGTCGGCGGCATGTGTGTGTTGTCGACCTTGATGAAATCGCCCATGCGGCCGGGATTTCGGTTGTAGATATCCTGCAGGGTGGGCGCGGGTGCATGGTTGATGCGGGCATCCTCGCGCGCAGCGCTGACCGTGGCGTTCCAGCCTGAAATCTGCGCACGCGCCTCGTCACGACGGTTAGCCGCGATGAGGTCGCCGATCGGCCGGGTGTAATCGTGAACATTGTTTGGCGACTGCGCGACGGCCTGCAGGTCGGTATCGAACTTCGCGCGAGCACGGGCGGTATCCGCCGCGTTGAAGCCATGCTGCAATTCGTGACCGAGAACGAACGTCGGCTCACCCGCATCGAACCGGCCACCGGGGGGCGTAGTGAGTGAATGAAGCGGAAGGCGCATCTCATGCGCACCGGGCGCATATTCGCCACCGGCGTTCGGATTGTTCAGCGGAACGATGCGCTGCAGATGCCCTGCCGCGACCGCCCGGTTCACCTCGTCGACGAGCGCCGGCGAGGCATTGATGGTCTGACGCAGGTTATTCAACTGATCGGGAGTGACGCCCGGCTGATGGCCGAAGGCATCGACGACGGCGGTGGCATTGGCGCTCAGGGGCATGACGGTTGCCTCAGCGAATCAAGACCATCTTGATACACGTAAGGTCCTTACCCGGGCCATCGCCAGGCTGGACCAGCGGATAGACCTCGACATGCTGGCCGGGGCGATCAAACGCATCGAAGTTCCATCGACCATGCTCGCCGCGCGAGGTCTGGCGGGTGAAACCCAGTTGCTCCAGCTCTGCGGTGAAATGAGCGAAGTCTGGCGAGCAGATGCCCTGCGGCGATGGCTCAGCCTCATCGACGGGCGAGAACGCGAGGTCCACCCGTGGACCGATCGAGGGCACCAGCTGGCGTTGCACGCTGAACGACCAGTCGCCGGGAAGTCGCTGTGCGTAACCATAGTGGTCGGCGCTTACGCGCGTTACAGGTACCCCAAGGGCCTGACCCATGGATTCCGGCGTCAGTTCCGTCACGGTCTTATGCGATCGGATCAGGGCCATGACTCCGTTGAGCGCCTGTGTGGCCGTGATCTGGCTAGGTGGCATGGAATCGTGAGTAGCGGAACTGCTCATGCGTGAGGTCTCCCGGGCCGGATGTGCCGCGCACGCCGCAGGCAGGGCAAGCGCTGAAATCAGCGTAGCAATGGCGCCCCATCGGTATGCTGCGGATGCGAAGCGGCTGGACCGCAACCTGTCGTCCTGGATCATCGTGCCTCCTCGATGCGGGTGCGCACCTGACGGGACGCATGCCCGACGCCATGGTGGCCCAAGCCTAGCAAAACCATCCGCACGAGGAATAAGGCACCGACGGCAAATTCAGCCGCCGGACACCTTCCTGGCCCAGGCACAGGCACAGGGCCTGGCGGAACGCTCAGGCCATGCCGCCCGACTTCTTCACGATCAGCATCGCCAGTTCCAGTGACTGCTCGTAGTTGAGCCGGGGATCGACCATCGACTTGTACGCGCGGTCCAGGTCCGTCTCCACCAGGCCACGGGCACCGCCGAGGCACTCGGTGACGTTCTCGCCGGTCAGCTCCAGGTGCACGCCACCGAGGCGGGTGCCGGCCGCGGCATGGATGTCGAACGCCTGGTCCAGCTCGCCCGCGATGTTGGTGAAGCGCCGCGTCTTGTAGCCGTTGCTGGTGCTCTCGGTGTTGCCGTGCATCGGATCGGCGACCCAGAGCACGCGGCGACCTTCCCGCTTGACCGCCTCAAGCAGAGGCTGCAGCTGCGTGGCGATCTTGTCGTTGCCCATGCGATGGATCAGGGTCAGGCGACCCGGCTCCTCATTGGGGTTGAGCACGTCGATCAGGCGCAGCAGTTCGTCCGGCTGCACGGTCGGACCGACCTTCACAGCGATCGGGTTGCGGATACCGCGGAAGTACTCCGTGTGCGCGCCGTCCAGCGCCGCCGTGCGCATGCCGATCCACGGGTAGTGCGTGGACAGGTTGAACCAGCCGTCCTGGCGCGGCACCTGGCGGGTCAGCGCTTCCTCGTAGTGCAGCAGGAGCGCTTCGTGCGAGGTGTAGAAATCCACCCGCGAATAGCTGGAGATCGACTGGCCGGCCAGGGTCTCCATGAAGCGCAGCGAGTCGCCGATGGTGGCGACCATGCGCTTGTACTCGGCGGCCAGCGGCGAGTGGTCCACCCAGGCCAGGTCCCAATACTCGGGGTGGTGCAGGTCGGCAAAACCGCCGTCGATCAGCGCGCGGACGAAGTTCATCGTCATCGCGGAGCGGGCATGGGCCTTGATGAGTCGCTGCGGATCGGCGCGACGCGCGGCCGGCGTGAACTCGGGGCTGTTGACCAGGTCGCCGCGGAAGGCCGGCAGGGTCATGCCGTCACGCGTTTCGGCATCGGCGGAGCGCGGCTTGGCGTACTGGCCGGCAAAGCGACCGACGCGCAGCACGGGCTTCTTCATGCCGTGCACCAGCACCAGGCTCATCTGCAGCAGCACCTTCAGCCGATTGGAAATGATCGGGCTGTTGCAGTCCGCGAAGCTTTCGGCGCAATCGCCGCCCTGCAGAAGGAATCGCTCGCCATCCTGCGCTTCGGCAATGCGCTGCTTCAGGGTGAGGACTTCCCACGAGGTGACCAGCGGCGGCAATTCGCCGAGCTGGGTCAAGGCGTGGTTGAGCTCCGCCGCGTCTTCATACGTCGGCTGCTGGAGGGCGGTCCTCGAACGCCACGAACCCGGCGTCCAGTCGGCGGACGAGGGAACTACGGCTTTGAGGGAGTGCTGCATGACGGTGGTGCCTTCGTAATGGCGCCTGGAGCGGCGCAGGAGAAATCAGCGAACGGTGCGACGGAGAGCGACAAGCGCCCAGACGATCAGGGCAATGAACCAGAGCAGGGTCCAGGCCGGCATGGGCAGCCCGAGGATGGGTTCGATCTTCGCGCACTCCCCGGAGCCGGTGAAGGCCAGCTTCAGCATCTTCATGAAGGGGAAGGCGTCGAACAGGTAACCCAGGCCGGGGCCGCAGGCGGGAACCTGGTCGGCAGGCAGCGATTGCAGCCACAGATGACGACCCGCCGTGGCAATGCCCCACAGACCACCCAGGGTGATGAGGCCCGCATACGTGAATCGGCCGCGTCGCGTCGCCGGCGCGTGCAGGCCACCCAACAGGAAGAACAGGCCCATGATGCACACCGCGATGCGCTGGAAAATACACAGCGGGCACGGATCCAGATGCATCACGTATTGCGAATACAAGGCGAAGGCCATCAGGCCGACGCAGACGAGGAAGGCCAGCAGGTAGCGCGAACGAAACGTCAGGGAGGAGAGAGCCATGGGTAACGGATAGGTGTCAGGACAACCACGTTAACCCGATGTGCATGCATTTGTCAGCAAGCACGTGAAGTTTCGTTTGTAACCGTAATTCAATCACTTGCATAAAAAAAACCCCGGCAGGTCACCCGGCCGGGGTTCTTTGGGACAACCTTGGCGCTTACTCGGCGTCGACGGCTTCGCCGGCGGTCGGGCGGTCCACCAGTTCGACATACGCCATCGGGGCGTTGTCGCCCGGGCGGAAGCCGCACTTGAGGATACGCAGGTAACCACCGGGACGCTCGCGGTAACGGGGGCCGAGTTCGACGAACAGCTTGCCCACGGCAACCTTGTCGCGCAGACGCGCGAAGGCGAGGCGACGGTTGGCGACGCCATCGGTCTTGGCGAGCGTGATGAGCGGCTCGGCAACGCGACGGAGTTCCTTGGCCTTGGGCAGCGTGGTACGGATAAGCTCATGCTTGATCAGCGACGAGGCCATGTTCTTGAACATGGCTTCGCGATGGCTGCTCGTGCGATTGAGCTTGCGACCGGATTTCTGGTGACGCATGACGTGTACTCTCTAAGTCTGTTGTTATGAAAAGCCGGCCGGGATGGACCGACGTTCCGCGGTTACCCGCTGATGCGAGGCTGTCAGTACGCCTCGTTATAAGAGGGCGGCCTCTATGGACCGCTGTCGATTCACGATGGAAGTGCACGGGGCATCCACCGGATGGCGCAAAGGAACGGGGCGATCGAAAAGCGATCGCCCCGTGTGAATCAACCCAGCTGCATGCCGTGAGAAAGACCCGGCGGCGGCCAGTTTTCGAGCTTCATGCCCAGTGCGAGACCACGCCCGCCCAGGACATCCTTGATTTCCGTCAGCGACTTCTTGCCAAGGTTCGGCGTCTTCAACAGCTCGACTTCGGTCTTCTGGACCAGATCGCCGATGTAGTAGATGCTTTCGGCCTTGAGGCAGTTCGCGGAACGGACCGTCAGTTCGAGATCGTCGATCGGACGCAGCAGCAGCGGATCGAACCCGCCCTTCTCCGCCTTGGTCGAATCGCTCTCGCGGCGCGAGAAATCGCCGAACACCGACAGCTGGTCGTTGATGATTTCAGCCGCCTTGCGGACAGCGTCTTCAGCACCGATCGTGCCGTTCGTCTCGATGTCGAGCACGAGCTTGTCGAGGTTGGTGCGCTGCTCGACACGAGCGGCGTCCACTTCGTAAGCCACGCGCAGGACCGGCGCGAACGACGCGTCGAGCTGCAGACGGCCGATCGGCCGCGTCTCGTCATCCGGATGCTGGCGCGCGCTGGCCGGCTGGTAGCCGACGCCACGACGAACCTTCAGGCGCATGTTCAGGGCCACATCCTTGGTGAGGTGGCAGATCACATGGTCCGGGTTGACGATTTCAACGGAGTGGTCGACGGCGATATCGCCTGCCGTGACCACGCCCTTGCCCTTCTTCGAAAGCGTCAGGGTGACTTCGTCACCGCTGTGCTGACGAATGGCGACATCCTTGAGGTTCAGCAGGACTTCGATCACGTCCTCCTGCAGGCCTTCCAGAGTGGTGTACTCGTGCAGCACGCCGTCGATTTCGACCTCGACGATCGCGCTACCCGGGATCGAAGAGAGCAGCACGCGACGCAGCGCGTTGCCCAGGGTGTGACCAAAGCCACGCTCGAGCGGCTCGACCACCACCTTGGCGCGGTTGGCGCCGAGCTGCTCGACGCTGAGGCCACGAGGCCGCAGCACACTAGTTGACGAAACTGCCATGCAAGGCTCCGGTGAAGATTACTTCGAGTAAAGCTCGACGATCAGGGCTTCGTTGATATCGGCCGGCAGATCACCGCGATCCGGCACAGCCTTGAACGTGCCTGCGAACTTCTTGCTGTCGACCTCGACCCACGACGGACGAAGATCCATCGTGTCGAAAACCGTCGCTGCTTCCTGGACGCGCAACTGCGTGCGGGCCTTTTCGGTCAGCGAGACTTCGTCGCCCGGACGGACGTGGTAGGAAGGCACATTGACCTTCTTGCCATTGACCGTGACAGCCTTATGGGCCACCAGCTGACGAGCCTGGGCGCGGGTAACCGCGAAACCCATGCGGAACACGACGTTGTCGAGACGGCTTTCCAGCAGGCGCAGCAGGTTTTCACCCGTATTGCCCTTCTGGGTCGAAGCCTTGGTGTAGTAGTTGCTGAACTGACGCTCGAGCACACCGTAGATGCGCTTGACCTTCTGTTTCTCACGCAGCTGCACTGCGTAATCGGAAAGACGGGCGCGCTTGTTGGCGCCATGCTGACCGGGCTTGGTTTCGAGCTTGCACTTGGAATCGAGCGCGCGAGCCGGGCTCTTCAGACCGAGGTCGACACCTTCACGACGCGCAAGTTTGCAGGTAGCTCCACGATAACGGGCCATGGGTATGCTCCTTAGACGCGACGCTTCTTGGGGGGACGGCAGCCGTTATGCGGAATCGGCGTGACATCGATAATGTTGAGCACTTTGTAGCCCAACGCATTCAGTGAACGCACGGCCGACTCACGGCCCGGGCCGGGGCCCTTGATGCGAACTTCAACCGTCTTCACACCGTAGTCGCCTGCAGCGCGGCCAGCCTTTTCGGCGGCAACCTGGGCAGCGAACGGGGTGGACTTACGGGAACCGCGGAAACCCGCGCCACCGGCAGTCGCCCACGACAGGGCGTTGCCCTGGCGATCGGTGATCGTGACGATCGTATTGTTGAAAGAAGCCTGCACGTGGGCCACGGCATCCGTGACGACGCGCTTGATCTTCTTCTTGGTTTTAACCGGCTTAGCCATAATCGGTATCCGTTACTTCTTGATCGGACGACGCGGACCCTTGCGGGTACGGGCGTTGGTACGCGTGCGCTGGCCGCGCACCGGCAGGCCGCGACGATGGCGCAGGCCACGATAGCAACCCAGGTCCATAAGGCGCTTGACCGCCATGCCGACTTCGCGGCGGAGGTCGCCTTCGACCGTGTACTTAGCGATTTCGGCGCGGATTTTCTCCACTTCGCCTTCGCTGAGCGACTTGATGGGAGTGGTCGGAACCACGCCGGCATCCACACAAACCTGCTTCGCCCGCGAACGGCCGATTCCGAAAATGCTCTGCAGGCCGACCCAGACATGCTTCTGGACCGGCAAATTGACACCCGCGATGCGCGCCATGATGTACTGTCTCCGATGCGTTTCGTGCGCGGTAAACGCGCAATTCTAACCTGAATTAACCTAAACGGGAAGTCCTGCGGCGCTGGGCGCCAAGGCCTCCCCTACTTGGGGGCTTAACGTCCAATCTCAGCCACGGCGAAGATTGGACTTCTTGAGCAGACTCTCGTACTGGTGGCTCACGAGATGGGCCTGGACCTGAGCCGTGAAGTCCATCACCACCACCACCACGATCAGCAGCGAAGTGCCGCCGAAATAGAACGGTACGTGCCAGGCGTTCTGCATGAACGTGGGCACCAGGCAGACCAGTACGATGTAAATCGCGCCAACACCGGTAAGCCGGGTCATGACGCCATCGATGTAGTCTGCCGTGGCGCGACCCGGACGGATGCCCGGAATCAGCGCGCCCGAACGCTTGAGGTTATCGGCCGTTTCCTGCGAGTTGAACACGATCGCCGTATAGAAGAAGGCGAACCCGATCACCAGCACCGCGAACACGATGTCGTGGACCGGCTCGCCCGGGCTCAGCGCCGTGGTCAGCCACTGCAACCAGCGCGACTGGTGGGCGGAGCCGAACCAGGTCGCGGCGGTTGCCGGAAAGAGCAGAAGACTGGTCGCGAAGATCGGCGGAATGACACCCGCCATGTTGATCTTCAGCGGCAGGTGCGAGGTCTGGCGCTGGAACTGACGTTGGCTGCCCTGCTTCGCGTAATTCACGGTAATGCGCCGCTGGGCGCGCTCCATGAACACCACGAAGGCGGTGACCGCGAGAATCAGTGCCGTGACCATGAGCAGCTTCAGGACCGACAGCTCGCCGTTGTTCGCCATGGTCAGCGTGTGCGCGATGGCACCCGGCAGACCCGCAACGATACCGGCGAAGATCAGCATGGAGATACCGTTGCCGATACCCCGCTCCGTGATCTGCTCACCCAGCCACATCAGGAACATCGTGCCGGCGGTGAGGCCGACGACCGATGCCATGACGAAGCCGGCACCCGGCATATAGACCACCGGACCGCTGGCGCCGACCTGCTTCTGCAGGGCGACCGCGATACCGAAGGCCTGGAATGCCGCCAGGCCGACCGTGCCGAAACGCGTGTACATGGTCATCTTGCGACGACCCGCCTCGCCTTCCTTGCGCAGAGCCATGAGCGACGGTACGACCGAGCCCATCATCTGCACCACGATCGACGCCGAGATATACGGCACCACACCAAGCGCGAACACCGAAAAACGCGAGAGAGAACCGCCGGAGAACATGTTGACCATGTTCAGCAGGCCGCCACCACCCTCAACCAGGCTCGTCATCGCCTCAGGATTCACGCCCGGAACGGGAATGAACGAACCGAGGCGGAAGACGATCAGCGCACCAATCAAGAAGAAGATGCGCTGACGCAGTTCCGTCAGTTTGCCCAGCGAGCCGAGCGTTGTGCCCTGCGCTGCTGCCACCTGATTACTCCACGCTGCCGCCGGCGGCTTCGATAGCCGCCTTGGCGCCGGCCGTCGCAAGCACGCCCGAGAGCTTGATCGCGCGATTGATTTCACCCTTCAGGACGATCTTGACCTTCTTCGCGCGGCTGGTCACGAGACCGGCGGCGTGCAGAGCGATCAGATCGATCGTGTCGGCCTGGATGGTGGCGAGCTGGTACAGCATGACCTGCTGCGTGTCGGCCTTCTTCAGCGAGCGGAAGCCCACCTTCGGCAGGCGACGCTGCAGCGGCATCTGACCGCCTTCGAAGCCGACGCGGTGCGTGTTACCCGCACGGGCGTGCTGACCCTTGTGACCGCGGCCGGCGGTCTTGCCGAGGCCGGAACCGATACCACGCGCTACGCGGGTACGGGTCTTGCGAGCGCCCTTGCCGGGCCTGAGATCGTTAAGACGCATGACTTACTCCTCGACCCGAACCAGGTAGTAGACCGTGTTGATAAGGCCACGGACCTGCGGGCTATCCTTCAGTTCGCGGACATCGTTGATCCTGCTCAGGCCCAGGGCCTTGACGCTCAGACGATGCCGACCCTGCACGCCACGCAGACCCTTGACCAGGCGCACGCGGACAGTACCGCCAGCGGCGGTTTCATTCTTCTTAGCCATTGCCGAGGACCTCTTCGATCGTCTTGCCACGCTTGGCGGCGATGCGCTTCGGCGAGGCGACGGCCTGCAGACCCTTGATCGTCGCGCGGACGAGGTTGATCGGGTTCCGCGAGCCGACGGCCTTGGCCAGCACGTCCTTCACACCGACCACTTCGAGGACAGCGCGCATGGCGCCGCCGGCGATGACGCCGGTACCCTGCGAGGCAGGCTGCATGTAGACGCGAGCCGCACCGTGGTTGGCCTTGATGGCGTACCACAGCGTGCCGTTGTTGAGTTCGATGGACACCATGTTGCGGCGGGCGCGTTCCATGGCCTTGGAAATGGCGACCGGCACCTCACGTGCCTTGCCATAACCAAAGCCCACGCGGCCTTCGCCGTCGCCGACGACCGTCAGCGCGGTGAAGCTCATCTGGCGGCCACCCTTGACGGTCTTGGCCACGCGGTTGACGGCGATAAGCTTTTCAAGCATGCCGTCCGAATTTTCGCGATCTGTCGAGGACATC
The DNA here is from genome assembly GCF_000745005.1 of Luteibacter sp. 9135. Lineage (NCBI taxonomy): Bacteria > Pseudomonadati > Pseudomonadota > Gammaproteobacteria > Lysobacterales > Rhodanobacteraceae > Luteibacter > Luteibacter sp. 9135. The sequence goes on along the minus strand of NZ_JQNB01000001.1, from coordinate 2,076,586 downwards.
TCTTTTCCTGATAGCCCGGAATGATGGTTAGCCGGGACTTCTGTTTACGGCTTGGTCGCCGCTTGGTGTTGTAGGTACATCGGGCGACACCGGCCCCGAGGAGCCGATGCCGTGGCCTGACGCCTCTTAGAACTTGAGGCCGGCCTCACGCGCCGCATCGGCCAGAGCCTTGATGCGACCGTGATAACGGAAACCCGAGCGGTCAAACGCGACGGCTTCGATACCGGCGGCCTTGGCGCGCTCGGCAACGATGCGACCCACCGTGATGGCGGCCTCGACGTTCTTCTTGCTCTTGAGACCCTCAGCAACCGAGCTCTGCACGGTCGAGGCGGCTGCCACGACGGTGCCGTTCGGTGCGAAGACCTGGGCGTAGATGTGCTGACCGGTGCGGTGCACGCTCAGGCGGGCGACGGCGAGCTCACGAATGTGGGCACGGGTCGACTTGGCGCGGCGCAGGCGGGATGTATTCTTGTTCATCTTCTCGTCTCCAGAAAGCGGATAGGCCGATTAGGCCTTCTTGGCTTCCTTCAGGATGATCTTCTCGCCGGCGTAGCGAACGCCCTTGCCCTTGTAGGGCTCCGGCGAACGGAAAGCACGGATCTTGGCGGCCGTCTGGCCCACGAGCTGCTTGTCGGCACCCTTGATAAGGATCTCCGTCTGCGTCGGGACTTCGATGGTGATGCCTTCCGGCGCGTCGAAGACGACCGGGTGCGAGAAGCCGAGGGACAGGTTGACGGCCTTGCCCTGGAGCTGCGCGCGATAACCGACGCCGACCAGTTCGAGCTTCTTCTCGAAGCCGTTGGCAACACCGGTGACCATGTTGGCGATGATCGCGCGGGCGGTGCCACCGAACTTGTCGTCGGCGCCATCGGCGAGAACGATCGAAACGACGCCGTTTTCCTGCGAGAGCGAAACGCCCGGCAGCTCGTGGGTCGTCAGGGTGCCCTTCGGGCCCTTGACCGAGACCGTGCCATTGGCAACGGAGAGTTCAACGCCCTTCGGGAGGGTGATGGGGAGCTTGGCTACACGTGACATGTCGGTACTCCTTACGCCACCTGGCCGATGACTTCGCCGCCCAGACCCTTGGAACGGGCCTGCGCGTCGGTCAGGAGACCGGCGGAAGTCGAGATGATCGAGATACCCAGGCCACCGAGGACCTTCGGCAGTTCGTCCTTGCCGCGGTAGACGCGGAGACCGGAACGGCTGACACGGGAAATGGTTTCAATGGCCGGACGGCCTTCGAAGTACTTCAGCTTGATCTCGAGGACCGGCTTGCCCGCTTCGTCAGCGGTACGGGCGTCGAGGATGTAGCCTTCGTTCTGCAGAAGCTTGGCCAGGGCCAGCTTCACTTTCGACGACGGCATACGAACAACCGCTTTGCCAGATGCCTGGCCGTTACGGATGCGCGTAAACAGATCGGCGATGGGATCAGTCATGCTCATAAGAAAAACCCTTGAGAGTACCGATATCCGTATGACCGGAAATCTTAAATTGTAGTGCCGACACATCGTCGGTCTGCATTGCGCAGACCAACGACTATAGCAGCATGAGACGCCCCGGACAAGTTTTGTCCAGGAGCGCCCTGCCCCGCCGAAGCGGAGGCTGGTTTTACCAGCTGGCCTTGCGCAGGCCCGGGACGTCACCACGCATGGTGGCTTCGCGGAGCTTGTTGCGACCGAGGCCGAACTTGCTGTAGACGCCGCGCGGACGACCGGTCAGTGCACAGCGGTTACGCTGGCGCGACGGGCTCGCATCACGGGGAAGCTTCTGCAGCTTGGTCTGGGCTTCCATCTTCTCGTCGTACGAAGCGGTCGCGCTAAGGACGATCGCCTTGTATTCCGCACGCTTTGCAGCGTACTTTTTGACGAGCTTGGTGCGCTTGAGGTCGCGCTCGACCATCGAGGTCTTTGCCATGTTCTACCTGTGATCAGTTGCGGAACGGGAAGCTGAAGGCTTCCAGCAGCGCCTTGGCTTCTTCGTCGGTTTTGGCGGTGGTGGTGATGGAGATATCCATACCGCGCAGCGCATCAACCTGATCGAAGTCGATTTCCGGGAAAATGATCTGTTCCTTGACGCCGAAGTTGTAATTACCACGACCATCGAAGGCGCGGCCCGAGACACCACGGAAGTCGCGCGTACGCGGCAACGAGATGTTGATCAGGCGGTCCAGGAATTCCCACATCTGGGCACGACGCAGCGTGACCTTGCAACCGATCGGCCAACCGTCGCGGATCTTGAACGAAGCGACCGACACGCGGGCCTTCGTCGTGATCGGCTTCTGGCCGGCGATCTTGGTCATGTCGGCGACCGCATTGTCGAGGATCTTCTTGTTACCGGCGGCTTCGCCGACGCCCATATTGAGCGTGATCTTCGTGATGCGGGGCACCTGCATGACGTTCTGGTAACCGAAGCGCTCAGTGAGCTTCTGCATTACCGACTCTTTGTAAAACGTTTCAAGACGGGTCATGACTTCGGTTCCTTACGCGTCGACTTCTTCGCCGGAGCGGAACACGCGCACCTTGCGCCCGTCCTCGAGCGTCTTGGTGCCAGCGCGCTCGCCCTTGTTGGTGGCGGAGTTGAAGAGCTGTACGTTGGAGATATGGATCGAGGCCTCACGTTCGACGATCCCGCCCGGCTGGTTGGCCTGAGGGTTCGGCTTGGTGTGACGCTTGACCAGATTGACGTTCGAGACGACGACGCGCTCGCCATCGACGCGCAGCACGTCGCCGCGCTGCCCCTTGTTCTTGCCGGTGATGACGACGACGTTATCACCCTTGCGGATACGGTTCATGTCTGGCCTCCGCTCAGAGCACTTCGGGCGCGAGCGAGACGATCTTCATGAACTTCTCGTTGCGCAGCTCGCGAGTAACCGGCCCGAAAATACGGGTACCGATCGGCTCGAGCTTATTGTTGAGGAGCACGGCCGCGTTACCGTCGAAACGGATCACGGAACCGTCGGCGCGGCGCACACCCTTGGCGGTACGAACCACCACGGCGTTGTACACCTCACCCTTCTTGACCTTGCCGCGAGGAATGGCGTCCTTGATGGTCACCTTGATCACATCACCGACGCTGGCATAACGGCGCTTCGAGCCGCCCAGCACCTTGATGCACATCATTTCCTTCGCACCGCTGTTGTCCGCGGCGGAAAGCGAGCTCTGCACCTGAATCATGGCTGCTCTTCTCCTTAGACTTCAGCGCGCGTGACGATTTCGACCACGCGGTGATGTTTGGTCTTCGACAGCGGACGGCATTCCGCGATCCGCACCAGGTCACCCTCGTTCGCACCGGTCTCGTCATGTGCGTGAAGCTTCGTGGAGCGGCGGATGATCTTGCCGAGCAGCGGATGCTGCACCTGACGCTCGATCAGTACCGTTACGGTATGGTCCATCTTGTTGCTGATGACACGCCCCGTGAGGGTGCGCGCCGTCTTCGTGTTATCACTCATGTCCGCCGTCCTTACTTCTTAGCGCCGAGCACGAACTTCGTGCGGGCGATGTCACGCCGAACGCGGCGCAGCTGGTGCGGCTGAGTGAGCTGACCGGAGCCCTTCTGCATGCGCAGATTGAACTGCTCCTTGCGAAGGTCCAGCAGATCCTGCTTAAGCTCTTCCGCCGACTTCTGGTTGATATCTTTGCTGGCCATTACATCACCGCCCTGGAGACGAACTGGGTCTGGACGGACAGCTTGGCTGCGGCCAGACGGAACGCTTCGCGTGCCGTCGTCTCGTCGACACCTTCGATTTCATAAAGCATGCGACCGGGCTGGATCGGAGCGACCCAAAACTCGACGCTACCCTTACCGGCGCCCATTCGAACCTCGATCGGCTTGCGGGTGATCGGCTTGTCCGGGAACACGCGGATCCAGAGCTTGCCACCACGCTTGACGAAGCGCGTGATGCAACGACGGGCCGCTTCGATCTGGCGCGCGGTCAGCTGACCGTGCGTCGTCGCCTTGAGGCCGTACTCGCCGAAGCTCACGAGGTTGGAGTTGAACGCCAGGCCGTCATTGCGGCCCTTGAACTGCTTGCGGAACTTGGTGCGCTTAGGTTGCAACATGGCAACACTCCTTACTTGGCCGTCCGCTCGCGGCGGTTTTCACCACCATCGCGGCGCGACTGCTGAGGCTGCTGGTCTTCCTTCGACTCGGCCGTGGCAGCCGCCAGATCGAAGATCTCACCCTTGTAGACCCACACCTTGACACCGATGATGCCGTATTGGGTCTTGGCTTCGGCGGTGCCGTAGTCGATGTCCGCACGCAGGGTGTGCAGCGGGACGCGACCTTCACGGGCCCACTCGGAGCGAGCGATCTCGGCGCCGTTCAGACGACCGGAGACGTTGATCTTGATGCCCAGGGCACCAAGGCGCATCGCGTTACCGACCGAGCGCTTCATCGCGCGGCGGAACATGATGCGACGCTCTAGCTGCTGAGCGATCGATTCGGCGACAAGCTGGGCGTCGAGCTCTGGCTTACGGACTTCGCTGACGTTGATGTGCGTCGGAACGCCCATCATGTCGGTGACTTCCTTACGCAGCTTCTCGATGTCCTCGCCCTTTTTGCCGATCACCACGCCCGGACGGGCGGTGTAGATCGTCACGCGGGCGGTCTTGGCGGGGCGCTCGATCTGGATCTTCGAGATGCCGGCGGCGGCGAGCTTCTTGCGGAGCATCTCGCGGACCTTGAGATCGGCCTGCAGATAAACCGCGTACTCACCCTTGTTTGCGTACCACTTCGAGTTCCAGTCCTTGGCAATGCCGAGGCGGATACCGGTGGGATGAACTTTATGACCCATCGTCTCTTACCCCAGTCAGTTGCCAACAACCACAGTGATGTGGCTGGTGCGCTTCAGGATGCGCGAACCGCGGCCTTTGGCGCGGGCGTACATGCGCTTCATCGCCGGACCTTCATCGACGAAGATGCGGGCGACCTTCAGCTCGTCCACGTCCGCACCGAGATTGTTCTCGGCGTTGGCGACGGCGGAGAGCAGCACCTTGCGAACAAGGTGAGCGGCTTTCTTGTTGGTGAAGGCGAGCACGTCGCTGGCTCGGCCCACGGGCATACCGCGGACCAGGTCAGCCACCAGGCGTGCCTTCTGCGCCGAGATGCGGGCGCTGCGCAGGATCGCTTTGGCTTCGGTGCTCATCACTTGCCCTTCTTGTCGCCGGCGTGGCCCTTGTACGTGCGGGTCACCGCGAACTCGCCGAGCTTGTGCCCGACCATGTTCTCGTTGATCAACACAGGCACGTGCTGGCGGCCGTTGTGGATGGCGATGGTCAGACCGACCATCTCCGGCAGGATCATCGAACGACGCGACCAGGTCTTGATCGGACGCTTGTTATTGGCGGAAACGGCGGCTTCCACCTTTTTCACGAGGTGCAGGTCGACGAACGGACCTTTTTTTAGAGAGCGCGGCATGATCGTTTCCTAATTACTTGCGACGACGCACGATGAACTGCTCGGTGCGCTTGTTGTTACGCGTCTTGTAGCCCTTGGTCGGCGTGCCCCACGGCGAGACCGGATGACGGCCGCCCGAGGTCTTGCCTTCACCACCGCCATGCGGATGGTCCACCGGGTTCATGACGACGCCGCGAACCGTAGGACGAATGCCGGCCCAACGCTTCTTACCGGCCTTGCCGAGCTTGCGCAGGCTGTGCTCGGAGTTGCCGACTTCACCGATGGTGGCGCGGCATTCAACCGGTACGCGACGCATTTCGCCGGAGCGAAGACGCAGCGTGGCATAGCCCTGCTCGCGAGCGACCAGCTGGACCGAGGCACCGGCGGAGCGTGCGATCTGCGCACCCTTGCCCGGCTTCATCTCGATGCAGTGGATCGTGGAACCGACCGGGATCGAACGAAGCGGCAGGCAGTTGCCCGCTTTGATCGGGGAGTCGGAACCGGACACGAGACGGTCGCCCACCGACACGCCCTTGGGCGCGATGATGTAGCGGCGCTCGCCGTCGGCGTAGCACAGCAGCGCGATGTGCGCGGTGCGGTTCGGATCGTATTCAAGACGCTCGACAACGGCGGCAATGCCTTCCTTGTCGCGCTTGAAATCGATGATGCGGTACGCCTGCTTGTGACCGCCGCCGCGATGACGTGTGGTGATGCGACCGTAATGGTTGCGACCGCCGGTCTTCGACTGCGATTCGGTCAGGGGCGCGTAAGGAGCGCCCTTGTACAGACCTTCGGTCCGTACGCTGACTGCGTCGCGACGACCCGGGGAGGTCGGCTTGTGAGTGATCAGTGCCATCTCAATTCAACTCCTGGCTCAGGCCTTGGCCGACACGTCGATCGTATGACCGTCGGCGAGGCGCACGTAGGCCTTGCGCTTGCCCTGGCGGTTGCCAGTGCGATTGCGGAACGACTTGACCTTGCCCTTGGTGTTCACGAGGTTCACGTTCTCGACCTTGACGTCGAAAAGGTGTTCCACCGCTGCACGGACATCGGCCTTGGTCGCCTCAGGCGCCACGACGAAAACGTACTGGTTGTTCTCAGCAAGGCGAGCCGACTTCTCGGAGATGTGCGGCGCGCGAAGCGTATTGAGCGTGCGTTCGGTGCTCATGCGAGCCACTCCTCGACCTTCTTGACCGCGTCCACCGTCATGACGACGTAGTCGCTACCGACAAGGCTGACCGGATTCAGGGCCAGCACGTCGACGACGTGGATATACGGAATGTTGCGGGCGGACAGGTACAGCGCTTCGGTGGCGTCTTCCGACACCAGCAGCACGCGACCCTTGACTTCGAGCTCGGCGAGCTTCGCGATCATGCCCTTGGTGCTCGGGGCTTCCATCGACAGCTCGGTCACGACCTTCAGGCGATCCTGACGGTTGAGCTCGGCAACGATGGAACGAATCGCGACGCGATACGCCTTGCGGTTGACCTTCTGCTCGAAGCTGCGCGGCTTGGCCGCGAACGTCACACCACCGCCGACGAAGATCGGGGCGCGGTAATCGCCGTGGCGAGCACCGCCACCCTTCTGCTTCTTGAACTTCTTGGTCGTACCGGACATCTGACCGCGAGACAGCTGAGCCTTCGTGCCGGCACGGCCAGCCGCCTGATAGGCGGTGACGACCTGGTGCACGAGAGCCTTCTTGTACTCGCCGCCGAACACGTCGTCCGACACGGTGAGCGCCTTGGCGCCAATAACGTTGAGTTCCATGGCGTCTCTCCTCAGCCCTTGGTCGTCGGACGGATCACGACATCGCCACCCGGCGCGCCAGGGACAGCGCCCTTGACAGCGATGAGGTGACGCTCGGCATCGACCTTGACCACTTCGAGGCCCTGCTGGGTGCGATTGACCGCGCCCATGTGGCCCGACATCTTCTTACCAGGGAACACGCGGCCCGGCGTCTGGCGCTGGCCGATCGAGCCAGGGGCGCGATGCGACAGCGAGTTACCGTGCGTGGCATCGCCCATCTTGAAATGGTGACGCTTGATGGTGCCCTGGAAACCCTTACCCTTCGACACACCGGCGACGTCGACCGTCTGACCGACGGTAAAGACGTCATCCGCCTTGATCTCGGTGCCGATCGCGTACTTGCCTGCGTCTTCCGCGGAAACGCGAAATTCCCACAGACCGCGGCCCGGCTCGACCTTGGCGTTGGCGTAATGACCCTTCAGCGGCGATGTCAGGAGCGAGGCACGTTTGGCGCCCGTCGTTACCTGCACGGCGCTGTAGCCGTCGTTTTCTTCGGTCTTCACCTGCGTCACACGATTCGGGGTCGCTTCAATCAGCGTCACCGGAATCGAGCGGCCGTCTTCGGTGAAGAGCCGGCTCATGCCGCACTTGCGGCCAACCAGTCCGATACTCATCTTCGTATCCTTTTATCCGCTCAGCCGAGCTTGATCTGCACGTCAACGCCAGCCGCGAGATCGAGCTTCATGAGCGCGTCCACGGTTTTGTCGTTGGGGTCGATGATGTCCAGAACGCGCTTGTGCGTACGGGTCTCGTACTGGTCGCGGGCATCTTTATCGACGTGCGGCGACACCAGAATGGTGTAGCGCTCAATCTTGGTCGGCAGCGGGATCGGGCCGAGGACCGTGGCGCCAGTGCGCTTGGCCGTCTCGACGATTTCGCTGGCCGAACGATCGATCAGGCGATGATCGAAGGCCTTGAGCCGAATGCGAATCTTTTGGTTCGCCATAAAACCGTGTCCTGTTATCGAAAGAACGTTCTTGTGATTCGGAGTGGCTTCTCGCCGCCCCGCACAACCCATGTAGCTACTTGCAGGTGTCGCGACGGGCCGCCCTGGCCTGGCATGAAGCCATCCGGGCGACCCGAAAAAGTCGAGGCGGACCGCATAAACGATCCGCCAAGACAGAAAAGTATAGAATACACAACGATACGGATCAACAGAGCTCTCGCTCCGTGACCCAGTCGGCACTCCATTCGGCATCCATGCCTGCGAACTCGAAGCACATTCCGTGCGCCTCATTTCGCTGTGAGCCGTCGCCTTGAAGGCGATCTGGCTGATATAACTCGGCGACTATAGCGGATCGATCAGAAAAAGGGAAGAGGTGTGCCATAAAAAAAGCGGAGGCTCTCGCCTCCGCTTCTTCGGGACACCCAGGCAGGTCACCCTGCCCGACCGTCCTTCTTACTTGACGATCTTGGCGACGACGCCGGCGCCGACGGTACGACCGCCTTCGCGGATCGCGAAGCGCAGGCCTTCATCCATGGCGATCGGGAAGCCCAGGGTCACCGAGATCTTCACGTTGTCGCCCGGCATCACCATCTCGACGCCTTCCGGCAGCTTGATCGAACCCGTCACGTCCGTGGTACGGAAGTAGAACTGCGGACGATAGTTGCTGAAGAACGGCGTGTGACGGCCACCCTCGTCCTTCGACAGGATGTACACCTCACCCTCGAACTCGGTGTGCGGCGTGACCGACTTCGGAGCCGCCAGCACCTGGCCACGCTCCACGTCTTCACGCTTCAGGCCGCGAACCAGCACGCCGACGTTGTCACCGGCCTGACCCTGGTCGAGCAGCTTGCGGAACATCTCCACGCCCGTGACCGTCGTCTGCTGGGTGTCCTTCAGGCCGATCACTTCGGCCGGGTCACCCACCTTGACGATACCGCGCTCGACGCGACCGGTCAGCACCGTGCCACGCCCCGAGATCGAGAACACGTCTTCCACCGGCAGCAGGAACGGCTTGTCGATCACGCGCTCCGGCTCCGGGATCCAGCTGTCGAGTGCGTCGACCAGCTTGATGATCGACGGCACGCCGATCTCGGACTGGTCGCCCTCGAGGGCGAGACGGGCCGAACCGTGCACGATCGGGGTGTCATCGCCCGGGAACTCATACTTCGACAGCAGTTCGCGGACTTCCATCTCCACCAGCTCGAGCAGCTCGGCGTCGTCCACCATGTCCGCCTTGTTCAGGAAGACCACGATGTACGGCACGCCCACCTGGCGCGAGAGCAGGATGTGCTCACGCGTCTGCGGCATCGGGCCGTCGGCAGCGGAGCAGACCAGGATCGCGCCGTCCATCTGCGCGGCACCCGTGATCATGTTCTTCACGTAGTCGGCGTGGCCCGGGCAATCGACGTGGCCGTAGTGGCGCATCGGCGATTCGTATTCCACGTGCGCGGTCGAGATCGTGATGCCGCGCGCCTTCTCTTCCGGCGCCGCATCGATCGAACCGTAGTCCTTGAATTCGCCACCGAAGCGCTCGGCGCCGATCTTGGTCAGCGCGGCCGTCAGCGTGGTCTTGCCGTGATCGACGTGACCGATGGTGCCGACGTTGACGTGCGGCTTCTTGCGCTCGAACTTACCCTTTGCCATGACTCTGAAACCTCTGAAAAATCGTTGAAAGTTTTAATGAAGAAGCCCAATCAGGACTTCTTCATGACCTCTTCGGCGATGTTGCTCGGCGCCGGCTCGTAATGATCGAATTCCATCGTGAACGTGGCACGACCCTGCGACAGCGAGCGGATCGTCGTCGCATAACCGAACATCTCGCCAAGCGGGATCATCGCGTTGATCGTGTTGCCCGACGGCGTTTCTTCCTGACCGGTCAGCATGCCGCGACGGCGCGAGATATCGCCCATCACGTCACCGACGTAGTCAGGCGGCGTCACGACTTCGACCTTCATGATCGGCTCGAGCAGAACCGGCTTCGCCTTGGCGAAACCCTGCTTGAACGCCATCGACGAGGCGAGCTTGAACGCCATTTCCGAGGAGTCGACGTCATGGTACGAACCGAAGACGAGCTTGACCTTCACGTTCACCACCGGGAAGCCCGCGAGCGGACCACTGGTGATCGTCTCACGGAGACCCTTCTCGACCGAAGGAATGAATTCCTTCGGGATCACGCCACCGGAGATGTCGTTGATGAAGAGGAAGTCGTCCTTGATCGACGGTGCAATCTTGGGATCGGCACGATCGGCGTCGGAGATCGGCGACAGCTCGATCACGACGTGACCGTACTGACCCTTACCACCCGACTGCTTGGCATGCTTGTAGTCCGACTTGACGTCCGCGGCCTGAATCGTTTCGCGGTAAGCGACCTGCGGCTTGCCCACGTTGGCCTCGACGTTGAACTCGCGACGCATGCGGTCCACCAGGATGTCCAGGTGAAGCTCGCCCATGCCCGAGATGATCGTCTGACCCGACTCTTCGTCCGTCTTGACGCGGAACGACGGATCTTCCGCGGCCAGACGGCCGAGGGCGACACCCATCTTTTCCTGGTCCGACTTGGTCTTCGGCTCGACCGCCATCGAGATCACCGGCTCCGGGAACGACATGCGCTCGAGAGTGATGATCTTGTCCTGCGAGCAGAGCGTATCTCCGGTCGTGACGTCCTTCAGGCCGACCGCAGCGGCGATGTCGCCCGCGCGGACTTCCTTCAGTTCGTGACGCTCGTTGGCATGCATCTGAAGCATGCGGCCGATGCGCTCTTTCTTCGACTTGACCGGGTTGTAAACCGGGTCGCCCGCATTCAGCGTGCCCGAATAGACACGGAAGAACGTGAGCGCACCGACGAACGGATCGGTCATGATCTTGAACGCCAGCGCGGAGAACGGAGCATCGTCCTTCGCTTCGCGGGTATCCGGCTGCTCGTTCTCGTCGATGCCTTCGACCGGCGGGCGGTCGAGGGGCGACGGAAGCAGGTTGACGACCGCGTCGAGCATCGCCTGGACGCCCTTGTTCTTGAACGCCGTGCCGCAGAACACCGGGATGATTTCGCTACGCAGCGTACGCAGACGCAGGCCTTCAATGATCTCGGCCTCGGTCAGCTCTTCGCCGCCCAGGTACTTGTCCATCATCTCTTCCGTGGCTTCCGCCGCGGCTTCGATCATCTTGGTGCGATCTTCTTCCGCACGAGCCTGAAGCTCGGCCGGCACGTCGATGTAGTCAAACTTCATGCCCTGGGACTCCATGTCCCAACGGATCGCCTTCATCTTGAGGAGGTCGACGACGCCTTCGAAGTTGTCTTCAGCACCGATCGGTACTTGCATCGCCACGGGATTGGCGCCAAGGCGAGCCTTGAGCTGACCGACCACCTTGTCGAAGTTCGCGCCGGTGCGGTCCATCTTGTTGACGAACGCGAGACGCGGCACCTTGTACCGGTTGGCCTGGCGCCAGACGGTTTCGGACTGCGGCTGCACGCCACCGACGGCACAGAGCACGAACACCGCACCGTCGAGCACGCGAAGCGAACGCTCCACCTCGATGGTGAAGTCGACGTGTCCCGGGGTGTCGATGATGTTGAAGCGGTGCTCGGGCAGCGAACGGTCCATGCCCTTCCAGAATGCCGTGGTGGCAGCGGAAGTGATGGTAATGCCGCGCTCCTGCTCCTGCTCCATCCAGTCCATCGTAGCGGCACCGTCATGCACCTCGCCAATCTTATGACTGACACCGGTGTAGAACAGGATACGCTCGGTGGTCGTGGTCTTGCCGGCGTCGATGTGAGCCATGATGCCGAAGTTGCGGTAGCGCTCGATGGGCGTAGTGCGTGCCACGGTCTTTCCTCAATCTGGAGCTGAAATTACCAGCGGTAATGCGAGAAGGCCTTGTTGGCCTCCGCCATGCGGTGCGTTTCTTCGCGCTTCTTGACGGCGCCGCCACGGGATTCCGAGGCTTCGAGCAGTTCGGCGGCCAGCTTGCGCGGCATGGACGTCTCGCCGCGCTTGCGCGCTGCGTCGATCACCCAGCGCATGGCAAGCGCCATACGACGGCCCGGACGGACTTCGACCGGCACCTGGTACGTGGCACCACCGACACGACGCGACTTCACCTCGACGGCCGGGGCGATGTTGCCCAGGGCCTTCTCGACGAGCTGCACGGCTTCAGCGTGCTTCTTGCCGATTTCTTCGAGAGCGCCGTACACGATGGATTCGGCGACGGACTTCTTGCCGGACTTCATCACCATATTGATGAAACGGGCAATCAGCTGGCTTCCGTGCTTCGGGTCCGGGAGGACCACACGGGCGGGATGGGAACCTTTACGCGACATAATTCTTGTCCTTTACTCAGCTCTTCGGGCGCTTGGCGCCGTACTTCGAGCGCGACTTGCGACGCTTGGTCACGCCGGCGCAGTCGAGACTGCCGCGAACCGTGTGGTAACGCACACCGGGGAGATCCTTGACGCGACCGCCGCGGATCAGGACCACCGAGTGCTCCTGGAGATTGTGACCTTCGCCACCGATGTAGCTGATGACTTCGAAACCGTTGGTCAGGCGCACCTTGGCAACCTTACGCAGTGCCGAGTTCGGCTTCTTCGGGGTGGTCGTATACACGCGCGTGCAGACGCCGCGGCGCTGCGGGCTGCTCTGCAGGGCCGGGGAAGCGCTTTTGTACGCCTTCGGGCTGCGGGATTTGCGCACCAACTGGTTGACTGTCGTCATGCGAAGCTATTCCTGAGAAACATAAAGGCAGACCGAAAGATCGGCCCGCCAGAGAAACGTTGTTGACGTGCGCCGCCCACGAAGCGAGCCGGCGCCCATCGTCCCTGAATCCGAACACGAGGCGCGTCCCTGCGCCTCATTTCGTATGTACGAGCAAAACCCGGAATACGGGCCTTACTCAGCGCTATCGTTGGACCCGACAGGGGCTTCGGCGAACGAAACGGCCGGTGCCGAACCCGAGAGGGTTTCGAGCTCCGAAGCCGTCAAACCGCCCTGGCTACGACGCGAAGCGTGGTATGCCAGACCCGTACCTGCAGGGATTAGCCGCCCAACAATAACATTTTCCTTCAGGCCCCGCAACGTATCCCGGGTACCACGAACCGCCGCCTCGGTGAGGACGCGGGTGGTCTCCTGGAACGATGCCGCCGAGATGAACGACTCGGTGGCCAGCGAGGCCTTGGTGATGCCCAGCAGGACCGATTCGAACCCGGCGCGACGCTCACCACGAGCCTCGGCACGGTCGTTCTCTTCGTTGATCCGGACGCGCTCGACCTGCTCACCGCGCAGGTAGGTGCTGTCGCCCGCCTCGGTGATTTCGACCTTGCGCAGCATCTGGCGAATGATCGCTTCGATGTGCTTGTCGTTGATCTTCACGCCCTGCAGGCGGTAGACGTCCTGGATTTCCTTGACCAGGTACGAAGCCAGCGGCTCCACACCCAGCAGGCGCAGGATGTCGTGCGGATTCGGCTCGCCGTCGACGACGGTCTCGCCCTTCTCCACATGCTCGCCTTCGAAGACGATGACCTGACGCCACTTGGGAATCAGCTCCTCGTGCTCGTTACCGTCCACGTCCTTGATGATCAGGCGCTGCTTGCCCTTGGTGTCCTTGCCGAAGCTGACGATACCCGAGCGCTCCGCGAGGATCGCCGGCTCCTTCGGCTTGCGGGCTTCGAACAGATCGGCCACGCGCGGCAGACCACCCGTGATGTCGCGGGTCTTCGAGGTTTCCTGCGGGATACGGGCGACCACGTCACCCACGCCCACTTCCGTACCGTTCTGGATCGACACGATGGCGCCGGCCGGCAGGAAGTACTGGGCCGCGATGTCCGTACCCGGCAGCTTGAGCTCACGGCCCTTGCTGTCTTCCAGGCGGACGATCGGGCGCAGATCCTTGGCCTGCGTACCGCGACGCTTCGGATCGGTGACCACCGCCGACTCCAGGCCGGTCAGTTCATCGGTCTGCGACTGCACGGTGATGCCGTCGATGAAGTCGATGAAGCGCACCACACCGGCCACTTCCGTGACGATCGGATGGGTATGCGGATCCCAGTTGGCGACCGTCTGGCCCGACTTGACCGGATCGCCGTCCTTGACGGAGATGGTCGCGCCGTAAGGCACCTTGTAACGCTCGCGCTCGCGACCGTTGGCATCGATGACGCTCACTTCGCCCGAACGCGAGACGGCGACCAGGTGACCCTGGTTATGCTCGACCGACTTCAGGTTGTTGAACTTCAGCGCACCGGTGGTACGCACCGTAACGTTGTCGACCGCAGCCGCACGCGACGCCGCACCACCGATGTGGAACGTACGCATGGTGAGCTGGGTACCCGGTTCACCGATGGACTGTGCGGCGACGACGCCCACGGCCTCACCCATGTTGACCAGGTGACCACGGGCCAGGTCGCGGCCGTAGCACAGGGCGCACACGCCGTGGCTGGCGCGGCAGGTGATCGGCGAACGCACCTTGATCAGCTGCACCGAGGCCTTGTCGAGCTTGTCGACCAGGTATTCGTCGAGCAGCGTGTCACGGGTGACGATCGGCTGGTCGTCGTCGCCGGGGGCGTAGACGTCCTCGACCACGACACGACCGAGCACGCGATCGCGCAACGGCTCGACCACGTCACCGCCTTCGACGATCGGGGACATCATGACGCCGTCTTCCGTGCCGCAATCGTGCTCGGTGATGACGACGTCCTGCGCCACGTCGACGAGACGACGCGTGAGGTAACCGGAGTTGGCGGTCTTCAGCGCGGTATCCGCGAGGCCCTTACGGGCACCGTGGGTCGAGTTGAAGTACTGCAGGACGTTGAGGCCCTCGCGGAAGTTCGCCTTGATGGGCGTCTCGATGATCGAGCCATCCGGACGGGCCATCAGGCCGCGCATACCCGCCAGCTGACGAATCTGCGCCGCGCTACCACGCGCGCCGGAGTCGGCCATGATGTACAGCGAGTTCATCGACTTCTGGTTGACCGTCTTGCCGTCGGCGTCCTCGACCTTCTCGGTGCCGATACCGTCGATCATCGCCTTGGCGACGAGTTCGTTGGTGCGGCTCCAGATGTCGACGACCTTGTTGTAGCGCTCGCCGGCGGTGACCAGGCCCGACTGGTACTGCTCCTGGATCTCGACGACTTCCTTCTCGGCTTCCTCGAGGATGCCCTTCTTCTCGGCCGGGATCTTCATGTCGTCGATGCCGATGGAGATACCGGCGCGCGTCGCGAAACGGAAGCCGGTGTACATCAGCTTGTCGGCGAACACGACCGATTCCTTCAGGCCGAGCAGACGGTAGCTCTGGTTGATCAGGCGCGAGATGTTCTTCTTGGTCAGCTCGGTGTTGACCAGCGCGAACGGGAGGCCGTCCGGGATGATCTCCATGAGCAGCGCGCGACCGACCGTCGTATCGACGATGGCCGTACGCGACGACGTGGCACCTTCCGAGTCCTGCTCGGTCATGTGCACGCGCACCTTGACCTTGGCGTGCAGTTCGACGGCACGGTTGTCGTACGCACGACGCACTTCGCCGACGTTCGCGAACACCATACCGGCGCCCTTCGCGTTGATCAGTTCGCGGGTCATGTAGTACAGACCGAGCACGACGTCCTGCGACGGCACGATGATCGGCTCGCCGTTGGCGGGCGACAGGATGTTGTTCGACGACATCATCAGGGCGCGGGCTTCGAGCTGCGCCTCGATCGACAGCGGCACGTGGACGGCCATCTGGTCACCGTCGAAGTCGGCGTTGAACGCCGTGCAGACGAGCGGATGCAGCTGGATCGCCTTGCCTTCGATCAGGACCGGCTCGAACGCCTGGATGCCCAGGCGATGCAGGGTCGGGGCACGGTTGAGCATGACCGGATGTTCACGGATCACGTCTTCCAGGATATCCCACACCTGGGCCTCTTCGCGCTCGACGAGCTTCTTCGCGGCCTTGATGGTCGTGGCTTCGCCACGAGCCTGCAGCTTGGCGAAGATGAAGGGCTTGAACAGCTCAAGCGCCATCTTCTTCGGCAGGCCGCACTGGTGCAGGCGCAGCGTCGGACCGACCACGATGACCGAACGGCCCGAGTAGTCGACGCGCTTGCCGAGCAGGTTCTGGCGGAAGCGACCCTGCTTGCCCTTGATCATGTCGGCCAGCGACTTCAGCGCGCGCTTGTTCGTGCCGGTGATGGCACGACCGCGACGGCCGTTGTCGAGCAGCGCATCGACCGATTCCTGCAGCATGCGCTTTTCGTTGCGGACGATGATGTCCGGTGCAGCGAGTTCGAGCAGGCGCTTCAGGCGGTTGTTGCGGTTGATGACGCGGCGGTACAGGTCGTTCAGGTCGGACGTGGCGAAGCGGCCGCCATCCAGCGGCACCAGCGGACGCAGGTCCGGCGGGAGCACGGGAAGGACGGTCATGACCATCCACTCCGGCTTGTTGCCGGATTCCAGGAACGCCTCGATCAGCTTCACGCGCTTGGTGAGGCGCTTGAGCTTGGTCTCGGAGTTGGTCGCCGTGATCTCTTCCTTGAGGCGGATGACTTCGCCCGGCAGGTCGAGGCTCTTCAGCAGCTCGTAGACGGCCTCGGCACCCATGCGGGCGTCGAACTCGTCACCGTGCTCTTCGGTCGCTTCCAGGTACTGGTCTTCGCTGAGCAGCTGGCCGCGCTCGAGCGCGGTCAAGCCCGGGTCGATCACTACGAAGGCTTCGAAGTACAGGATGCGCTCGATGTCACGCAGCGTCATGTCCAGCATGAGGCCGATGCGCGAGGGCAGCGACTTCAGGAACCAGATGTGCGCGGTCGGGCTGGCCAGCTCGATGTGGCCCATGCGCTCGCGACGGACCTTGGCCAGGGTGACCTCGGTGCCGCACTTCTCGCAGACCACGCCACGGTGCTTCATGCGCTTGTACTTGCCGCACAGGCACTCGTAGTCCTTGATCGGGCCGAAGATGGCCGCGCAGAACAGACCGTCACGCTCGGGCTTGAACGTGCGGTAGTTGATGGTTTCCGGCTTCTTCACTTCGCCGTACGACCACGAACGGATCAGCTCCGGCGATGCCAGGGCGATCTTGATCGCGTCGAAATCCAGCGTCTGTCGCTGCTGGTTGAACAGATTGAGCAGGTCTTTCATGCGTAATCTCCGGTAGCCGCGACGATCACTTGATCTCTTCCAGCTCGATGTCGATCGCGAGCGAGCGGATTTCCTTCACGAGCACGTTGAAGGATTCCGGCATGCCCGCGGCCATCTCGTGGTTGCCGTCGACAATGTTCTTGTACATCTGGTTACGGCCCTGCACGTCGTCCGACTTGACGGTCAGCATTTCCTGCAGGGTGTACGCCGCGCCGTAGGCTTCGAGCGCCCAGACTTCCATTTCGCCGAAGCGCTGGCCGCCGAACTGCGCCTTGCCGCCCAGCGGCTGCTGGGTAACGAGCGAGTACGGACCGGTGGAACGCGCGTGCATCTTGTCGTCGACGAGATGGTTCAGCTTGAGCATGTGCATGTAGCCCACGGTGACCGGGCGATCGAACGCCTCGCCGGTACGGCCGTCGTAGAGCGTCGTCTGACCGGATTCCGGCAGATCGGCGAGCTTCAGCATGTGCTTGATTTCGGTCTCTTCGGCACCGTCGAAGACGGGCGTCGCCATGGGCACGCCGTCACGCAGGTTGTCGGCCAGCTGGATGATCTCGGCGTCCGTCATCGACTTGAGGTCGACATGGCGCACCGCACCTTCCGCACCGGCGTTGCCGTGGTTGTAGACCTCGTCGAGGAACTCGCGCAGCTTGGCCGGCTTCTCGTTGGCTTCGATCATGGCCGAGATCTTGTGGCCCAGGCCCTTGGCGGCCCAGCCCAGATGGACCTCGAGAATCTGACCGATGTTCATACGCGACGGCACGCCCAGCGGGTTCAGGCAGATGTCGACCGGACGACCGTCGGCGGAGAACGGCATGTCCTCGACCGGGACGATCATCGAGACCACACCCTTGTTACCGTGACGGCCTGCCATCTTGTCGCCCGGCTGGATGCGGCGCTTCACGGCAAGGTACACCTTGACCATCTTGAGCACGCCCGGGGCGAGGTCGTCGCCCTGGGTGATCTTGCCCTGCTTCTCCTTGAAGCGCTTGTCGAAGGCCTCGCGATGGCGCTTGACCTGGTCGGCCGCGCGCTCGAGGAACTCCGAGACTTCCTCTTCCTTGACGTTGATCTTGAACCAGTCGTCTTTCTTGAGCGTATCGAGGTAGGCGTCGTCGATGACCACGCCGCGCTTGAGACCGCCCGGACCGCTCATCGCGGACTTACCAACCAGCTGCGAGCGCATGCGGGCGTAGATCGCGCCCTCGAGGATGCGGAACTGATCGTCCAGATCCTTGCGGATCCGCTTCAGTTCGGTTTCTTCGATCTGCTTGGCGCGCTTGTCCTTCTCGATGCCGTCGCGAGTGAAGACCTGCACGTCGATGACGTTGCCGTCCATGCCCGGGGGCACGCGCAGCGAGCTGTCCTTCACGTCCGAGGCCTTCTCGCCGAAGATGGCGCGCAGGAGCTTTTCTTCCGGGGTCAGCTGGCTTTCGCCCTTGGGCGTGACCTTGCCGACCAGGATGTCGCCGGCCTTCACTTCCGCACCGATGTAGACGATGCCGGACTCGTCGAGGCGGGCCAGGGCCTGCTCGCCGACGTTCGGGATATCGGCCGTGATTTCCTCGGCGCCCAGCTTGGTGTCACGGGCGATGCAGGTCATCTCCTCGATGTGGATCGAGGTATAGCGATCTTCCTGAACCACGCGCTCGGAGATCAGGATCGAGTCTTCGAAGTTGTAGCCGTTCCACGGCATGAAGGCCACGAGCATGTTCTGGCCGAGCGCAAGCTCGCCCAGATCGGTCGAGGAGCCGTCCGCCAGGGTATCGCCCACGGCGACCACGTCACCGACGTTCACCAGCGGACGCTGGTTGAGGTTGGTGTTCTGGTTGGAGCGGGTGTACTTGGTGAGCGTGTAGATATCGACGCCGGCGTCGTTCTCGTCCACTTCCACTTCGTTGACGCGCACGACGATACGTGCGGCATCGACCTGGTCGATGACACCGCCGCGCTTGGCGGACACGGTGACGCCCGAGTCGCGCGCCACGGCGCGCTCGATGCCCGTGCCGACGAGCGGCTTCTGGCTGCGCAGGGTCGGAACGGCCTGGCGCTGCATGTTCGCGCCCATCAGGGCGCGGTTCGCGTCATCGTGCTCCAGGAAGGGCACGAGCGCCGCCGCCACCGACACCGTCTGCATGGGCGAGACGTCCATGTAGTTGATCTCGGCCGACGGACGCAGCTCGGACTCGCCACGGAAGCGGCAGGACACGAAGTCTTCGAGGAACTTGCCCTCCTTCGACAGCGGCGAGTTCGCCTGCGCGATCACGTGGTCGCCCTCTTCGATTGCGGAGAGGTAATCGACCTTGTCGGTGACCTTGCCGCTCTCGACCTTGCGGTACGGCGTCTCGAGGAAGCCGTAGGCATTGGTGCGGGCGTACACGGCCAGCGAGTTGATCAGGCCGATGTTCGGGCCTTCCGGCGTTTCGATGGTGCAGACGCGACCGTAGTGAGTCGGGTGCACGTCGCGCACTTCGAAGCCGGCGCGCTCACGGGTCAGGCCGCCCGGCCCGAGCGCCGACACGCGGCGCTTGTGGGTCACTTCGGACAGCGGGTTGTTCTGATCCATGAACTGCGAGAGCTGCGACGAACCGAAGAACTCCTTCACCGCCGCCGCGACGGGCTTGGCGTTGATCAGTTCCTGCGGGGTCAGACCCTCGGACTCGGCCAGCGACAGGCGCTCGCGCACCGCGCGCTCGACGCGGACCAGACCGATGCGGAAAGTGTTTTCCGCCATTTCGCCGACCGAGCGCACGCGACGGTTACCGAGGTGGTCGATATCGTCGACCGTACCGGTGCCGTTGCGGATGTCGATCAGGACGCGGAGTACGTCGAGGATGTCGGAGGTCTCGCCCTGCTCGGCGACCAGACGCTGCGATTCCTCTTCCTTGCGCTCGCTGAAGTACTTGTGGTCGTAGAGCACGCCCGGACCGACGACGTCCTTGCGGCCGACACGACGGTTGAACTTCATGCGGCCGACGCCCGAGAGGTCGTAGCGGTCGAAGGTGAAGAACAGGTTGAAGAACAGGTTCTGCGCGGCGTCCTTGGTCGGCGGCTCGCCCGGACGCATCATCCGGTAGATTTCAACCAGGGCCTCGAGCTGCGTGCGCGTGTTGTCGATGCGCAGCGTGTTCGAGATGTACGCACCGCGATCCAGGTCGTTGACGTAAAGCGTCGGCACAGTCTCGATCCCGCCCTTGCGGAACTTCTCGAGGTGCTCGAGCGTCAGCTCGTCGTTGGCCGCGGCGATGATCTCGCCGGTGTCCTTGTCGATCATGTCGACGGCCACGATGCGGCCGACCGGGTAATCGTCCGGCACTTCGAGCGTGGTGATCTTCTCGCTGGCCAACTGGCGCACGTGGCGCGCGGTGATGCGCTTGCCGGCTTCCACCAGCACCTTGCCGTCGATCAACAGATCGAAGGACAGGGTTTCACCACGCAGGCGCTCGGCGACCAGGTCGAGCATGACGCCGCCCTTCTTGCCGAGATGGAACACGTTGTGCTCGAAGAAGATGTCGAGCATCTCTTCGTTGCCGTAACCGAGCGCGCGCAGCAGCACCGTCACCGGCAGCTTGCGGCGACGATCGATACGGGTGAACAGCGCGTCCTTCGGATCGAACTCGAAGTCCAGCCACGAGCCACGGTAAGGAATGACGCGGGCCGAGAACAGCAGCTTGCCCGAGCTATGCGTCTTGCCGCGGTCGTGATCGAAGAACACGCCGGGCGAACGGTGCAGCTGCGAGACGATGACGCGCTCGGTGCCGTTGATGATGAAGGTGCCGGTGTCGGTCATGAGCGGGATCTCGCCCATGTAGACCTCCTGCTCCTTGACGTACTTCACGGCCTTCTTCGACGCCGGGCTGTCCTTGTCGTAGATCACCAGGCGGACCGTCGTGCGCAGCGGCGCACCGAAGGTCATGCCACGGTTGCGGCATTCACGTTCATCGAACGCGGGTTCGCCGAGCCTGTAGTCGACGTATTCGAGCGCGGCGTTGCCGGAGTAGCTGGAAATCGGGAACACCGACTTCAGCGCGGCGTGCAGGCCCTTCTCCTCGCGATGCTTGGAGCTGACCTGCTCCTGCAGGAATTCTTTGTACGAGTCGGTCTGGATGGTCAGCAGGTTGGGCACGCCCAGGACGGGCGGGCGCTTGCCGAAATCCTTACGGATGCGCTTCTTCTCGGTAAACGAGTAGGTCATGGTGGGTACCGCCTCGGCTCAGTAATGGGTCGATCAAAAATCGGATGAATCGAAAATCGGAGATCGAGATTCGTACCGCAGGGCATCGCTGCCCTCGACTCCCGATGTCCCATTTCCGACAGGGACGACGTATTGCACGTGCATGGCGCGGGGAACGTGGTGCGTGAAACAGGCCATTGAACGGCCAAAGCCCGGGGGCTTACGCCCCCAGGCTCACTTGACGCTATGTCGAACTACTGGCGCGCAAGGCGCCGATTACTTGAGTTCGACCGTGGCGCCGGCAGCTTCCAGATCCTTCTTGAACTTGGCAGCGTCGTCCTTCGATGCAGCTTCCTTCACGACGCCACCGGCTTCGGTGAGGTCCTTCGCTTCCTTCAGGCCCAGGCCGGTGATGGCGCGGACAGCCTTGATGACGTCGACCTTCTTGTCGCCAGCGGACTTCAGGATGACGTCGAACTCGGTCTGCTCTTCGACAGCGGCAGCGGCCGGGCCGGCAGCAGCAGCGGCAACCGGGGCAGCGGCCGAGACGCCAAAGGTGTCTTCGATCGACTTCACCAGCTCCATGATTTCCATCAGGGACTTGGCCTTGATGGCTTCGACGATCTGTTCGGTGGTCAGGGTGGACATTGTTTCTTACCTTTTAAATGGTTTCGATGAGAAAAGTCAGCGAGCTTAGGCGGGTTCGGCTTCGGCCGGGGCCTCGGCGGCGGCTTCGCCACCACCCTGCTGGTCGGCCACTGCCTTGACGGCGCGTGCGAACATCGCAGCCGGTTCGGACAGGACGCGGGCCAGCATCGCAAGCGCTTCCTGGCGGGTCGGCAGCGACGCGAGCACGTCGACGTGCGCCGGGGGAAGCAGCTTGCCTTCCACCGAAACGACCTTCGGGATGAGCTTGTTGTTCGCCTTCGCGAACTCCTTGATCACGCGCCCGGCAGCACCGGGCTCTTCCAGCGAGAACGCATACAGCAGCGGACCGACCAGGGCGTCCTTGACGACCTCGAACTCGGTACCGGCCACGGCGCGCGCGGCGAGCGTGTTCTTGACAACCTTCAAGAAAACACCCGACTCACGAGCCTTCTTGCGCATCGCGGTCATCTGAGAGACCGTGGTGCCTGCGTACTCGACAGCGACCAGGGAGTGAGCCTTCGCGGCGATTTCTGCCAGCTCGGCGACTACTTCTTGCTTCTGGGACAGATTGAGAGCCATTGCACTCCTCCAATTGAACTCCGCTTGCGACTCCTGCCGCTTGCGGTCCTGGGCGACATCGTCCTGACGTCGGGGACACGACGTGTCCCGGGTGGTGGCCTTTCCCCATTCGAAACGAATACGGAAGGGGCTACACCATCTACGCAGGCCGGACACCGCGAGGCATCCGATTAAGCGAACCCGCTAACGACGACGGCGTATCCATGCCAACACGAGCTCCCTGCTCGTCGCCGTCGCGCGCTGAACGCGCCTACGGTCTTTGACGGCTACCACGGCCTTGCGACCGGGGCTGCCCTCAAAAACGTTCCCCCACCGGCAAGCCGGCGGGGGCCGTAAAACCGATTACTTGGTCGAGGTGTTCACGGTCGAGGTATCGACCGGCACGCCCACGCCCATGGTGCTCGACAGCGACACGCGCTGGATGTACTGACCCTTGGCAGCTGAAGGCTTGGCCTTCAGCAGGTCGGCAATCAGCGTGTTGAGGTTGTCGGCCAGCTGGGCGGCTTCGAACGTCGCCTTGCCGATGGTGGCGTGGATGATGCCACCCTTGTCGTTGCGGAACTTGACCTGGCCGGCCTTGGCGTTCTTGACGGCCGTGGCGACGTCGGCGGTGACCGAGCCGTCCTTCGGATTCGGCATCAGGCCACGGGGACCGAGCACCTGGCCGAGCTTACCGACGACGCGCATGGCGTCGGGGGTGGCGATGACGCGGCCGTAGTTGAGATCGCCAGCGGCCATCTTCTCGGCGAGGTCGTCCATGCCGACGGCGTCGGCGCCCGCGGCGAGAGCGGCATCGGCCTTCTCACCCGGCGGCACGAACACGGCGACGCGAACGGTCTTGCCGGTGCCGTGCGGCAGCAGCGAGGAACCGCGAACGCCCTGGTCGGACTTCTTCGCGTCGATGCCCAGACGGACCGAGACGTCGACCGACTCGCCGAACTTGGCCTTGGCGTTGTCCTTGACGATCTTCAGCGCTTCGTCGAGACCGTAGGTCTTGCCGGGCTGGACGGCGGCCGATGCGGCCTTCATACGCTTCGTGAGCTTTGCCATGTCTTAACCCTCCACTACCAGACCCATGGAACGCGCGCTGCCGGCGATGGTACGCACGGCGGCTTCGAGATCGGCAGCCGTGAGATCCGGCTCCTTCGCCTTGGCGATTTCCTCGAGCTGGGCGCGCGTGACCTTGCCGACCTTGTCGGTGTTCGGCTTCGGCGAGCCCTTGGCCACGCCCGTGATCTTCTTGAGGAGGATCGAGGCCGGCGGGGTCTTCGTGATGAAGGTGAAGGTACGGTCCGAGTAGGCCGTGATCACGACCGGGATCGGGAGACCCGGCTCGAGCTTCTGCGTGGCGGCATTGAACGCCTTGCAGAACTCCATGATGTTCAGGCCGCGCTGACCGAGGGCGGGACCCACGGGCGGCGACGGATTGGCCTGACCGGCCTTGACCTGCAACTTGATGTAACCAATGACTTTCTTTGCCATCTTACGTTCCTCGCGAGTGCTGGCGCCTTGCGGCTCCTCGCTGTTGGCCTTCCCTGGTGGTGGTGGGATTCGCGCCTGCGAACCCCTTAAACACGGACACGCCGGAGCAAAAAGCTCCAGCGTGGACCGGGCATTATAGGCGTCCGACCTGGGTTAAGCAAACCCCGTGCCGGAGGGGCGGGAGCGACCCCGCCAGGAGGCCGTCAGGCCTTCTCCACCTGGCCGAACTCGAGTTCGACCGGGGTAGAACGACCGAAAATGAGCACCGCGACACGCAGGCGGCTCTTTTCGTAATTGACTTCCTCGACGACGCCGTTGAAGTCGTTGAACGGACCCTCGGTGACACGGACCATCTCACCCGGCTCGAAGAGGACCTTCGGGCGGGGCTTCTCGACACCCTCGCGGACACGACTGAGGATGGCCTCGGCTTCCGTGTCACGGATCGGGTGCGGACGATCGGCGGTGCCGCCGATGAACCCCATGACTTTGGGGGTTTCCTTGACCAGGTGCCAGCATTCGTCGTCGATACGCGGCACCTTGCCGTTCGTATCCGTCTCGATCTGGACCAGGACATAACCGGGGAAGAACTTGCGCTCGCTGCGACGCTTCTGGCCGCCGCGCATCTCGATGACTTCCTCGGTCGGAACCAGGATCTCGCCGAACTTCTCTTCCATGCCCTCGCGCACGACGCGCTCGTTGAGGGCCTTGCGAACCTGCTGTTCGAAACCCGAATAGGCGTGAACCACGTACCAGCGCTTGCTCATGCCTTACCTCAATGTCCGAGTTTAAGCAGCCAATCGAGCACGATGGTCTTCAACAACCAGTCGATCAGCCCCATCAGCAGCGAGAGAATGATGACGACCACGATGATGATACCGGTGGTCTTCAACGTTTCGTCGCGCGACGGCCAGACGACCTTGCGCAACTCGAACTGCGATTCGGAGACGAAACCGCGCAGCTTGCGGCCGGGCACCGTGAAGGCACCGATCGCCATCGCGGCGACGACCGCAGCGATAACGCCGACGACGCGCGCGAAAGACGGCACGCTCGGGTTATCGCTGAAATAGTAGAAGCCGACGATGCCGGCGACGAGCACGACCAGCGCGAGCGCCAGCTTGCCGAAATCGGCCGGGCCCATAGTCCTGGCTTGTTCTGCCTTGGTGTTCATGCGCGCTTGGCAGGGTGCCTTACGAACGTGGCTAGCGAAATCGCCTGCCTGCGTCCGACGTCAACCGCCGTGGTTCCTCGAAAGTGGCACGCCAGGAGGGACTCGAACCCCCAACCTGCGGTTTTGGAGACCGCTGCTCTGCCAATTGAGCTACTGGCGTACAAATAAAACCGTTGAACCGCGGGGCGGGCGGCCCGAAGACCGACCCGCCCCGCGACCGGGTGCCCGCCCCGAAGGGCGGACATCACTTTTCTTACTTGACGATCTTGGCGACGACGCCGGCACCGACGGTACGACCGCCTTCGCGGATCGCGAAGCGCAGGCCTTCGTCCATGGCGATCGGGAAGCCCAGGGTCACCGAGATCTTCACGTTGTCGCCCGGCATCACCATCTCGACGCCTTCCGGCAGCTTGATCGAACCGGTCACGTCCGTGGTACGGAAGTAGAACTGCGGACGATAGTTGCTGAAGAACGGCGTGTGACGGCCACCCTCGTCCTTCGACAGGATGTACACCTCACCCTCGAACTCGGTGTGCGGCGTGACCGACTTCGGAGCCGCCAGCACCTGGCCGCGCTCGACGTCTTCACGCTTCAGGCCGCGAACCAGCACGCCGACGTTGTCACCGGCCTGACCCTGGTCGAGCAGCTTGCGGAACATCTCCACGCCCGTGACCGTCGTCTGCTGGGTGTCCTTCAGGCCGATCACTTCGGCCGGGTCACCCACCTTGACGATACCGCGCTCGACGCGACCGGTCAGCACCGTGCCACGACCCGAGATCGAGAACACGTCTTCCACCGGCAGCAGGAACGGCTTGTCGATCACGCGCTCCGGCTCCGGGATCCAGCTGTCGAGTGCGTCGACCAGCTTGATGATCGACGGCACGCCGATCTCGGACTGGTCGCCCTCGAGGGCGAGACGGGCCGAACCGTGCACGATCGGGGTGTCGTCGCCCGGGAACTCATACTTCGACAGCAGTTCGCGGACTTCCATCTCCACCAGCTCGAGCAGCTCGGCGTCGTCCACCATGTCCGCCTTGTTCAGGAAGACCACGATGTACGGCACGCCCACCTGGCGCGAGAGCAGGATGTGCTCACGCGTCTGCGGCATCGGGCCGTCGGCGGCGGAGCAGACCAGGATCGCGCCGTCCATCTGCGCGGCACCCGTGATCATGTTCTTCACGTAGTCGGCGTGGCCCGGGCAATCGACGTGGCCGTAGTGGCGCATCGGCGATTCGTATTCCACGTGCGCGGTCGAGATCGTGATGCCGCGCGCCTTCTCTTCCGGCGCCGCATCGATCGAACCGTAGTCCTTGAATTCGCCACCGAAACGCTCGGCGCCGATCTTGGTCAGGGCAGCCGTGAGCGTGGTCTTGCCGTGATCGACGTGACCAATGGTGCCGACGTTGACGTGCGGCTTCTTACGTTCGAACTTACCCTTTGCCATGAGCGCTAAACTCCGCTGGAGCCAATGAGATAGTAAAAAAGGAACCGCCGCAGGCGACGAAGATGGTGCTCATGACTGGAATCGAACCAGCGACCTCTTCCTTACCAAGGAAGTGCTCTACCGACTGAGCTACATGAGCACGAACGCAGCGCGCGTTAGGACAATGGAGCGGGAGACGGGAATCGAACCCGCACAATCAGCTTGGAAGGCTGAAGTTCTACCATTGAACTACTCCCGCACTGCGCGGAACTCGTCTGGTGGAGGAAGGTGGATTCGAACCACCGAAGGCGTAAGCCAGCAGATTTACAGTCTGCCCCCGTTGGCCGCTTGGGTATTCCTCCAACATAGAACGCCTATTGTCGCGAGCGCCCCGGAAACTGTCAATAACTTCCGCACGTTGAGTTCACATGCGATGACGACTTCCGACGGCCCGGACAGCCCACCGATACGGGTAGTCGGTGAGCGAGCCGCGCAGTGTAGCGATGCCGATCGGGAATGGGAAGAGCCGGCGTCTCAGGCTTCTCGGGCGGCCTGTACCAGCGGCTCCATCGCGCGCGACATCTCCATGAGTTTCAGGGCGTATTCCTGCAGGCGGAGGTCCCGCGCTTCCACCGGCTTCCAGGGCGGCACCGGGGTAGGCTTGCCGCCGTCGGCCTTGTCCATGGCGACGAAAACCATGACGCAACTGGTCGCCAGGCGCTCCTGACCGCTCCGCAGGTCGCGCGCCAGCACGTCCACGGCCAGGTGCATGCTGGAGGTGCCCGTATGGATCAGCCGGGCGCGCACGGTGACCAGGTCGCCGATGAGGATAGGCGCGAGGAACTGGATGCCGCTGACCGACACGGTGACGCAATAGGCGCCGCTCCAGCCGACCGCACAGGCGTACCCCGCCTGGTCCAGCCACTTCATGGCCATGCCGCCATGGACCTTGCCACCGAAGTTCACGTCGGTCGGCTGCGCCAGGAAACGGAACTCGACTTCTCGCTGGGTGCCGGACATGCCGCAACCTTGCTGGGGAAAGCCGCATTATGGCGGCTGGACCGCTTGTCGTACCGCCCTGCCCGGCATAGATTCGGAACCGTCATCCCATGGAGCCATCGATGGTCCTTCGCAGTGTCGCCTCACGGCTTGCCCTGGCCGTGCTCCTGGGATCGGCGATCGTCATGGTCGTCACCGGCGGCCTGCTGTTGACCCACACGCGCGAACAGACCCTCGCCCAGACCCAGCGCGAGGCCGCCGCCATCGCCGACTCGGCCGCATTGCGCATCCAGGGCCGCATCGACGGGGTCGGCACGGTGGCGCGCACACTGGCGTTCCTCCTGCGCGACCGGCGCGACCAGGCCGCGCCGTTGATTCGCGACACGCTGGCCGCCCACCCGGACATCGTCGATATCAGCGCCGCGTTCGTGCCGCGCAACACATCCACACCCCGGAACGACGATGCCCCCGTGGCCCGCCGCGCCGCGGACGGCAGTCTGGTCATGGGTAGCCGGCGCGCGGACCCCGAGTCCTACTGGCGCTCACCGTGGTTCATCCGCGGCCTGAACTGCGATGGCGGCTGCTGGCAGCCGCCGTTCCATGCCGCCGGCGAAAGCCGCACGATGATCGGCTACTCGGTCGCCATCCAAGGCGGCGACCGGGTGCCGGTGATCGGCGTCGCCGATGCCACGATCAGCCTCGACTGGCTGCAGCGCGTCGTGTCGCAGCTGAACAAGCCCGGACATGCCTCCGGCTTCGTCGTGGACGGCGACGGGGTATTCCTGGCGCACGACTGGGCTTCGTACATCGGCAGCCGCGCCAGCCATCCGCTGCGTGAAGCCATCGCGTCCGGCCAGCCCGCCACCCGCCTCACCCCAGAGATGGGTGCACGGGTCAGCGAGCCGGTGTGGGTCTACCTCGTACCCATCCAGGGCACCCGCTGGACCTTCGGCCTGAGCATGCCCGAGCGGGCCGTGCTGGCCGATCTGCGGCGCACCTACCTGGTCGATATCCTGCTGGGCGTGCTGGCGCTGGCCGGCGTCTCGCTGATCGCGCTGTTCATCACGCGCCGGCTGATGGCACCGCTGGGCGTGCTCGCGGAGCGCGCCGAGAACGTCGCGCGGGGCGACCTGGACTTCGTACTGCCCCGCGTCCGACGGGACGACGAGGTGGGTCGCCTGACCCGCGCCTTCGACCAGATGCGCCACGAACTGGCCGGCCACATCGACCTGGCCAAGCGCACGGCACGCGACCAGGAGCGCATCGCCAGCGAACTGGAGATCGCCCGGCAGATCCAGCTCGCCCTGATCCCGGAGCCGCACTGGCTGGCGGAGGACGGCCGGCTCGAGCTCTATGCCGCCCTGCGGCCGGCCCAGGCCGTGGGTGGCGATCTCTACACCTACTTCGCTCTGGGGGCCCGGCATATCTGCGTCATGGTCGGCGACGTGTCCGACAAGGGCGTGCCGGCCGCGCTGTTCATGGCCCGCACCATCACGCTGGCCCGCACCCTTGCCACCCATGCCCGCTCGCCCAGCGACATCCTGGGCGCCCTGAACCGCGAACTGTGCAAGGGCAACGACACCTGCATGTTCGTGACCCTGCTGTGCGGCGTGGTGGAAACGGAAACCGGCATGCTCTCGATGGCCAGCGCCGGCCACGAACAGCCCGTGCTGCGGGCGGGCGGCTCTGCCATCCTGATCGACGTGGAAACCGGCCCGGCGCTCGGCCTGGACCGCGAGGCGCGCTACCCTGTCCGGGTACTCACGCTGCTGGGAGGGGACACCGTGCTCATGTACACCGATGGTGTCAGCGAGGCACATGCCGGCGACCAGCGCCTCTACGGCGCCCATTCGCTACTGGACAGCGTGGCGCGCGTCGCCGAAGGCGCGACGCCCGAGGCCTACGTGGAAGGCGTTCTCGGCGACGTGGACGCCTATGTCGAGGGCGAGCCGGCCTACGACGACATCGCCCTGCTCGCGCTCACCTGGCACGACGCCGAGACCCAGGGAGCGCACCTCGATGCGGCTGCGCATTTCTAACCGCCTGGAGGATGTCTTCCTGGCGCTGGATCGCGCCGAAGACATCCTCGAGCGCAGCGACATCGACATCGCCTGCCGTGCCGACGTACGACTGGTGCTGGAGGAACTCCTGGTCAACACCGTGCGTCACGGCTACCCCGATGGCCGCGAGGGCCGCATCGACATCCGCATGGAGATCGAAAGCGCCAGCGTCTGCCTGGAACTGCGCGACGACGGTGCCGCGTTCGATCCGATGGAACTCCCTTCGCCGGAGCTGCCGGGCGACATCGCCCAGCGCGACATCGGGGGCCTCGGCCTGCACCTCGCGCGCAGCATCGCCAGCGCCTTCGACTATGCACACGACGAATACGGCAACCGTGTCGTGATCCGCTTCGATCCCTCCCCGTCCGACGAGTCCACCCGATGACCCTGATCGTCCGCAGCGAATCCCCCACCCCCGAACGCAGCACCGTTTGGCTCGAGGGCCGCCTGGATGCCGCGTCCTTCGGCGAGTTCGACGAGGCTTTGCGGGATATCACGCCCCTGGTGGACAACGGCGGCACCCTGATCGTCGACCTTTCCGCGCTGGACTACATCAGCAGCGCCGGACTGCGCAGCCTGGCGCAGTTGCGCAAGCAGATGCACGACCGGACCGGACGCGTGCTGCTGCTCAACCCGCAGCCGCAGGTGAAGAAGGTGTTCGAGATCGTCAAGGCGGTGCCGGTGGCCGAAGTGTTCGCCAGCGTGGCGGAACTGGACCAGTACCTGGACCATATGCAGCGGAAAATCACGGGCTGAGGTGGCGGAGGTACCCTGCCCGTCACCGGGCGGGGCGGGCATGCCCAGCCTTGGTGTCAGCCCTTCGTGGTTTCGAGCACGCTGGCGCGCAAGGCTTCCAGTTGCCGCTTGAGTGCGGCCAGTTCGTCCATTTCACACCCCGTGGCACAGAAGACGTGGACAGGCACATCGCCCGTCTTCTCCCGCAATACCCTGCCCTGCGCGGTCAGCGTCACGATCACCTGGCGCTCGTCCTGCGTGCCGCGCGTGCGCTCGACCAGGCCCGCGGCCTGGAGGCGCTTGAGCAGCGGCGTCAGCGTGGCCGAATCGAGGAACAGCCGCTCGCCCAGCCCGGACACCGTGATGCCGTCGCGCTCCCACAGCACCAGCATGACCATGTACTGCGGGTAGGTGAGGTCCAGCCTGGCCAGCAACTGACGGTAGAGCTTGCCCATGGCCAGGTTGGCCGAATAGAGGGCGAAGCAGAGCTGGCCGTCGAGCGTGCGCGGGGCTTCGACGCCTTCGGGGAGGGAGGGCTTGCTCATGACGGGAATGTAGGGATGCGACTATTCAATTGCAAGCGATTTAATCGCCAGGCGAAGAAACCTTCGCGGCCAGGACGGCAGTTGAATTCACTCAGCTGCAAAAAAGTTCTTCGCGCGCTACCGGGAGAGAAACGCTCGCGGCTTCGGACGGGCGCATCTCCAGGATAGTCCGCCCGAGATCGCCAACGCTTTGCTTTTCCACTCCCGCTACCTCTGTCGTCGCAGAGGCGCTGGGTGGTTACGCTCTGAGCGAGTTCGGCCGCTTGCGGCCGCTGCCCGAGCGCAGAGTGTGACCACCCAGCGCCTCCTCGCCGCGCCATACGAGCAACGGGCTCTGGCTCTGGCTCTGGCTCTGGCTTCGGGACGGCCACGCTCATGCGTGAAGAACCAAAAAAACCTCGCACGAGCGAGGCTTTTCGTTTCACCCTTTAACGCATGCGCTCAGACGTTGAATCGGAAGTGCAGCACGTCGCCTTCCTTGACCAGGTAGTCCTTGCCTTCCAGCCGGAGCCGGCCGGCTTCCTTCGCACCCTGCTCGCCCTTGAACTTGATGAAGTCGTCGTAGGCGACGGTCTCGGCACGGATGAAACCGCGCTCGAAGTCCGTATGGATGACACCGGCGGCCTGCGGCGCGGTGGAACCGGCGCGGACCTGCCAGGCGCGAACCTCCTTCTCGCCGGCGGTGAAATACGTCTGCAGGCCAAGCAGCTTGTAGCCCGCGCGGATCACGCGATTCAGGCCCGGCTCGTCGAACCCGAGATCCTTGAGGAACTCGTCGCGGTCGGCCTCTTCCATCTGCGAGAGTTCTTCCTCGATGGCGGCCGAGATGGCCACCACCTCGGCGCCCTCTTCCACGGCGCGCGCGCGGACGGCATCCAGGTGCGGGTTGTTCTCGAAGCCGTCTTCCGCCACGTTGGCGATGTACATCAGCGGCTTCATCGTGATGAGGAACATGTCGCGCACGAGCGCCTTTTCTTCCGCGTCCAGCCCGGCCGAGCGGGCTGACTTGCCCTGGTCGAGGGCGACACGGAGTTTTTCCAGCACCGGCTTCTTCGCGATGGCGTCCTTGTCGTTGGCCTTGGCCGAACGCGTGGCACGATCGAGCGCCTTCAGCACGGCTTCCAGGTCGGCCAGCGCCAGCTCGGTGTCGATCGTCTCGATGTCGGCGATCGGATCGACCTTGTTGGCGACATGGATGACGTTACCGTCTTCGAAGCAGCGCACGACGTGCGCGATGGCGTCGGTCTCGCGGATGTGGGCGAGGAACTTGTTACCCAGACCTTCGCCCTTGGACGCGCCGGCGACCAGGCCGGCGATGTCGACGAACTCCATGGTGGTGGGAATCACGCGCTGCGGCTTCACGATATCCGACAGCGCGCTCAGGCGCAGGTCGGGCACGGGAACGATGCCGGTGTTGGGCTCGATCGTGCAGAACGGGAAGTTGGCGGCGGCGATGCCGGCCTTGGTGAGCGCGTTGAAAAGGGTGGACTTGCCGACGTTAGGCAGGCCGACGATGCCGCATTTGATGCCCATGGCGATGTTGTCCGGTATAGGTGAGTGGTGCGGTCAGGCGACCGTGTGCAGGCGCTTCATCGCCTCGTCGAACTTGCCATCCAGCGCCAGCGGCAGCACGTCGAACGCGCGCCCGATGCCGTGCATGATGGCGTCCTCGTCGGCCGCATTGGGTCGGCCGAGCACCCACGGGGTGACCTTGTCCTTGTGCCCCGGGTGGCCGATGCCGACCCGCAGGCGATGGAATTTGCCGTGGCCCAGGTGGGCCATGATGTCGCGCAATCCGTTCTGGCCGCCGTGGCCGCCGTCGAATTTCATGCGGACGGTGCCGGGCGCGAGGTCCAGTTCGTCGTGGGCGACGAGACACTCCTCCGGCGCGATCTTGTAGTAGCGCAGCGCCGAGGCCACCGCGATGCCACTCTTGTTCATGAACGTGGCGGGCTTGAGCAGCCAGACCGTTTCGCCACCGATGCGCAGCTTGCAGGTTTCGCCATGCAGCTTGCCGTCGAAGGCCCAACGCTCTCCCTGGTCCATGGCCAGGGCGTCGACACACCAGAACCCGGCGTTGTGCCGGGTCCTGACGTATTCGGCCCCGGGGTTACCGAGGCCGACGATGAGACGTAGTGTCGCCATGTGCCGAAGCGGACACGACCCGCGGCGCCAGGGCGCGCGCGGGTCGTGAGCCGATTACTTCTTCTCTTCGGTCGGAGCGTCGCCTTCGGCGGCCGGCGCTTCCGGATCGACTTCTTCCTGGATGGCGGCAACGGTGACGACGGCGACGTCGTGTTCCTTGCCCAGGGCCAGCTCAGGAATTTCCACGTTGGCCGGCAGCGTGAGGTCGGACAGGTGGATGATGGAGTCGGCGTCGAGCGCGCCCAGGTCGAGTTCGATGAACTCCGGCAGGTGCTTGGGCAGGCACGAGACCACGACTTCCGTCAGGTTGTGCGAGATGACCAGACCCGAGGTCTTGCCGGCCGGCGACTTTTCCTGGTTGAGGAAGTGGATGGGCACGGCGACCTTGACGGCCTCGTTCTCGTTCACGCGCAGGAAGTCCATGTGCAGCATGAGCTGCTTGTACGGGTGCTTCTGCCAGTCCTTGATCAGGACCTTCTGCTTCTTGCCGTCGACGGTGAGGTCGATGACGGATGAGTAGAACGACTCGAAACGCGAGCCGAGCAGCACGTCGTTGTGCACGACCTGGATAGCCTGCGGAGCCTCGCCGGCGCCGTAGACGATACCCGGCACGAAACCCGCGGTACGAAGGCGGCGGCTCGCACCCTTCCCTTCGATCTTGCGGCTCGTGGCGGTGAGCTGATGATTGGTAGCCATGGTGTTGCCTCAGGTAAACCGCCTTACGGCGGTGGTAAAGGGCTTCCCCGCGACCAGGGAAGCCCGAAAACGGTAGGTCAGTCGATGTAGAGGGAGCTCACCGATTCGCCGAAGGCGATGCGGCGGATCGTCTCGGCGAGCAGTTCCGCGACCGACAACTGACGGATTTTCGCACACTCGCGCGCGTTGTCGCGCAGCGGCAGGGTATTGGTGACCACCAGCTGGTCGAGCTGGGAGCCCTCGATGTTGGTAATCGCGGCACCCGACAACACGGGGTGGACGCAATAGGCGACGACCTTGCGGGCGCCTTTTTCCTTCAGGGCCGCCGCCGCGGCGCACAGGGTGCCGGCCGTGTCGACGATGTCGTCGACCAGGACGCAGGTCTTGCCATCCACGTCGCCGATGATGTTCATGACCGTGGCCACGTTGGCCTTCGGGCGGCGCTTGTCGATGATCGCCAGGTCGGCATCGTCGAGGCGCTTGGCCAGCGCGCGAGCGCGGACCACGCCACCGACGTCGGGGCTGACCACGATCAGGTCGTCCATGCTGTGGTGGCGCCAGATATCGGCCAGCAGCACCGGCGAGGCGTACACGTTGTCCACCGGGATATCGAAGAAACCCTGGATCTGGTCGGCGTGCAGGTCGATCGTGAGCACGCGGTCGGCGCCGGCGGTGGCGATCATCTTGGCCGCCAGCTTGGCCGTGATCGGCACGCGCGCCGAGCGGGGACGACGATCCTGGCGGGCATAGCCGAAATACGGCATGACCGCGGTGACGCTACCGGCGGACGCGCGCTTGAGCGCGTCGATCAGCACCAGCAGGTCGAACAGGTTCTCGGCGCTGGGGGCGCCCGTCGGCTGGATGACGAACACCTCCTGCTTGCGGACGTTTTCCTCGATCTCGATCTGTGCCTCGCCATCGCTGAACCGGCCGATGAGCGCCTTGCCGAGCGGAATGCCCAGGCGGGCGGCGACATCTTCGGCGAGGGCGCGGTGCGCGTTGCCGGTAAACAACATCGGGGTGGACGTATCCACGGGAACTCCTGGCGTGAGATGGGTGGGTCCGGGTGTATGCCACCGTGAGGTGGCTGGGGCGGCAGGATTCGAACCTGCGCATGCGGGAATCAAAATCCCGTGCCTTAACCAGCTTGGCGACGCCCCAACAATTCGTTCCGGCGAGCCATGTGGCCCGCCTGGCTCTGCCGCAGCCCGCGGCCCTTCCCGTCCTTACGACCTGTGTCCAGCGGCGTCGATCCGTTGCCGCATGAGTTGCAGCGGCGAGGGATCGATGCCTGCCGCCACGTGGACCGTAAAGCCCGCGGGACAGCGTGAAGCGACGGCAAGCGCCGCCTCGTGCGTTCTCGTTTCCAGGAACACGCAGCCACCGCTGCCGGAAAGCCGCGCGCTGCCGAAGCCGCCCAGCCAGTCCAGTGCCGCCGCCACGCGCGGATGCCGCGCACGAACCACGGGTTCGAAGGCGTTCTCCGCAACTTCCCCGGAAACAAAGGCCGAAATTGTCGCTTGCGGGGCATGGCGTGTCAATTCGGGCGCGGCGAACAGCGCGGCCGTGGGCACGTGTTCGCCCGGATCGACCACCACGTACCAACGCCGCGGCAGGCGCAAGGTCGTCAGTCGCTCGCCCACGCCCTCGGCCCAGGCCGACCGCCCGCGGACGAAGACCGGCACATCGGCCCCCAGGCGCAAGCCCAGCGTCGCCAGGGCGTCCTCGTCCAGTCCCGTGCCCCACAAGGCGTTCAGGCCGACCAGCACGCTGGCCGCATCCGAGCTGCCGCCGCCCAGGCCGCCGCCCATGGGAATCCGCTTGGCGATGGCGATCTCCGCACCGAGCGGACAGCCGGTTTCCGCGGCCAGCAGGCGGGCGGCGCGCACGGTCAGGTCGCTGTCCTCGGGAACACCGGGCACCGCGACGGGACGGGTGACGAGACCGTCGGCCCGCACGCGCAGGCGCACCTCGTCGCCCCAGTCGAGCAGGCGGAACACCGTCTGCAAGGCGTGGTAGCCATTGTCCAGGCGGCCCACGATGCGCAGGAACAGGTTGAGCTTGGCCGGCGCCGGCCAGCGGGTCCAGTCGGTGGGCCCCAGCGGCGCCAGTTCACGGCTCATGAAGACCCGCAGGTGGTCGGGGAAGCCGTTTTCACGGTCCCGCGCCAGCGCCCGGGCAAAGCCGGGAGCATGCTTGTCGACCACGGTGAAGCCGTGCTTCGCATAGAACGGCGCGTTCCATGGCACATCCGACAGCGTCCCCAGGTCTACCCGACGGAACCCCGCTTCGCGCGCCCAGGCGCAGGCGTACTCGAGCAGTGCGGCGCCGATGCCCCGGCCACCGAACGCCGGCAGCACATCGATCTCGGCGATGCCGATCGCGTCCGGGGTGCCGTCGGTGTCGAGGCAGACGAACCCGACCACTTCCTCGTCCACCGTCGCCACCCACGCCCGACCGCGTGCGATCAGCTCGTGGACGATCTCGCGCGGCAGCATCATCGCCGAATATGACGGCCAGGCCGGATGCCCGCGGAACAGCTGCACCGCGGCGCGTTCGATCTGGCAAAGACGGTCGGCATGGTCCGCGACGGCGGGAGATATATCGAAGTTCATCGCGGGGCCGTGGTGCGAAAGGCGCGGAGTATAGCGGGCGCCTACTTCGCGAACGACCAGTCCTCGATCGCCAGGCGCACCTTGTAGGGCGCTTTCTCGGCGAACACGCGCAACGGCATGGCCGGCTGGCGCGTCGTGTCCCAGGCCTTGTAGTCGACCGTCCAGCCGTCCTGGACCAGGCGGGACGGCAGGCCATCCCCGCCGAACGCGATGTCCGCGGCGCCGGTGTCGGCACGCAGGCCCAGTGCCCACCGCTTCAGTTCACGCAGGGGAATCTGCCAGCCGACGGTCGCGGCCATGAGCGATTCGGCATCGGTGCCGTGCCGGGTGCCACCGTCCAGGCCTTCCAGGTCGGCACCGTCGGGGCCGCCGGTGAGGCGGAAGGTGCGACCCGTGATCGGCCCGCGCACGGTGAACTCGTAGCGGTCGCCGTCCTGTCGCCAGGTAAGGGTGCCGGAGTTGCTGTCCTTACCGTCCGAGACGGACAGCTTGCCCTGCAACGTCCAGTGATCGGTATCGGCCAGGTCGCGCTCACGCTGCGCCTGCCGGCCCAGCGTGGCGGCATCGCCCGGTTGGCGGACCGGCGCATGGGTGGTCGCGCAGGCGGAAAGCAGCAGCGCGAGGGAAACGAGGGAGGTTCTGACGACACGGTGCATGGATCGATCCGGCGAGGGAGGGAAGACGAGGCGATGGCGCCCGGCGAAGGCCGCCGGCAGGCGCCCTACCCCTGCGGGCGCAGCTTCTGCTCGGCCCGTGGCAGCGCGGCGTTTTTCGGGTCGATGCGACGCACCTCGTCCAGCAGCTTGCGCGCTTCGTCGTGCGCACCCCGTGCCCACAGCACTTCGGCCAGGTGCAGGCCGACGTCGCCGTCCTTATGCCGGGCCCAGGCTCCGCGCAGCGTGGTTTCGGCCTGGTCCAGGCGACCTTGCCGGAACTGCAGCCAGCCCCAGGAATCGGCCACGGAGGGATCGTCCGGGCGCGCGGCTCGCGCCACCTGCAGCAGGGCCTGGGCCTCGGGAAGGTCGCGACCGTTGTCGGCCAACGTGTATCCCAATGCGTTGCTCGCCTCCACGTCGCCCGGCTTAAGGGTGAGCACCTGGCGGAAATCGGCCACCGCCTGGTCCACCTTCCCG
This sequence comes from Luteibacter sp. 9135, assembly GCF_000745005.1. NCBI lineage: Bacteria > Pseudomonadati > Pseudomonadota > Gammaproteobacteria > Lysobacterales > Rhodanobacteraceae > Luteibacter > Luteibacter sp. 9135. Next base: position 2,038,940 of record NZ_JQNB01000001.1, on the reverse strand, counting down.
GCTTCGGCATTGGCCAGTCCGCGGGCGTAGAGCATGTCCGGATCGTCCGGCTTCACCCGCAACGCCTTGTCGTAGGCATCCACGGCGGCGGCGTAGCGCCGGGCATCCATGTACAGCTCGCCGTCCAGCGCGAAGGCCTTGCGCAGGGCGTCGGGGCGGTCGGCGTATTGGGTCTGCAGGCTGCCGACGATCTCGTGGGCATCGTCGTCCTTGCCTTGCAGATGGAGGATGACCGCGCTGCGCACGGAGGCGTCGAAGATGCGCGGGTCGTCGTCGCCGACCGCGGCGTACCAGTCGAGGGCGTCTTCCTGCTGTCCCAGCAACTCGGCCAACTGGCCCAGCGTGAACGCATTCGCTGCCTGCACGTCGTCGGACTGCCGGCGGATCTCCGCGTAAAGCCCGGCCACGGCCTTCTTGTCCTGGGCACGCGCGGCCAGGGTCATCCGCATCATGTAGGTATCGACATCCTGCGTGCCGCCGGCCAGCACCCGTGCGGCGCCTTTTTCGTCGCCGCCCTGCGCCAGCACCGTGGCATAGGCCAGGCGAAGCCGCGTGTTAGCCGGATCCTTTGCCACGGCCTTCGCGAACAGGGCCTTCGCCCCCGCCTTGTCGCCGGCGCGGAAGTGCTGCTGCGCCGCCCAGCCGTAGGTCACCCCGTCGTGGAAACGCGCCTGCGCGCCGTCGCCGATGGCCTTGGCGTAGTCGTGCCGGCCGAGGGTCTCGCCCAGTTCGGCCATGGCCAGCCAGACGGCGGAATCGTTGGGCAGGCGCTGCGGCGTGGCCACGCGCTCGAGCAACTGCCCGGCCTGCGCGGCATCGCGGCCGGAGGCCAGGGTGCGACCGATCTCGCGCCAGGCCTCGGGACTGCCCGTGCCCGCCATGATTTCCAACTGGCGCTGGGCCTCGGCCGTGTCGCCGCGGTCCAGCGCCATGCGTGCGCGGGTCTCGGCCAGCTCCAGCGGCCCGGCACCCAGGCGGGCCCAGCGCGCCAGGCCCCGCGCCGCGGCGTCCTGGTCGTGCACGGCCAGGGCCAGTTCCGTGGCGCGCGCGGCCACGCGGGGGTCGTCGGTGAGCGGGGCCGCGCGGCCATAGGCATCGGAGGCGGCCTTCAGATCGTTGGCGGCCAGGGCGAAGTCGCCCGCCATCAGCTGGGCCTGGAGGTCGCGCTCCGGCGGCACGATGGCCACCTGCATCCGGTCCAGCGGCTGCGCGCCCGTACGCACGGCCCTGGGCGCGGTGGCCGGGCCGGGGGGCGTCGTGGCACAGCCGGCGAGCACCGCGAGGGTGCCCAGGGCCACAAAATGCCGCACTCGCTTGAACTTGGACCGACCGCTCAGCACACTACTCTCCGAATTCGTCCTACACGCCGATGCATGAAGCCCGGCCCTTGTGAGCGCACAATGCGCCCTTAGCTTAGCCGACGCCACCGAAGCCGACCGCAGCCCGTCATGCCACTCATCGCCCTCGGGCTCAATCACCTCACCGCGCCGGTCAGCCTGCGCGAGCAGGTGGCATTCGACGCCGCGGCGGCCCCGGAGGCGCTGGACGAACTCGTCCGGCAACCGGGGGTGGAGGAGGCGATGATCCTCTCCACCTGCAACCGCACCGAGCTTTATTGCAGCGTGGCAGAGGGCTTCGAGGGCGCGCCGGGCCTGTGGCTGTCCCGGCAACACCGTATGACCCCGCAGCGGCTGGACGAGTTCCTCTACCGCCACGACGAGCACGAAGCCGTCCGCCACATGTTCCGCGTGGCCACAGGGCTGGACTCCATGGTGCTGGGCGAGCCGCAGATCCTCGGCCAGGTGAAGGACGCCTACCAGCAGGCCCGCTCCGCGCAGTCGCTGCGCGCGCCCATGGAGCGGCTGCTGCAGCACACCTTCGCCGTGGCCAAGCGCGTCCGCACCGATACCCGCATCGGCGCGCACACGGTATCGGTCGCCTACACGGCGGTGCGCCTGGCCGAACAGGTGTTCACCGACCTGCGCCAGGCCTGCGTGCTGCTGATCGGCGCCGGAGAGACGATCGAACTGGCCGCCCGCCACCTCACCGACAAGAAGGTGCGCCGACTGATCGTGGCCAACCGCACCCCGGAAAACGCCCAGGAACTGGCCAGCCGCTATGGCGGTTACGCCATTTCCCTCGCCGACCTGCCCCGCCATCTCGCCGAGGCGGACATCGTCATCAGCTCCACGGCCTCGCGGCAGCCGGTGGTCACCCGCTCGATGGTGGCCGACGCGATCGTCGCCCGCCGACGCCGGCCGATGTTCATGGTGGATATCGCCGTGCCACGCGATATCGAGGCGGAAGTGGCCCAGCTGGACGACGTGTACCTTTACGGCATCGACGACCTCAAGCAGGTCATCGACGAAAACCGCCGCTCCCGGGAAATGGCGGCACGCGAGGCCGACGCCATCATCGACCTCCAGGTGGAGCGCTACATGTCCTGGCGCCGTGCCCTCACCCTGCGCAACCCGGCGGTGGACATGCGCATGGCCGCCGAGGCCCAGCGCGACGAAGTGCTGGCGAAGGCCCAGGCCATGCTGGCCAGGGGCCGCTCCGCGGACGAAGCCCTGGCCTTCCTGGCCAACACGCTGACCAACAAGCTGCTACATGCGCCCAGCGCGCGGCTGCGTGACGCCGCCCTGTCCGGCGACATGGACCTGCTGCACGCCGCCGGCCGTCTCTACGGACTGGACCCGGACGACGACGTTTCCGCATGATGCGTGATTGCCCTCGCCCCACGTCGTACCGTCGATGACCCCTTCCATCCGTCGCAAGCTCGAAGCCCTCGCCGAACGCCACGAGGAGGTCGGCCGCCTGCTCGCCCAGCCGGACGCGCTCGCCGACAACCAGCGCTTCCGCGATCTTTCGCGTGAATACGCCCAGCTGGAGCCCGTGGCCGCCTCCCTGCGCGAGCACGACGAGGCGGAGCGAGAGCTGGCCGAGACACGGGCCATGCTCGACGATCCCGAAATGCGCGACATGGCGGTGGACGACGTGGCACGCATCCAGGCGCGCCTGGAGGACCTGGACGGCGAGTTGCAGATCCTGCTGCTGCCGAAGGACCCGCGCGACGAAGGCAACCTGTTCCTCGAAGTGCGGGCCGGCACCGGCGGCGACGAGGCGGCGATCTTCGCCGGCGACCTCTTCCGCATGTACGCCCGCTACGCGGAGCGGCAGCGCTGGCATGTCGAGATACTCAACGCGAACGAGGGCGAGCATGGCGGCTACAAGGAAGTGGTGGCGCGCATCGAGGGCCGTGGAGCCTATTCGAAACTGAAGTTCGAATCCGGCACCCACCGCGTGCAGCGCGTGCCGGAAACCGAATCGCAGGGCCGCATCCATACCTCCGCAGCTACCGTGGCCATCCTTCCCGAACAGGACGACATCGCCGAGATCGACATCCGCGACGGCGACCTCAAGGTCGACACCTTCCGCGCATCCGGCGCCGGCGGCCAGCACGTCAACAAGACCGACTCGGCTATCCGCATCACCCACCTCCCCACCGGTACCGTGGTGGAATGCCAGGACGAACGCAGCCAGCACAAGAACCGCGCCCGCGCCATGAGCCTGCTCAAGGCACGTCTGCTGGACGCCGAGCGCAGCAAGCAAAGCGCTGCCCAGGCCGAATCGCGACGCCTGCAGGTCGGCTCCGGCGACCGCAGCCAGCGCATCCGCACCTACAACTTCCCGCAGGGGCGGATCACTGACCATCGCGTCAACCTGACGCTCTACCGCCTCACCGAGGTGATGCAGGGCGACATGGACGAACTGATCGACACGCTGACCCGCGAAGCCCAGGCGGACGAGCTGCAAAGCCTGACGGCGGCGTAACCGCCCTGCCCTGCGGGCACGCCGCGGCGACATGGCGTGCCGCACAATCGGCTTCCCGACCCCCGATGGAAGCTAACGATGGGCAAGAAGAAGAAAGCCTACGAACACGACCTCGAAGCGCTGCAGGTCGAACTGGTCGGCCTCACCCGCTGGCTGCGCCGTAGCGGCAAGCGCATGGTCGTGCTGTTCGAAGGGCGCGATGCCGCCGGCAAGGGCGGCACCATCAAGGCCATCACCGACAAGCTCGATACCCGCGCCGCCCGCGTCGTGGCGCTCGGCAAGCCGTCGCAGGACGAGCAGACCCAGTGGTACTTCCAGCGCTACGTGGAACACCTGCCCGCGGCCGGCGAACTCGTGCTGTTCGACCGCAGCTGGTACAACCGCGCCGTGGTCGAACCCGCCATGGGTTTTTGCACAGAAGACCAGTACGACGCCTTCATGAAGGCCTGCCCGACGTTCGAGAAACTGCTGACCGACGACGGCATCATCCTGCTCAAGTACTGGCTGGCGGTCGACCAGGAAGAACAGGAGGAACGCTTCGCCGAGCGCGCGCAGGATCCGCTGAAGCGCTGGAAGCTCTCGCCGGTGGATCTCGAAGGCCGCGACAAGTACGCCCGGATGGGCGACCTGCGCGACACCATGATCAAGCGCACGCACACCGCCGATGCGCCGTGGTTCGTGGCCGATTACAACGACCAGAAGACCGGGCGGCTGGATCTGATCCGCCACCTGCTCGACCAGGTGCCCGACAAGCAGGTACCCAGCGAGGAGGTGCACCTGCCGCCGCTGAAGGGCAAGCCGAAGAAGGACAAGGTCACCGACAAGGCGGAGAGGGTGCCGAAAGTCTACTGAGCCACCCTGGCACGGCGCACGGGCGCCCTGCGTGGCAGGCGCCCGTTGCGTGACAGCCGCAGCCACTGGCGCAAGGCCAGCAGGCCGCCCGCGGATTCGATCATGGCCGCGGGCACCCACATGATGACACCACCGATCAGCTGCCCGGTCAGCACGTTGAGCGTGAACGCGCGCCCGCATATCTCGAAGATGGGATAGAGGTCGGTTTTCGAGAAGGTGACGATGGCGCCGGCGACGATCTGCGGCGTCATGGTGATGCCCGGCGACAGCACCCGCCAGCCCGGCGACATCCGCCCGGGCGGCTTCGGGCGGTGGTCCAGCACCAGCCACCAGTACGCCAGCCCCGACACCACCATCGACCAGTTCATGGCGCGGTAGATCCGCCAGTCCAGCATGGCCAGCGTCTGCAGGTCGGGCACCAGCCAGACCAGGATCAACGCGACGAAGCCAAGGGTCACGACCGCGGGCTGCAGCAGTACTGCGCCCAGCGCGCGCCAGACCACGCCGCCTTGCGCGCGACGCAGGCGAACACGCCACGCCAGCGGCAAACCGGCACGAAGGATCGTCCCCGGATAGGACGCGATGACCAGCAACGGCGCCAGGTGGTGCAGCAGCACCTGCTGGATGCGGTGCATGAAGAACTCGTGCTCCGCGAAATAATCGAAATAGGTGTGCAGCGACAGATAGATCATCGCCATGCCGGCCCAGAACGCGGCCCGGCGCGCCAGCGGCACCCGCAGGCACCGGCAACCGCGCGCATAGGCAAGCGCCGTGCCGACGAAGACGATCAGGAACACCCAGGAAAACTCCCAGGGCACCACCCACTTCAGGATCGTGCCGGCCACCGTCAGGTCGCGCGGCGGGCACGGCGCGTGCGCCGCCAGCCGTAGATCAGCCCGATCAGCGCGACCAGGCCGGGTACCAGCACGATGTTGATGAACTTCAGGCGCAGCCCCAGCGCGTCGATCTCGGCGTTGAGCTGGTGCTGCACGTCACGCAGTTCCTTGCCGATGGCCAGCTTGCGCTGTAGGTACTGCTCCACCTCGCGGCGCTGCTCGGCCGTGGCCGTGCCGCCCGTGGCGCCCTTGGCCGGTTGCAGTTCGGCCAGGCGGCGCTGGGTTTCGTAGAGCTCGTTTTCCAGTTCGCGTTTCTTGGTCAGGAACTTGCGATCGGCGGCGGCCTGCAGGGCGCGCACACGCGTGAACGGACGCTGCGCATTGACCCTGCCGCGGATCGACAACAGCGCCGTGGATCCGCTGAGGTTGTCGACGATGTTGGAGACGAAATCGCCGTTGTTGGCGAACGGCGTGAGCTGCTGCTGGCCCAGCAGGGGCTGCACATCGATCCATAGGCGATCGGAGAGCAGGTCGGTGTCGGCCACCAGCACGATCTCGCCCGGGCCTCCCGCCTGGGCGAGGTGGCCCTTGCCCGCGCGCTCGGGGAACGCGGAGTGGAACGTGTCGCGCAGCCGAGCCGCCAGCACGTAACGATCGTGGGTCGGCTCGTAGTTCTCCATCAGGCTGGACGGATCGTTGGCCGAGTCGCGCACCCGCTGGGCGGGCACCACCGTGGCTTCGTCGGAAGACTGCACCAGCGGCACCAGCCGCGCCTTCGTCTCCTGGGCCAGTTCGAAGTGGCCGGCGGTCGAGAAATTCACCCGCTGCAGGCTGGCTGTCACCACATCGTCGTGGTTGAGGTCCTGCGCACCCAGGCCGAGCATCGCCGGGTGCCCGATGCTGTTGCCGTTGAGGTCGATGGTCAGCGCCTGCGAGCGGTCCAGGACCACCTGGCTCGGGTCGTACACCACTCCCCACGCGGCGAACAGGCGATGCAGGTCGGAGTCGTGATCGTCCACGATGCCGTGCGAGTCGATCAGCGGCGCACTGTCCATTTCCGAGTCCGGATCGACAAACACCACCAGGTGGCCGCCACGCAATACGTATTGGTCGATCGCGTATTGCGCGTCGTCCGACAATCGCTTGGGATGCACCAGCAGCAGCACCTCGATCGACGGATCGATGTGGGTCAGGCCGTCCGGGTCCAGCGTGGTCACTTCGGCGATCTGGTCGAGCTGCCGGAACACCGTCCAGGCGGCTTCACCGATCACCGGGTTGCCTTCCACCGGCAAGGAGCTGACCACGGCCAGCCGCGGCTTGCGCGGCATGCCCAGCTCGTAGAGCAGCTTGGCGATGTCGTATTCGACGAACGCCTCGCGAGCGGGGTCGAAGAACGGAATGGCCTGGGGTGCCACCTCGCCGGAGCCGTCCATGCCCACCAGGCCGAAGAACACCCGCTCGCCGTTGCTGCCGCCGCTGGCCGGCGTGAGGCCATAGCCTTCGGCGGCATCCTCGTCGTCGGAATACGGCACCGGGTCGATCACCCGGAAGCGCACGCGACCGTGCGCACGCACGGCGATCTCGCGCAGCATCTCCTGCACCCGCTGCTCGTAGCTGCGAAGCTGCGGCAGGTCGCGCGTGGCGTGGTCGGAAAAATACAGGGTGACGGTCAACGGTTTGGTCAGCGCATCGACGATCTGCAACGTGCCCGGCGTCAGCGTGTAGATGCGATCGGACGTGAGGTCGACGCGCGCGGTGCGCAGCGACAACGCACTGATCGCGATGGCGATGAGGAACAGCGCCGCGATGGCGACCAGGGCGGCGCGAAGGCGCAGCGAACGGGTGATACGGAAGCGGCGGGCCATCTCAGCGCGTCCTCTTCAGGTCGAGCATCACCACGCTGGCGCCCAGCCAGGCCACGATGGTGGCGAAGAAATACACCAGGTCGCGCAGGTCTAGCACGCCACGCGCGATGGCATTGGCGTGCCGCGCCATGCTCAGCTGGCCCATCGCGCCGACCAGCTTGGGCGGCACCGCATCCTGGAAGAAATCCAGCACCTGCGGCTGGCCCACCAGCAACAGCAGGAAGCAGACCGACGCGGTGAGGATGAAGGCGATGATCTGGCTGCGCGTGATGGTGGACATGCAGGTACCGATGGCGATGAACGCGCCGGCCATCAGCCAGCTGCCCACGTAGCCGGCCAGGATCACGCCGTTGTCCGGATCGCCCAGGTAGTTCACGGTGATCCAGATGGGGAACGTGAGCACCAGGCAGATCCCGATGAAGCCCCAGGCCGCCAGGAACTTGCCCAGCACGGCCTGCGAGATGGACACCGGCAGCGAGAACAGCAGTTCCAGCGTGCCCGAGGCCCGTTCTTCCGCCCACATGGCCATCGTCACCGCGGGCACCAGCACCAGGTAAAGCCATGGGTGCATGTCGAAGAACGGTTGCAGGTCGGCCAGACCACGGTCGTAGAAATCGCCGGTGTAGAAGGTAAGCGTACCCGCCAGCACCAGGAAGATGACCATGAACACATAGGCCACGGGCGTCACGAAATAGCTCCACAGTTCACGGCGGGCGATCGCCATCACACCGTTCATGCGTGGCCTCCGCGCGGCTGCGTGGTGATCTGCCGGAACACTTCGTCCAGGCGACCCTGCTCCAGCTGGATCTCGGACACCTGCAGGTTCTGGGTGCGCAGCAGGGCCTGCACCTCCTCGAGGATCGGCCGGCCCTCCCGGGGAAACACAGTGACACGGCCGTCCAGCGGATCGACCTCCACCGTCGCCACGCCGGGAATGCGCGCCAGCATCTCGCGCGACACCGCACTGCCCTGCGCGCTGAACGACACCGCCCCGTGGTACCGCGAGCGCGCCTCCAGCTCGGCGGGCGTGGCATCGGCCAGTAGCTTGCCGTTGGCGATGATCGCCACGCGGTTGCACAGGGCGTGCACTTCTTCCAGCAGGTGGGTGGAGATGAGGATGGTGCGCTCGCGCGCCATGGCGTCGATCAGCATGCGCACGGAATGTTTCTGGTTAGGGTCCAGGCCGTCGGTGGGTTCGTCGAGCATCAGCACGGGCGGATCGTGCAGGATCGCCTGCGCCAGGCCCACGCGGCGACGCAGCCCCTTGGACAGCGTGCCGATGGTCTGTTCGAGCACGTCTTCCAGTTCCAGGCGCGCCACCACCTCGTCGAACCGGCGGTAGGCCAGTTCCCGGTCCAGCCCGCGGACGCGCACCATGAAGGTGAGGAACTCACGGACGGTCATCTCGCCGTAGCTGGGCGCGCCTTCCGGCAGGTAACCCAGCGCCCGCTTGGCCGATAGCGGCTCCCGCCGCACGTCGTAGCCGCAGACGCGCGCGGTGCCGGAGGTGGGCGCAAGGAAGCCGGCGATCATGCGCATGGCGGTGGACTTTCCCGCGCCGTTGGGGCCCAGCAAGCCCAGCACCTGCCCCGGCTCCGCCCGCAACGACAGCGCATCCACCGCGATCAGCGGTCCATAACAACGGGTCAGTCGGTCGGTCTCGATCATTCCCACAATTAACGCACGGCGGGGCGGTCGCAACCACCCCTGCTACGTGTTGTAGCATCGCGCGATGGGGGGTGCTCGCCTTCGGCATCGCGTTTGGCTTTCGAGCGTTGACGCCTGGAGCAAGAGCCAGCGGGTAGCCCCCCCTCGTGGCCACGCCTACGGCGACCCGCTGAGGAAAGGCCGCTCCGCGGCCGTCTATATATTGCCCTTCGGGCCGGGTCGGGCTTCGAACGGGGATTTTCGATTCGCCATCCATGGCTCAGCGAAAATGGCCGGCCGTCCGGGCCGGCCCCCTTTGGGCCTTGTCCGTTCGAAGCCCTCGCCTGCGGCTACCGGCCCCGAGGGGGCTACCCGCCGGCTCTTTCCAAGACTGAGGTGGGTTGTGACGCGAGCGGTCGCAGACGTGTAGGGTGTGGCGTCGCCGCTTTGTTGGCTTTTCGCGCACATCGTGCGCTCCTACCCAAGGGGTAGGGCAGGTTCTGGCATATCCAATGCCTGATCCGCCGTCTGGGGGGTAGGAGCGCACGCACGTGCGCGAACCCTCGACATACCTAAGGCGACCGATGCCATGCAAAGCAGGCAAGCGAGCGTTCCCACCCACGAAGCGAAACCCGGCTCTTAGCTCTTCCCACACGCAACCTCACCGTTGGAAAGAGCCGGCGGGTGCCACCCTCGGGGCCGGTAGCCGCAGGCGAGGGCTTCGAACGGAAAAGGCCCGAAGGGGGCCGGCCAGGACGGCCGGCCATTTTCGCTGAGCCATGGATGGCGAATCGAAAATCCCCGTTCGAAGCCCGACCCGGCCCGAAGGGCAATCAATACATGGCCGCGGAGCGGCTTTCCTTGACGGGTCGCCGCAGGCGTGGCCCCGAGGGTGGCACCCGCCGGCTCTTGCTCCACAGCCCAAGGCCCATAAAAAAACCCCGCTGTCTCCAGCGGGGTTTTTCGTGTGACCTGCAAGCCAGAGGCTTACTTGGCCATCGTCGGCGCGGTGCCGGCTTCGGCCGGGGCCGCGGCGGTGCTGGCCGGGGCGGGAGCCGAGGACGAACCGGCGGGAGCCGATTCGTCCAGGCCCGGCTGCTTCAGGCCGGCTTCCTGCTCGGGGGTCTGGTCCGGCAGGTTGTCGCCCTGCAGCGGCAGGTAGACCTCGAACTTCTGCTCGTCGTAACCCTCGACCGTGCCCTTGTTGTTGACCGGAGCCTTGACCTGGATGTCATAGGCGCGGAACGACACGTCGTCGAACTTGTAGCCGTGGGTCTGCGAGTAGGCTTCCAGCATCTGGCGGGTCTGCGGCAGGCCTGCGCCGGTACCGTTCCACTCGGCCTTGAGGGCCTTGCCACCGAAGGCGAGCACGGCCTTGACATTGCCGTCCACGATCACGCGACCCAGCTTGTCCTTGCTGCCCGGTGCGGCGGCGGTGTCGCCCGCGGCGGGAGCGGCGGCGGTCGATGCCTCGGCCGGAGCCGTGGTGTCGAGTGCCGGACGCTGCGCGGCGGTGAGCTGCACGTCCTGACCGTTGATCTTCAGCGTGGTGGCGTCGATCTCGGCGGCCACGTCGAAGTTGTAGTTCTGGTCGCCCCAGTTCGTGGTGAAGGTGATGCGCGGGCCGACGATGTTCACGCCCAGCTTCTTCGCCGCGGCCTGCAGCTCGCCCATCGCCTTGTCCGACGCCGCATCGACGTCGTCGAGGGTGCGCGGAGCGGTGGTGGAGACGAACAGGATCGGCTTGGCAGGCTGCTCGGCGATGGCCGGGATCATCTTGCTGTAGTCGATGTTCGGGATCGCCGCCATCAGGTTCTGCAGGTTGGACAGGCTGAACTGGATTAGCGCGTCCGGATCGCCGTGGATGTAGAGATTGGAGAAGCGGTTGACCAGGTTGAAGCCGTAATCGACGTCGTAGGCCCACTTCACCTTCACGAGCTTCTGGCTGCGGCCAGTGCGCTCGAGGTTGATGGTGAACTTCTTGTCGTTACCGCGCCAGCCGTTGTCGACGTTCCAGACAATGGTGCCCTTGCCGGCATCGGAGATCTTGGAGAAATCCGGATCGATGGAGGCGACTTCGAGCGAGCCGTCACCCATCTTGGGATCGCCGGCCTTCCAGGAGATCTTTGCGCCCGGGCCATAGGCCTTGCCGGAAAGTTCGAACTGGACCTTGGGATCGAGGGAGCGAAGGGCTGTGTAGTCCGGGAATCGACGGAAGTTGCTGAAGACGTCGTAAACCTGGCGCAAGTCCTTGCTGATCAGCATTTCGCGCTCGACGTGTCCCGTCGAGGGCATAGCCACACCGGCAACGACGCCCAAAATGGCGACGATGACGAGGGCAACGATAAATTCTAACAGACGCGTCATTCCACGGTTCTCCGAACGTCTTACGAACAGGCTCCGCACACGGACGGTTGCCGCATGGTCACCCCTGAAGAATCGGCCCGTGGCTTGGGGTTAGCCAGTGCCGAAAGAGCCGATGGTAGCTCCTCCCGGCGGGGAACGCCATTGGGTCCCCTGCCCTTTTTCGCAAGCCTGCACAAGCGGATTTTCGGCCGGAAACCGGCCAGCCACCGCACTTGCGCCCGGACAGGGTCAGACGATGCCCATTTCCAGGGCCTTCAGCACTGCACGGGTGCGGTCGCGGACGCCCAGTTTGGACAGGATGTTGGACACGTGATTCTTCACCGTGCCCTCCGCCACCCGCAGCGAATTGGCGATCTCCTTGTTGCTGTAGCCCCCCGAAAGGAGGCGCAGGATCTCTGTTTCGCGCTCGGTGAGCGGGTCGGGCTGTTCCAGGCTGGAGAACTGGTTCTGTATCCGGCCCACCCCCGCCAGCAGGCGCTGGGTGACCATCGGTGCCACCAGCGAGCCGCCGGCCGACACCGTCCGCACGGCCTCCACCAGCTGGTCGAGCGAGACGTCCTTCAGCAGGTAACCCCGCGCGCCGGCCTTGAGGCCCGAGAGCACCAACTGGTCGTCATCGAAGGTGGTCAGGATGATGGTTGGCGGCAGCTCGTTGCGCGCGCCGAGGGTCTGCAGCACGTCCAGCCCGCTCATGTTGGGCATCCGCAGGTCGAGCAGCACCACGTCGGGGCGAACCTGGGGAATCATCTGCACCGCCTGGGCGCCATCGGCGCATTCGGCGACGACACGGATGTCCCCGGCCAGGTCCAGCAAGGAGCGGATGCCCTGGCGTACCAGGTTCTGATCGTCGACGAGGCAGACGGAAATCATGGATGGCCCTCGGAAGGAACGGAAAGTGTGGCACGCGGGACGGCCTCGGCGTCATCCGGGACCTCCAGCGTGTGACGCGTCGGCGCATGGGCCAGCGCGGGCTCCTCGCCCAGGGGCAGGCGCGCCGTGAGGGCGAACCCGCCCGCAGGATCGGCACCGAAACGGAGCGTGCCACCGAACTCGGCGAGCCGCTCGCGCATGCCGTTCAGGCCGTTGCCCGGATGGAACGGATGATTGCCGCGCCCGTCGTCGCGCGCGTCCAGGCACAACTCGTCGGGTCCGGTATGGCGGAACACCAGCCAGAGGTTGCGCGCATGGGCATGGCGCACCGTATTGGTGAGAATTTCCTGCGCGCAGCGCAGCAGCATCTGGGCCCGTCGGGGGTCCTCGACGCCGAAGCGCGGCGGCACGCTCAGGTGCACCGTCAGCCCGGGCACGCCCTCGGTCAGGCTGCGCAGCGCCTGGGTAAGGTCGATGGCATCGTCCTGGCGCAGTTCGCTGACCACCTCGCGTACGTCGGCCAGCAGCTGCTTCGCAGTCTTCTGCGCCTTCAGCACGTGCTCGCGGGCCGTGTCGTTGGTGAGGTGGCTGGCCACCTCCAGGTTCAGGCTGAGCGCGGTCAGGTGGTGGCCGACCAGGTCGTGCAGGTCGCGCGCGATGCGCATGCGCTCGGCGATGCGGGTGGATTCGGCCAGCAGGGCACGGGTGGCACGCAGTTCCGCGTTGAGCTGGCGCAGTTCCTCGCGCTCGTCGGCCTGCTGGCTGGCGATCAGGGAAGCGATGAACATCAGCGCCGAGAACCCGAAATACAGCACCGCCTGCATCACCGAGGCCACCAGGGGCCAGCCGACGGCCGCATAGAACAGCGGGATCAGCGCCACGTGCGCCAGCACCATCCAGGCCATGGCCAGCGGCAGGCTGATGATCCACGGCACCACCGCGGCCACGATGACCAGCAGCAGGGCGCTGACACCGCTCTTGCTGAGCCCGCCTACCGCCAGCGCGGTGCCCGTGAGGATCAACAGCACCGCCACGCGGGTGAAACCGTCCACCCGGGAGCCCAGCTGGCGGGTCAGCAGGCCATAGACCACACCGAACACCAGGTAGCAGGCGATCCAGGCCAGCAGGGCCATGTCGCCGATCTGGCCCGGCTGGTTGCCGGCGCGCTGGATCGACAACGGCAGCCCGGCGCACAGGTATGCCAGGTAGGTGGCGTAGCGCAGCAGCCGCACGTGGTTGAACTGGAGCTTGGACATGACCGCATCATAGGGCGGCACGGGACAAGGCCGTAACCTGACGGATGGCACGGGGACCAGACCGGCCGGACACCGGGCGAGCTTTTTAACTAGCGGTTAACAGCGGGCGCCGGGCCGTCGCGACTGGCATGCATACAGCGCCTACCGACGCTCCCCATGCCATAATGCGGGTCATCCGCGACCCGGGGGTCGCTTTCCAAGAACACTCAAGCGGAGCAACGAATGGCCCTTGCCATCCGCGACGTGCGCGAGCACGACCTGGATGCCGTGCTGGCGCTCAATAACGAGGCAGGCACCGGCATCCTCGCCACGGACATGTCCCGCCTGCGGCACCTCTACGACGTCGCGCACTATTTCCGCGTGGCCGAACAGGACAGCCGCATCGTCGGCTTCCTCATCGCCATGCGCCAGGACGCCGACTACGCCAGTCCCAACTTCCGCTGGTTCCAGGCCCATTACGAAAGCTTCGTGTATATCGATCGCATCGTGATCGCTTCCGAGCTGCGCGGCCATGGCCTGGGCCGCATCTTCTACTGCGATGTGCAGAGTTACGCCGAGGTACGTGTGCCGCTCCTGACCTGTGAAGTTTTCCTGGAACCCCGCAATGACCAGACCGTGCTGTTCCACGGCACGATGGGCTTCCAGGAAGTGGGCCAGCAAAAGATGGGCCACGACGGCCCGAAGGTCAGCCTGCTGGCCCGCGAGCTGCCCAGTTTTCCCTTCGTGCGCGAGCGCTATCTCGAACAGGACGGCCTGCCCGCCGTGCCTTGGCTGAGCGAGCGCGAGCCGCCGGCCGTCGCGCAGGTGAACGCATGAACGCCCGCGCCGAAACCCTCGACAGCGCCTGCGACCTGCGCTTCGGCCAGGTCGGCATCGCCTGCGTGCGCCTGCGCCGCGTCGATGCCGCGGCCCTGGTCGAGGAACTGGAACGCCGCGTGCGCGCCGCGCCGCAGATGTTCAACCGCGCCGCGGTGGTGCTCGACCTCTCGCACCTACCCAAGCTGCCCGACGACGGCATGGTCGATGCCCTGCTCGAGGCCATCCGCAGTGCGGGTATGCTGCCGGTGGGCATCGCCTACGGCACCGCCGAGACCGAGGCCCTCGCCGAACGCATGAACCTGCCGCTGATCGCCAAGTTCCGTGCGCAGTACGAACCGGCCTCCGGCGATGCCGCGGTGCAGGTCGCGCCGCCCGCGCCCGGCCGCGTGGAAGCCGCCCGCGCGCCGCTCGACGACAACGACGCCGATGCCACTGGCGCGATCACCGCGCAGCACCACACGGGCAGCGCGGTCCGCTCCGGCCAGCAGGTCTACGCGCGCGATCGCGACCTCGTGGTCACCGCCGCCGTGGCCAACGGCGCGGAAGTGATCGCGGACGGCTCCATCCATGTCTACGGCAGCCTGCGCGGACGGGCCATGGCCGGTGCCCAGGGCGACGAATCGGCACGCATCTTCTGCTCCGATTTCCGCGCCGAACTGGTCGCCATCGCCGGGCACTACCGCGTGTTCGAAGACATGCCCAAAGAATTCGAGGGCCAGCCCGTGCAATGCTGGCTCGACAGTGGAAAACTCATGGTCGCGCGGCTCTGATGCCGTCCGTCGCAGTAACATTCGGAGACATCTCTTGACAGAAATTATCGTCGTCACCTCCGGCAAGGGCGGAGTCGGCAAGACCACCACCAGTGCTTCCCTCGCCACCGGCCTCGCCATGCAGGGCAAGAAAGTCGCGGTCATCGACTTCGACGTCGGCCTGCGCAACCTCGACCTCATCATGGGCTGCGAACGCCGCGTGGTGTACGACTTCGTCAACGTCGTGCACGGCGAGGCCACGCTCAAGCAGTCGCTGATCAAGGACAAGCGCCACGAGAACCTCTTCGTGCTGGCCGCCTCGCAGACCCGCGACAAGGATGCGCTGACCCAGGAAGGCGTGGAAAAGGTGCTCGACGAACTGGCGAAGGAAAACTTCGACTTCGTCGTCTGCGACTCTCCGGCAGGCATCGAGAAAGGTGCCCACCTGGCGATGTACTTCGCCGACCATGCCGTGGTCGTGGTCAACCCCGAGGTCTCCTCGGTGCGCGACTCCGATCGCATCCTCGGCCTGCTGTCGAGCAAGACGCGCCGTGCGGAAAAGGGCGAAGCCCCGATCAAGCAGCACCTGTTGCTCACCCGCTACAACCCCAATCGCGTCGAAGCCGGCGAGATGCTCAGCGTGAAGGACGTCGAGGACATCCTCGGCATCAACGTCGTGGGCGTCATCCCGGAATCGGAGAACGTGCTGGCCGCTTCCAATGCCGGCGTACCGGTGATCCTCGACGACAACTCGAACGCCGGTGCCGCCTACAAGGACACCGTGGCGCGTATCCTCGGCGAAGAGCGTCCGCTTCGCTTCCTCGAGCCGGTCAAGAAGGGCTTCCTCAAGCGCGTGTTCGGAGGTTGAGCATGGGTATCCTCGATTTCCTGAAGCGTAAACCCGAGGCGAGTGCCGGCGTCGCGAAGGAACGCCTGCGCATCATCGTCGCACAGGAGCGCTCGACGCGCGGCGGTCCCGACTACCTGCCGCTGCTGCGCAACGAGCTGCTCGAAGTCATCCGCAAGTACGTCAACGTCGATGTCGAGGCGGTCAACGTCACGCTCGAGCGCGACAGCGGCCATGAAGTGCTCGAACTCTCCGTGGCCCTGCCGGACGGCAAGTCCGCGATATGAGTTCGTCCGATCCCGCCGACGCGGTCCTCCGCGTCGGCGACATCGGTTTTGACGGACCACGGCAACTCCTGATCGGTTTCGGCCTTACCCTCATCGAGGTCGCCGACGGCGAAGCCATTCCCGGCAGTTATTGGGGCGACACCGAAGCCGGCATCATCGGCACGACGGTCTACGCCCGCACCGACACTCCGGTCCACTCCCTTCTCCACGAAGCCTGCCACCTGATCGTGCTGCCGGCGGAGAAGCGTGCGCTCGTGCATACCGACGCCACCGATTCCATCGAGGAAGAGGACGCGACCTGCTACCTGCAGATCGTGCTTGGCGGGCAGCTGCCCTCGGTGGGCAGCGCGAGGATCATGGAAGACATGGATCGGTGGGGCTATACCTATCGCCTGGGATCGACGCGTGCGTGGTTCGAGCAGGATGCGATGGAAGCGCGGGCGTTTCTTGTGGAGCGTGGGTTGCCGACGGGCTGATATCGCCTGCCAGCCGCAAAGGGCCCCCTCACCCCGGCTCATTCCGCTCGATCTGCGACACCACTGACGACGCCGCGCACGCTTTCGCAAGCGCCAGCCGCCTCCGCTCCAGCGACGCGTACCAAAGCCACGCCGCCAACCCGATCAGGCAGATCGACGTCGCCCCCATGGCCAGCGTCAGCATGCTGACCGACAGCGCCGGTGAGAGCACGCCGGCGACCAGCGCCGTGAGGATCAGGCTGCCGAACGCCTGCACCGAGGACACGCCGCCGCGCTGATCAGGGAAGCGGTCCAGCAGCAACAGCGTCAGCGTCGGGAAGGCCAGCTGCACGCCGCAACCGTAGAGCGCCAGCGGCAGCGTCGACCATGGCACGCGCGGGTGATCCAGCGTCAGCGCGAGGACCAGGTTGATCGCGCAGGACGAGAGCATCGACACGTAGCCCCACGACACGGTGCGCGCCGCGCTCACACGGCCGGCCACGCGGCCGGAAATGAATGCGCCGACGACCATGCCGCTGACCACCGGCACGAACAGCCAGGGGAAACCGCTCGCGCCCAGGCCGAGCAGATCGCGGATGAGGTGGGGCGCGGAGGCGATGTACAGGAACAGGCCTGAGAAGTTGACCGATGCGGCAATAGCCAGCGGCCAGAACGGCAGGTCGCCGAGGATGGCGGCGTAGCCGCGCAGCAGCGGTCGCGGCCGGAACACGGTGCGGTGCTCGACGGGGTGCGATTCGACGAGAAAATACGCCACGCCCAGCGTCAGCAGCGTGGTGAAGCCGGTCAGGGCCCAGAAGATGCCGCGCCAGCCGTCGATACCCAGCAGCCATGCGCCGACGATGGGTGCGATGGCGGGGGCCACACCGAAGATCATCATCACCTTCGACATCATTCGCTGGGCTTCCTCGCCGTGCATGCTGTCGCGTACGACGGCACGCCCGACCACGATGCCCGCGCCACCGCACAGGCCCTGCAACACGCGGCAACCCAGCAGGAACGCGAAGCTCGGAGCCATGGCGGCACCGACCGAGGCCACGGTGTAGATCGCCATCGAGATCACGATGACCGGCTTGCGCCCGTACGCATCCGACAACGCGCCGTGGAAGAGGCTCATTACCGCGTAGGCCAACAGGTAGACGCTGAGCAGCTGCTGCAACGCCACGTCGCCGACATGGAAATCGCGGCCGATATCGGGGAAGCCGGGGAAGATGGCGTCGATCGAGAACGGCCCGATCATCGAGAGGGCCGCGAGCAGGAACGGCAGGTAACGCCTCGGATCGCGCGGCGCGGGATTCATTCGGCAGCCAATACGTGCAGGGACTTGCGAGTATACCGGCAAGGTACTGCGGCCCTCCCCCTTCCGCGGCAAAGGCACCCATAATCGGGGTGTCCTAACGTAGCGGGGGGTGATGTGGCTTACACCGGTTTCCTGGCCGTGGGTATAGGCGGCGCCGTGGGCAGCCTGTTGCGCTGGTGGCTGGCGCTGGCGCTCAATCCGCTGTTTCCCGACGTACCGCTGGGCACGCTGTGCGTCAACCTGGCCGGCGCCCTGCTGATGGGCGTCACGCTGGGGGTGTTCGACCATTTCCAGACCTTGCCGGCCGAAGCGCGCCTGCTGGTCGCCACCGGTTTCCTCGGCGGCCTGACCACCTTTTCGACCTTCTCCGCCGAGTCCGCGGGGCTGTTGTTGCGCCAGCAGTACGGGTGGTTTGCCGCGAACGTGGCCGTGAACGTGGTCGGTTCCATCGGCCTGACCATTACCGGGCTGATGATCGCCCGCGCCCTGCTGAGGCACGCCTGACATGACAAGCGCAACGCACGGGGCCGTCGACGACGGCCTGGTCGATACCGACGTCCCCGCGCGACTGGACCGCCTGCGCTGGGGTCGCTTCCACACACTGGTGGCGGTCGCTCTGGGCATCACCTGGGTGCTCGACGGGATGGAGGTCACCATCACCGGCTCGATCGCCGGTGCGCTCAAGTCCAGCCCGGTGATGCACCTGACCGATGGCCAGGTCGGGCTGGCAGGCAGCCTTTACCTCGTCGGCGCCGTCGTCGGCGCGCTGTTCTTCGGCTGGCTGACCGACCGTCTGGGACGGAAGAAGCTGTTCACGATCACCCTGGGGCTCTACCTCGTGGCGACCGCGGCCACCGCCTTCTCGCCCAACTTCCTCACGTTCGTGATCTTCCGCGCGCTCACCGGCGCGGGCATCGGTGGTGAGTACGCGGCGATCAATTCGGCGATCCAGGAGCTGATCCCCGCGCGCTACCGTGGCCATACCGATCTGGTCATCAACGGCAGTTTCTGGATCGGCGCGGCCATGGGCGCGCTGGCCGCCGTGGGGCTGCTCGACACGGGCTGGGTTTCCGCGGAGCTTGGCTGGCGACTTACCTTCGGGCTGGGCGCCTTGCTGGGCCTGGGCATCCTCTTCCTGCGGCGGTGGATTCCGGAAAGCCCGCGCTGGCTGATGCTACATGGCCGGGTCGCCGAGGCCGAGGCCGTGGTGGCCGACATCGAGCGCCGGCTGGACGCGCCGCCGCCGGACAAGCCGCTGCCCCGTCTGCGCCTCCGTCCACGCGGGCTGTCGATGGGCGACGTGGCTACCACCCTTTTCCGCGTCTATCCGAAGCGGACGGTGCTCGGGCTGGTGCTGATGGCCACGCAGGCGTTTTTCTATAACGCCATCTTCTTTACCTATGCGCTGGTGCTGGGGCGCTTCTACGGCGTCAGCGACGCCGATGTGGGCCTTTACCTGTTGCCGTTCGCGGCGGGCAATTTTCTCGGCCCGCTGTTGCTCGGGCGGCTGTTCGACACACTGGGACGGCGACCGATGATCGTCGCGACGTACACCTTGTCGGGCCTGCTGCTGTTCGTCACGGCGTGGCTCTTCGTCCACGGCTACCTGGATGCGCGCACGCAGACGATGGCGTGGAGTGTGGTGTTCTTCTTCGCGTCGGCGGCCGCCAGTTCCGCGTACCTCACCGTGAGCGAAAGCTTTCCGCTGGAGCTGCGCGCGCTGGCCATCGCCCTCTTCTATGCGTTCGGCACGGCGCTGGGCGGCGTGGCCGGCCCGTGGCTGTTCGGTCACCTCATCGGCAGCGGCGAGCGCGCCGCGATCGGCTGGGGCTACGTGCTCGGCGCGTCGCTGATGCTGGTCGGCGCACTGGCAGCGGGCCTACTTGGTATCTCCGCCGAGCGACGCTCCCTCGAAGACGTCGCCGCGCCGCTGGGTCGGGCGGACTGACCCACCGAAGCGTTTACGCAGCAGGCCCTGGATGAAATGCCAGGCGGGCGCGGGATCGTCCCGGCGGAACACGTGCAGGTCGGCGCGCAGCCATTCGATCACCAGGCGTATCCAGCCGGGATGCCGCGCCGCGGGCGAGCAACGCACGCTGGCGATGTCGTGGTACAGGTCGATGCAGCTGCCGCCGGTGCTGTAGTCGGATGCGGCGCGTGTCACGGGCAGGCACTGGGCATCTGCCCAGGCCATGGCGCAGACGTTGACGCCGCAACGCGCGGCGAACTCCACATAGGTCCAGGCGCGCGTATTCACCTCGATCATGCGGCATGCGCCGTCGCGCGGATCGCGCTTGAACTCGGCGCTGAAGATACCCCGGTAATCCAGCCCGTCCAGCACGCGGCGAATGCTGTCCACCGCCTCCGGCACGGCCGACAGCGGTACGGCGCGTGAGCAGGAACTGTTGCCGAAGTCCGGCGGCGACATCCGCCGGCGCTGTCGCGCGAACAGGCCCGCATAGCCACCCTGCCCATCGCGGAAGCCGTCGATGAAGAAGTGTTCGCTGGGCGGTCCGGGTACGTATTCCTGCGCGATGACCCGGAAGCCCTGCGCGTGGAAACGCGCCCACGCCTCGCGCAGCGCGTCGGCGCCCTCGACCCATAAGCCTTTGACGCCGGTGACATCGCTGAACTTCTGCGAGTTCACCGGCTTGAGGAAGACTCGTCCGAGCGTATCGAACGGAATGACGTCGATGTCGCCGGCGTGGGTCAGCCGGAAGGTGCGCGGGTGCGGTACGTGGATCGCCTTTAGGTAACCGGCGAACGCCGACTTGTCCTGCAACAGGCGTTGCACCTCGCGGCTGGCGGTGCTGACGGGAAAGCGCCAGCCCAGGGCCGTGTGCGGCAACTCGGCCAGCCACAGGGCCGCATCGTCCGCGCCGGCGATGATCACGGCGCGCGCCAGGGCGCAGTCAGCCAGGGCTTCGAACGCTTGCGGGCCCGGCGAGCCGTCCCAGTCCAGGCATCCCGGTACGGCCTGGAAATGACGCGATCGGGTGACCAGATCGTCGGGCGGGCAGGCCACGTAGGCGGAAATACCCGCAAGGTCCAGACTGCGGAGGATGCCCAGCGCGGTCGGTCCACGTCCCATCACGATCACCGGTAACCGCGGCTCCGTCTGCATCTGGCCTCCCGGGGAGGATGACGCCGGCATGGCGCTCCTTGGGGACCAATGTGCCACCCCGCTCCTGTCAGGCACAGATCGCCAGACGACCTATACCGAGCGGACGAGGCAGGTCAGGCCGGGGCGTCGGCCACGGCGAAAGGCAGCACGCCGGACTCGCGTGCCTCGGCCGGGCGGCGCGCGGGCGGGGCCTGGCGGGGCGTCGGCGCGGAAGGCGCGGTACGGCCGATGGTGATGTTTTTGGACGCCCGCACCTCGCGGTTGGCAAAGGTCCATATCTCCCCCGTGTCCGTGATGAACACCGTCCAGTAAAGGTCGGATTCGGGGCCGTAATCGATCAGGAAATGGGCAAAACCCTCGCCTTTGGGCGTGTTCATGGGCAGCGGCGGATTCAGTTGCAGCATAGGCTTCTCCTCGTGCTGTCCTTGTAACCGGTCGGCCCGTAGCGGCCGGGTGAACGTGCCGTGGTTCACGCATCACCCGATACGGACAGCATTTCCCCGGCCAGCCCGGTAAAATGCCGGCATACCGACAGTCAGCCAGTCCACCAGGGGAAGCCAACACGTGCAGTCACGCAATTTCGAGGTATCGGTGGTCCAGCCCGGTGGCAAGGTCGCCATCGAGATCCAGTTCAACGAAAAGATCCATGGTCTTTCGGGCGACACGTTGTGGCTGTCGCTCGAGGCGGACACCACGATCGAGAGTGCCGAGGCATTGCGCGAACTGCTGGAGTGCATCGGTCACCGCATCACGGTGACGAACGTACGCTCCTGACCGGCGCGCCGGCGCCGTCCTTCACGGCCGCCGCCAGCGGTACCACGGTCGACATCAGTCGGTGATTGGTGCCATGCACCTTGCCGCAGCCCATGCACTTCCGCGTCGTACCCAACCCGCGCCGTGCCGCGCGCGGCGAACCCAGCAGGCAGCCGCATACATAACACGCGCCCAGCACGCCGCGCTCCCATAGACGAAGGCGCACCAGCTGAAAGGCGGCCAGGGCCGCAGCCACGACGGTGCCGAGACCGAGCAGCCAGCCCGGGAGGTTGGAATACAGGGAGGCCAGGCCGAAGGGGCCGGGCATCTGCTGTGCCGCCTTGGTCACACCGGCCGCCAGCGCGCCCGCGCCGAGGGCCAGCAGGCTCGGCACGAACAACCTGAAGTACATGCGCCCGACGTAAGACATGTTGCGTCACCCCTGCCCACCGGCGTCCGCCGGCGGGTGGAGAGTGTCGCTAACAGGGTCTAGCCGCCGTGAAACGGGAGCGGTGCCGCCCTCAGGCGGCGGGCGCGCTTCCGAACGACGGCGGACGGTCGGCCTGGGCCTTGCCGAACGCCGTGTTGGGCTGGTCGCCCATCACGAACGCCAGCGTGCCACCGGCTTCCAGGTCCTTGTGCGCGATCCAGCTCTTCGTCCAGGGCTGGCCGTTCCAGGTGACCGACTGGATATAGGGACGACCCGGTCCGTTGTCCTTCGCCTCGATCACCAGCGTGCGGCCGCCGCCCACCTGCACTTCCGCACGGTCCAGCAGCGGGCTGCCGAACACGTAGTGGGTGCTGACCGGGTCGACCGCATACAGGCCCATCGCGCTCATGACGTACCACGCGCTCATCTGGCCGCAGTCCTCGTTGCCGGGCAGGCCATCTGGCTCTGGCAGGTACATCGTTTCCAGCAGCATGCGCACGCGCGCCTGCGTCTTGTAATGCGCGCCGGTGTACGCGTACAGGTAGGGCATGTGGTGGCCCGGCTCGTTGCCGAACGCATACTGGCCCACCATGCCGGCAATGTCGGGCGGCGCGTCTGCCGGCAGCGTGGGATCGGCGTTGAACAGGGCATCCAGCTTCGTCTCGAATGCCTGGCTGCCACCGAACAGCGTCATGTAGTTGTACACATCGTGCTGGTTGAGGAACGTGGCCTGCCAGGCGTTCGATTCGGTGAAATCGCGCCACCGCTTGGAATGGCCGATGGCGATCGGATCGAACGGCTGCACCCAGGTGCCGTCCTCGGCACGCGGGCGCACGAACTGCATGTCCTTGTCGAACACGTGGGCGTAGTTCTGCGAGCGCTTGCGCAGCAGCGCCGCGTCGTCGGTGTGACCCAGGGCCTCGGCCATGTGCGCCACGGCCCAGTCGTCATACGCGTATTCCAGCGTCTTGCTGGCGGCCTCGGCTTCCTTGTCGCTGGGCACGAAGCCGAGCTTGCGGTAATACGGCAGACCAAAGTAATCGTCCTGCATGGCGCGACGGCGGAACACCGGCCAGGCTTTCTCGTAGTCGATACCCTTGAAGCCCTTGGCCTGGGCTTCGGCCACCACCACCGCGGAGTGGTAGCCGATCATGCAGACCGTCTCGATGCCCTGCAACGGCCACACCGGCGCGCCACTGGGGCTTTCCACGGCAAGCCGGACCAGGCCGTCGACCAGGTCGGGCACGCGTTCGGACTGGTACAGCGTGAACAGCGGATGCTCGGCGCGGTAGGTATCCCACAGCGAGTAGGTGCTGTAGTTATGGCGACCGTCCGGCAGCGTGTGCACCGCCTTGTCCATGCCGCGGTAGCGGCCGTCCGCATCGCTGAACACCGTGGGCGCCAGCATGGTGTGGTAGAGCGAGCTGTAGAAGGTGCGCTTGATCTTGTCGGAACCGGATTCGATGGTGATCTTCGACAGTTCCTGGATCCACTCGGCTTCGGCCGCGGCGCGGATGCCGTCGAAATCCCAACCCGGCATCTCGCTGTCGAGGTTGCGCATGGCGCCATCGATGTCCACGCCCGAGATACCCACCTTCACCAGCAGCGGTGCCGACGACGCCTTGTCGAAGTGCAGCGCGGCCTTGAGGTTGTCGCCCTTGGCGGTGGCGGTGCCCGCGGGCAGGGCCTTGTCGTTGTCGTACAAGGTGACATGCGTGGCGGGACGCGACAGCTTCATGGCGAAGTAGATCACGCGACCGGAGGCCCATTGCCAGACCCGACGACCACCGACCAGCGTGTCGTTGCCGACCACGCTCAGCTGCACGTCGCTGACCCTGGCCGGCTGGTCCATCGCATCCGTATAGCCGTGGGCCATGTCCAGCAGCACGTGGGCGTCGCCGTCCTTGCCGAAGGTATAGCGATGCATGCCCGCGCGCAGCGTGGCGGTCAGCTCGGCCAGGATGTCGAAACGGGTGAGCTTCGCGCGGTAGTAGCCCGGATGCGCCTGCTCGCCGGTGTAGTGCGAGCGGTAACCCTTCACGCCGCTGCGGTAGCCTTTCTCGGGCTTGCCGTTGCCCCGCTTTGCGGCGTCGAAACGGGAGACGTAGTTCACGCCGTCGAAGTCGCGGTCGCCCGGCTGCAGCAGCACGGGACCCATCGAGGGCATGACCAGGAAGTCGAGCATATCGGCCGCGCCCGTGCCGGACAGGTGCGTGTGCGAGAAGCCCATGATCGAGCCGTCACCCTGGTGGTAGCCGGATGATCCGTCCCACTGGGCGTTGTTCGTGTCGGGGCTGAGCTGGACCATGCCGAAGGGCCGCGTCGCACCGGGATAGGTGTGACCGTGACCGCCCGTGCCGACGAAGACATCGACGTAGCGCAGGATGCTGTCACTGGCGGCGGCGCCACCGGATGACGGGGCTTTCAGGCCTTGCTGCACGCCACCGGCCATCGCGGTGAGGGAACCTAGCTGACCGATGGCGGTGGCGGCGGCCACCCCTTGCAGAAAACGTCGACGGGTAACCATGAATCGCTCCAGCGGGGTGTCGCGTCAGACGCGACGCAGGGTGTCGGGATGCTTGTCGGCCAGGTGGACGACCAGCTCGCCAAAAAGGGTGTTGGCCCAGGCGAACCATGAGCGCGTGAACTGTTTCGGATCGTCCTGATCGAAGGCCTCGTGCATGAACCCGCTGCCGGCGTGGGTGGTCTTCAGCCAGTGCAGGCACTGGCGGATCTCCGCCGTGTCGTCCGTGGTGAAGGCTTTCATCATGATCGACATGGGCCAGATCATGCGCAGGCCCTCGTGCGGGCCACCGATGCCTTCGCCGGCCTTGCCCTTGAAGAAATAGGGATTGGCCGTGCTCCACACGCGCTGGCGCGTGCGCGCATAACGCGCATCGTATGTCGTGGTTTCCAGGTAAGGCAGCGCGAGCAGGCTGGGCACGTTGGCGTCGTCCATGAAGAGCTGGTTGCCGTAGCCATCCACCTCGTAGGCCCAGAAATCGTCCTGGCCGTCGTGCATCACGCCGTGGCGCTCCACCGCCGCCTCGATCTCGTCGGCCAGCGCGCTGGCTTCGCTGGCGAATGCCTGGTCGCCGAACAGGGTGCCGTGCATCTGGGCGAGGCGACGCAGGGTAACCACCGCGAACAGGTTGCCGGGAATATTGAACGGGTACAACGTGGCGTCGTCCGACGGACGGAACATGGCGTGGATCATGCCCACCGGGCGCGTCGGCTGCCCGTAGCCGTGCAGGAACTGGCTCTCGGTCGGGTTGGGCGACGGGCGCTGGAAGTGATACGGGCCGGCGCCGTCCTTGCGCTGCTGCTCGCGGAACGTGGTGACGATGCCGCGCGTGGCGGCACGCCAGGCGTCGTCGAAGGGCTCGCGGTCACCGGTGGTCTGCCAATAACCGTGGGCGAGGCGCACCGGATAGCACAGCGAGTCGATTTCCCATTTGCGCTCGGCTACGCCGGGACGCATGTCGGTCATGTCGGCCTGCGCCCATTCGAGCTTGCTCTTGCCCTTGGGGTCGGGCAGGAACGCGTTGGCGTACGGATCGATCGCGATGCAACGGGCCTGGCGGCGGATCAGCCCGCGGAACAGCTTGCGCAGGGCTTCGTCCTTCGCGGCCAGCGGCAGGTACGGCCAGACCTGGGCAGACGAATCGCGCAGCCACATCGCGTCGATGTCACCGGTTACCACGAAGGTATCCTCGTAGCCGTCCAGGCGGCCCACCTCCACCGTGGTGTCCAGGGTGTTCGGGAAGCAGTTCTCGAACAGCCAGGCCAGCTCGGGGTCGGCGATCTTCTTCTTCGTCGAGGCGATCAGCGCCTCCACGGCGGGGCTGGTGAACTTGCGCTTGCCCACCGCCGGCCGCTGGCTGGTGAAGCGCGAGGCCGCGGACGCACCCAGGCTGACACCACCAACCATCGCGGCGCCCGGCGCCAGCGACAGCCATTTCATGAGGTTGCGACGGGAGGGATTCACGGCGTGGTCTCCTTCAGGGCATCGACGAGCGAGCGTACCGTGATCGCGCGGCGAAGGGCGTCGATATCGGTGGCGCCCTCGACCGCGATGTCCACGCTTTCGCCCGGCAGCAGGTCGAACGCGTTGTCGGACAGGCGCAGGTCGAGGTCACCGGTGTCCACCCAGACCGCGCGAGCGAGACGCTTCGCGGTAACCGTCACCACGAGCCCGTGGCCGTCGTCACGCACCGCGGTGGTCAGTGCCGGCGCCGGCAGGGCCAGCGTGCGCGCCGCGCCGAAGTACAGCAGGTGATGGGCGACCACCTTGCCCTGCTCCAGCAGGTCGAAGGCGACGACCGTCTTGCGCGGATCGGCGCCCTTGAGCAGGGTAGCGTCGTCCGCCGTCAGCGCCTTGGTGCTGGACAGCGCCGCGGCACGCACCGGCTGGCTGCTTTCCCGCAGCATCTTGCCGGCCATGTCGTAAACGCGGGTGCGCAGCGTGGCGTCGAAATCGGTGGTGCGATCGGATACGGCAAACACCTGGGTGGTGCCGTCGCGGCGCAGCGGCACCACATCGACCGGCGCGTAGAAGCGTTTGGCGTGGAACTGCAATGCCTTCCAGCGGTTGAAGTAATCCACGCTGGCCCACGAGGCACCGGGCCATACATCGTTCAACTGCCAGTACAAGGTGCCCATGTTCTGCGGGCGCGCGCTGCGCAGATGCTCGGCAGCCAGTTCGATGCCTTCGGCCTGCATCACCTGACTGAGATAGACGAACGAGGGAAAATCCTTCGGTTCGCCGTATTCCTGGCGGATGTACAGCAGCAGACGCTGGTTGCCGTCGCCGTTGGCGAACTTCTGGTGCGCGCGCATCACGGTCGATTCCGGCTGCATGTCGCCCGGCTCGGCGAACGCCTTGATGGTGGCCATGACCGGGAACGACTGCAGGCCGTACTCCGACTGGAAACGCGGCGTGATGTCGAGGTAGTGCGAGATCGGCTCGGAGCCGGACCACACCTTCCAGTAATGCATGTCGCCATCGTTCTGGACGTTGGCCGGGCCTTCGAAGTCGGTGCTGGGCGAACTGGCCCAGTACGGCACCTGGGGCGAAAGGTCAGCCACCACCTTGCGCAGCGTGCTGCCGAACAGCGTGCGCATGCCGGCCTCGACCTTCTTCACCTCGTCGCCGTTGACGAACTTCTGGAAATCGATGCGATCGGGCCATTCCTCCCAGCCGGTCTGCACTTCGTTGTTGCCGGCCCACAGCACGATGGACGGATGGTCGCGCAAGCGCGTGACCTGTTCCTCCGCCTCGATGCGGCTGCTTTCGCGGAAGGCCGTGTCGTACGGCGTGACGGCACCACCGAACATGAAGTCCTGCCAGATCATCAGGCCCATGCGATCGGCGGCCGCGTAGAACGCATCATCCTGGTAGGTACCGCCGCCCCACATGCGCAGCATGTTCATGTTGGCATCCTTCGCCGAGCGCAGGATCGCCTCCAGCCGCGCGCTGGATACCCGCGAAGGGAACGCATCATAGGGGATCAGGTTGGCGCCCTTGGCGAACACGGGCACCCCGTTGACCACGAAGGCGAAGCCCCTGCCCCACTGATCCTTGTCGCGGCGCAGTTCCACCGTGCGCAATCCGGTCTCGCGATCGGCCTCGGCCAGCGTCGCGCCGGTGGCTTCCACCGTGGCGTGGAATCGATAGAGGTTGGGATCGCCGTAACCGACCGGCCACCAGCGCTGCGGACGATCGATGGTCAGCGGCACACCGACGTGGTTCTCGCCAGCTTTCAGGGTCACGTCCTGCTGGGCCGTACCGGTCTTGCCGTCGGGCGCGGCCCACTGCACCTTCAGCGTGGCCGCCATGGCCTTGTCGACACGCAGGTCGAACTGGCTGTCCAGCTTCGCCGCTGTGGCGTCGACCTGGGTCTGCGCGATGTGGAAATCGGCGACGCGCAGGGTGTCCCAGGATTGCAGGTGCACGGGGCGCCAGATGCCCAGGGTGACGTAGCGCGGGCCCCAGTCCCAGCCATACTGGTAGTTGGCCTTGCGTACGTAGTTGGAGGTCTGCTTGCCCTTCGGCTCGTCGCCGAAGGAGGAATCGAATTCGCCCGGTAACGCGTACGGCTGCTTCAGCAGCCACGGTTGCATGCGTGCGATCGGCGATTCCAGGTGCACCGTGAGCGTGTTGGTGCCGGCGTGCAGCGTGTCCTTCACCGGCACACGCCAGCGGCGGAACATGTTGTCCGCGGACAGCAACTTCTTGCCGTTGAGGCTGACCTCGGCATAGGTGTCGAGGCCGTCGAAAACCAGATCGACGTGACCCCGCCGGAGCGTGGCCACGTCGACGTCGAAGTCCAGCCGGTAATCCCAGTCGGAGAGTCCGATCCATTGCAGGCGGGCTTCGTTGTCACGCCAGAACGGATCGGGAATCTGCTTCGTGGCCAGCAGGTCGGTCTGCACGGCGCCGGGGACGGTGGCGGGTTGCCAGTCGTGCAGGCGCTCGCAGGAGGTCTTGCATTGTTTCAGGTGGGCCAGTGTGGCGGCGGGATCGCGGACATCGTCCGCTCCTACATGGGCCATTGGGGCGGTTGCTGGTTTGGCCTCGGGAGCGAGGCGGAAGCGCCAGCCGGCGGAGAGGTCCCTCTCCGTCGGCGTGGTCGCGCTGGCGGCGCCGGCAACGAGCCAGGCCACTAGCACCAGACAACCGCGGGGCATCACAGCTTGAAGCCCATGGTCATCATGTAGGTGCGGCCGTTCTTGTAGGCATTGAGCGGCTGCGCGGGCGTGTTGTTATAGACCATGTACGTCTCGTCCAGCAGGTTGGTGGCATCGAGCGAAAGGCGGATGTGGTCGTTGACCTGGTAACCCACCGTGGCGTCCAGCTGACGGAAGATACCCGTGATCTGCTGCGACTGCAGCTGTGCGATCGAGGTGAAATACGACGAGCGCCAGCTGTAGGTCAGGCGCGCGCTCCACGGGCCCTGCTCGAAGAACGGCGACAGGTTGAACGAGTTCTTGGAGTTGTACGGCAGCGGGAAGTCGTTGCTGGTGTCGGCGTCGGAGTAGGTGTAGTTGGCCAGCATGCCGAAGCCATAGGCGAAGTTCTGCTGGTAGGTGAGCGACAGGCCCTTGACCTTGGCCACGCCGGCGTTGACCGGCACCTGCATCTGGTACACGTCGTCGCGCTGTTCGGTCAGGTTGTACTGCGTCTGCGCCACGTTGGTGTTGAGGATGTAACCGGAGATGCGGCGGAAGAACAGCTCGGCCGACAGCACGCTGTTCTCCGAGAAGTACCACTCGGCGGAGGCGTCGTAGTTGGTCGACTTGTACGGCTGCAGGTCGGTGTTGCCCGCCGAGCCGGTGAGGCTGCGGTCATCCAGCGCCACGTAAGGGGTCATCTGCTGGTAGCGCGGACGGGCGATCGTCTTGGCGGCGGCGAAACGCAGGGTCACGTCCTCGGCGGCGTCGTAGGCGATGTTGAACGACGGCAGCCAGTCGTGATACGCGCTGCGCTTGTTCACCGGCGTGTAGCTGTTGTTGCCGATGCTGTTGTAGCCGTTGACGGTGTCACGCGTGCGGAAGTAACGCGCGCCGATGTTGCCGCGGTAGCCGTCGCCGGCAAAGTCGCCCTGGATGTAGAAGGCGCGGTTCTGCTCGGCGATGCTGTAGGTGGCCTTCGGATCGAGCGCGGTGCTGGTGACCAGGCTGGAGACATAGGCCTTCATCAGGCCCGGGTTGATCGTGGTCCAGTCACCCATGTTGCCGGCCGAGTTCAGGCCGTCGAGGTAACCGCTCGGCGTGCCGCCATCGGCCAGGTTGGCCAGCGACGTACCGGCGTAGGCGGTGCTCGGGATGCTGGCGTTGTACGCATCCTGGCCGTCCAGGTGGTTGGTGGCCTTGATACCCACCGAGATCTGGTTCAGCGGGCCCCAGGCCACGTCGTGCGAGAAATCGGCCTGGAAATAGCGCTCGCGATCGTAGCTGGGCGCATAGCTGTAGCCGGCGCCGTGCGCCAGCGCGGCCGACGCGTTGTCCGGGCTGTTGTAGTTGATCTGCGGATGCTGGCCATCGAGGTTGTAGTTGAAGCCCCCGAAATTCTGGAACTGCATGTTCCAGATGCCGTCGGAACCGCCGGTGGAACCGGTGTAGCCGACCTGGCTCGAGGCCGTCCAGCCGTCACCGAACCAGTCGGCACGCAGGTTGGCGACACCGGTGTTGACCGTCGAGTCGCGCTCGTAGCCGTCGAGGTAGGTCGAGGTGCCCGGGCCGTAGCTACCGGTGGTGGCCACGCCGTTCTGGAAGCCCAGCGCTGTGGCGTCGGCGGCCGAGCCGGACCATTCGCCGTAGTGGCTCTGGTTGAAGTTGTTGAACTTCTCGGTGACGTACAGGCCGGTGAAGTTCAGCTCGAACGCGTCGTTCGGCTTCCACTGCAGGCCGGTGGAAACACCGTCGCGCTTGCGACGCTGCTGGAACCACGCGGTGTTGACCGCCGTCGGGTACACGCCCTGCTGGTTGGTCGGCACCACGGCCGGGTTGAACTGGTGATCCGGGTTGGTATCGGTCGGATCGTTGACCCGCTGGTAACCGAACACCTCGGTACCCTGGCGGTCGATGATCTTGTCCGAATGCATGAGCGAGCCCAGCACGCCGAACGTGTTGTCCTGGTTCTTCCAGCTGTACAGCACCGACGCGTTCGGCTTGCCCTTGTCAGCGCGGTCGTTGTAACCGTAGCTGACGGTGCCGGTGAGGGTGTTGGCCTTCAGGTCCAGCGGACGGCGCGTGTTGACGATGACGGTGCCGCCGATCGAGCCCTCGTCGATGTTCGCCTGCGGGGTCTTGTAGACCTGGGCGTTACCGATGATTTCCGAGGTGAGCAGGCTGTAGTTGAACGAGCGGCTGTCGGGGTTGTTCGGATCGGACGTCCAGTTGGTGGACGCCACGGTCTGACCGTTGAGCAGCAGGCGGTTCAGCGCGGGGTCGGTGCCCAGGATGCTGACCTTGTCGCCTTCACCGAAGTTGCGATCGACGCTGATGCCCGGCAGGTGCGACAACGACTCGGCCACGTTGGTGTCCGGGAACTTGCCCACGTCTTCGGCCGAGATGGCGTCGACGATGGAGTCGGCATTGCGCTTGAGGTCCAGCGATTTCTGCAGGCTGGCGCGGATGCCGGTGACGGTGACGCCGGTGAGGTTGGCGGCATCCTGCGGCTTGGCGTTGGCATCGGCTGGCTTGGCCGCGGTGGGCTGGGTCGTACCGGTCGAGGGAGCGGGGCTGGATGCGTCCTGGGCGGATACGCTGCCGGCGGCGAGGAGGCCAGTGAGGATGGCCATGGAAAGTGCGCTGATGCGGGGGTTCACATCGATCTCCTGCGGGGATGGTAACGCCGCCCGGGAATCTGCGCCTTGCGCCTTCGCCCCCTGACGTCGCGTGCTGTTCTTCGCGCAACGTGACGCATCGCGCGGGCGGGTGCCTGCGTTGTTCGCCGTCGATGCGCTGGTGTGTTCTTTGCCCTGAAGCCTGCGGCCATCGCGGTGGCCTCCGGCCATGCGTATCGCGCTTACGTCGCGATTGCAGCGATGTTACGAAGCGGATTTTTAGGGGTGCCTGACAACGTTGTCAACCGATTTTTTAACTCGATCTAAAGTCATACAAGTAAATACAACTGCATGTATTCGCAGGAATTATGTAAGCGACCTTTTACTGCACTGCGGAAAAAAGATAGGCCGCTTAGATCGATCCATGTGAATTCATTCGTATGGCGTACTGCAAGGAACGGCGCCGATGCGCGCGCTTACGGGGCATGCATTACCGGCAAACCTGCCGGGTGGAGCGGGCTCGGTGTTTTGCTGCACTGCAACCAGAACCGTGCCGGCTCGCGAACCGGCGCCTGCATTTCCTACGCTTCGGGAACGCACGAACGCCGGGGTTTCACGCAAGAACATCGCCTCACGTCGCAGCTTCTCGCGAAGTCCGACGCGGGGATGAACGACTTTGCGCCGCAAGGCGTCGCAGGGGTCCACAGACAGCCACCAGTCACCCGCAGGGAACGAATCTGCGGGCGAATCACTTCTCCGCCCCTGATGTCTGCAAGGAGCTCCACCATGAAACGCGTGAGCCTGCATGTGGTCCGCACCACCCTTCTTTCCGCATCGCTGGCCGCGGTACTTGGCGCGTGCAACCGCACGCCGCCGGCCGAGGCCGACAACCCCGCCAATGCTCCGGCCCCGGCGGCCGGCCCCGCAAGCGACGCCAGCACCGCTCAGGAGCCCGGCTATGTCCCGCCGACCGCCGACCAGCTCTACGCGCTGGTGTCGCCCATCGCCCTGTTCCCCGACAAGCTGGTCGCCCTGACGCTGGCCGGCTCGACGCATCCGGACCAGGTCGATGCCGCCCGCAGCTTCCTGGGCGACAACCGCAACCTGACCGGCGGCGCCCTGATCGATGCGGCGGATGCCCAGCCCTGGGACCCGAGCGTGAAGTCGCTGATTGCCTTTCCCGCCGTGCTCGACCAGTTGTCGACCAACCGCGACTGGACCGCGGCCCTGGGCGACGCCTATGCGAACGAACCGACCGACGTGCTCAACGCCATCCAGGCGATGCGCGAGCGCGCATGCACGCGCGGCACGCTCAAGAGCAGCAAGCAGCAGGTGGTGAGGATCGACCAGGCGCCGCCCCCGCGGACATACACCACGACCACCACGGAGACCTCGATCGTTCCCGCGCCCACCCGCACGATCGTGATCGAACCGGCCCAGTCGGATGTCGTCTACGTGCCGCACTACGATCCCGACGTGGTCTACGGCGAACCCGTGTACTCGACGGTGTACCGAACGCACTGGTACCAGGCGCCCGCCACCACCGGCGACGTGGTCGCCACGGGGCTGGTGTCGTTCGGCGCGGGCATCCTGGTCGGCCAGTTGTTCGCCTCGCACGCACACTACGACCGTCCGCACGGCGGATGGAACGAGTGGAACACCTCGTGGGGCGGCGGGCCGCGCGATGGCGGCTACGGCGGCGGTTACGGCGGTCGCCCCGCTGTCGTCTACGACAACCACCCGTATGTGGTGAATCGCACCACCATCAACCGCACCGTGAACAACAACTACGTCAACCGGTCGGTCAACATCGACAACCGGCACGACAACGGCAATGTCGATAACCGCGTCGACAACCGGCACGACTTCGGCAATGTGGACAACCGCCACGACAACGGCAACCTGGCGATGCGCAATGCCCCGCAGGCGGCACCGGCGGCACAGGTGCAGGCAGCGCAGGCGCGGCAACGCCCGGATTTCGAGCATATGCAGCGGCCCAACTTCACGGCCGCGATGGCGCGCCCGACGGCGGCCGACGCGCGGCCCGCGGTGCCTCAGCAGCAACGAACGGTGCCGGGTGCGGACCCTCGCGCTATGCTTCCGGGCGGAACGCGCCCCGGTCAGCCGCCGGCGGCCGCGTTCGCCGCGGCACATGCCGCCAACGCCGGGGAAGAACGCGCCGCCCTGCGCGAGGCACAGGACAACCGTGCCGCGCGGGCGGCCCAGCAAAATCCGACCATCGCGCACGTGCCGCCGCAGGCCAACCGTCAGCAGGTGCAGGACCCCCGAGTAGCCAACGTGCACGAGGTGGGAGAGCGTGCCCACAATTTCGACGCCAGCCGTGCCACCCAGGAGCAGGCGGCCACGCGTGCCCAGCCCGAAGCGCGCCCCGAAACACAGCGCGAGCCCTCGGCGCGCGCACAGCCCGAGCATATGCAGCCCGAGCGCATGCAGCAAGAACGTACGCAGCCATCGCGCATGCCAGCGGAGCGCGAGGAAAACCGCACGGCCCAGCCGTCGATGGCCCGTTCCCAGCCGCGACCCGAGCAGCGCCCGCCGTCACAATCTCAGCCCCGCAACGACCAGGCGCACGAGCGACCGGCACCGCGTCAGCAACAGCACGAGAACCACGCCCCACCCCACCACGACGACCACGACAAACACGATGGTTGAAGGATGAGAACCCGGAACGCCGAACGACCGCGGGCGTAGGAGCGCACGATGTGCGCGAACCCTAAACCTGTATCTGCCGAAAGAAGCCGGACCCCACACCGACAAAGGCGTTTCCAAACGCAAAACGAAGCCGCTCTTCCCTGACGCCGGTGTCACCGAACGCAACATCCGGCCATAGCCATGGGCGCCCTCACTCGCGATAGTCGCGGTGAGGGTTCGCCCACATCGTGGGCTCCTACGCGCGCGTGCGGCGGGAGGCTGACTTTTTCGTTGACGGCTTGCGTGGGGCGGCGACTTTCTTCGTCGCGGCTTTCTTCACCGCAGTCTTTTTCACGGTGGCTTTCGTTACCGCTGCTTTCTTTACCGCGGTCTTCTTTACCGCGGTCTTCTTCACCGCCACCGCCTTCCCGACAGCCTTCTTCACCGACGTCGCGCGCAGTGCCTTTTTCGCAGCGGCACGCTTGGTCGAGGCACGGCCACCGGCCGACTTCGTCGACGACGGCAGCACGTCGCTGCGCGGCTTGGCCGTGCGCCGCGCATTCAGTTCCGCGGCGGAATTGAGCGGTCGCCAGGAACGGCCGCCCATCGCCAGCAACGTGTCCGACGAAGCCGGACCCGCGCTGCCCGAGGCGTAATTCGGGAAGTCGGCCGGCGTGCGCTGGGCCCAGTCGTCGAGGATGGGCTGCACCGCGCGCCAGCACGCCTCGACCATGTCCGCACGCTGGAACAGCGTGGCGTCGCCGGTCATGCAGTCGTACAGCAGGGTTTCGTAGCCCACGTTGGGCTCGGCGCGGAACCAGTCGGCGTACTTGAAGTCCATGCGCACCGGCGCGAGTTCCACGCGCGGGCCCGGACGCTTCACGTCGAACTGCAGCGAGATGCCTTCGTCGGGCTGAATCTGCAAGACCAGCCAGTCCGGACCGAACGCGTCCATGCCGGTGCCCCGGAACGGGGCGAACGGCGCCGACTTGAAGCGGATGGCGATCTCCGTGGTGCGTCGGCCCATGTGCTTGCCGGTGCGCAGGTAGAACGGCACGCCGGACCAGCGCCAGGTGTCGATCGACAACTTCAGTGCGACGAACGTCTCGGTGACCGAGTCCGGCGCCACATCGGGCTCCTCGCGGTAGGAAGTGGCCAGTTCGTTGTTGACCGCGCCCGGGCCGTACTGGCCACGTACGGCATCCTCGGGCTGGATCGGCCGAATGGCCTCGATGGTCTCCGCCTTGCGTGTGCGCACGGCCTCGGCATCGAAGGACGTGGGCGGTTCCATGGCGACCATGGCCAGCAGCTGGAACAGGTGGTTGGGCACCATGTCACGCAACGCGCCGGTCTGCTCGTAAAACGAGCCACGCCGCTCCACGCCTACCGTCTCGGCCACGGTGATCTGCACGTGGTCGATGCGGTCGCGGTTCCAGATCGGCTCGAACAAACCGTTGGCGAAACGAAACGCCATGATGTTCTGCACGGTTTCCTTGCCGAGGAAATGATCGATGCGGTAGATCTGGTCTTCGCGCAGCACCTTGAGGATCCGCTCGTTCAGCGCATGGGCCGAGGCAAGGTCGTGGCCGAACGGCTTTTCGATGATGACGCGGCGCCAGGCCGCACCCTCGGTGCTGCCCTCCTCGACCAGACCGGCTTCGTGCAGCTGTTCGATCACGTCGCCGAAGAAACGCTCGGGCGTAGCCAGGTAGAACAGGACGTTGCCCTGCGTGCCGCGGCGGCGCTCGGTCTCGCGCAACTTCACCGCCAGGCTCTGGAAGGCGGTGAGGTCGTCGAAGTCGCCGGCGTGGTAGGTCATCTGCGCGCTGAGCCAGCCCCAGGCCTCTTCATCCAGCTTGCCGCCGCCGTTGGCCACGTACTTTTCGAGGGAGGTACGCAGGCCCTTGCGCCACGCGTTGTCGGTCATCTTGCCGTGGTTGAAACCGATGATCGAGAAGTTATCGGACAGCAGCCCGGTGCGGCGCATGTTGTAGAGCGCGGGTACGACGAGGCGGCTGGTGAGGTCGCCGGCGGCGCCGAAGATCACGACGGTACACGGGTCGGCCGGGTGAGCGCGGGAGGTGACGCGCTTCGTGGGGGCGGGGCTCATGCACGGACTCCTTGGGGATGGTGGGCGTCTGGGGTGGCGTGGATGTCTGCCGTCGCACTGGAGCCATGCGCCAGGCTGAAGGCGGCATTGACCAGGGCGACGTGCGAAAAGGCCTGTGGGAAATTGCCCAGCAGCCGTTTCGACCGTGGATCGTACTCCTCCGCAAGCAAACCGAGGTCGTTGGCCAGGCCGATCAGGCGGACGAACAACTCGCGGGCCTCGTCCAGGCGCCCTTGCAGCACGTAGTTCTCGACCAGCCAGAAGCTGCAGGGAAGGAACTGGCCTTCACCCGGCGGCAGGCCGTCCACGCCGCTGCTCGTGTCGTAACGCAGGACGAAACCATCCACCAGGAGGTCTTCTTCCACCGCCTTGACGGTGGCGACGATGCGCGGGTCGTCCGGCGGCAGGAAATCGGTCAGCGTGACGATCAGCAGGCTGGCGTCCATTTCCTTCGAACCGTACGACTGCACGAAACAGCCGCGTTCCGGGTCCACGCCCTTGGCGAGGATGTCGGTCTTGACCTCGTCCGCGATCGTCCGCCAGCGCGCGGCGAACGCGGGGTCGCGACCTTCGCGGTTCTGCTCTGAAGCGCGCTGGAAAGCCAGCCACGCCATGACTTTGGAGTGCACGAAGTGGCGCGATTCGCCGCGGATCTCCCAGATGCCTTCGTCCGGCTTGCGCCAGATGCTGGCAAGGTGCTCCAGGAACACGCCCTGCACATCGTCGGCTTCGGGCTCCAGCGCCACGCCGTTCTTCACGGCATGGGAGAACGCGCCGACCAGTTCGCCGTAGATGTCGAGCTGGAACTGCCGCGAGGCCGCGTTGCCCACGCGGACCGGCTTGGCACCTTCGTACCCTTCCAGCCAGTCCAGTTCGTATTCTTCGAGCCGGCGCTCGCCGGCGATGCCGTAAAGCACCTGTAGCTGGTCGGGCGAACCGGCCACGGCGCGGCGTACCCAGTCGCGCCAGGCGGTTGCTTCGTCGTGATACCCCGCGTTGACGAAGGCGGAGAGGACGAACGTGGCGTCGCGTGCCCAGCAGTAGCGATAGTCCCAGTTGCGCTCGCCGCCCAGTTGCTCCGGCAACGAGGTGGTGGGCGCGGCGATGATGCCGCCGGTGGGTAGGTAGCTTAGACCCTTGAGGACCACGAGCGAGCGACGGACGATGTCGCTCCATTCGCCGCTGTCGTTGCAGCGGCCGGACCAGTCTTCCCAGAAAGCCAGCGACTTGACCAAGGCATCGTAGGGATCGATCGCTTCGGGTGGGGCCAGATGGGAGGCACCCCATGCCATCACGAACGGCACGGAATCGCCTTTGCTCACCGCGAAACGCGCCACGCTGTGCATACCCTCGCCTTCGACGGCGACGGGACTGCGTACCACCAGCATGTCGGGCCCGGCGACGGCCGTCAGCGTCTGGCCGTCCACGCGGGTCACCCAGGGCACGGCGCTGCCGTAGTCGAAACGGATGGTCAGCGAGGCTTCGAAATCGACGCGCCCTTCTACGCCTTCGACGATACGCGTGACCCCGACCTGCTCGCCCGCGAAGGGCATGAAATCGATGACACGCGCCACGCCCGTGGCGGTGCGCCACTCGGTCTCGAGGATCAGGGAGCCGTCGACGTAGCCACGCCTCACCGTGGCATCGGGATCGGCCGGAGCGATGCGCCAGCGGCCGTTGCCCTCATGGCCCAGCAGGGCGGCAAAACAGGCGGCGGAGTCGAACCGTGGCAGGCACAGCCAGTCGATCGATCCATCCATGGCCACCAGCGCGGCGCTTCGGCAATTGCCGAGCATCGCGTAATCTTCGATCCGGGATGCCATCGTGTCCTCGTTGCGGGCGGGTAGTCCCATCAACGGTAGCCAGAGGCGCGTTAGAACGACGTATCCGGACGAACGAGACGCGCCCGCTCAGTGTCCCGACGAGGGCTGCGGCGGCGCGGCTGCGGCGAACATGCTGCGCGCCACCTCCTGCTCGCCGTAGATCACCTGCGTGGCACCCAGGCCGTCGAGATGGGCCACACATTCTTGCGAATGCGCACGCGCCACGATCGGCAGGTCGGGGCGCAGGGCGCGGGCGGCACGCACGATCTGGCCGGCTTCGAACGGATCGGACACGGCGACGATAAGGGCACGCGCACCGGCGAGGTTGGCCTCGGCCAGCACGAGCGCCGCGGCCGCGTTGCCGATGAGGATTTCCGCACCATGCTGCTCGCGCAACTCGCGCACCGCGTCTTCGTCGGTCTCGATAACCAGCGTGCGTGCCCCGGTGGCCTGCAATTCGGAGAACACACGACGCCCTACCCGACCGAAGCCGACCAGCACGGTGTGCCCCGCGAGGGCGGGATCGGCGTGCTCGTCCGGTGCGTCGTTGTCGTGGCGGGTGATCCAGCGATCCAGCGCACCGAACAGCAGCGGATTGATCAGGATGGAGACGATGGCCGCGGCCAGCAGGATGTCGCGGGCCTCTTCGCTGAGCAGCTTCAGCGACACGCCCAGGCCGGCGAGGATGAACGAGAACTCGCCGATCTGGGCAAGACTGGTGGCGATGGTCAGCGCGGTTTTCGGCGGACGGCCGAAGGCCAGCACGATGCCGAACGCCGCCACGGACTTACCGACGATGATGATCAGGCAGGCCGCCAGCACGATCCACGGGTGCTCGACCAGAATATGCGGGTTGAACAGCATGCCGATGGAGACGAAGAACAGCACCGCGAAGGCGTCGCGCAACGGCAGCGTTTCTTCCGCAGCCTGCTGCGACAGCTTCGATTCGCCCATCATCATGCCGGCAAAGAAGGCCCCGAGTTCGAACGACACGTC
Source organism: Luteibacter sp. 9135 (assembly GCF_000745005.1). Lineage (NCBI taxonomy): Bacteria > Pseudomonadati > Pseudomonadota > Gammaproteobacteria > Lysobacterales > Rhodanobacteraceae > Luteibacter > Luteibacter sp. 9135. Next base: position 1,999,760 of record NZ_JQNB01000001.1, on the reverse strand, counting down.
GAACAGGTGCGCGGCACCGAAGGCCACGCCGAGCGCGATGGCCAGCACCGCCAGTCGGAACAGCTCGCGCGAACCCGTGCTGGAGACAGCCTGTAGCGTCCAAGGGATCACACGCTTGCCGACGATCAGCATGATCGCCACGAACACCACCACCTTGCCGATGGTCCAGGCCACCGTCTCGGCCAGGGCCGCCATGCTGGGCGGATTGTTGCCCTGCTCCGAGCCCAGGAAGCCGCCGATGGCCGGCAGCAGCACCAGGGCCAGCACCATGGCCAGGTCTTCGACGATCAGCCAGCCCACGGCGATGCGGCCACGATCGGTATCCAGTAGCCGACGCTCCTCCATGGCCCGCAGCAACACCACCGTGCTGGCCACGGACAACGCCAGTCCGAACACGAAGCCCTGCGCCACCGGCCAGCCCAGTCCCCAGCCGAGCAACATGCCCAGGCCGGTGGCCACGCCCATCTGCACCGCGGCGCCGGGAATGGAGATCGCCTTGACCGCCAGCAGATCCTTCAGCGAGAAGTGCAGGCCCACGCCGAACATCAGCAGGATGACGCCGAGGTCGGCAAGCTCCTGCGCGATACCCGCATCGGCGACATACCCCGGCGTGAATGGCCCGGCGACGACGCCGGCCAGCAGGTAGCCCGCCAGCACGGGCAGGCGCAACCGGTGCGCAACGGCGCCGAAGAGGAAGGCGAGGACGAGGCCACCGACGATGGTGGCGATGAGTGGCGTGGCGTCGTGCATGGGCGGCTCCCTGAGTCGTCGTTGGCCGTGATCTCGTGGATCACGGCATGCACCCTCGTCTGGTCACGTCGAACTGGCGAACGTAGCGATGTCGGGCAATCCCCCTGGAGTTGGGGATGCCGAGGGTGGCACGCAAGCACTCGCACGGCATTTTTTTTCAGGCGTGGCGCACACTTGAGCATAAGCTCAAGCGTGGGACGATGTCGGATGTGCCGTGCAGGGACGTCAGGCGGGTGCGTTCAGAACGGCCAGGAAATCCTTGCCGTAACGCTTGAGCTTGTTCTCGCCCACGCCACTGATCGAGCCCAGTTCGTCTTCGTTTTCCGGCAGCGCGCGCAGCATGGCCAGCAGCGTGGCGTCGTGGAAGATGACATAGGCCGGCACGCCGTGCGCCTTGGCCAGTTCCGCGCGGACGCGGCGCAACTCGTTCCACAAGGGCATCTCGATGTCCTCGATACCCAGCGAGCCGCCGGCCACGGCAGGCGACGGCCGCGAACCGGAGCGACGGCCCTTCGCCGGCCGGGCATCTTCGCGAAGCCACACCTGGCGCTCGCTGCGCAGCACCGGGCCGCTCTCCTTCGACAGGCGCAGGGTACCGAAGCCTTCCGGGTCGGCCTCGACCAGGCCGGCCGCCAGCAACTGGCGGAACACCGACCGCCATTGTGTGGCGTCCATGTCGGCACCGATGCCGAAGACGCTGAGCTTGTCGTGACCCAGGTCGCGCACGCGCTCGCCGGCCTCACCGCGCAGGATCTCGATGAGGTGCCCCGCCCCGTAACGCTGGCCACTGCGATAGATGCAGGACATCGCCTTCTGCGCCGCCGTGGTGGCGTCCCAGGTCTTCGGCGGCACCAGGCAGTTGTCGCAATTGCCGCAGGGCTCCGGATAGACCTCGGCGAAGGCCTCGAGCAACAGCTGGCGACGGCAACGCGTGGCCTCGGCGTAGCCCAGCAGCGAATCGAGCTTGAGTCGCTCGATGCGCTTGCGGTCGTCGCCGGAGTCGGACTGGGAGATCATCTGGCTCATGGTCACGACATCGCCCAGGCCGTAGATCATCCACGCTTCCGCCGGCAGGCCGTCGCGGCCCGCGCGCCCGGTTTCCTGGTAGTAGCCCTCCATGCTGCGCGGCAGGTCGAGATGGGCGACGAAGCGCACGTCGGGCTTGTCGATGCCCATGCCGAAGGCCACCGTGGCGACCATGACGATGCCGTCCTCGCGCAGGAAGCGCTGCTGGTGACGCATGCGGACATCGCCATCCAGGCCCGCGTGGTAGGGCAGCGCGTCCACACCGGCTTCGGCCAGCCACGCGGCGGTTTCGTCCACCTTGCGTCGGCTGAGGCAATAGATGACACCGGCCTCGCCACGATGCGCATCGAGGAAGTCGAGCAGCTGGCGACGCGCATTCTGGCGCGGTGCCACGCGGTAGCGGATGTTGGGGCGGTCGAAGCTGGACACGAAGCGGCGGGCTTCGTGCAGGCCCAGGCGGTCGACGATTTCCTCGCGGGTGCGCTCGTCCGCCGTGGCGGTGAGCGCGATGCGCGGCACCTCGGGGAAACGCTCGTGCAGGATGGCCAGTTCGCGGTATTCGGGGCGGAAGTCGTGCCCCCACTGCGATACGCAGTGCGCCTCGTCAATGGCGAACAGGGCGATGGGGATGCGATCGAGCAGGCCGAGGAAGCGCCCGGTGATCAGACGCTCCGGCGCGACGTAGAGCATGTCCAGCTCGCCGGCGAGCAGCAGCTCTTCCACCTCGCGCTGGGTGGCGGCGTCGAGACTGGAATTGAGATAGCGGGCGCGCACACCCGCCTCGGTGAGCGCGTCGACCTGATCCTGCATCAACGCGATCAGGGGGGACACCACGATGCCGGTGCCTGGGCGCATGAGGGCGGGAATCTGGAAACACAGCGACTTGCCGCCACCCGTGGGCATGAGCACGAGGGCGTCGCCACCGCCGGCGACCTCCTCGACGATGGCTTGTTGCTGGCCGCGGAATCCGGGGTAACCGAAAACGGTGCTGAGGAGATCGAGGGCCTGGGACTGCATCCCTACATGCTAACAAACGGACGTGCCCGATCGGCTGTTGGTGGCAGCTAAAGCTGAGGTAGGCCTACGCCGTTACAGGAGGAAGGTGATAGTCCCGGCACGCGAACGGGCAGCTAATGACACCAGGCCGGTCGCCCCGCGACGCACCCCGGCCCTGTGTCTCCACGAGGAGCGCCCCATGGACCATCCGATTGCCGCCCGTGCCTTACCGGCCGCCCTGGCCATTTGCCTGCTGGCGTTCACGCCTGGCGCCCGTGCCGACGGCGGGCGCATCGCCTTCACCGGTGCTGTCACCGAGGCCACATGCCTGATGCGGGACCACCGTCCCAATTGTCCGCCGGGTCACCCGCTGGCGGCGACGGTCCATGTACTCGACGATCCGCAGGCGCTGGCCGATATCCATGCCGCCCTGCTCGACCACGCGCTGCGGCGCGATCCCGCCGCGCACTGGAAGGTGGTCGACACCACCTACCGCTGAGACGACTCAGCCACCCCAGAGGGCCCGGTCCAGGTCATGGTCCAGGCCAAAGGCACTCATTGGAACCCGCCCGTCCTTCACGGTGACGCCCTCGGCCTTCAGCAGGCGGCACTGTTCGCGGAAGCCGCGCGTGCCCGGTGGAATGCCGATGCGGCCGTCGGCGCGCAGCACACGATGCCAGGGCAGCGTGGCCCGGTCGGGCGCCTCGCCAAGCACGCGGCCGATCATCCGCGCCCTGCCCGGGTAGCCGGCACGGGCCGCGATCGCGCCGTAACTGGCCACTCGTCCGCGTGGAATGGCCGCGACCGCCGCGATGATCCGTGCCGCCCGAAGGGTGCGTGCCGCGTGGTCGTCCCGTTCATCGGTCATGGTCGTTTCGTGCATGTTCCCCGGGGAGGTTGAGCGTACCATCGGTATCCCCAAGGACAGATCGACAAGGCAACCATGCGGCACTTCGAAGCAGTTCGCTCCCACGTCGGCGGCATCCACAAGCTGCGCCACAACGAGCCCTACCTCATCAGCTTCGACCTGGAACTGCCGGATGGCCGTCACCAGGGCATCTACCTGGCCGAGCTGGAAGACGCCGACGGCCAGCGCTTCCTGCGCCTGTCCACCCCGATCGGCCCGTTGTCCGGTGTGGATGCACGTCGCTGCCTGCGCTTCAACTGGGAACAGCGCACCGGCTACCTCGCCGAAGCCGACCTCGACGGTTCGCCCTACCTGCACCTGTGCGAGAACCGGCCCTACGACTACCTGGACGAACGCGAACTAACGCGCATCGTCGAGGAACTGGGCACCACGGGTGACCAGCTGGAGCAGGTGGTGAACGGGGAAGCGGACGCGCTTTAAGCGCTTGTACCCGTAGGCGACCTGACTTCCGAGCAAAAACCTTTGGCCGTGGAGCAAGAGCCGGCGGGTGCCACCCTCGTGGCCACGCCTGCGGCGACCCGTCAATGAAGGGCCGCGTCCGCGGCCGTTTATTGATTGCCCTTCGGGCCGGGTCGGGCTTCGAACGGGGGTTTTCGACTCGACTTCCTGTCTCGCGAAAACGGCCGGCCGTCCTGGCCGGCCCCCTTCGGGCCTTGTCCGTTCGAAGCCCTCGCCTGCGGCTACCGGCCACGAGGGTGGCACCCGCCGGCTCTTTCCAGCACTGAGGTTGCGTGTGGGGAGAGCGAAGAGCCTGGTTTCGCTTCGTTGCTGGGGACGCTTGCTTGCGTGTTGCGCATGGCTTCATTCGCATTGGAAGGGTTGAGGGTTCGCCGACATCGTCGGCTCCTACAACAACCAACACATCGCGCATTGAGGGCGCCACGAGCTGCCCGGCACATGACGCGTGGAAAACGCCACATCCCGCAGAAACGCCATGCGCTCCCGCGTAGGAGCCCACGATGTGGGCGAAAAACCAACGAAGCGGCGACGCCATACCCTGCACGTCTGCGACCGCTCGCGTCACAACCTGCCTCAGTCGTTGGAAGAGCCGGCGGGTAGCCCCCTCGGGGCCGGTAGCCGCAGGCGAGGGCTTCGAACGGACAAGGCCCGTAGGGGGCCGGCCAGGACGGCCGGCCATTTCCGCGAGACAGGATGTCGAGTCGGAAATCCCCGTTCGAAGCCCGACCCGGGCCCGAAGGGCCATAAGAATACGGCCGCGACAGCGGCCCTTCCTCAGCGGGTCGCCGCAGGCGTGGCACCGAGGGGGCTAGCCGCCGGCTCTTGCCCTAGAGCCCCAAGGCTCCAAGGCCAAATGCGATGCCGAAGGCGAGCCCTTGAAAACCCAGAAACACACAGCGTCTCAGTAGAACAACCGCCCCAGCTTGACCAGCACATACCCCAGCACCGCAGTAATCGGCAGGGTCAGAATCCACGCCCAGACCATGCGCTCCACCACCGACCAGCGGATGGCGTTGAACCGCTTGGCGGCACCGACGCCCATGATCGACGCGGAAACGTTGTGGGTCGTGGACACCGGCACGCCAAGCATCGAGGCGGTGAGGATCACGGCCGCCGAGCTGCCTTCCGCCGCGAATCCGTTGATCGGGTGCAGCTTCACCATCTTGTGGCCCAGCGTCTTGATGATCCGCCAGCCGCCGCCCGCGGTACCGCCGGCCATGGTCAGGGCGCAGACCACCTTCACCCAGACTGGGATCGGAAAGCCACCGGCCGCCGCGGGGTCGTGCGGGATGCGCAGGAAATGCAGCACGGTGGGCAGGTGGTCGAACTGGCCGGCGGCGGTGGCACCCGCCAGCGCCAGGGCGATGATGCCCATGCTCTTCTGCGCGTCGTTCATGCCGTGCGACAGGCCCATGGCGCTGGCGGAGAGGATCTGCGCCTTGCCGAAGAAGCTGTTGACGAAGGGCGTGCGACCGAAGCGGTGCAGGCGACCCTTCTGCCGGGAAAAGAAGCCCAGCAGGGCGTACAGCGCGCCCATCAACAGGAAGCCGATGACGAAACCCAGGAACGGCGAGACGATCATCGGCACGATCACCTTGGGCACGACGCCCTTGCCCAGCCACCAGTGCGCGCCACCCTGCCACCAGATGATCGCGTGCAGGTTGCCGTCGGACGCGGCCAGCGCGGCGCCGCACAGGCCACCCACCAGCGCATGGCTGGAGCTGGACGGCAGGCCCAGCCACCACGTGATGAGGTTCCAGATGGTGGCGCCCAGCAGCGCGCTGATCAGCAGGTGCGAGCCGACGTCCACCACCCCCGTGTCGACCAGTCCGGACGCGATGGTCGCAGCCACGGCGGTGCCCCACAGCGCGCCCGCCAGGTTGGTGACGGCGGCCAGCAGCACCGCCTGGCCCGGGGTCAGCACCTTGGTGGCCACCACGGTGGCGATGGAGTTCGCCGTATCGTGGAAGCCGTTGATATACGTGAACGCCAGGGCGATCAGGACGACCGCGATAACCATGCTCATGGGGCGGCCGCCGTCAGGAGTTCTTGAGCACGATGGAATAGACGACGTTGCCGACATCGCGGCACTTGTCGACCGCCTTCTCCACCAGCTCGAACAGATCCTTGGCAAGGATGGCCTTGAGCGGATCGGAGCCCTCGGCGTACAGGGTGCGGTAGGGGTCGAGCAGCAGGCGGTCGGCTTCCGACTCCAGCGCCTGGAGCTGGTCGCGCAGTTTCTTCACCGGGTCGATCTTCAGGCCGTGGCGCAGCTGGCCGATCATCTGCACCACCACCTCGGCGGAGCGCTCCAGCAACACCGCACGCTGGCCGAAGTCGATGCCGCCCAGGCGTTCGGCGACGATCACGTAGCGCTCGGCGAACTTCTCTATGGTCTTGGGGATCTTGTAGAGGGCGGAATTCAGCGCCTCGATGTCTTCACGGTCCAGCGCGGTGACGAAGGTGTTGACCAGTTCCTCGCCGATCTGCCCGTGCAGGGCCTTCTCCCGGGCGCGCGCCGTGCTGAAGGCGGCCATCACCGGGGTGCGGTCGGTCTGGGTGACCAGCTCGTGCATGGCCCGGGCGCTTTCGCGCGCGGCTTCCGCGCTGGCCTCGAGCAGACCATAGAACTTGTCGCCCTTGCCGAAGATCGTCTGGAGAGAAAACATGGCGTCGCCTGGGGGAACGGGGGAAATGTGACGCTAATGTTACCGGAGCGGCGCGGGGTATGCCTCTATCGTCCACGACCGTAAGCATGCAGGTCTGCTATATAAGCCACCGATGCTCACCGAACTCCTGCTCGTCCTCGTGCTCTCCCTGGGTAACGCCTTCTTCGCCTTGTCGGAGATGTCGGTGGTCGCCTCGCGGAAGAGTCGGCTGAAGGCCATGTCGCGCGATAGCCGTCGCGCCCGGGTGGCACTGCAGCTGGCCGAGTCCCCGGAGCGCTTCCTGTCCACGGTGCAGGTGGGTATGACCCTCATCATCCTGGTGACCGGCGCCATCGCGGGCGACCGGCTGGGCGAGCACTTCGCCCAGCTCCTGCACGGGGGCGGCCCGACCTGGCTCGAGCCGTACGCACGCATCGCCGGCTGGCTGACCGGCTTCATCTACATGTCGCTGGTGCAGATCGTGATCGGCGAGCTGGTGCCCAAGCGCGCCGCCCTGACCGCGCCGGAACGCATCGCCTGCCAGATCGCCGTGCCGATGCTGGTGATCTCGCGGATCACCCTGCCCATGGTCTGGCTGCTCAACCACCTGTCCAGCGGCATCCTGCACCTGCTGCGACTGAACCGGGCCGGCACCTCGTCGGCCGCCACCGAAGAAGAGATCCGGCTGCTGGTGGCGGAGAGCGCCGAGCAGGGCATCCTCGACAGCGACGAGCGCAACATGGTCAACCGCGTGCTGCGGCTGGGCGATCGCGCCGTGGGCTCGGTGATGACCCCGCGGATGCGGATCGCCTGGCTGGACGTGGCGGCCTCGCGGGACGACAACCTCGAGGTGCTGCGCGAATCGCAGTTTTCCCGCTATCCGGTTTACCGCGGCGACGAGCGCGAGGTGATCGGCACCGTCGAGGTGAAATCGCTGGTGGCCGGCTTCGAGCGGGGTGAGTTCGACCTGTTCGCGCGGGTGGTCAAACCGCTTTTCGTACCGTCCACCGCGCGGGCGCTCGACTTGCTGGAGGCGTTTCGCGACGCGGATACGCAGCTGGCCCTGGCCGTGGACGAGTACGGCGATATCGAGGGCCTGGTGACGCTGAACGACCTGCTGACCGCCGTGATCGGCGCCACTGCCCCCGCATCGGATGACGACGAACACGAAGGCCCCATCGTGCGGCGCGACGACGGCAGCTGGCTGATCGACGGTAGCCTGCCGGCCGATGACCTGCGCGAGCTGCTGCAGAACGACCAGCTGCCCAACGAGGAAGACCACGACTTCCGCACCGTCGCCGGCATGATGACCACGCAATTCGGGCATATCCCCCGGGCCGGCGAGTCGTTCGTCTGGCAAGGCAACCGCTTCGAGGTGATGGACATGGACGGCGCCCGTATCGACAAGGTGCTGGTCGGCCCCGCGGGCAACGAGCCGTCCGCTGGCGCGGACTGAGACCCCATGCGGGACGCCACGTAAAGCACGGGTTCAAACCCGACCCGCGACAGTCCTGGCATGACCGTCGCCGAACCCCGCGAAGAAAAGACTGCCGCCCTGCTGCGTGCCGCCCTGCATGCCGCACCCGGTGAGCGGATTACGCTGGACAACCTGCTCGAGCCGCTGAAGCGGCGCGCCTTCGGGTTCCTGCTGCTCCTGCTGGCCATTCCCAATTTCATCCCGGTGCCGCTGGGCATCGGCGGGGTCATGGGCGTACTGGTGGTGGCGCTGGGACTGGAGATGCTGGTCGGCCTGGAGCATCCATGGATACCCGGCTTCCTGCGGCGCCGCACGCTTTCCCGAGACGGACTGCTGCGGTTCCTCGACCGCATCGAACCGGTGACCCGGCGCCTGGAGAGAATGTGCCAGCCGCGCCTGCAACGGCTGACCCGGCGCCCGTTCACCCTCGTGTCGGGCGCCGTCATGATCCTGATCGGTATCCTGCTGGCCCTGCCCATCCCCTTCACTAACTACGTCTTCGGCGGCATGCTGATCGCGTTCGCCTTTGCACTAGTGGAGCGCGACGGTGCCTTGCTGGTGGCGGTATGGACGAGCACGCTGGCGATCGTCGTGGCTTCGGCCAGCTTCAGCCGCGCGTTGCTGGGTTTCGCGCGCGACCTGTTCTAGCCGGCGCCGTTCTTTTAGCCGGCGCCATCCCTGCCGTGCGCCAGCGAAGCCATGCGCTGTGCATCGGCGAGGATGCCGTGCAGGATGCGCAGCTCACGCAACTCCGGCCGCGCACGCAGGAACAGCTTGCGCAGCTTGAGCATGATCGTGGTGGGCGAGCGTCCCTTGTGGAACTCGATGTCGTCGAGCATCTCGCCCAGGTGCGTGAAGAAGCGCTCGAGTTGTTCGGCGTCGGCGGGGGCCGCATCCGCATCGAGGCTCGGCGGCACGACGACCGGCGCCTCATCCGCCAGCAGCGCCGTGCGCAGCTCATAGGCCACCACCTGCACCGCCTGTGAAAGGTTCAGAGAACTGAAATCGTCGACGCTGGGGATACGCACCATGGCATGGCAACGTGCCAGCTCGTCGTTCTCCAGGCCCGTCCGCTCGTTGCCGAAGACCAGGGCCACCTGCTCACCGCGGCGTGCCGCGGCGATCGCCTGGGCGGCGCCTTCGCGAGGGTCGAGCTCGGGCAGGTTGACGCCGCGGCGGCGTGCCGACAGCCCCAGCGAAAACGTGGCACCGGCCAGGCCCGCCACCAGGTCGTCGTGGATGGCCGCCTGCCCGAGCACGTCGTCGGCGCCGGCCGCCAGAGCGGTGGCCTCGGGATCGGGAAAGCGATGCGGCGCCACCAGCGTGAGCCGGTCGAAACCCATGGTACGCATGGCACGCGCCGCCGAGCCGATGTTGCCCGAGTGCGAGGTGCGGACCAGGACGAAGCGGAAGCGATCGTTGAGTTCGGAAAGGGCCATGGGCGACGGGCAGGCTGGACAAGGGCCGGAAAGTCTACAACGGCAATGACTTGGGCATGGGGCATGCGGGTGATAGACTCGTCGACCGAGGCGGCCCGACCGCCCTCCCCCGTTCTTTTACCAAGTCGATATCCATGCCAAGACCCGCCGTCAACGTCGCGTCGCGTGCCGCGCGCTCCGCAGGAAACATCATCCTGCGCTACATGAATCGCCTCGAAGGCCTCGCGGTCGTCGAAAAGCAGCGGATGGATTTCGCCTCCGAGGTGGATCGCCTCGCCGAAGCCGAAATCATCAAGGAACTGCGCCGCGCCTACCCCACCCACGCCATCCTCGGCGAGGAATCCGGGCAGATCGGCAAGGGCCCGCTGGTGTGGGTCATCGATCCCCTGGACGGCACCCACAATTACCTGCGCGGCATCCCCCACTTCTGCGTGTCCATCGCGCTGGTTGAAAAGGGCGAGCCGGTCTACGGCGTGGTGTTCGATCCCCTGCGCGATGAACTGTTCACCGCCAGCAAGGGCGATGGCGCCTACCTCAACGACCGCCGCATCCGGGTCGGCAAGCGCGAAGGCATCGCCGGCGCCTTGCTCGCCACGGGTTATCCCTACCGCGCGCGTAACCACCTCGAGCCGCAGCTGGCCATGACCTCGGCCTTGCTCAAGGAAGCCGAAGACATCCGCCGCATGGGATCCGCCGCGCTCGATCTGGCCTACGTGGCCGCCGGCCGGATGGACGGCTTCTTCGAGCCGGGCCTCAACGTGTGGGACATCGCCGCGGGCGCGCTGCTGGTCCGCGAAGCCGGTGGCGTCTACGGCGACTTCGCCGGCCGTGAAGGCCTGCCCGAGAGCGGCAACATCATCGCCGGTAACCATAAGGTGGCCGCCGCGATGACCGAAGTCATCAAGGCGAACGCTACGGCTCGCCTGCTCGGGGAATAATCCGACACGCGGCGAGGGTAATCCCTCGCCGTAGCTTCTCGTTGCCTGACAGACCCTGGCGTCTTCGGCAGCGTACCTTGTCGTCGCGAACCGGACGTTCGCAAGCCTCTACCGACAAGGACTTCAGCATGTTCCCTATTCCCTTATCATGCACCCGGTTCGCGTTCGCGTTCGCAGCGGGCCTGACCGCTTTGCTTCATGGGCCCTCCGCGCATGCGACGGTCGAGACCATGATCGTCACCTCGGACCCCCAGTATCCCTGGACGGACACGCCGGGTGAAGCCGATGAGGTGCGCAAGATCCGCTCACGGCAAATGATCGAGGAGCAATACCGCAGCATCGCCGCGTACCGCGCCAGGCGGCCCGACCAGACCATCCCCGTCTTCATCAATGGCGATCTCACCGCCTATGGGCACGGCTGGCAACGCGCGGTCATGGATGAACTGCTGGGCATCCTGGGCGACAACGTCTATCTGGGACTGGGTAACCACGACTACCAGAACAACATTCTTCAAGAGGATGGATCGGGCTGCTACAACAACGGCTGCGCGCGCGACAGCGTGCTGGGGCTCGTGCAGCACGTCATGACAAAGCCCGACAAGGTGTCATTCGATTTCAGCGTCCGACCCGGTTTTCCCGGTAATCGCTATGAGGGCAGCCTCGCCTACGCCGTCAACACGCCGGGGTGGGAGCGAGTGCTCCAGGTGCAACTGAACAACTACCCGACCTACGAGGTCTCCTTCGCGTCCACCGAGGGTCTCCGTCCGTCGCGCTTCGACATCGGGTCGTCGCTACCCTGGCTGAAGAACGTGCTGGACACTCATCTCAGCGTGCCCAGGTACGGCACGCCAGCCGACAGGGCTTACGATTTCGGTATAGCGCATGTGCATTCCGCGGATGGCTACTCGGAAGGTTTCGGCGAGGCACTGGCCGCCGGCCACGTCGCCGCGGTCTTCGCGGGCCACCTGCATTTCCGGTTGGGTCGATATGGAAGCATCAACGGCGTGCCGGTCTTCCTGAGTGGGTCCGCCAGCCAGCGCACCTATCTCATCGTGGAGCACGACACCGTGGCCAGGGTGCTGCGCGTCTTCGCCGTGCGCAACAACGATCCGGAAGGACGCGAACTCATCGCTACCGTCGACGTCGACACCGTCTGACCCCGACACACGCAACGAACAAGGACGTCGTCATGAAAAAATGCAACCCGTTCCGCGCGGCGGGAGCACGCGCCTCATGGCTGGCGACGGCGCTCCTTGCCGTCGCCGCGGCCCATGCGGAACAGCCACGGATCATGGTGGTCACCTCGGACCCACAATACCCATGGACCCCCGCCACCGATGCGGGCGAACATTCGGACAAGGCCGACAAGGCCCTGGCGGAGTCGTTGATCCGCGAACAGTACCGGAGCATCGATGCGTTTCGCCGCCAGTATCCAGGGCAGTCGATCCCCGTGATCGTCAACGGCGACATCACCTCGCAGAGCAAACGATCCGAGCAGCAGAAGATCAGCGAATTGTTCGCGACCCTGGGCAACGAGCTGTATTACGGCCTGGGCAATCACGACTACCAGAACAACCTGACCAACGCCGTGTGCAAACTGCTTTACTGCGCCATGGAGGCCCTGGACAACCTGGCCCACCACGTGCACTCGCATCGGATCCGAAGCAACGTGCTCGGCTTCGACATGCTGGCGACGCCCTACCCCTCGGGTGGCATTCTCAAGCAGGGCAGCTGGTCGTATGCCTTCAAGGCCGATGGCTGGGACCGCGTCATCCAGCTGCAGCTGAATAACTTTCCCGAGTATTCGGCCAGCATGGACTGGGGCTTCGGTCCCTACAGCTATCACTACCGGGTGACGTCCAGCGTGCCGTGGCTGCAGACCCACCTGCCCGACTACAGCAACCCGCGCGTGAGCGACCTGATTCTGGTCCATACCCACCAGCCCGGCAAGCTGCGCACCTCGTCGTCGAACGACCTGCAGAGGCTGCTGAAGCGACACAAGGTGGCTGCCATATTCGCAGGTCACCTTCACGAACGCATGGGTCGCTACGACAGGGGTGGTCCCGACGACATTCCGGTGTTCCTCAGCGGCTCGGCCTCGCAGCGTACGTACCTGATCGTCGAGCATTGGCCCGACTCGAAGCAGCTGAAGGTGTACGGCGTGAGGGAGAACGCGCCCGCCAACCGCGAGCTGATCGGCCAGATCGATCTCTAGTCGTTCTTCAGCAGATTGCGCAGGAACGGCACTGTCACCCGCCGCTGTGCGGCGAGTGACGCGCGGTCGAGGGTATCCAGCAGGTCGAGCAAGGTGCCCAGGTCGCGGGCGTGGTGTGCGAACAGCCAGTCCAGCACCACGTCGTCCAGTTCGATGCCACGGGCGCCGGCCTGTTCGCGCAGCACCGCGCGGCGTTGGGCATCGGCTAGTGGCTTGAGCAGGGCCTGGGTCAGCGACCCGAGCCGCGAGCGAAGGTCGGGCAACGCGATGTCCAGGGACACCGGCGCACCCAGGGCCGAAAACAGCAGCGTGCAGCCTTCGGCACGATAGCCATTGAACGTGTCGAACAAGGCGTGCTCGGCATCGGCCTCGCCCGCGATCGAATCGATATCGTCGATGGCCAGCACATCGCTGCCGGCCATGCCGCGGATGGCGGCGGCCCGTGGCCCGCGCAAGCCAGCCAGCGGCAGGTACTGCGCGGTGCGACCCGCGTCGATGGCAGCCTGGCATGCCGCGATCAGCAGGTGCGTGCGCCCGCTGCCCGGCGGCCCCGCCACGAACACCCAGGGTGCCGATGCATCGACCGCCGCCGCACGAACGGCTTCCACGGCTGCCGCGTTATCGCCCGCGTGGAAGTGCTCGAAGCGCTGGCGCCGCGGCCAGCGCAAGGCGAGGGGAAGCTGGGTGCTCATGGAGCGCGGTCGACCGGCGGCAGGGGATCGTCCGGCCGCGGTCGCACGCGCACGTCGACATCCACGTCCACATCGAGCTTGTGCGCCGCCGATGCCGGCGGTGCGGGCTCCATGTAGAGGTCGCTCTCGCGATAACGCGCGAATACGTAGCGCAGCAGCACGACAACCACCGAGGCGGCGGGCAGGGCCAGCAGCACCCCGAGGAAGCCGAACAGGTGACCGCCAGCCAGTACGGCGAAGATCACCGCGACCGGGTGCAGGCCGATCTTGCCGCCGACCAGGCGCGGCACCAGCACGTAGCCTTCCAGCAGCTGGCCTACGGTGAACACCACGCCGACGAGGATCACGTGGGTCCAGTCGCCGTACTGCACCAGCGCGGCGATCAGGGCGGCGACGAAGCCGATCATGAAGCCGAGGTAGGGCACGAAGCTGAGCAGGCCGGCGACCATGCCGATCAGCGGACCGATCGAGATGCCGACCAGGGTCAGCCCGAGGCCGTAGAACACGCCCAAGGCAAGCATCACCAGCAGCTGGCCGCGGACGAACGCGCCCAGCACCTGGTCGGACTCACGCGCCAGGCGCACGACGGTGGGCTCGATCGAACGGGGCAGCAGGCGCTGAATGTGCGCGATCATGGTGTCCCAGTCGCGCAGCAGATAGAACGCCACGACCGGGATCAGCACGAGATTGGTCAACCACATCACCACGCCCATGCCCGACTGCGTGAGCTTGGTCATCGCCGCAGCGGCCATGCTGCCGACCGAGCCGATGTGTTCGCGGATGGTCGCCAGCAGGCGGTCGGTATCGAAGACGTTGGCGTCCAGATGCAGGCGCACCTGGATCCACGGCAGCGCCGTGGTGCGCACCCAGTCCACGTAGCGCGGCAGATTCTCGGACAGGTTTTCGAACTGGTGCTCGATCAACGGCACCAGCAGGAGCAGCACACCGACGAAGACCAGGGTGATGACGGTGAACACGATGCTGACCGCCCAGCCGCGACCCATGCCCAGCCGCTGCAGGCGATCGGCCAGGGGGTCACCCAGGTAGGCCAGCATGCCGGCGATGGCGAACGGCATCAGCACCGGGGCGAGCAGCCAGATGAGGAAGGCGATGACCGCGATGATCGCGAGCATCTGCCAGCGGCGTGAGGTGTCGTGCGTCATGGCGTCAGGGCACCCAGCGCACGGCGAGATCGGCGCCGTCGTGGGGATCGGCAGCCAGCACATGGCCAGCCGACGCGTAGCCGGCGACCAGGCGGGCCAGCGGGGCGGCGGCATTGACGGTGAACAGCACGCCGTCGGCACTGGCGGCGATCGGCGCCACGGTCTTGATCGAGGGATCGTTCTGGAACGTCGCCAGCAACCCGGCGTAGTCGGACGCCGAATGCAGGCCCGACACCCAGACCTTGCCCGAGGTGCTGCCACCCTGCGTCGCGGCGAACTGGCGATCCAGCTTGTCGGCCATGGCGTTGGCACCATTGTTCAGCAGGGCCGCACGGGCTTCGCCGCTGTCCTTCCAACTGGTGGTCTTGCCGGCCGAGACCAGGGTCCAGTCGGTCTGGTCGTCACCGATGTTGCCGACCAGGACGACGCCGGTGTTGTACTGCCGGGCCGCGTTGGCGACCGTGGCGGGATCGCCGCTGGCCAGAGCCTTGACGTCGGGCACCGCGTCGGGCTTGGGCACCAGGATCTGGTAGCCACGCGTGTCGGCCATCTGCGCCAGGGGCAGGAGGTCCTGCTGGCTGAGCAGCTTGCCGCTGGCATCGCGTGCCACCACCAGTACCGGGGCCTTGGGCGCGGCGACGGCCGCGTCGCCCACCGCCAGCACGCGGCGGATCGCACCGGGATCGAACACGATATCCAGGCTGAGCGGGGCGCCGTTGGCGCCGCCGGTGCGGGCGTACTGGTACTGCTGCACCAGGCCGCCGGGCTGCTTCATCGCCTGGGCATAGCCCGGCTTGCCGCGGGGGTCCGCCCCGTTGGACGCTCGCGCCAGGACCTGGGTCAGCCCGTTGGCGAAGGCCTGGTCGCGTACCGCCGCACTGGTGTCGGCGACGGGCACGGTCACCGTATAAATGGAGGTCTGCGCCACTGCGGGGCCGATGCAGGCCACGACGAGGAGCGTCAGGAAGACGAGGAGACGGGCTGGGCGCATGGTCGTGGCGTCGCTTTGTGAAGACGGAAGTCTGCCCAAACCTTGGCACGCCGTCCATCCAAAGCGCGTGCAGGCCAGGCCGGGCGCCCGCTTGCTGTTATCATTCGCGGTTTCCAATACGCGCCGGAACCGCTTATGTCCTCCGACCAGGGCTCCCTCACCTACCGCGACGCTGGCGTCGATATCGATGCCGGCAACGCGCTCGTCGAGCGCATCAAGCCGATGGTCAAGCGGACCTTCCGCCCCGAGGTCATGGGCGGGCTGGGCGGCTTCGGCGGCCTGTTCGACCTCTCCGGACGCTACAAGGAGCCGGTGCTGGTCTCCGGCACCGATGGCGTGGGCACCAAGCTCAAGCTCGCCCACCAGCTCGGTCGCCACGACACCATCGGTATCGACTTGGTGGGCATGTGCGTCAACGATGTGCTGGTACAGGGCGCCGAGCCGCTGTTCTTCCTCGACTATTTCGCCACCGGCAAGCTCGACGTGGACACCGCAGCGTCCGTGGTCGGCGGCATCGCCCGCGGATGCGAACTGGCCGGCTGCGCGCTGATCGGTGGCGAAACCGCCGAGATGCCGGACATGTACCCGCCGGGCGAATACGATCTGGCCGGCTTCACGGTCGGTGCCGTGGAGAAATCCGCGATGAACGATGGCTCGTCCATCGTGGCCGGCGACGTCATCCTCGGCGTGGCCTCGTCGGGCCCGCACTCCAACGGCTACTCGCTGATCCGGCGCATCCTGGAACGCGCGGGCTCGCCGCTGGACAGCGACATCGGCGGCACGACCCTGGTGGATGCCCTGATGGCCCCGACCACCATCTACGTCAAGCCGATGCTCGAACTGATCGCCAAGGTGGCCGTGCACGGCATGGCCCACATCACCGGCGGCGGCCTCAAGGAAAACATCATCCGCGTCGTACCCGACGGCCTCGGTCTGTCGATCGACGCCGCCTCGTGGCCGCTGCCACCCGTGTTCCAGTGGCTGCAGCGCGAAGGCAACGTTACCCGCGAGGAAATGTGGCGCACGTTCAACTGCGGCATCGGCTTCACCGTGCTGCTCGCGGTCGACCAGGTGGACGCGGCGAAAGCGGTGCTCGCCGGTCATGGCCTCGATACCTGGACGATCGGCTCGGTGGTGGCTGCCAGCGGCGACGAGCGTGTCCACATCGCCTGAAGCGCCCGTGGATCGCCCCCTGCGTGTCGCCGCGCTCGCTTCCGGGCGCGGCAGCAACCTCGCCGCGCTGATCGCCGCGCGGCTTCCGGTGACGTTCGTCCTGGTGGGCAGCGACAAGGCCGGCGCTGGGGCGTTGACCGTGGCGCGTGAGGCGGACATTCCCACGCTCGCGCTCAATCCGCGCGACTACCCCACCCGCCCCGATTTCGACCGCGCCCTGTTCGGCCACGTGGCGGACAGTGGCGCCGACCTGCTGGTGCTGGCCGGCTACATGCGGATCATCGACGCTACCGTGGTCGCTGCCTGGGAGGGCCGCGCGATCAACATCCACCCTTCCCTGCTGCCGAAACACCGCGGCCTGCACACGCATCGCCAGTGCCTTGACGCGGGCGACGCCGAGCACGGCGCCAGCGTGCACTTCGTCACGGCGGAGTTGGACGGTGGCCCGGTGGTGGCGCAGGCACGTATCGACGTGCGCCCGGACGACACCGAAGCCTCCCTGGCCGAGCGCCTGCTGGTGGAAGAGCACGCGCTGCTACCTGCCGTCGTCCGCGCCATCGCCGCCGGCCGCCTGCGCTGGCAAGGCGCGCCCGTCTTCGACGGGCAGCTGCTGACATCGCCGCTTACTCCAGCTGCCCTGGCCGTCTAACCCCATATTCCTGGTCGACTAACCCGTCTCCCCAGCCGTATAACCCCGTATCCCCGGCACTTGGCGTAGGAGCGCACGCACGTGCGCGAACCCTCACCTTGGCCTGTGGCGAATGAAGCCTTGCGTAGGGAGATGCGGGCGTTTTTCGCCAAGAGCAAAGGCCACAACACAAGAGCAATCGGCTTTGTTTTGCGGTCGGAAACGCCGGCTTGGGTGTGGGGCATGGCCTCGTTCGCGGTAGGTGATATGGAGGGTTCGCGCACGTGCGTGCGCTCCTACCCCCCCCAACCGGCGCGTCGGGCGCGGCCATGGGGCGTCGGGCGCCTTGTGGTTCGCCGGGTGGGCGCGTCGACGCGCATTCAGCCGCCGTGGCTAGAATCGGAACCATGAAGACCCCACTGATCCGCGCCGGCTTCGCGCTGGCCCTCGCCCTGCCCGCCGCCGCGTTCGCCGCGAGCGTGCCGCAGTCCTTCACCGCTACCTATAACGTCCTGCAGGGCGGCAGTCCGCTTGGCGAGGCCACCATCGTGCTGAAAGCGGCCGGCAACGGCCAGTACGAATACACGAACATCACCAAGGGTACGGCGGGCCTGGCCGCGGCGCTGGGGGCCAATTCGACGGAAACCTCGCGGTTCACCTGGGCTGGCTCCGTGCCTCAGGTGGTCAGCTACCACTACCAGCTGGATGCGTCCTTCAAGCAGAAGACCCGCGACATGACCGTGCAGGGCAACACCGTGCAAGTCAAGGACAACAGCAAGAGTTTCAGCTACCCGGCGGCGCAGGGCATGATCGAGCGCAATACGCTGCCCCTGGCCCTGGGCGTGGCATTGCGCGATGGCAAGCAGCAGGCCAGCTTCCCCGTCGCGGTGAAGCAGGAAGTGGAGAACCAGCAGTTCAAGGTGTCGGGAAAGGAGAAAGTGAAGGTGCCCGCGGGCACGTTCGACACCGTGCGCGTCGACCGGACCGACGCCGACCGCGGCTTCAACGCCTGGTATGCGCCGGCGAAATATCCGGTGCCGGTCAAGCTGGCGCAGAAGGACGGTGGCGACCTGACGCTGGAGCTGGTGCGATTCGAGGGCAAATAACCCTCGACCTGTAGGAGCGCACGCTGTGCGCGATATCTTTTGAGGCTGTGCGCCGAATCCTGCGCGTCACGTCGAAAATGTCGCGTCACATGTGGTGCGTCGCGAAAAGATGTCGCGCGCAGCGTGCGCTCCTACGGTCATGAGGGTGCTGCGCGGAGACGCCGATGATCAGCCCGGCAGACGCCGGATATGGGCACCCAGCACGCCCAGCTTTTCCTCGATGTTCTCGTAGCCGCGATCGATGTGGTAAACGCGGTCGACCGTGGTGTCGCCCTCGGCGACCAAGCCGGCCAGCACCAGGCAGGCCGAGGCACGCAGGTCGGTGGCCATGATCGGCGCGCCCGTCATCTTCGGCACGCCGGTGATGATGGCGGTGTTGCCCTCCAGGCGAATGTCGGCGCCCAGCCGCTGCAGTTCCAGCGCGTGCATGAAGCGGTTCTCGAACACCGTCTCGGTGATGACGCCCACGCCTTCGGCGATGCAGTTGAGCGCGGTGAACTGCGCTTGCATGTCGGTCGGGAATGCGGGATAAGGCGCCGTCACCAGGTTGACCGCCTTGGGACGGCGCCCGCCCATGTCCAGCTCGATCCAGTCCGGACCGGTGCTGATATGCGCGCCGGACTCTTCCAGCTTCTGCAGCACCGCATCCATCGTGTCGGCACGCGCGCCGCGGGCGCGCACCTTGCCGCCGGTCATCGCCGCGCCGACCAGGAAGGTGCCGGTCTCGATGCGATCCGGCAGCACTTCGTAGTGCGCGCCGTGCAGGCGCTCGACGCCCTCGACGATCAGCGTGGACGTGCCGACGCCGTCGATCTTCGCGCCCATCGCCATCAGGCAGTGGGCGAGGTCGACGACTTCCGGCTCCTGGGCGGCGTTCTCGATCACCGTGGTGCCCGAAGCCAACGTCGCCGCCATCAGGATGTTCTCGGTGCCGGTGACGGTCACCATGTCCATCACGATGCGGGCGCCCTTCAGACGACCGGCGCGGGCCTTGATGTAGCCGTTCTCGACGGTGACCTCGGCGCCCAGCGCCTGCAGGCCGCGGATGTGCTGGTCGACCGGCCGGGAACCGATGGCGCAGCCGCCGGGCAGCGACACTTCGGCCTTGCCGTGGCGCGCCACGAGCGGGCCCAGCACCAGGATCGAGGCGCGCATGGTGCGCACCAGGTCGTAGGGCGCCACGCAGGAGTTTTCCGGGCGCGGATCGATGTGCATCTTCATGCGATCGTCCAGCACCACGCGCACGCCCATGCGACCGAGCAGTTCGATGAAGGTGGTGACGTCGTGCAGGTGCGGCACGTTGCCGATGCTGACGGGCTCGTCGGCGAGCAGGCAGGACGCGAGGATGGGCAGTACGGCGTTTTTCGCGCCGGAGATGCCCACTTCACCGTTGAGCGGCTGGCCGCCGCTGATCAGGATCTTGGCCATGGAAGGAGATGCCTTGGGAAGGTAAACAGAGCGAGCGTGTCGCCTGGCGCGCTGGAATCAGCGGCGGCCGGCGGCTTCGTCGGGAGTGAGGGTTTTGAGGCCCAGGGCGTGAATGGCACCGCCCATGAGGTCGCCCAGCGTCGCGTAGACGAGGCGGTGACGGGCCAGCGGCAGCTTGCCGGCGAACTGGTCCGAGACGACTTCGGCTTCGAAATGAACGCCGTCGTCGCCGTGAACGGCGACCCTGGCACCGGGCAGGCCGGCTTCGATCAATGCCTGGATGCGCGCAGCGTCCATGGGTTCTCCGATGAGGGGATGTGCCGCGCCCGGGAGGGTTCCGAAACGGACCCTGAACCACCGGTCGATGGCGGCGCCGATAAAATGAGAATATGTAATGGTAATGGAAATCCGGTGTCGCAGAAATGGACATCCCGGGTCAGAAGCCACCACCCGGACTCCCGAGGCCGCATGAACGCCCGCACCGCCCCGCCCACCGATCATTCCGCCGTGAACGTCGAAGCTGTCGTGCGCAGCGCCCGTACGGTGATCGTCACGGAAGCCGCGGCCATCCGGGCGCTGGAAACGAAGATCGACGCCACCTTTGTCGAGGCGTGCCGGATGATCCTGGCCTGCAAGGGACGTGTCGTGGTGTCCGGCATGGGCAAGTCCGGCCACGTGGCCCGCAAGATCGCCGCCACGCTGGCCTCCACGGGCACTCCGTCGTTCTTCGTCCACCCCGCCGAGGCCAGCCACGGTGACCTCGGCATGATCCAGCCGGATGACATCCTGCTGGGCATCTCCTATTCCGGGGAAACGGACGAATTGCTCTTCATCCTTCCCGCGGTCAAGCGCCAGGGCATTCCGCTGATCGCCATCACCGGTAACCCGCGGTCGTCGCTGGCGCGGCAGGCCGAGGTCAACATCGACGCCAACGTGCCGTCCGAGGCGTGTCCCCACGGGCTCGCACCGACCTCCAGCACCACCGCCGCCCTGGTTATGGGCGATGCCCTGGCCGTGGCCCTGCTCGAGGCGCGAGGCTTCACCTCGGACGACTTCGCCCGTTCGCATCCGGCCGGCAGCCTCGGGCGCCGGCTCTTGCTGCACATCGCCGACGTCATGCACACCGGTGACGACGTGCCGCGCATCGGCGTGGATGCCTCGGTCAGCGAGGCGCTGGTGGAAATGACCCGCAAGCACCTGGGCATGACTGCGGTGATCGACGGCGAGGGCCACCTGCTCGGCGTGTTCACCGACGGCGATCTTCGCCGTGCGCTCGACGACGACGATGTGGACCTGCGCGGCGCCACCGTGGGCGAACTGATGACCCGCGGCCCGAAGACCATCGGCTCGGACAAGCTGGCCGTCGAGGCGGCCCAGCTGATGGAAAAACACCAGATCAACGCGCTGCTGGTCACCGACCCCTCCGGCAAGGTGGTCGGCGCGCTGAACATCCACGACCTGCTTCGCGCCCGCGTCGTCTGACGACCGGACCCGGCGCGGCTCCCCGACGCGCCCTTTCGTCCCCATATCGATCCCATGGCCTATACGCATTACACCGACATTCCCGCCGATATCGCCGAACGTGCGGCCCGCGTGCGCATCGTCGTCTTCGACGTGGATGGCACGCTGACCGACGGTCGCCTCTGGTACGGCGAGGACGGTCGCGAGACCAAGGTTTTCCACGTGCATGACGGCCTCGGTCTGAAGCGCCTGCAGGAAAACGGCGTCAAGGTCGCGATCATCACCGCGCGGATCAGCCATCCGGTCTCCCTGCGCGCCGAGGAACTGGGCATCCCGCACGTCTACCAGGGCCAGAAGGACAAGCGCGCCTGCCTCAACGAGCTGCTCAGCGCCCTGCGCCTGACGCCGGAGCAGGCCGCCTTCGTCGGCGACGACCTCCCCGACCTGCCGGCCATGGGTATCGCCGGGCTGTCGGTCGCCGTGGCCAATGCCCATCCCTGGGTGGCGGAGCGCGCCCACTGGCGTACCCGCCTGTCCGGTGGTTACGGCGCCGCCCGCGAAGTCGCCGACATGATCCTTGCCGCCCAGGGCAAGGCCGAAGCCGAACGGGATCGCTGGCAGTGAGCGCACTCAACCTGCTCAAGGATCGCAGCGCCGGTGGCATCGCCGGCATCCTCGTCGTGGCGCTGGGCGCCAGCGTGCTGCTGTATTACTGGGTGGCACCGCAGAAGAAACTGCAGGATTTCGTCGGCCCACCGCGCTCTGGCTACGTGCTGACCAACTTCGACCTGGACTCCTACAACGAGCAGGGCAAGCTGGCCTTCACCCTCATCGCCCCGCACCTCGAACGGCGCGAGGGTGACGATTCGCTCTATATCAACGCGCCCGACTTCGTGCTGCCGTCCACCAAGGAAGTGGACGTGCCGCCGTGGAAGGGCCATTCGCAGTACGGCTGGGTCAACAAGGATGGCACCGTGCTGAAACTGCAGGGCAAGGTCCACATGGACCGCGTGGCCTTCGCGCAGACGCCGCCGGCCAGCATCGACACCTCCGAGGTCACCGCGTGGCCCAAGGAGAACCGCCTGGAGACGGCCGAGGCAGCCCGGATCGTCCAGGGAACCTCTACAATGAACGGCGTTGGCATGCGCGCCAATCTCGATACCAAGCACCTGGAGCTCCTCGATGCAGTCCACAGCACGTACCTGCCCGCCAAGCGCTAAGGCCCTCCTCGCGGTGCTCGGACTGGCGCTGGTGGCCAGCCTGCCCGTGGCCGCCAAGCAGTCCGACCGCCAGCAGCCGGCCAACGTCGATTCCAAATCCTTCGACGGCTCGCAGCAGCCCAACGGCAAGGTCATCTGGACGGGCAGCGTGGTGATCACCCAGGGCACGCTGAAAATCACCGGCGACAAAGCGACGGGTTTCCTCGACGCCAACAACTCGATCACGCGCATCATCGTCGACGGCAAGCCGGCCACCATCCACCAGCTGGACGACGACGACAACCCGATGGACGGCCAGGCCCTGAACATCGACTACAAGGTCGACCAGGACTACGCCGTGCTCACGGGCAACGCGAAGGTCAAGCAGCCGGTGAAGGGCAGCGCCGAAGGCGACAAGCTCACGTACAACACGAAGGACAGCACGATGACCGGCGAAAGCTCCGGCGGCGCGCCCGTGCACATGACCTTCCAGCCGAAGAACCCGCCGCCGGGCGCCGCGCCCGCGAAGCCGGCCACGCCCGCCCCCACCCCGAAGAAGCCCTGACCCGATGCTTTCAGCCCAAGGCCTGCAAAAGCGTTTCCGCGCCCGCAAGGTGGTTCGCGACTTCGCTTTTTCCATCAGCGAAGGCGAGGTCGTCGGCCTGCTCGGTCCCAACGGTGCCGGCAAGACCACCTGCTTCTACATGGTGGTCGGTCTCATCCAGGCCGATGCCGGCGTGATCAAGCTCGACGAGAAGGACATCACCGGTCTGCCGATGCACGCGCGCGCCAAGCTGGGCATCGGCTACCTGCCCCAGGAAGCCTCGGTGTTCCGCCGGCTCAGCGTGTCGGACAACATCATGGCGGTGCTGGAACTGCGCGAGGGCATGACCCAGAAGCAGCGCGACGACGAACTGGACAGCCTGCTCGACGAACTGAAGATCGCCCACATCGCCGACCAGAAAGGCATCAGCCTGTCCGGTGGCGAGCGTCGACGTGTCGAGATCGCCCGCGCCCTGGCCGCACGGCCGCGCTACATGCTGCTGGATGAACCGTTCGCGGGCGTCGATCCCATCTCCGTGGGCGAGATCCAGCGCATCGTCCGTCACCTGAAGGAACGCGGCATCGGCGTGCTCATCACCGACCACAATGTCCGCGAGACCTTAGGCATCTGCGACCGCGCCTACATTCTCAACGACGGCGAGGTGCTCGCCCGCGGCACGCCGCAGCACATCCTCGCCGACGAGAAGGTCCGTGAGGTGTACCTGGGACGTGAATTCCGGATCTGATCCACGCCTGGGCGTGACGCGAATTCGGCCGGAACGTCCGGCCTGCGCGGATGCTGGTTGTGCACGTCGCATGGGGTTAGGATGCCATTGAACCCCTAACGCATCGCAGGCATGAAACCCGGACTCCAGTTTCGCCTCAACCAGCAGCTCACGCTGACGCCCCAACTGCAGCAGGCCATCCGCCTGCTGCAGTTGTCGCAGCTGGAGCTCGAAGCGGAGCTCCGCCAGATCGCCGAGGGCAACCCGCTGCTCGAGTTCGCCGAGGATGCCGAGGCGGAAGCCGATCCGGACGGCGAGTCCACGGACGGGCCGGACTTCGATAACGATTACCCGTCCCGCCAGGAAACCCCCAAGTCCGCCAAGGACGACGAGTCCACTGCCACCCCATCCGAAGAACTCGCGCCGGAATGGGAGGACGACCGCTTCCACGGCGAGGCGAGCGACTACGGTGGCAGCGCCTCCTCGCGAGCCAGCGGCGGGGGTGACGAGGACGGCTTCGAACCGCAGAACGCCGCGCCACAGAGCCTGCAGCAACACCTGGAGTGGCAGCTCAACCTGTCCCAGTTCTCGCCCCGCGACCACGCGATCGCCACGGCGATCATCCACGCGCTGGACGAGGACGGCTACCTGCGTGATGGCGTGGAGGCGGTGGAAGCCGCCCTGCCCGCCGAGCTGCGACCGGGCGTCGGCGAGATCGAAGCCGTGCGCCAGCGGGTGCAGCGCTTCGATCCCACCGGTATCGCCAGCCTCGACCTGCGCGACTGCCTGCTCTGCCAGTTATCCCAGTTCGCGGCGGAAACACCGTATCGCGACCTGGCGATCCGCATCGTCAACGAGGAACTGGAACTGCTGGCCCGCAACGACAGCGTCCGGATCGCCCGCAAGCTGAAGGCCGCCGAGGCCGACGTGGCCGCAGCGGCCGCACTGATCCGCAGCCTCGATCCGCGCCCCGGCGCGGCCCTGGATGCCACGCCCGTGGAATACGTCGCGCCCGACGTGTATGCACGGCGCGAGGGTGGTCGCTGGCACGTCAGCCTCAACCCCGACTCCCAGCCGCGGCTGGGCCTCAACCAGCACTATTGCAACCTGATCGCCCGAGCACGCGGCGACGATGCCACCTGGATGAAGGGACAGTTGCAGGAGGCCCGCTGGCTGCTGAAAAGCCTGCAATCCCGTGCGGAAACCCTGACCAAGGTCGCCGAGGTCATCGTCCGCCGGCAGAGCGCCTTCCTCGATTACGGCCCGGAAGCCATGCATCCGCTGGTGCTGCGCGAGGTGGCCGAAGAGGTGGGCATGCACGAATCGACCATCTCCCGGGTCACCACGCGCAAATACATGCACACCCCGCGCGGCACCTTCGAGCTGAAACACTTCTTTTCCAGCGGCGTCTCTACCGAAGACGGCGGCAGCGCCTCGGCCACGGCCATCCAGGCCATGCTGCGCAAGCTGATCACGGCCGAAGACGCCCGGCGCCCGCTGTCCGACCAGGCGCTGGCCGAAGAACTCCATCGACGCGGCATTCAGGTCGCTCGCCGTACGGTGGCCAAGTACCGGGAAGCGATGCGCATTCCCAGCTCCAGTGAACGCGTACGCGCAAGTTGAGAAACATCGGGGGGAACCCCATCGGCGCGTCACGGTCCCAGGAGTTCAGGCTTGAGGAACGGCACCCCCGTCGTTCCGATCCTGTCGCCCCACGGCGACACCCTCAGCAAGAAGGAGGCGTCATGCAAATCCAGATCAGCGGCCAGCACGTCCATATCACCCCCGCCCTGCGCGAGCGCGTGGAGCAGCAAGTCAGCCGCTTCGAACGCCTTTTCGACAACATCAAAGCCCTCGACGTGGTTCTTTCCGTCGACAAGAACGAACACAAGGCCGGTGGCACCCTGCACTGCGCTGGTACTCGCCTGCATGCCGAAGGGATTGCCCGCCTCGAAGACGACAACAAGGGTGACACCCTTTACTCGGCCATCGACGCCATGATCGGCAAACTGGCCGACCAGCTGCGCAAGCACAAGGAAAAACTGAAGGATCACCATAACAGCGAGGGCCGCGACGCGCGCGTCGCCAGCACCAGCTGACTCCACCGCCCGGCGGCAGCCCTCAGGCGCCGCCGGGCAAGCCACCGCGCGATTGATGGCACAATAGCCCCCTGGCCGGCGTTTTTTCTCGCCGGTCTTGCCATCCAAAGGGATCTCACGCGTGGACCGGCTCACCGCCAGACAACTCTTCGACGGCGTTTACGACCGCATGGCACTGCGCTGGGCCGCGGGCATGCGCGGTGAGTCGCGCGTGCTCGAGCCCAACGCCAAGCAGAGCCGCCGGCCCTCTCTGGTCGGCTACCTCAACGTCATCTATCCCAACAAGATCCAGATCATCGGCACCGAGGAGCTCAATTTCCTCGACGGGCTGGAGTCGCGCCAGCGCTGGGAAGTGATCCACAAGATCGCCGCCTATCAGCCGGCCGCGCTGATCGTGACGAAAGACCAGTCGATCCCCCCCGACCTTCGCGAGGTCGCGGAAGAAACCGACACCCCGCTCTGGCAGAGCACCAAACGCGGCCATGAGCTGCTCACCTACCTTCAGTACCACCTGGCCCGCACGCTGGCGCCCCGCGTCACCCTTCACGGCGTCTTCCTCGAGGTCTTCTCCATCGGCGTGCTCATCACCGGTGAGCCCGGCTCGGGCAAGAGCGAGCTCGCCCTCGAGTTGATCAGCCGCGGCCACCGGCTGGTGGCGGACGACGCCACCGAGTTCACGCTGATCGCTCCGGACGTGATCGACGGCGCCTGCCCCGAACTCCTGCAGGACCTGCTCGAGGTCCGCGGCCTGGGCGTGC
Source organism: Luteibacter sp. 9135 (assembly GCF_000745005.1). Lineage (NCBI taxonomy): Bacteria > Pseudomonadati > Pseudomonadota > Gammaproteobacteria > Lysobacterales > Rhodanobacteraceae > Luteibacter > Luteibacter sp. 9135. Next base: position 1,972,918 of record NZ_JQNB01000001.1, on the reverse strand, counting down.
TCAACATCCGCGAGATGTTCGGCCACACGGCGGTCAAGCCCTCCAAATACCTGCGCCTGGTCGTCCACCTCAAGCCGCTCACCTCCGGCGAGGACATCGACGGCATGACTCGCCTCACCGGCGATGTCAGCCGGCGCAACGTGCTGGACGTGGACGTCCCCAAGATCACCATCCCGGTCGCGCCCGGTCGCAACCTCGCCGTGCTGGTCGAGGCCGCCGTGCGCAACCACGTGCTCAAGAGCAAGGGCATCGATCCGGCACAGACCTTCATCGACCGCCAGGCGCACCAGATGCGCCGGCTACCGCCATGGTGACCGACATGAACGAGGACGTCATGAGCCCCATCGTCGAGCCCGAAGGCATCCACCTCGTGGTGCTCACGGGCATGTCCGGGGGCGGCAAAACCGTCGCCCTGCGCGCGCTGGAAGACCTCGAGTTCTACTGCGTCGACAACATGCCGGCGGAGCTGATCCCCCAGTTGGTCGCCGCCGTCAGCCAGGGCGAGCACGGTCCCCGGCGGCGCATCGCGGTCGGAGTGGACGTGCGCAATCGCCGCATCGATCTCTCGCGCATGCCCCATGTGCTTTCCGAGCTGTCCACGGCCGGGGTACACGTCCACCTCATCTTCCTGGACAGCCGCGACGACGTCCTCATCAAGCGTTATTCGGAAACACGCCGCCGCCACCCGCTGGCGGCGGAAAAACGCTCGCTGGCCGACTCCATCGCGGAAGAACGGCGCCTGTTGCGCCCGCTCGTGTCCATCGCCGAAAAGGTCATCGATTCCAGCGACCTCAACGTCCACCAGCTGCGCCGCCTGTTCGCCACCGGCTACGCGGCCGCCTCGGACGGCACCACCCTTCTGTTCGAGTCCTTCGCCTACCGCCGCGGGCTGCCGTCGGATGCCGATTTCGTCTTCGACGCCCGCTGCCTGCCCAACCCCCACTGGGATCCTCGCCTGCGGCCGTTTTCCGGCCGCGACCTGCCGGTGCGCGAATTCCTCGACGCCAATCCACTCGTGGGCGAGTACTATGCCGACGTCGCCCGTTGGCTCGACACCTGGCTGCCGCGCTTCGAGGGCGAGGACCGCAGCTACGTCACGGTGTCGATCGGCTGCACCGGCGGACGACACCGGTCGGTCTACATGGTCGAGAAGCTGGCACAGCATTTCCGCTCGGAACGCGGCAACGTACTTACCTTCCATCGCGAGCTCGAGTGACCCCATGACCCAGCCCAAGCCAGTGCGAGTACCCGGGCCATGAGCGTCGGTGTGCTCCTCATGACCCACGAAGCCGTCGGCAAGGCTCTGATCTCGGCTGCCCGCCACGTCATGCCCAAGCTGCCCATGGACGTCGACGCGGTCGAAGTCCCGCCCAGTTCCGATCCGGACGTCATGCGCACGCTCACCGCCAAGCACGCCCGCGACCTGGACCACGGCGACGGTGTACTCGTGCTTGCCGACCTCTACGGCGCCACGCCATGCAATATCGGCTTGTCGCTGAGCGAACTGGGCGTCCACCTCCGCTGCGTGTCGGGGCTCAACCTGCCCATGCTGCTGCGCGTACTCAACTATTCGGAAAAATCGCTGACCGAACTGGCCGAAATAGCGGCCAGTGGCGGTCGCGGCGGGATCTTCATCGACCATGCTTGAACGGGACATCGTGGTATCCAATCGGCTGGGCCTGCACGCGCGCGCCTCTGCCAAGCTCGTGCAACTGGTGGCTGGGTTCAAGTCCACGGTCTGGCTCATCAGCAAGGGCCGTGAAGTGAATGCGCAGAGCATCATGGGCGTGATGATGCTGGCCGCCGGCATGGGCACCTCGCTCACCGTGCGCGCCGAAGGCGACGACGCGGAGGCCGCGCTGGCCGCCGTGGTCGACCTGTTCGAGCGCAAGTTCGACGAAGGCGCCTGATCCATGACCCATCACGCGCGCAGCGTCAGCCCCCCATGAGGTACCTGCTGACCGGTACGCAAGCCGCCCGGGGCATGGCCCTGGGTCGTGCGCGCCTGGTCCAGCCGAGCATCTACGCCGTCGACACGCGAATGCTCGAGGACACCGAAGTCGCCCCGGAAATCGATCGCCTGCACAAGGCGATCGACAGCGCGCGTACGGAACTGCGCGAGCTGCGCGGCAAACTGCACGGCGCGCTCGCCCGCGAGGTGGGCGACTTCATCGACGCCCACAGCCTTCTGCTGGACGACCAGGAGCTGCTGCGCGGCCTGGACGAACTGGTATCCGTCGGCCACTACACCGCCAGCGCCGCGCTCAAGATGCAGCGCGATCGCCTCGCGGCCGTGTTCGACGCGATGAACGACCCCTACCTGAAGAGCCGCGGCGAAGATATCGACCAGGTCATCGGACGCGTGATGTCCGCGCTGCTCCAACAGTCCAGCCGGGAGGAGCGTAAGCTGGCCGCGCGCGTCGGCGAAATCATCGTCAGCGACACCGTCGCACCGGCAGACATGGCGAGCATGGCGGGCCAAGGCATGCTCGGCGTCATCGCCAGCGCCGGCAGCATCTATTCGCACAGCGCCATCCTGGCGCGCAGCTTCAACCTGCCCATGGTGGTCGGGACCAAGGACGCGCTGGCGACGATCAACGACGACGACCTCGTGCTGATCGACGCCGAGCACGGCGAGGTCATCGTTCACCCCACCGCGCAGGATCTCGCCCGCTATCGGCAATGGCAGCGCCAGGCCGCCGCGGAAGGCCGGCGCCTGGCCGCGCTGGCCACCGCGCCGACACATACGCGCGATGGCGCCCACGTGCGGCTCTAATGCCAACGCGGAGCTGACTAGCGACGTCACCCTCGCCCGTTCCCGCGGCGCCGATGGCGTCGGCCTGTACCGTTCCGAATTCCTGTTCCTGCGCCAGCGTGGCCTGCCCTCCGAGGAGGAACAGTTCGTCGCCTACCGCGACGTGGTACTCGGCATGGGCGGCTTGCCCGTCACCATCCGCACGCTGGACCTGGGCGCCGACAAGGCGGATTCCGCTGGCCTGGCCATCCGAGGCGAGGACAACCCGGCCCTGGGCGTGCGTGGCGTGCGCCTGTCGCTGCGCTATCCCGACATTTTCAGCGTGCAGCTGCGCGCCATCCTGCGCGCGGCCTGCTACGGCCCCGTGCGTATCCTCGTACCGATGATCACGCACCTGGGCGAGATGACCGAGGTGCGCCGGCTGGTCAAGAAGGCCCGAGAGGACCTGGCCCGCGCCGGTCACGAGTTGCCCGAACGGATCGACCTGGGCGCCATGATCGAGGTACCGGCCGCCGCCATCGGCGTCACCTCCATCCTCGAGAAAGCAGACTTCCTGGCCATCGGCACCAACGACCTAGCCCAGTACGTGCTGGCGGCGGATCGCAACAACGATGCCCTGGAAGGTATTTACGATCCCCTGCAACCGGCCTTCCTGCGCCTGATCGCGCACGTCATCGCCAGCGCGCGTAGGGCTAAGAAGCCCGTCAGCCTGTGCGGCGAGATCGCCGGCGACACCCGCTTCACCGCCCTGCTCCTGGCCATGGGCCTGGAAGAATTCAGCATGCATCCCGGCCAGCTGCTCCAGGTGCGCGACCGGCTCACGCAGCTGGACTGCCGCGCCCTGCGTCGCGCCGCGCCGCAGTTGTTCCGCGCGCACACACGCGATGAGGTCGAGGCGAGGTTGCTCGAAGTCGAGGCATTGCAGGACGCCTGCCCGTCAGACTGACGACGCCACACCCGGCATCACCTCCGACCGTGTCTGACCCCAAGCCCGGCACACTGTAGGAGCCGACGATGTCGGCGAACCCTCAACCTACCTATCGCGAATGAGGGAGGACCGTTTGCACGGGCGAGCGTTTCGACGTCCGGTCATTCGCTTCGTTTTGTGCTGAAAACGCCTGCACGATGGGGGTGCATGGCTTCCTTCGGTATCGATTGGGTTGAGGGTTCGCGGACATCGTCCGCTCCTACACACGGCACCATGCCGTGGTGCATCCCATGTCGTGATGGGGTGCCGGCCGCGAGGCCTTGATGTGTGTCCGTGTTGCGATGGTGTGCATGACGCACAAAAAAAAGGGGCCACGATGTCTCGTGACCCCTTTTCATGACAGCAACGATCGTTAGCGGACGTTACGCCGCGCGCACCGCCTTCATCTGTTCCGCATTGCGAATCACATTGGCGCGCAGTTCCTCGGTGTCGAAATCGTCCACCGCGATGAACTCCGCCACGCCATCACGCACACGCTGCAGCAGTTCGCGCTCGGCAGCATTGATGGCGCCCATCTTCTCCGCCTCGGCCAGTTGCTCGTTGTACGTGTGTGCCTTCAGCTGGCCACCCTTGAGCGCCTTGACGAACTTGCGCTCCACCGGCTCGGCGGCGATGACATCGGGCAGCAGCGCGTTCATGCGACCCACGGTGTTGTTTGCCGTAGGCGTCGTGTAGCTCCAGGTGGTAAGGCGGTCGCGGGCTTCGCTGGGAGCGGTGATCAGCGCGGCGACGCGACGACCCAGGCGATCCGACGGCGGCACTTCGCGCCGACCGAACGGGAAGACGAGGGCCCGCAGCAGCCAGGCCACCGGGCGCACGGGGAAGTTGCGGATCACGCCGTCCAGCGCCATCTGCATGTTCCACACGCACTGGTGGAACGCCCAGGCCAGCAGCGGACGGTCGGATTCCGGCCGACCTGTGTCCTCGTAGCGCTTGAGCATCGCACTGGCGATGTACAGGTACGACAGCACGTCACCCAGACGAGCCGACAGCTTCTCCTTGAATTTCAGCTTGCCGCCAAGCACGCCCATGGCGACGTCCGCACACAGCGCCAGCGCCGCCGAGTAGCGGTTGAGCTTGCGGTAGTAGCGGCGCGTGTAGGCGTCACCGGCGGTGTCACCGATCTTCGCGGCCGTGATGCCCAGCACGAAGCTGCGCACCGCATTGGAGATGCCGAAGCCGATATGACCGAACAGTGCCTTGTCGAAGGTCTTCAGGCGCTCGCGGTAGTCGGCGATGCCCAGCGCCTGCATTTCCTTCAGCACGTAAGGATGGCAGCGGATGGCACCCTGACCGAAGATCATCAGGCTGCGCGTCATGATGTTCGCGCCTTCCACCGTGATGGCGATGGGCACCGACTGCCAGCCGCGACCCATGTAGTTCTTCGGGCCGAGGATGACGCCCTTGCCACCGTGCACGTCCATCGCGTCGGAGGCGATCTGGCGGCACCATTCCGTGGCGTGGTACTTGGCGATGGCCGACGGGACGGCGGGCTTTTCACCGCGGTCCACGGCAGCGGCCGTGGCACGCGACAGCGCCTGCATGGCATAGGTGAGCCCACCGATCCGGGCCAGTGCTTCCTCCACGCCCTCGAACCGGCCGATGGCCAGGCCGAACTGCTTGCGCATGCGCGCATACGAGCCCGTGGCCGATACCGCCATGCGCGACGCACCCGTGGCGTTCGACGGCAGCGAGATGGCGCGGCCCACCGACAGGCACTCGACCAGCATGCGCCAGCCCTGGCCGGCCATGTGCGGGCCACCGATCAGCACCGACAACGGCACGAACATGTCCTTGCCGTGCACCGGGCCGTTCTGGAACGGCGTGTTCAACGGAAAATGGCGGCGGCCGATCTCCAGCCCCGGGGTTTCGCGCGGCAGCAGCGCCAGCGTGATGCCAAGGTCTTCCTTGTCGCCCAGCAGCTTGTCCGGGTCGTACATACGAAAGGCCAGGCCGACGATGGTCGCCACCGGCGCCAGCGTGATGTAACGCTTGTCGAAGGTGAGGCGGATGCCGACCGTCTCTTCGCCGTTCCACACGCCCTTGGTGACGATGCCGAAGTCGGGGATGGAGGTGGCATCGGAACCCGCGTAGGGACCCGTCAGCGCAAAGCAGGGAATTTCACGGCCATCGGCCAGGCGCGGCAGGTAATGGTTCTTCTGCTCGTCGCTGCCGTAATGCATCAGCAGTTCGCCAGGCCCAAGCGAGTTGGGCACGGCGACGGTGGACGCCACCGTCTGCGACATGCTGGACAGCTTCTGCAGCACCGCCGAATGGGCCAGCGCCGAGAAGCCAAGGCCACCGTAGCTCTTGGGAATGATCATGCCGAAGAACTTGTTCTTCTTGATGAACTCCCAGACGTTCGGCGGCAGGTCGGCCAGCTCGTGGGTGATCTGCCAGTCGTCGATCATGCTGCACAGTTCCTCGACCGGGCCATCGAGGAAGGCCTGTTCCTCGACCGACAGTTCAGGGCGCGGCTGGCGCAGCAGTTCGGACCACGCCGGCTTGCCCGAGAACAACTGGCCCTCGAAACCGACGGTGCCTGCCTCGAGCGCGGTCTGTTCGGTGTCCGACAGTTTCGGGGTGACCTTGGCGAAGAGGGACAGCAGCGGCGCACTGATCTTCTTGCGACGGAAGTCCACCATCATCAGCGGCGCGGCGACGAGGGCCAGCAGGATGAGCAGGACCACGGTGGTCACCGGCGCGCCGGCAAGCACGCCGACCACGAGGATGGTCACGCCCGTGGCGATGGCCCACGTCTTCAGGGACGTGCGGTGGTAAGCACAGGCACCGGAGGCGATGAGCGCCGCCAGCACAACCAGGATCGCAGACATCGGAATCACCTCGTTACAGTCGAACTACGGAAAAGGGTATCGGGTACGGCGTGGAGCGTTTCAGAGGGTACGCAGGAACAGGGCGATCTCGCGCGTGAACGCATCGTTGGCATCCCCCGCCACCATATGGGTTGCCCCGGGAAGGCTGACATGTCGCGCGTGCGGCACCAGCCGGAGAAATTCCTCCACCGTCTGGCAGGAGACGACATCGCTGCGGGCACCCGACAACAGCAGCACCGGCACACTGACCCGCGCCGCCGCTTCGAACAACTGCGGCTGGTAGCGTTCGCTCTCGGCCACCATGCCGTCGAGCAGTGCCGGGTCCCAGTGCCAGCGCAGCCGGCCGTCTTCGCCCCGGCGCAGCAGCGGCGCCAGCTGCGTCGCCGTCTTGCGCTCACGACGCTGGGGCAGGTACGCCTCGATGGCCGAGGCCGCCTCGTCGTAACTGGCGAAGCCGTGGGGGTGGGCGCGCATGAAGCCGAGGATACGTTCCACCCCCGCGGTTTCCCACCGCGGAGTGATATCGACGAGCACGAGCGCCGAGAACGGCGCAGCCCCGGACGATCCGCCCGCCGCGGCGAGGCCCAGCAGGCCGCCCATCGACGCGCCCACCAGAACCGGAGGCCGACCGTCCGGCGAAGCGGAGGCCGCCACGACCAGCAGGTCGTCCACGAACTGCTGCATGTGGTATTCGCCGCGAGGCAGGCGGTCGCTCTCGCCGTGACCCCGGGCATCGAACGTGGTGCTGCCGAAGCCTTGCTCCGCCAGGGCCACCGCGGCGCCGGTCCAGGCATGGCGCGTCTGGCCGAAGCCGTGGGCGAACAGCAGGCTCGGCGAGCGGTGCCCTATCCTGCGCTCGATCGCCAGCGCCACCCCGTCCATGGAGACGAGGCGTGTCGGGGTCGGGCAGGCAGAAAGGACATCGGCAACCATACGGTAGAGTATGTGGGCGTCGGGCGGGTGCGTCAATACGCCCGCGTACGGTCATGCAATGGCTTCCAAGTCAAGGTCTTATGCAACACATCCTAAAGCCCCCGGATTGCAAACCGCGGCGGCTCCGCTACCATGCGGCGATGAACGACGGTGCCAAGAACGAACGAGTCCGCCTCTCTGCCGAAGACTGGGAAGACGGCGCGCTGGCCCTTATCGCCGAACAGGGCGTGGGCGCCCTCGCGGTGGAAGCCCTTGCGCGCCGGCTCGGCGTCACCAAGGGCAGCTTCTACTGGCACTTCCGCACGCGCGAGGCGCTGCTGCAGGCGGCCCTGGAGCGCTGGGAGGAATACGGCGAACGCGAGGTGCTCGCGGAGATCGAGCGCATTCCCGACCCGCTCAAGCGCTTTCCCGAGCTGTTCCGGCGGGTGGCTCACGAGATGCAGCCGCATCGCGTCTATGCGGCCCTGTTGAAGGCATTGGATCATCCACAGGTGGTCCCGGTCATGTCGCGCGTCTCCCAGCGCCGGATGGAGTTCCTGACCCGGCTCTACAGTGAGGCCGGGCTGGACCCGGTAGTCGCCCTGCATCGCTCGCGCCTCACCTACGCGGCTTATGTCGGCTTCCTGCAGCTCAACTTCACGCTCGGCCTGCCCCGCCTCAGTCATGAGGAATTCGATGCCTATGTCGAGCACATGATCGCCACGCTGACGCCGGCGCACGTCAACGACTGATCGCGCATGAATGGCATGGTGCGGTTTTGCTGCGCCGTGCCTTGCCAATACCACGCATCGCAAACTACTGTCTCCATGGACTTTTACTGGAGACCATGACGGATGCGTTTGGACGGCAGTTCCCTGGAAGCACTGAATCGATGGGTCGACGAGGCCGCCCGCCTCACCTGCCCCGCGTCCATCCACTGGTGCGACGGCTCCGATGCCGAGTACGCCGGACTGGTCCGCACCATGCTCGACAGCGGCGATCTGCTGCCGCTGAACGAGGCGAGCAACCCGCGTAGCTACCTGCACCGCTCGCATCCGTCGGACGTGGCGCGCGTCGAACACCTCACCTTCGTCTGCACCCCCGAGCAGGACGATGCCGGCCCGAACAACCACTGGATGGCGCCTGCGGAAGCGCACGCCAAGATCGATGCTTTGTTCGAAGGCGCGATGCGTGGACGCACGATGTACGTCATCCCCTATTGCATGGGCCCGATCGACTCGCCGCTCTCGCGCTGCGGCGTAGAAATCACCGACAGCCCCTACGTCGTCGCCAACATGCGCATCATGACCCGCATGGGTGCGCCCGCCCTGGCACGCATCGAACGCGAAGGCCGCTTCGTGAAGGGCCTGCATTCCACGGGCGACCTGGACCCGGAACGCCGCTTCATCATGCATTTCCCCGAGGAACTGTCGATCAAGTCGATCGGTTCCGGCTACGGCGGCAACGCGCTGCTCGGCAAGAAATGCCATGCGCTGCGTATCGCCAGTCACCAGGCACGCCGTGAGGGCTGGCTCGCCGAGCACATGCTCATCGTCGGCGTGGAAAACCCGCAAGGCGAAAAGCATTACATCGCGGCGGCGTTCCCGTCGGCCTGCGGCAAGACCAACCTGGCCATGCTGATTCCCGCCGACGGCTACCGACAGGCCGGCTGGAAGGTCTGGACCGTCGGCGACGATATCTGCTGGATGACACCCGGCTCCGATGGACGCCTCTGGGCGATCAATCCCGAAGCGGGTTACTTCGGGGTGGCGCCCGGCACCGGCGCGGGAACCAACCCCAACGCGCTGGCCACCCTGGGCCACGATGCGATCTTCACCAACGTCGCCCTCACCGCCGACCAGCGTCCCTGGTGGGAAGGCCTCGGCGAAGGCGAGCCGGCCACCGACTGGCAGGGCCGCCCGTTCGACGCCGCCCACGGTCCGGCCGCCCATCCCAATTCCCGCTTCACGGTCAGCGCCAGGCAATGCCCCAGCTGGGCGCCGGAGTCGGAGGACGCCGCCGGCGTGCCGATCTCGGCCATCGTCTTCGGTGGCCGCCGTCCGTCCCTGGTGCCGCTGGTATTCGAAGCCCGCGACTGGGTGCACGGCGTGCTGGTGGGGGCCGCGATGGGCTCGGAAACCACGGCTGCCGCCACGGGCGCCGTGGGCGTGCTCCGCCGCGACTCCATGGCGATGAAGCCCTTCTGCGGCTACAACTTCGCCGACTACTTCGCCCACTGGCTGTCGTTCGACAAGCCCGGTGCCAGGCTGCCGCGGATCTTCCACGTCAACTGGTTCCGCAAGGATGCCGAAGGCCGCTTCATGTGGCCGGGCTACGGCGAGAACATGCGCGTGCTGGACTGGATGATCCAGCGCGTCACGGGCAAGGCCCAGGGCGTCGAGACGGCGATCGGGGTCGTACCCGCCGCTGGGGAACTCAACACCGATGGCTTGTCGCTCAAGCCCGGCGCGCTGGACGACCTGCTCCATGTGGACGTGGAGGGATGGACCGAGGAACTTCGCGCCATCGGACTCTATCTGGACGGCTTCGGCGAGCGTATGCCGTCGCGACTGAAGGCCGAACGCACCCGCGTCAGCGACGCGCTCGATGCCGCGCTGGAGCGCAAGGCGACCAACGTCGCCTGATCGTTAAACCGTTTCGCCCTTGCCGGCATCCAAGCTGGCAAGATGAATGCCCTATGCCTCACCGCCACCGCCCTGATGCCGTCTGAGCCGCCCGTCGTCGCGACCACCGACGACGCGGTGGTCCGAGCGGCGATCGCCGGCGACCGCAAGGCCTTCGAGACGCTGTATCGCCGCCACGCCGATCGCGTCTACGGCGCCGTTCTGCGGCTGGCCGCGTTCGACCATGCCCGTGCCGAAGACCTCACCCAGGAGGCGTTCGTCCGGGCCTGGCAGAAACTGGACGGCTTCCGCTTCGAAAGCGCCTTCGGCACCTGGGTCTACCGGCTGGCCGTCAATGTGGCGCTGATGTCCATACGCGCCCGCAACGCCGATCCGGTCAGCATCATGGACGACGACCACCTGCCGGACATCATGTCCACCGACAATCCCGTGCGCGCCGTCGAGCGCGACGAACTCGAAAAAGCCATCGCCGCGCTTCCGCCGCGCGCACGCGCCGTGTTGGTACTGCACGACGTGGAAGGCTGGAAACACGAAGAGATCTCCATCGAGCTGGGTATGGCGGTGGGGTCCTCCAAGGCTCAGTTGCACCGTGCGCGCGGGCTGCTCCGCCGCGTCCTGGGAGACACACCATGAACGAACTCGATTACCTGCGCCAGATGCGCTCGCTCAACCGCCCGGTCACGCCGCATCGCGACCTCTGGGCCGACATCGACGCGCGGCTGGACGAGTCGACCGCGCGCGCCGCCCTCGCCCCCCGGCGCCGACGCGCGCAGCCCTGGCTGATGGCCGCCGCCATCGCCGGCGTCGCCGTACTGGGTGGCGGCCTCGGCCTGCACCTGGTCGGGCCGGCAGGCGGCGATGGCCTGGCCAGCCGGCAGGTCTGGAAGCCCAGCGATCCTCGCCTGTCCGGCGCCGCGGTCGAACTCGACGCTGCCCACATGGAGCTGACCCAAGCCATTCAGGACTCCCCCGAATCCCCTGCGCTGCAGCGACTGCTGCTGCGTACCGAACGCCAGCGCGATCGCCTGCGCAATCTCGAAAAGCAAGCCGGCTAAACACGTACAGCCAGGACACCCCCATGAAAACGCTCTATCTCACTCCCCTGCTGCTGGCGTTCTCGATCGGTCAGGCCATAGCCTCGACCCCGATCAACCTGTCGAAAGACATTCGACCCGACGCCAAGGTCACCATCGACAACGTCAAGGGCGAGGTCACCGTCACCGCCTGGGACAAGAACCAGATCCAGGTGTCCGGCACCCTCGGCGACGGCGCCCGCCCGCTGGAGATCGACGGCGACAATCGCGAGGTCGATATCCATGTCGAAGGCGACGAAAAGAAGGGCAACTGGCTCAGCTGGGGCAACGACACCCGCATGCAGCCCACCGTGCTCAACATCCGCGTGCCGCGCTCGGTGTCGGTGTCCATCAACGTGGTCAGCGCGCCGGTGAGCATGGACGGCCTGGATGGCGGCAAGATCGATGTCGATTCCGTGAGCGGAAGGGTCCGCGCCAATCTGCGCTCTCCCGAAGTCACCATGCAGACCGTCAGTGGCACCATCGACCTCGCCGGCCGAGCGGGCAAGGCCGATCTACAGACCGTATCGGGCGATATCACCGCCCCCTCGGTCACCGACCGCGTCGAGGCGCAGACCGTCTCCGGCCGGATGACCGTCGGCGGCGGCGCCTGGAAAGAGGCCAATTTCAGCACCGTCTCGGGCGATACCCAAGTTACCGGCGGCCTGGTCCGGGACGGCAAGCTCACCGTCGATTCCATGAGCGGCGACGTGCAGATCCAGCTTCCGGGCGACACCTCCGCCCGGCTGGAAGCATCGACGTTCAGTGGCGACCTGCGCAGCGATTTCGGCACGCCGTCCAAGGGTGAGGATGGCCCGGGCAAGGAACTGAAAACCACGATCGGCAGCGGCAATGGCACCATCCACGTGGAGTCGTTCAGCGGTGATGTGCGGATTCGTGGGCAGGGGCGCTGAGGGGGTGGGGCATTGGAGTTTTGAGGTGTTGGCGTCTTGAGGTGTTGGAGCAAGAGCCGGCGGGTGCCACCCTCGGGGCCACGCCTGCGGCGACCCGTCAAGGAAGGGCCGCGTGCGCGGCCGTTTATATATTCCCCTACGGGGCGGGTCGGGCTTCGAACGGAGGTTTCCGATTCGCCATCCATGGCTCAGCGGAAACGGCCGGCCGTCCTGGCCGGCCCCCTTCGGGCCTTGTCCGTTCGAATCCCTCGCCTGCGGCTACCGGCCCCGAGGGGGCCTGTCGTGGTCAAGTATTTCTGGACACCCGATAGGCGTTATTTCCGGGCCGCCATCATCTCGTAAATGGCTGGCGGCACCTGCCCGTTGGCCGCATGTAGGCGCCGGTAGTTGTAGTACGACGTCAAGAAAACAGTGATGTCGCTTTGGGCTTCATCGCGGTTGCTGTAAGTCGATGTCGCCCATTCGGTTTTCAACGTGGCGAAGACGCGCTCGGCAACCGCGTTATCCCAACAGTTGCCGCGCCTGCTCATACTTTGGGTAATCCCCAGGGCCTTGAGGCGTCCGAGAAAGTCAAAACTGTTGTACTGCGCACCTTGATCGGAGTGGAACATGAGATTCCCCGACGGTTTCCTCTCTCTGATTGCCATGTCCAGGGCGGCAACGGCCAGCTGTGCATTCGGCCGGGTTGAAAAGGCCCAGCCCACGATCCGGCGTGCATAAAGATCCACGACAACGGCCAGATAGAGCCAACCCTGTCGGGTAGGCACAAAGGTAATGTCACCGACCCAAACCTGGTCGGGCCGGGCGACGTTGAATTGCCGTTCGAGGCGGTTGGGGGCCGGCACAGCCGCCTTGCTCGCCGTCCGGTACACGTGCCGACGCACCCGCTCGGCCCATAGACCGGCCTGCCTCATCAACGTGCGCGCCCGATATCGCCCTGTCGGCATGCCTTGGCGACCCAACTCAGCCGCCATGCGACGGGTGCCGTAACTGCCTCGGCTCTGGCGATGAATCTGCTTGACCCTCGCTACTAGCGCCGGATCGGCAACCGCCGGCTGTACCTCTTCTGCCCGCTTGGCGTAATAGCTGCTACGGGGGTATTCCATCGCCTCGCACAGCCGCGATACCGGGTAGGCCTCCTTCAGCTCGTCGATCACCGCCGTGGGCGATCGCTCTCCCGAACGAAGAAGGCGATGGATTTTTTTAAAAGTTCGCGCTCCTCCTTTAGCTGAAGTACCTGCGACTCAAGCTCGACGATACGCCGCCGATCATCCGCCGCCGTGGGGGCATGAACCCCGGTCGACTTAGCCTCTTCATGTATCGCCAGCCAGCGCCTCAACGCTGTCGGGCCTACATCCATCAGCTGGCATACCTGTCGTACCGTATGCCCCTCGGCCACCACCAGATGCACGGCGTCGTCTCGCTGCGATTGCGATATCTCTTTACGTCCCATAGCTCACCTCCTTCTGCCTGTGAATCCTATCGGACTGTCCAGAAAGATTAGACCACCTCAGCCACCCGCCGGCTCTTTCGACGACTGAGGTCGCGTGTGGGGAGAGCGAAGAGCGGGGTTTCGCTTCGTGGGTGGGAACGCCCGTCAGCCTGCTTTGCATGGCATCGGTCGTCTTAGATACGTCGAGGGTTCGCGCACGTGCGTGCGCTCCTACCCCCCAGACGGCGGATCACGCGTTGGATATGCGACGACCTGCCCTACCCCTGGGGTAGGAGCCCACGATGTGGGCGAAAAGCCAACAAAGCGGCGACGCCACACCCTGCACGTCTGCCGCCGCTTGCGTCACAACCCACCTCAGTCTTGGGAAGAGCCGACGGGTAGCCCCCTCGGGGCCGGTAGCCGCAGGCGAGGGATTCGAACGGAAAAAGCCCGAAGGGGGCCGGCCAGGACGGCCGGCCGTTTCCGCTGAGACAGGAGGTCGAATCGGAAACCTCCGTTCGAAGCCCGACCCGGGCCCGTAGGACAATCAATAAACGGCCGCGCGTAGGAGCGCACGATGTGCGCGAACCAGGTACACGGCCGCGCCAGCGGCCTTTCATCCGGGTCGCCGCAGGCGTGGCCCCGAGGGGGCTACCCGCCGGCTCTTGTTCGATCGGTGCCGCTTCACCGCTTTGTTGGCTTTTCGCGCACATCGTGCGCTCCTACACACCTTTGCGCGGATAACGCATACCCATGCGCGAACCAACCATGTGTAAACGAAAAACCCGCCTCATGGGGCGGGTTTTTCAGAGGTCCTGGTGGTATTGGACGTAGGGTGTTCGGGACTGGTCGGGCTCGGGCCCGGCGGGCGCTGTGGGGGCATTGCCGGACGACCACACGTTCTGTGCGCCGACCGACAGCTCGCCACGCCAGGGCAGCCGGAAGGTCACGCCGAGGTCGACAGCGCTCCAGCGGCGGTCCGGGTTGAGGCCATTCACGATGTTGGCTTCCGGCTGCATGGTGCGGCCGGTGATCGCACCGGAGATGGGGCCGCGGTCGACGCCGAAGCTCAGGGCCTTCTGGTCGACCGAACCGATCCCCAGCAGGTTACCGGGCAGGAGCCGGATGCGACCGACACTGGCGCCCAGGTCGATGCCGCTGCGCGCGCCCAGGTCGACCCGGCCATGCGCGTTGAGTTCGGTGCTGGAGGACAAGGCATTGACCGGCAGGCCCGAGGCCGTCGCCAGACCCGGCAGGACACGCGGCAGCGCGGCGCCGCCGCCCGTGGGCCGGCTGGAACCGACGCCGAGGCCAACGCTGTAGCCCGTGCCGCGGAACGTGGCGCCGACTTCGCTGCCGACGATGCGCGGCGGTGCCCCAGGCGTGTAACAGCGGCTGTCGAGGCTGCTGGACGCGGCGGTGGCACAGGACGCGGCGGTGTTCGCCCAGCCCTGCCCACTCACGCTGGCATGCGCCTGGAGGCGCGGGCCGAGGTCGTACTGCAGGCCGCTGGCAAGAAACGGACCCGCATCCACGGCGTGCAACGCCAGCGGCTTGGACGGATCGGCGCGGTCATCGGCCTGGAGAGCCAGCATCCGGCCGTCGGGGGCGCGCCACAGCGGCAGCGAACCCGCGTTGGTCCGGGCATAGGCATCCGGCTGCTGTGACAGCAGACGCGTGGCCGTGGCATCCGAGCCCACCGACGCGGTCTGCCCTGCCGCGGCGAGCGGCATCAGCAGTAGCAAGGTGAGTACGGATCGGCGCATGAAAGGTCTGGTGGTCAGCGGCTGATGGTTGCCTCCCCGTGCCCCCGTCATCAGCCCGACGAAGACGATTGGAACTATACCCCGTTTTACTTTTTACTAACACCCCGAGAAGGCTGGGGTTCAGGAAAAAGCTTAGCTGCCGTTTATGACGAGTGGGGGACCGGACGCGTGGGGCGCAACGGATTCGGCACAGGGCGAGGCCATCGCACGGCTGCCTTAACGCATATAGACTCACCTCAACCATGACCGGAATCCATGTCAGGCGATGACCATAGCTCCATCCCATAGCCCGACAACATTGCCCCCCGGTTTCGGGGAGGTCGAGCCGTTGCACGATGCCGTCGAACGGCTGCTGCGGGCGGCGGACCCTGAAGGCATCCGCGACGAGTGCGAATCCTTCGCGCGCTGCCTGTTGCCGGACGCCCGGGTATTCTGGCGCCAGACCGACGATGCCCCGACCCGCGCCGGCACCGTGATCGCACTGGGCGCCGATCCGCAGACCGGGCGCAGCCTCGACTTCGCCGTCGACGACGATGCGCCTGCCTGGACCGACCTCATCGCCTGGATGGGCCGCCTGGCATCAGCACGCCTGCGCCAACTGGCCGAAACCGCCAGCCTCTATGAAGCCATCTCGCGCCTGGCGCTTGCCGAGCGGCTGCAGCGTGCGCTCTACGCCATCGCCGAGCAGGCCGGCGCCGAGCACAACATGAAGGACATGATGAGCGCGCTGCACGGCATCGTCAGTAGCCTCATGTACGCCGAAAATTTCTTCATCGTCCTGTACGACGCGCAGAACCGTACGGTGCGCTTTCCGTATTTCGTGGACACGCTGGACGACGACATCCCCGATCCCGAGGGCATCCAGCTGATCGACGCGATCGAGAACTCACTGACCTGGCACGTGCTGATGAGCGGCCGGTCCATGATGGGCGCCAGCAACGAACTGGAAAAAAGCCTGCCCAGCCGGCGCGTGGCCATCGGGCCGCCCAGCGACGACTGGCTGGGCGTGCCGATGAAACGCGGCGACGACGTGGTCGGGGCGCTGGTCGTGCAGAGCTACCGGGACGATACGCGCTATACGGAGAACGACCGCGACCTGCTCACCTATGTCGCCCAGCACGTGCAGACGGCACTCGAGCGTCGCCAGGCCCACGAGGAACTGGAACGCCGCGTCACCACGCGTACCGCCGCCTTGCGCGAGGCGAACCGCGTGCTGCGTCAACAGGTGTTGCAACGCCAGCGCGGCGAGCGCCTGCAGGCCGCCCTGTTCCGCATCGCCGAGCTGGCCAACACGTCCGACAGCATCGAAAATTTCTACGCCGCCGTGCATCGCGTCATCGGCGGCCTGCTGTACGCGCGCAACTTCTATATCGCGCTGCTCTCGGAAGACCAGAACAAGCTGACCTTCCCTTACTCCGTGGACGAACTGGACGGCTCGCGCGAGCCACGCGAACTGGGCCGCGGCCTGACCGAATTCGTGCTGCGCAACGGCAAGGCCCTGCTGGCAGACCGCGACGAGATCGACCGCCTCAACCGTGACCACGTGCTCTCCACCAGCGGCGCGCGCTCGCTGCACTGGCTGGGCGTGCCGTTGATCTGGAACGAGAAATCCATGGGCGTGCTGGCGGTGCAGAGCTACTCGCCCGAGCACACGTACAGCGCACGCGACCAGGAACTGCTGACCTTCGTCAGCTACCACATCGCCAACGCCTTGCAGCGCAAATACACCACCGAATCCCTCAAGCAGGCGTATGCCAGCCTGGAACGCCGTGTAACCGAGCGTACGCGTGCGCTCGCCCTGGCCAACCGCGACCTGCGCGAGCAGATCGCCGAGCGCGAGCGCGTCGAGCGCCGCCTCAAGTACGAAACCCTGCACGATTCGCTCACCGGCTTGCCCAACCGCACGCTGTTGCTGCAACGCCTGGAACAGGCCCTCAACCATTACCGGGAAAACCCGGGCGAGCTGTTCGCGGTTCTGTTCATCGACCTGGACCGCTTCAAGGTCATCAACGACTCGGTGGGTCACCTCGTCGGCGACGACCTGCTCTTCCAAGTGGGCGGGCGGGTACGCGCCTGCCTGAAAACACGCGACGTGGTGGCGCGCCTGGGTGGCGACGAATTCGCCGTGCTGGTCGAGGGCATCACCGATCCACAGGCCGCCACGCAGATCGCCGAGCGGATCATCGCGCAGTTACAGACGCCGTTCCGACTGGGGGCGAAGGAGATCTTCACCTCCGCATCCATCGGCATCGCGCTGCCCACGCCCGAGTACACGCGGCCGGAAGAACTGCTGCGCGACGCCGATTCGGCGATGTACCGCGCGAAGGACGAGGGACGCCATCGCGCGGCCATCTTCGACGATCGGCTACGGCGTGAGGCGTTGTCGCTGCTCGAACTGGAAGGCGACCTGCGCCGGGCGATCGCCCGTAACGAGTTCGTGCCGTTCTTCCAGCCGATCGTCGAGCTGGAAAACCTGCGTGTGGTGGGCTACGAAGCCCTGCTGCGCTGGCGCCATCCGGAGCGCGGCCTGCTTCCGCCCGGCGAGTTCCTGGCGGTAGCCGAAGATACCGGTTGTTCCGAGGCGATCGACTGGCAGATCTTCGAGCAGGTCGCACGGCAGGCCCGCGCGCTCACGCGCGACGAGGGCTTCATCAGCATCAACGTCTCGGGAAGCCACTTTCGTTCGCCCGACCTCGACCAGCGCCTGCTCGACCTGTTCGCCCAGCATGGCGTACCCGCACGATGCATCCGCGTGGAAGTGACCGAGCGCGCCCTGCTGGAAAATCCGGCCCAGGTGAAACGGATACTGGAGAACCTGCAAGGGCACGGCGTGGGTATCGCGCTGGACGATTTCGGCACGGGCTATTCATCGTTGAGCTACTTGCACCAGTACCCGATCGAAACCCTGAAGATCGATCGCTCGTTCGTGATCGAGCTGCCCGCGGAAGACGACCAGGCTCACAGCACCGCCGTGGTGCGCGCCATCCAGGCGCTGGCGGATTCGCTGCGGATGCAGGTGATCGCCGAAGGCATCGAGACCGAGTCGCAGATGCGCGTATTGCAGCGCATCGGCTGTCGCTTCGGTCAGGGTTTCCTGTTCGCGCAGCCGCAGCCGGCAAGCAAGTGGCTGGCGGCGCCGCTGTCGTTGGATGCCTGATAGCCAGCGGCTCCTAAAAAAGCTATGTAGGAGCGCACGCTGTGCGCGATGCCAGGTTGCCGCGATGTTGTGTTTCGCGGGGGTGCCGCTTCACCGCTTTGTTGGCTTTTCGCGGGCTTGCCGCTTCAACGCTTCGTTGGCTTTAGCGGGCCTACCGCTTCACCGCTTCGTTGGCTTTTCGCGGGCTTACCGCTTCGCCGCTTTGTTGGCTTTTCGCGCACAGCGTGCGCTCCTACTGTAGGGTTTTTGGGGAGGGAGGGGTGTCGGACTGGGTGAGCAGGCGTTCGGCGTCGACGCGGTCGAAGACGTAGCGGGTGGCGCAGAATTCGCAGATGACCTCGATCTCGCCGTTGCGATCTTCCAGGGTGGCCTCGACTTCCTCGCGGCCCAGCGCGCGTAGCATGCCTTCCACGCGCTCCTGCGAGCACGTGCAGCCGAAGGCCAGCGACCTGGGCTCGTAGAGGCGCACCGTTTCCTCGTGGTAGAGCCGGAACAGGAGTTCCTCCGGGCGTGTCGTCAGCATCTCGCTGGCGCTCAGCGTCGCGGTGAGGTGGCCGACGCGTTCCCAGGCATCGTCGTCGTTTTCCGCGGCGTCATGGCCGCCCTCGCCCGGCACGGGCTGCAGGAACAGGCCGACTGCGTGCTGGCCGTCCGCGGCCAGGAGGATGCGGGCCGGCAGTTGCTCGGAGCGCTCGAAGTAGCTTTCCAGCGCCTCGGCCAGCGACGGTGCGTCCAGGTCGACCAGACCCTGGTAACGACCGCGCTCGGCCTGGCCGATGGTGATCGCCAGGGCCGCTTCCGGCAGCGCCCTGAAGTCGAGTTCGCCGCCGGGCGCAAGCTGGTCCGGTTCGAACCGTGCCAGCCCGCGCAGGCGGCCCTTGTCGGTGCATTCGGCGAAGAGCAGGCGCAGTGCGCCCTGGCTCTTGAACTCCAGCGACAGCGAACCCTCGAACTTGATGTTGCCGGTGAGCAACGCGGAGGCCGCCATCGCCTGGCCCAGCAGGTTGCGCAGGGCCGGCGGATACTCCGCCCGTGACGCAATGTCCTGCCAGCTGGTGCCGAGGCGGACGAAGACGCCGCGCACGCCGGCTTTCTCCAACAGGAAGCGGTGCAGGATGTCTTCGGATGCAAGGGTATCGAGAAGCGAATCGGGCACGGTGGCCTCCGGGTGATCCGACGGGAGATGGGGATGCAGCGCGCCGTCGACAAGCCCGGCACGCGTGCGGCCCTTATACTGCGCCATCCTCCTTCGCCGTGACGCCATGAGCCCGACGCCTCGCTCGCTGCCCCGCCGCCTCGTCCACATCGTCGCGCTGCTCGTGGTTTCCTGGGTGGCGTTGTCGTGCCTCGTGGTCGGGGTGCTGCGCTTCGTCCCGCCCTGGACCAGCGCCATGATCATGGAGCGCCGGGTCGGCGCCCTGCTCGGCGGCGAGAGCGATTTTACCTACCGCCGCCACTGGGTGCCTTGGGCAGGCATATCGCCGCAGGTCGGCCTGGCCATGGTCGCCGGCGAGGACCAGAAATTTCCCTACCACCACGGCTTCGACGTCGATGCGATCCAGGATGCCATCGACGCCGCCGACGAGGGCAAGCGCTTGCGCGGCGCCAGCACGATCAGCCAGCAGGTCGCCAAGAACCTGTTCCTGTGGAACGGCCGTAGCTTCGTCCGCAAGGGCCTGGAGGCGTACTACACGGTGCTGATCGAAGCACTGTGGTCCAAGCAGCGCATCCTCGAGGTCTACATGAATACCGTGGAGTTGGGCGACGGCGTCTACGGCGTCGGTGCCGCCAGCGAGGCGTTCTTCCACACCACGCCCGACCGGCTGGGCGTGGCGCAGGCGTCCCGCCTGGCTGCAGTGTTGCCCAATCCCCGGCGGTTCCACGCCGATGCGCCCAGCGCCTATGTGCAGCGTCGCGCGGCTTGGATTGCCCAGCAGATGGGCCAGCTCGGCGGACCGGCCTACCTCAAGCGACCGGCACCGGCGGCCGGACGCGTCCGCTGAGCACACCGATGACCTACTCCCTCGCGATCGTTGTCCCCGCTTATAACGAAGCGCAGGTGATCGACGACTTCCACGCGCGCATGGGCGCCGTGCTCGACGGCCTGGCCGCAGCGTCGCGCATCATCTATGTCGACGACGGGAGTGGCGACGACACCTGGACGCTGATAGAGGCCATCGCGCAGCGCGACGCCCGCGTGGTGGCGCTGCGCCTGTCACGCAACTTCGGCAAGGAAGCGGCCATGACCGCCGGCATCGACGCCGCGGACGCCGATGCGGTGGTGGTGATCGACGCCGACCTGCAGGACCCGCCCGAGCTGATCCCCACGCTGGTGGCGCGCTGGCAGGAAGGCTTCGACGTGGTGTACGCGACGCGCGGGGAACGCGACGGCGAAACGCGCTTCAAGCGGTTCACTTCCGCGGCGTTCTACCGGGTGATGGAGCGCGTGGCCGATACCCCGCTGCCGCGGGACACGGGTGACTTCCGCCTGCTCTCGCGCCGCGCCGTGGAGGCCCTGGGTGGGCTGCGCGAGCGCCAGCGCTTCATGAAAGGCCTGTTCGCCTGGATCGGCTACCGGCAGACATCGGTGGTGTACCACCGCGATGCCCGCCATGCCGGCGTCACCAAATGGAACTACTGGCGGCTGGGCAACCTGGCCGTCGAAGGCATCACCTCGTTTTCCACGGCGCCACTGCGCATCGCCACATGGCTGGGCGTATCAGCGGCCTTGCTCGCCTTCCTCTACGGCTTGTGGGTGCTGCTCAAGGTCTGGCTCTGGGGCGACCCGGTGCGGGGTTACCCGACCCTGATGGTGGTCATCCTGTTCCTGGGCGGCGCACAGTTGCTGGCGCTGGGCGTCATCGGCGAATACATCGGACGGACCTACGCGGAGTCCAAGCGGCGCCCGCTGTACTACGTGGAGTCGCGCCGCGGGCAGGCGCGTTCACCCGGCCGTGACCCCACCGGACAGCCGCCGGCGTAGACTCGCTGTTTCCGCGGCGGCACGCCGCATGCAGCGGAGTCACGATCATGCAGCAGGTCAGGCATCTTCTCGAAGGCAAGGGCAAGGCGGTCTTCGCCGTGGCGCCCGAGGCGTCCGTGTATGACGCGGTCCGGCAGATGGCGGAAAAGAACGTCGGCGCACTGGTGGTCATGCAGGGCGACACGCTGGTCGGCATCGTCTCCGAGCGCGATTACGCCCGCAAGGTGATCCTGAAGGATCGCTCGTCACGCGACACGCCGGTGGCCGAGATCATGACGGCCAGTGTGATCACGGTGTCCGTCGACGCCACGGTGGACGAGTGCATGCGCCTGTGCACTGACGGTCGCCTGCGCCACCTGCCGGTGATCGATGGCGAAGCGATGGTCGGCATCGTGTCCATCGGCGACCTGGTCAAGGCGGTGATCTCCGAGCAGAAAGAAACCATCAACCAACTCGAGAGCTATATCACCGGTTGATCGTCGCGCTGTTCCGGCAGTAGATCGGGGGACGTCGCCGCCCGACGCCCCATCTCCGCGGCCACGCAGGCCAGCCCGGCTGCGGTAAGACCAATCGCGGTGATGCCGACGCCCGCACCGCGCAGGGCGACCAGACCGGTAGTGACCACCAGGTCGCCGAAGCGCCATACCGCGGTCTCGATGAAGTTCTTGCCCTTGTAGCGCACCTCGCGGGGCGTGCGGGTGTAGAGCGCATCGGACGCCGGCTTGGTCATCCCGTAGGTCATGCCACGCGAGCCGACCAGGACGATGGCGATCACCGGAACCGTCCAGCCGCCCACGTGCAGGTCGACCAGCCCGGCCAGCGACAGGCCCAGCAGCAGGAGCATGTTGGCCAACGCTGGCAACACCATCGCCCAGACCACGCCCAGGCCGCGCATGATCATCGGGGTCAGCGTCAGCTGCAGTAACGCACCGAAGCAGTTGGTCCACAGGTCGAGGTCGGCATAAAAGGCCGTGCGCGCCGCGTTGTCCACGAAGTGGGCCTTGGTGTAATCGGCCATGAGCGTGTAACCCATGGTGGCGATGCCGTCACCCAGCAGCATCAGCACCAGCATGTAGCGCAGGAACGGTTGCGAGAACGCGGCCTTGGCGCCCTGCAGGATCGACCCGCCCACGGGCGCGCCGGCGCTGTCGTCGTTGATGTCGCGGCGCCCGGACAGGGCCAGCAAAGCGCCTAGCGCCAGCAGCAGCAGCGTGGCGGACACCACCAGCATGGCCGGCACGCCCAGGCGCTGGACCAGTAGCCGGGTCAGCAGGGGGCCCAGCAGCGCGCCAGCCATGCCGCCGGCGGCGATGAATGGAAACATGACCCGCGCCTGCTGGCTGCGGTACACGTCGGCCATGAAGCTCCAGAAAAGCGACACCACGAACAGGTTGAAGACGCTGACCCAGACGAAGAAGATGCGCCCCAGCGACACCGCGCCGATCCGGTCCTGGGCAATGAAGGCCGGGATGAACGCCAGCATGGAGGCTGCAAAGAACAGGTAGCTGCTGCCGATGACGCGCTTGCGCGGGAAGCGCGAGACCAGCCAGCCGAACACGGGCGTCAGCGCCAGCATCACCACGAACACGATGGCGTAGAACGTGGGCAGCGATTGCGACCCTGCGGCGCCGGCAAGCTGGTCGCGAACGGGGCGCAGCACGTAATAGGACGTCATCACGAAGAAGAAGGCGATGACGGATAGCGCGAGGGTCCTGCCCTCGCCCAAGGCGACGCGTCGACGGACGTTCACGGGTGGCGGGCGTTCCGCGGGAATCTTCGTCGAGACTAGCACGCCGCTTTCGTTCAGGGAGGTCAAGGCGCATGCGTTGTGGCGAACCCGGAAGTGAAAGACAATGCGGAAGACGATGCCGCGCTCGCTGGCATCCCCCTTCCCGCGGCGTGCCCCCACGCCTCGACCGCGCGAGATAAGCATGTCGTTTCGTTCCGCCTCCCTGCTCGCCTGCGCCCTTGCCTGCGCCACCGCCATTCCCGTGGCCCTCGCGGCGCCCCCCCCGCAGAAGCCACCGGTGGTCCATGTCGACCCCGCGTCGGAAAAACTGCCGGCCGAGCGGGTCAAGGACACGATCGAAAACTACAAACGCTGGATGGATGCCGCCGAAGCCCGTGACGCGGCACCGGCCATCGTCACGGCCATCATCGTCGACGACAAGGTGGTCTACGAGCGAGCCATCGGCTATGCCAATGCGAAGACAAAGGAAGCCGCCACGCCGGAAACCGTATTTCGCCTGGCTTCGCTGTCCAAGGCCTTCGCCACCGGCGTCACCGCGGTGCTGGTGCGCCAGGGGTTCCTCAGCTGGGACACCAAGCTGATCGACACCATCCCGTACTTCAAGCTCAAGGACATGCAGGCCGCGCAGCAGGCCACGGTGCGTGACATCCTCGGCCAGCGACTGGGCCTGCCACGCAACACCTACGACAACATGCTCGAGGCCGACGCCCCGTACGAGGAGCTGGTCCGCAAGCTCGACGAGGTGGATCTGTCCTGCAAGGTCGGCGCATGCTACGGCTACCAGAACGTGGCCTTCAGCATGATCGGCGACGTGATCTACGCCACCACTGGCGACTACTTCTTCCGCCAGGTGGAGCGGCGCATCTTCGCACCTCTGGGCATGACCACCGCCAGCTACGGCCGCGATGCCCTCGAGGCCAGCAAGAGCTGGGCACGGCCACATCGTGGCGGGCCGCACAACTGGATTCCCTACGAGCCCAACGACAGCTACTACCGGGTCGCCCCCGCGGCCGGCGTCAACGCCAGCCTGCGTGACATGGAGCAGTGGTTGATGGCCCAGATGGGTGGACGTCCGGACGTCCTGCCGACACCGTCGCTTGACGTGCTGCATGCGCCCGAAGTGGACACCCCGTCCGAGGTGCACTCGCTGCCCTGGCGCCGTGCCCGCGTGACCGAAGCCCACTATGCGCTCGGCTGGCGCGTGTTCAAGTACGCCAACGAGGACCTGATCTTCCATGCGGGCGCCGTGTCGGGCTATCGCACCATGATCGGCTTCTTCCCGAAGTACCACGCCGGCGTGGTGACCATGTGGAACGGTGCAGGTCCGGTGCCGGCCGGCCTCATGCCGATGGTGTTCGACAGCCTTCTCGGCCTCAACCACGTGGACTGGGCCGGTGTGGAAGGCAACGTGCGCGCGGCGCCGGTGGCCAAGGCCGCGGCTGCACCCACGAAGTCGAAGACCAAGGCGAAGGGCAAGGCGGCGCCGGCAAAGAAGACCGCGCCCGCCACCTCGACCAAGAAGAAAAAGAAAGCGTCGAACTGACGCGTCCCCACCGGGGGACGCGGGCCTTATCGACCCAGGTTGAACTGCAGCCGGCGCCGCAGGGTCACGGCCATCGGCTCGCCGTTGCGCATGGCCGGCTTGAATTCCCAACGTCCCACCGCGTCCATGGCGGAGCGATCGAACACGTGCTTGGGCTGCGAATCGACGACGGTGACATTGGACACGGCGCCATCGACGCCCACCGTCAGTTCGACATCCACCCAGCCTTCCTGGTTGGCACGCATGGCCGCCGTGGGATAACGCGGACTCACCTGGCGTACCAGCACGGCATCGCTGATCGCGCCGCTTTCGGCCGCGGCGGGCGCCGAGGGCGCGGTCGCTGCCTGACGCGTGGCGGCAGCGGATGCCGGAGCGGTCTGCTGCTGCGACTGGGCGAGACGTGCCGCCTGCTCCCGTGCCGCCTGCGACCGCTGGGCTTCGGCCGCCGCCGCAGCCTGCTCGGCCTGCTGCTGACGGGTCGCCGCGGCGTTCTGCTGGGCCTTCTGGGCATCCAGGGCCTGCTGCTGCTCGCGGTCCAGCGTCTTGCGCTGCGCGTCCAGTTTCGAGCGCAGGATGGTCAGCGTGTAGTTTTCCGGATCGGCCTTGGCCAGCAGGTCGATCTCGCGCTGCGCTTCGTTGAAGTCGCGCTGGTTGATCGTCTGCTCGGTGGCCGCTGAGCCGTAGGAGAAGGTCTCG
This sequence comes from Luteibacter sp. 9135, assembly GCF_000745005.1. Classification (NCBI taxonomy): domain Bacteria; kingdom Pseudomonadati; phylum Pseudomonadota; class Gammaproteobacteria; order Lysobacterales; family Rhodanobacteraceae; genus Luteibacter; species Luteibacter sp. 9135. The sequence continues at coordinate 1,947,470 of NZ_JQNB01000001.1, read as the reverse complement.
CGCAGTGCGTCGGCGGCCACGGGGTTACCTGGCTGCTTCTCCAGCACCTTCATGTAGAACTCGAACGCATTGTTGCCGGCGGGCGCAACCAGGCGTTGCTCGTTCATGGCGGTGCGCGCTTCGGCCAGCAATTGGTCGACGCTCAGGGCATCGACGTTGGCCACGGGCGTCGTGTCACGCGTGGCGGTCGAATTCTGCACGGCGACCGGTGCCGGTGCTTCCGCCTCGTGGGCATCGCGGTAGGGCTTGATGATGAGGAACCAGGCTGCGACGGCAAGCGCGGCGACGATGACGACGACGGCAAGTGTGACGGGACTGATCGCGCCACGCTGGCGGCGGCGCTCGATGGTGCGTAGACGGTTATCCATGGCGGTCGTACGGACTCCGCAAAGCGCGCGCCCCCTATGGCTTGACGCGGTGGACCCCCCGTCCCCCGCAGCGCGATGTGGCGACAAGGTAACCGTAATGGCCGCGTGAATCCAGCATGGCCATCCCACAAATGAATAACCCCGGCAAGCCGGGGTCAAGTTTCGAAGCGTCTCCCCGCGCTGGGCACCGCGGAGAGATAATTCGCAAAGCACGTTCTTATAAGTAGGTAACGCTTACTTGACCTTGGCGGTCCGGGTAGCGCGAGCGACCTTGGCAGTGGCGACTTTCTTGGTGGCGGCCTTACGCGGAGCGGCAGCCTTGCGCGGGGCAGCTGCCTTACGCGGTGCGGCGGCCTTGCGCGGCGTAGCTGCCTTGCGGGCGGTCTTCTTGGCGGCGACCTTGCGGGTGGTGGTGGCCTTCTTGACCGGCGACTTGCGGGTCGAAGCCTTCTTGGTGGCGACCTTGCGGGTCGAGGTCTTCTTGACCGCAGCCTTCTTGGCGGTGGTCTTGCGGACCGGCGACTTGCGGGTCGACGCCTTCTTGGTCGCGACCTTGCGGGTCGAGGCCTTCTTGGCCGGCGTCTTGCGCGCGGCAGTCTTCTTTACGGTGGACTTCTTCGTCGCCTTCTTGGCGGCGGATTTCTTGGCAGTGGCTTTCTTGGCAGTGGCCATGGTTCGTCTCAGCTCCTCATCAGTTGGCAGTGGTTGCCCAGTAAAAGCATGAAGGAACGCTTCAACCAGCAAATCGCTGTTCGTCGCGTGCCTCAAATTGTTCACCTGGCGGCGTGTACGTTCATCGGATAGCAGGCGGAGGATATGCAGCGGAATCGAGACGGTGATCTTGCGAACCGCACCCGCTTTCGAACCATGCTCCACGTACGGCCTGATGAATTTTTCTGTTTCCATTTCCGGGTTCCCCGTCAATTGACGCAAAAGCTATTCCTCAACATTTCCGCTGTCAATAAATTTTGGCTCTAAATTGAAGACGTTGCGGACACATAACCGACGATCGAGCGGACTGCACGGTGGCCGTGGGCGTTACCGTCGAAGCTGTCGGCGTACTAATGGACTTCCATAACGAAACACGCTGCGACGGACAGGCCGTTCAGCAAACACCGTAAATAAAGCGTTTTTTATCGCCTTTCCAGTAAAGGAGCATGCGCGGCGCGAGGATCGTCGCACGATATTTTCATACCGGCCGGCGACTGCCTCAGGGGCGAATTCCGGGGATGAACGGAAGACGACTGAGCCGAAAAAAAAATTTCGCCGAAGGCGCCCCGCGGACAAAAAAATGCCGGTCGAGGACGACCGGCATCGGGTTGAAGCACAAGAGGGGCGATCAGTCGTCGCCGTTTTCGGCGAGCTCGGCATACTCGTCGGCCGTCATCAGGCTGTCGAGTTCGCTCTTGTCGTCGACCTTCAGCTTGAAGATCCAGCCAGCCTCGTAAGGGTCTTCGTTGATCGTTTCCGGCTTGTCGCTCAGCGTGGCGTTGACCTCGATGATCTCGCCCGACACCGGCGCGTAGATATCGGAGGCGGCCTTGACCGACTCGACCACGGCGGTACCGTTGCCGGCCTGCACGCTGCTGCCGACTTCCGGCAGTTCGACGTAGACCAGATCGCCCAAGGCGCCTTGAGCATGGTCGGAGATGCCGACGGTGACCGTGCCGTCCTGCTCGACGCGCACCCACTCGTGGGACTTGGCAAACTTCAGATCGCCTGGGATTTCGCTCATGGGGTATTCCTCGTTAGCTCGGGACGGGGGTGCGATAGCGGGTCGGGACATTGTCGCCGGTCCACGCGTTTCGCGAAAGCATGCTGTGGATCAGTCGACGATGCCCGGCATGGGCTGGCCGTCGCGGACGAACGGGAACCTGACCACGCGCACCGGAATCTCGCGGCCACGGATGTCGACCCGAACCTCGCCATGGTCACCCGCCGGAACCCGGGCGAAGGCCACCGACTTACCGAGGGTGGGTGCGAAGCCACCCGAGAGGATCTCGCCTTCGCCGCGGGCGGTGAGCACTTTCTGGCCGTGCCGCAGCACGCCTTTCTCGTCCATCACCAGGCCGATCATGACGCGAGGCACACCCTCGGCCTTCATCGCTTCCAGCGCGGCGCGACCGATGAAGTCACGCCCCTCGTCGAGCGAGATCGTCCAGGCGAGCGCGGCCTCCCAGGGGCTGACCGTCTCGTCCATGTCCTGGCCGTAGAGGTTCATGCCGGCCTCCAGGCGAAGCGTGTCGCGCGCACCCAGACCCGCCGGAGTGACGCCCGCCTCGCACAGCAGGTTCCACAGTTCGACCACACGACTGTTGGGCACCACGACCTCGAAGCCGTCTTCACCGGTGTAGCCGGTGCGGGCGAGGAACAGCGGCATGCCATTCGGCCCTTCCACCTCAAGGGCGGCGAACTTGCCCAGCTTGCCGGCTTTCTCGCGAACCTCGTCCGGCAGCAGGCCGAGCAGTTTCTGGCGGGCGTTGGGGCCCTGCACGGCGATCATCCCGAACTCGGGGCGCTCGCGCACGGTGACGCCGAACGCGGCGGCCTGCTTCTCGATCCAGGCCAGATCCTTGACGCGCGTCGCGGCGTTGACGACCAGGCGGAAGAAATCTTCGCGCAGGAAATAGACGATGAGATCGTCGATGACGCCGCCGTTCTCGGCGAGCATGCACGTGTAGAGGGCCTTGCCGCTCTTGGTCAGCTTGTCGACGTTGTTGGCGAGCAGCTTGCGCAGGAACTCGCGGGTGCGCTCGCCGGTGAGGTCGACCACGGTCATGTGCGAGACGTCGAACATGCCGGCGTCCTTGCGGACGGCGTGGTGCTCCTCGATCTGCGAACCGTAGGCGATCGGCATGTCCCAACCGCCGAAGTCGACCATGCGGGCACCGAGTTCGCGGTGGGTGGCGTTGAGTTCGGTCTTGTCGGTCATCGTCTTACCTTGCAGGAGATGGCGGTAGGCAGTAGCCCGGCATTATCGGCCGCGGCGGTGCAGAAGGCCAATCGCGGTGCAGCACGATCGCCGCGCGGGCACCGGCTCCTGCTAGTGTTCCGCCCATGGCATCGGCATCCCACCCCGGCTCGGCCACCCTTACCCGCGACGCCTCGGGCCAGCGGCTGATGCTCGCAGGCGACTGGACACTCGCCCACTACACGGACCTGCAGCGTCGCGCCAGCGAACTGGCCGGTGCGATCGACGGCGACACCGTGATCGATACCCACCGGCTCGGCGCGATGGATACATCGGGTGCCTTCGTCGTCGCCGAGTTGCTGGGCAGCGCACGCACGCGGCAACTCGCCCAGGACGATGCCCTGCCCGCCGCCCGCCAGGCCCTGCTGAAAACCGTCGGCGACGCCATGGACACCTATTGCACCGGCACGAAGCGAAAGCGCGATGCCGGCTTCGTGGTCATGCTGGAGCGGATCGGCCGCGCGCTGGAAGGCACCTGGAAACAGACGGCGACCTTGCTGGCGTTCATCGGCATCACCCTGCAGGGATTTCTCGCCACGGCATGGCGGCCCCGGCGCTGGCGCGTCACGTCCCTGGTGGCGCATATCGAACAGACCGGCCTGGATGCGGTACCCATCCTCGCCCTGCTTTCCTTCATGGTGGGCGCGGTGGTCGCCTTCCTCGGGTCTACGGCGCTGGCCAGTTACGGCGCCAGCGTCTTCACCGTCGACCTGATCGGTTTCGCCTTCCTGCGGGAATTCGGCGTGTTGCTTACCGCCATCCTGCTCGCCGGTCGCACCGCCAGTGCGTTCACCGCGCAGATCGGCTCAATGAAGGCCCGCGAGGAGATCGACGCCATCCGCACGCTGGGCCTCGACCCGGTAGAGCTGCTGGTGCTGCCGCGGGTGCTGGCGCTGCTGGTCGCCCTGCCCCTGCTCACCTTCATCGCGATGATCGCGGGCATCGCCGGTGGCGGCGTGGTGTGCATGGCGGTGCTGAAGATGTCGCCCTCGATGTTCCTGTCGATGTTCCAGTCGGATATCTCGCTCGGCCAGTTCCTGGTGGGCATCGTCAAGGCGCCTCTGTTCGCTTTCATGATCGGCGTCATCGGATGCATGGAGGGTTTCAAGGTGAGCGGCAGCGCGCAGTCGGTGGGCGAGCACACCACCTCGGCGGTGGTGCAGTCCATCTTCGTGGTAATCCTGCTGGATGCGCTGGCCGCCCTCTTCTATATGGAGATGGGCTGGTGAGCGCCAAGGAGACCGTGATCGCCGTGCGCGGACTGGTTAACCGCTTCGGTGCGCAGACCGTCCACGAGGACCTGGACCTCGATGTCTACCGCGGCGAAATCATCGGCATCGTGGGTGGCTCGGGCACCGGCAAGTCGGTACTGCTGCGCACCATCGTCGGACTGGTGCGACCGGTGGCCGGCGAGGTACGCGTCTTCGGCGAAAACCTGCTGGCGTTGCCCGACGAACAACGCTCGCGCGTGGAGCGTCGCTTCGGCGTGCTGTTCCAGAGCGGCGCCCTGTTCTCGTCGCTGACCGTGGCCGAGAATATCGCGCTGCCCCTGATCGAACATGCCGGCCTGGCGCGCGGCGACGCGCAACGGCTTGCCGGCGTGAAGCTGGCGCTATCCGGCCTGCCCGCGGACGCAGGGCGCAAGTACCCCTCGCAGCTGTCCGGCGGCATGATCAAGCGCGCTGCCCTGGCACGTGCGCTGGCGCTCGACCCGGAGATCCTCTTCCTCGACGAACCCACCGCCGGGCTGGACCCGATCAGCGCGGCCGCGTTCGACAGCCTGATCGTCACCCTGCGGGATGCGCTGGGGTTGACGGTGTTCCTGGTGACCCACGATCTGGATACGTTGTATTCCACATGCGACCGCGTTGCCGTGCTGTCGCAACGGCGCGTGCTGGCCGCCGCGCCCATCGACGAGGTCGCGCGTACCGACGATGCCTGGGTGCAGGCGTACTTCAACGGACCGCGCGGCCATGCCGCCACGCTCGCCGCCCACCGCGGCAAGGAATGAACCATGGAAACCCGTGCCCACCACGTACTGATCGGACTGTTCGCGGTCCTGGTCGTCCTCTTCGGCCTGGCCTTCGGCGTGTGGCTGGCCAGGGCGCATTCCGACCAGGAATGGAACTACTACGACATCGTTTTCAACGAAGCCGTGACCGGCCTGTCGAAGGGCGGCACCGTGCAGTACAACGGCATCCGGCTGGGCGACGTCACCCAGCTGCGGCTGGACCCCGAAGACCCGCGTCGTGTGCTGGCCCGTGTGCGCCTTTCCGGCGACACGCCGCTGCGCAAGGATACCCACGCCAAGCTTGCCCTCACCGGTGTCACCGGCGTCGCCATCATCCAGTTGTCCGGCGGCTCGCCGGGTAGCCCGCTGATGGTGGGGCATGACGGCCAGGTGCCGGTGATCGTCGCCGACCCATCGCCGTTCGCACGCTTGCTGGCCAATGGCGAAGACCTGATGACCAACATCAGCCAGGCCGCCGCGAAGGCCAACGAACTGCTGTCGAAAGATAACGTGCAGCGGGTGCAGAACACGCTCGACCATCTCGACAAGACCACGGCCGTGATCGCCGACGAGCGCGAGGACATCCGCATGCTGATCAGGCAACTGGTGACCGTGACCCGACAGGCCGACGACACGCTGGCGGAGAGTCGCGCCCTGGTACACAACGCCAACGGCCTGATCGATACGCAAGGCAAGGCCACGCTGGAAAGCGCGCAGCGGGCGATGGCGTCGCTGGAACGCGCCACGGCATCGGTCGATCGCCTGCTCAACGACAATGCCGACGCGATCAACGGCGGTGCCGCCAGCCTGGGCGATCTGGCACCCACACTGCACGAGCTGCGCGACACCTTGGGCTCGCTGCGGTCGATCACCCGGCGCCTCGACGAAAACCCCAGCGGCTACCTGCTCGGCCGCGAGAAGACCAGGGAGTTCACGCCATGAGACTGGCCCGCTTCGCCGTTCCGCTATGCCTTGCCTTGCTGGCCGGCTGCTCGATCCTGCCCAAGGCCGAATCGCCCCGTGTCTACCTGCTGCCCGCGGCACCGGCGGCGCGTCCGGCGACCACGACGAGCGTGACCTGGACGTTGCGCATCGCCACCCCCACCGCACCGCGCGCGCTCGACAGCGCACGCATCGCCGTGGTGCCCGAAGCCAATACCATCAGCGTCTATGCCGGCGCGCGCTGGGCCGACAGCGTGCCGCACCTCGTGCGCGACCGGCTTGCCGATGCCTTCCGCGATACCGGCCGCGTGCGCGCCATCGGCACCGACGACGGCAATCTCGGCGCCGACTACGAACTGGACGGCAGCCTGGCCGCGTTCCAGACCGAGTACATCGACGGCAAGCCGACCGTGGTGATCCGTTTCGATGCCATCGTCGCCGGCACGCGCAAGCACCAAATGGTCGGCGCGCGCCGCTTCGAGGTACGCGAGCCGGTCGACGGCAAGGCCGTACCACAGGTGGTCGAGGCATTCGGTCGGGCGATGGACACGCTGGCCCGCCAGATCACCGCCTGGACCCTGGAGCAGGCGGTGCCACCTGGCGGAACGTCAGGTTGATCCGTGGCGCGTCCACGCGCCGTCGGGCCGGCAACTCATGCTTATATAAGCGTTGCGTTGCGCCAGCCATGCGCAACAGGCTGCCGTGCGGCAGCTCCACCGCCACGGCCGGGCCACCTGCCGTGTGGCGAAAACGAAACGTCCGTGGCGCGCCCAGGCTCACCGACGCGATGATCGGCTCGGGGCCGAGCTCCGGCTCGTCATCGCTGTGCCAGCCCATCCGGTCGGCACCGTTACGGTAGAGGTTGGCAAGCACGCTGTTGAAGGAAGTACCGCATGCGGTCGCCACGCGGTCCCGCAACATGCGCAGTGGAGCCAGCCACGGATGCGGTACGAAGCGTGTGCCCGAATAACGATAGGCGGCGTCGGCGTCACCGATCCACGCACTCAGGCGAGGTGAATCCACCTGCCGCCCGAACATGCGGATGCGATGGACCTCCCACGGCAAGGTGGCGAGCAGCGACGCCAGCAGCGCATCCGCTTCGTCGCGCGGCAACCATGCCGGCGCGATATCCACCTCGGCGCCCGGCAGATCGACCGGTTGCCACGCGGCGGTCAGGCGGGTTCCACCGGGTAGGCGGGCTCCGCATCGAGCGACGAGGCACACACCGCCGCCAGTTCCAGCAGGCGAAGATCCGAGCCACGTGCGCCGACCAGCTGCATGCCGATCGGCATGCCGTTGGCCAGCGTGCCCATCGGAATACTGACCGCCGGGCAGCCCGCCAGGCTGGCAAAGCCACACAGGTCTGCCTGTGAAGCAGGTACCGGCCCATCTAGCGGAAAGGCACCCTGTGGCGTGGTCGGTAGCACCAGCACGTCCACTTGTGCGAACAGGCGACGCATCTTCAGGGTGGCCGCATCCAGCACGCCGTCGGCGGCGGCATAGTCGGCAGCCGACTTGCGGGTGGCGAAGCCGACCATGTCACGGAAGCCCGCCGATACCGGATAGGCCTCGTCAGCCAGTTCCGCGGCGAAGGTATGGATCATCTCCGCTTCCATCAGCAGCAGGCCCGCCCGTCGGGTCCGGGCAAAATCCCAGTCCGAGAAATCGACCTGGCGGCGCTCGCCCAGTTCACCCTGCAGGCGCGCCAGGGCAGCCTCGAACACGTCGATCACGTCCTGCTCGACACCGATGGCAGCCAGGTCGGGCAGGAAACCCGCGCGCAGGTTGCCCGGCTCCCAATCCGGCGGCGAGAACGCCACGCGACGGCGGCGCGAGCGCGGATCGTCCGCGTCGTAGCCGGCCAACGTCTGCAGTAGCACGGTAAGGTCGTCTACCCCGCGCGCCAGCAGGCCCACCGCGTCGAGGCGACGCGCCGCCGGCACCAAGCCCCGCGCCGATATCTCGCCGTGGGTCGGCTTCAGCGCATAGATGCCGCAATAGCTGGCCGGCACGCGGATGGAGCCGAGGCTGTCCGAACCGATGGCCGCCACCGCCATGCCCGAGGCCACGGCCGCCGCCGCGCCGCCGGACGAACCGCCCGCGGTGTAACCGAGCCGGTGCGGGTTGTGCGTTGCGCCATGCACGGGATTGTTGGTGGTGAGGCCCAGTGCGCCCTCGTCCATGTTGGTCTTGCCCAGTAGAACGGCGCCCGACGCGCGCAGGCGCGCCACCACGTGCGCATCTTCGTCGGGCACGACGCTGCGCCGCCGCATGCCGGCACGTGTGGGCACGCCGGCCACGTCGAAGTTGTCCTTGATCGCGATAGGGATGCCGTCCAGGCGCCCGATGACGCCGTCGCGACGGCGACGATCCGCGGCCAGGGCCTGTTCCTGGATCAGCGAGACGCTGTAATCGACGAACGCATTCAGGCGCGGATTGAGGCGCTCGATGGCGTTCTGGTAGACATCGGACAGGGCTTGCGGTTGCACCCTGCCGATAGCCAGCCAATGCAGTATTTGCAACAGCGTGGCGCGGCGCATGTCGGTGTCGGCCACCGGCGGCATCGTATTCATGAAATCTCCTGGCGCTTGGCACGATTATGAACGCGATATGTGAACGTCATGCAAGGCCCTATCGCGTGAGGACGTTTGAAACGGCGATTTGCCCCCCTTGCGACGAAGCCTGACAATGATGGGTCAGCCACCCCGCCAGCCGAGTTCGAGTGAGCCAGCCATGAGCGACCGCGAGACCATGGAATACGACGTCGTCGTCGTCGGGGCCGGCCCCGCCGGCCTGGCGTTCGCGATGCGTGCGAAACAACTCAACCCCGACACGTCGGTCTGCGTCATCGAAAAAGCCTCGACGATCGGTGCGCAGATACTGTCCGGCGCCGTGATCGAAACCGGGCCGCTGGATCGGTTGCTGCCGGATTGGCGCACGGCGCCGCCGCCCATCTGCGTGCCGGTGACCACCGACGAATTCTGGCTGCTGCGCGACCACGCCTCCGGCACGAAACTTCCGGTCACGCCGCCGCAGATGAACAACCACGGCAACGTGATCGTCAGCCTGGGCGCGCTCTGCGCGTGGCTGGCGCCGCAGGCCGAAGCGCTAGGCGTGGACGTATTTCCCGGCTATGCCGCCGCCGAGGCCCTGTTCGACGACGCGGGCGCGGTGAACGGCGTGCGTATCGGCGACATGGGCGTGGCGCGCGACGGCACGCACAAGCCCGGCTACACCGAGGGCATCGACATCCGCGCGAAGGTCACCGTGCTGGCCGAAGGCTGCCGCGGTCACATCACCAAATCGTTGATCCGGCAGTTCGCCCTGGACAAGGACAGCGACCCGCAGACCTACGGCATCGGCATCAAGGAACTGTGGCAGCTGCCGCCCGGCCGCGGCCAACCCGGCAAGGTGGTGCATACCGCCGGCTGGCCGCTGGCCAACGACACCTACGGCGGCAGCTTTCTTTACCACATGGAAAACGACCGCGTGGCGATCGGCTTCGTCGCCGGCCTGGACTACCCGGACCCGATGTTCTCGCCGTTCGAGGCCTTCCAGCAGTTCAAGCACCACGCGAACGTGAAGGGCCTGCTCGACGGCGGCACCATCGTCTCCGCCGGCGCGCGCGCCATCGTCGAGGGCGGTTTCCAGTCGCTGCCGAAGGTGGAGATGCCGGGCGCGGTGCTCATCGGGGACTCCGCAGGACTGGTCAACGTCCCAAAGATCAAGGGCACGCACCAGGCGATCGCCTCGGGCATGCTCGCGGCCGAACATCTCCTGGGCAACGCGCTCAGCCCGGCCGGCTGGGACGCGAAGCTGCGCGATTCCGCCGTCATGAGCGAGTTGAAGAAGGTCCGCAATATCCGGCCCGGTTTCAACAAGGGGCTGTGGTGGGGATTGATCAATGCCGCGTGGGAAACCGTGACCGGCGGTCGTTCGCCCTGGACACTGAAGAACCACGCCGACTGGTCGGCGCTGCAGAAGCTGGGCGAGTACGAGGCACCGAAGACGGATTATGTCGACCGCACCTTGCCCCCGCGCGATCGCCTGGCCAGCGTGTATTTCGCGGCCACCGAGCACGACGAGGACCAGCCGGTGCACCTGAAGGTGCTGGATACCTCCATCTGTGTGGATCGCTGCACGACGGAATACGGCAACCCGTGCGAACGGTTCTGCCCGGCCGGCGTCTACGAGATGGTGCAGGACGAAGGTGGGCGTCGCCTGCAGATCAACTCGGCCAACTGCGTGCACTGCAAGACGTGCGACATCAAGGACCCGTACGAGATCATCACCTGGGTCACGCCCGAAGGCGGCTCGGGCCCGAACTACCAGAACCTGTAGCGCTCACGCGAGGGCCGGCTCACAGCCGGCCCAGCGCCGCGGCCAGCAGCAGCCCCGCATTGCCGATGGCGGTCTGTCGGTAAAGGCCGGCGCACGCGAAGTGCCACAGGCGCGGCAGCAACCAAGTGGCGCGGCCCCGTGCGAAATGGTCGAAGCGCGCGCGTTCGTCGTCGCCCAGCGCATCGCGCATGTTCGACAGCAGGGCAACGTTGGCTTCGTTCCACTCGCGATGACGGCCACCCACCATGTCGGCCATGCGGCGCAGGCGAGCGCCCAGTCCGGCATTCGAACCGATGATGTTATCGGCATGCTGGCGATAACCCAGCGTCGGCTCTCGGTCGTAGACCACCCGACCTCCGGCACCCGAGACCACCAGGTACGCCCACCAGTCGTGCGAGACCACGCGGGCAGACGCCGGTGCGCGACACATCAGGTCGCGCGCGCGACGGTTGAGCAGCATGGTGTTGCCACCGGCGAGGCTTTGTACCAGGGCATTGGCGAACGACGGACGACGGCCGAACAGGGGTGAAAGGCCGAATGGCCGGCCCGCCTCGTCGATCAGTCGCGAACGGCCCCCGTACAGGGCCGGTTTGTCCGGCGGCACCGCGGCGAGCGCGAGAAGCGCGGTCTCCAGCTTGTGCGCATCCCATATGTCGTCCTGGTCGCTGAACGCCACGTAGTCGCCCGTTACGCCTTCGCGATGCAGCATCGACATGAAGTTGCGCGAGTAACCGGCGCTGGGGCCCTGCCAGAGCACCATGCGCTCCGCGCCGAGCCGCTCGCGATAGGTCAACAGGAGGGCGAGCGTCGCGTCGGTGGAGCCGTCGTCGGAGGCGTGAATCGTCCAGTCCGTATGGGTCTGGGCAACGATGGAGTCGAGTTGCTCGGCGAGGTGGCGGGTGCCATTGTAGGTGGCGAGGAGGATGGCGACATGCTGCGTCCCCGTAACCATCATCCCTTCCTCAACAGGTCGCGCAACGCCGTTCGCGTGCCCGTGGCAAAACGCGTGTAGGCGCCGGTCAGCCATTCCCAGGCCACCGACGGCACGCGGAAAAGCGGAGCGCGCGTGCCGATGCTCAGGCGTCGCTCGAGATGCCGTCGCGTGGCATCGATGTCGTTTTGCACGCCGTCGGGGGCGCCTTCGGTATCGAGGCGCTCATCCAGCGCGTCGATGCGCGCGACGGCCGCACGCAATTCGTCCCCACGCGGCATCCGGAATTCGGCCAGACGGGTGCGCCACGTACGGGACCGCATGCCGATCTGGTTGCCGTCATGCTGGCGGTAGTCGATCAGCGGATCGTCGATGAAATCGACCTTGCCCGTCGCTGCGGCGAGAGTAGCGATCCATGCGTCGTGTACCCAGGCAGAGGGCACGGGCAAGGCACGAGCCAACAACTCGCGGCGGAACGCCGCCGTAGCCCCCGTGGCGATGTTCCGGCGCAGGTAGACACGCAGCGCTTCGCCGCCGTCGATGAGGCCCCGTTCGATCGCGGACAGTTCAAGCGCCTCGAACAGGCCGCAGCCCATGTCCGCCCCATCCGCGGTAACCAGACGGGCATCGCTGTGCAGGAAGGTCAGCGCCGGATCGGCGAGGAAACGCGCTGCCAGCGTGGCGATCTTGTCCGGATGCCATGCGTCGTCCTGATCGCACAGGAAGACCAGATCGCCCGAGGACTGCGCCAGCGAAGCGGAGAAGTTGGCGACATAGCCCAGCCGGCGGGGGCGACGTACCGCCTGCACGGTGACACCCCGCGTCCGCGCCAGCACGGCGAAGTCCTGGACGATGGTCCATGTGCCGTCCGTCGAGTCGTCATCACCGATGATCACCTCATCAGGCAGGCGGCTCTGCGTCAGCAGCGTACTGAGCTGTTCCGCAAGGTAAGCCTGGCCATCGCATGTGCAAAGCACGACGGAAATACGCAAGGCAGGCGCCATGGTCAATGCTTCCTCAATGCGTCGCGTAGTACCGACGACAGGCCGTTGCCGTGCCGGCCATACCCACCGCCACGCCATTCCGACCACAGGTCGGGCCATCGCGCGTAACGCGGGCGGGAACCGATCGCCACGCGTCGCCGGAAATGACGCATGCGCTCGGCGACCATCTGGCGCGAGGCGAGCGGGATCGTCGCGTCCTCGGCGAAACGTTCGTCCAGGGCGGCCATGCGCTCCAGCCCCCGGATGAGCAGCGCGTTGCGCGGAAGGAACAGGTCGGCGATCCGCTGGCGCCACGTGCGCTTGCGCATCCCGATCTGGTTGCCGCCATGCTGCCGGTAATCGATCAACGGGGACGACAGCGGCAGGATGCGCCCGGTCAGCGCCGCCACGGTGGCCAGCCATTCGTCATGGATCCAGCCCGGGGGCACGGGCAGCGCACGACGCACCAGCGGCTGCCGGAACGCCGTCGTCGCCCCGGTGACCACCGCACGTCGCAGCAGCACCGGAAACGCGCGGCCGGAGCGCAGGGCATGCCAGTCGGCCGGAAGCAGTTCGAGCGCGTCGAACAATGTCTGCCCCAGCGGGGCGCCGGCCGCATCGACCAGGCGGGCATCGGTGAACAGCAGGGTCAGGTCGGGCTCCTCGGCGAGGGTCGCGGCCATCCGCGCCAGTTTTTCCTCATGCCACCGATCGTCCTGGTCGCAAAGGAATATGAGATCGCCCGTCGCCAACGTGAGCGCATCGGCGAAGTTGGCGATGAAACCGACGTTGGCCGGCCGCAGGCGAATCACGACCTCCACGCCCTGACCACGGCAACGCGCCGCGAACCGCTCGATGGCCTTGGGCGTGCCGTCCGAAGAGGCATCGTCCGCGATCACGATCTGGTCGGGCAGGCGCGACTGGGCCAACAGGCTGGCGAATTGCTGCTCCACATAGGCCGATCCGTTGTAGGTGCACACCACCACGCTGACGGTCGGCGTCATTAAAGGTCGATTCCGGACATGACCCCGGATTATCGCAAAGATACCCCCGCGCGCCACCTTTGCCGTATGCCATCCCGCGGCGCGTCAAACGCCGGTTTGAAGTTTGGATAGAATACGGAGTCAACCCGAGGCGACCGCAACGACGGCCGCCCCTACGCACAGGAACCCCGAATGAAGATTCTGGTCGGCTACAAGCGCGTCGTGGACTACAACGTCCGCATTCAGGTCAAGCCGGACGGCACGGGCGTCGTGACCGACGGCGTGAAGCTCTCCGCCAACCCGTTCGACGATATCGCCCTGGAAGAGGCCCTGCGCCTGCGCGAGAAGGGCGTCGCCGACGAGGTGATCGTGGTGGGCATCGGTCCGGCCGACCTGACCGCCCACCTGCGCAACGGCCTGGCCATGGGCGCCAACCGTGCCATCCACGTCCAGACCACGGAGGCCATCGCCCCGCTGACCGCCGCCCGCACCTTCCTCAAGCTGATAGAGAAGGAGCAGCCGGGGCTGGTCATCCTGGGCAAGCAGGCCATCGACGACGACGCCAACCAGACCGGCCAGATGCTGGCGGCCCTGTGGGACCGTCCGCAGGCCACCTTCGCCGGCAAGGTCGAGATCGCCGACGGCAAGGCCACGGTCACGCGTGAGGTCGACGCCGGCCTGGAGACCATCGAGGCCGACCTGCCCGCGGTGATCACCACGGACCTGCGCCTCAACGAACCGCGATTCATCAAGCTGCCCGACATCATGAAAGCCAAGTCCAAGCCGATCGACGTGATCGAGCTGGACTCGCTGGGCGTCGATGCGGCAGACCACATCAAGACCACCCACTACGCCGCCCCGCCCAAGCGCAGCAAGGGCGTCATGGTGAAGGACGCCGCCGAACTCGTCGCGGCCCTCAAACAGAAGGGCCTGCTGTAAGGCAGCCGACCGGAGAATCCCATGTCCAAGATCCTCGTTATCGCCGAGCACCTCGACGGCAAGCTGAACGGTGCTACCGCCCGCGCCGTCAGTGCCGCCTCGGCCGTGAAGCCCGACACCATCGACGTCATCGTGCTGTCCGACGCCCCCGACGCGGTTGCCGCCGAGGCGGCGAAGATCGACGGCGTCAGCAAGGTGCTGACCGTGGCCCGCGCCGAGAACGCCCACGCGCTGGCTGCCGTGCTCGCGCCGCAGATCGCCAAGGCGGCCGCGGGTTACAGCCACGTGTTCCTACCCTCGACCACCTTCGGCAAGGATCTGGCGCCGCGCGTGGCCGCCCTGCTGGGCGTGTCCCAGGTCAGCGACGTAATGACCGTGGAGGGGCCGCACAGCTTCAAGCGCCCCATCTACGCCGGCAACGCCATCGTTACCGTGGAAGTGGATGCCGCCTCCACGGTCGTCGCCACCATCCGCACCGCGTCGTGGCCCGCGGCCGCCGCCAACGGGTCGGCCCCGGTCGAGGCGCTGACCGTCGAGGCCACCCTGCCCTCGCACACCCGCTTTGTCGGGCTGCAGCAGGGCAAGAGCGACCGTCCGGACCTGCAGGGTGCCGCCAAGGTGGTTTCCGGGGGCCGTGGCGTGGGCTCGAAGGAAAACTTCGAGATCGTCTACGCCTTCGCCGACAAGATCGGCGCGGCCGTGGGCGCCTCGCGCGCGGCCGTGGATGCCGGCTACGTGCCCAACGAGATGCAGGTCGGCCAGACCGGCAAGATCATCGCGCCGGAGCTGTACATCGCCATCGGCATCTCCGGCGCCATCCAGCACCTGACGGGCATCAAGGACGCGGGTACCATCGTCGCCATCAACAAGGACGGCGAGGCGCCGATCTTCGAAATTGCCGACATCGGCCTGGTCGGCGATCTGTTCAAGATCCTGCCCGAGTTGGAAGCCGCCCTCGGCTGACCCATGGCCCGGGCAGGCGCCCGGGCCGTCACGTTCAAGGCCGCGGCGTCCGCCGCGGCCGTTTTTCTGATTCAGGGACTAGCAATGCCGGACATGGCGGTGGAAAACGCGGCAAAGACGGGTATCCCGCTTTGCGTCGACCTGGATGGCACGCTCATCCGCTCCGATTTGCTGATCGAGTCGGCACTGGCGCTGCTGGCGCAGCATCCGCTGGCCATCTTCTCGATGCTGGGCTGGCTGCTCCGGGGCAAGGCCCACCTGAAGCGCGAGATCGCGCGGCGCGTGCAGCTGGATCCGGTCGCCCTGCCCTACAACCACGAGCTGATCGACTGGCTGCGCGATCAACGCGCCCATCGTCACGTGGTGCTGTGCACCGCCTCGGACGTGACCCTCGCCACACCCGTCGCCGACCACGCGGCTGTGTTCGACGAGGTGATGGCCAGCGACGGCCAGGTCAACCTGTCCGGTGCCAACAAGGCAAAGGCGCTGGTGGAACGCTTCGGCGAGAAAGCCTTCGATTACATCGGTAACGCGCCCGTAGACCTCGCCGTGTGGAAGCACGCCCACGCGGCCCTGGTCGTGGAGCAGGGCGAGACCCTGTCGAAAGCCGCGGCACGCGTCGCCCCGGTGGAAAAACGCTTCACCGTGCGTAGCGGCGGCATCAAGGCCTGGGCGAAAGCCCTGCGTGTGCACCAGTGGATCAAGAACGTGCTGGTCTTCCTGCCGTTGCTGGCCTCGCATCGCGTGCTGGAACTCGATCGCGTCGCGGCGGCCCTGCTGGCCTTCGTCTGCTTCGGCCTGTGCGCCTCGAGCGTCTACCTGACCAACGACCTGCTCGACCTGCCGTCGGACCGCCAGCACCATCGCAAGCGCAACCGCCCGTTCGCGGCGGGTACGCTGCCGCTGATCGCCGGACCCATCGCCGCAGTGCTGCTGCTGATCGCCGGTTTCGGCCTGGCCTTCTTCGTCTCGCACCTGTTCGTCGGCGTGCTGCTGGGTTACTACATCCTCACCACGGCCTACTCGATCCGGTTGAAGCGGATCATGATGCTCGACGTGGTTGTGCTGGCCACGCTGTATACGACACGCATCCTCGCCGGCACGGCAGCGATCCACACCAAGCCGTCGTTCTGGCTGCTGGCCTTCTCGATGTTCATCTTCCTCAGCCTGGCGATGGTCAAGCGCTACACCGAGTTGCTGGCGCTGCAGAAGAAGGGCCAGGTGAAGGCCAGCGGGCGTGGCTACGATGTCGAAGACATTCCGCTGATCCAGTCCCTGGGCGGCTCCAGCGGCTACCTTGCCGTGCTGGTGCTGGCACTTTATGTGGACAGCACGGCCAGCATGTCGCTCTACGACCACCCGCATTATTTGTGGATGCTGTGCCCGCTGCTGCTTTACTGGATCAGCCGCACCTGGGCGATCGCCCACCGCGGGATCATGCACGACGACCCGGTGGTGTTCGCCGTGATGGACCGCACCAGCCAGATCCTCGGCGTGATCGCGGCGGTGATCGTCGCAGCGGCCGTCTGATGGCCCGCGCCGGACGCTCCTGGGGCCGTTACCCCGTCACCACGGAAAAAGTGATCGCCCTGAGCGATCGGCATGCCCCCCTGCCGCCCAGTACCCTGCCCGTGCTGCCCCTGGGCAACGCACGCAGCTACGGCGACAGCTGCCTCAACGACGGCGGCGTGCTGCTCGCGGCGCGGGGTCTGGACCACTTCATCGCCTTCGATCCGGCCACCGGCGTGCTGACCTGCGAGGCCGGCGTGCTGTTTGCCGACATCCTCGATCTGGTGGTGCCCCAGGGCTGGTTCCTGCCGGTCACCCCGGGCACCCGCTTCGTGACTGTCGGCGGCGCCATCGCCAACGACGTGCATGGGAAGAACCACCATCGCGCCGGCACGTTCGGCCACCATGTGCTGGCCTTCGAGCTACTGCGTACGGACGGCTCACGGCGAGTCTGCTCGCCCACCGAAAACGCGGACTGGTTCGCGGCCACCGTGGGTGGCCTGGGCCTGACCGGCGTCATCACCCGTGCCACGATCCAGTTGCGCCGCATCGCCGGGCCGTGGATGTCTACCGAGAGCCACCGCTTCGAAAGCCTGGCCGGTTTCTTCGACTTGTCGCAGGCCTCCGACCGGGACTACGAATACACCGTGTCGTGGATCGACTGCGCGGCCAAGGGCAAGGCGCTTGGCCGCGGCCTGTTCAGCCGGGCCAACCATGCGCCGTCGCGGCCGGACCAGCGCCCGGCGACGTCGTCTCGGCGCCTCGCCATGCCGATCACCCCACCGGTCAGCCTGGTCAATTCGCTCAGCCTGCGGGCGTTCAACCAGTTGTATTACCACCGCCAGCGGCAACGCGTGGCGCACGCGACGACGCACTACCAGCCGTTCTTCTACCCGCTGGACAGCATCGCCCACTGGAACCGCATGTACGGCCCGCGTGGCTTCCTGCAGTACCAGTGCGTGGTGCCGCCCGCCGCCGCGGAAGCGACCATGTTCGAGCTGGTGAAGACGATCGCCGACGCCGGCGGCGGCTCGTTCCTGGCCGTGCTCAAGCAGTTCGGTGACCGGCCTTCGCCCGGCATGCTGTCGTTCTCGCGGCAAGGCACGACGCTGGCACTGGATTTTCCGAACGACGGCGCAGGCGTGTTCTCGCTGCTTGACCGCCTGGACGCGATCGTCGCGGACAAGGGCGGCGCGGTGTATCCGGCCAAGGACGCGCGGATGTCGGCCGCCCATTTCCGCGCTTACTTCCCGGCGCACGAGGCGTTCTCGGCGTTCGTCGATCCCGGTGTGTCGTCCAGTTTCTGGCGGCGTGTTTCGGCATGAGGGGGGATGCGTGGCACGGAGTGAACGCTTCGTTCGCCTCCCCGTCTGATCCGCCCCACCGCCATCGCCTCACGAGCCCGCATTGGGCGACGGCAGCCACTGTCATGGCCCTGGTGATGGTGCTGTATACCCTGATCGGCGTCGTTCGGGCCTATTCGCCCGTACCGTTGTGGGACATGTGGGACGGGTATATCGGATTCTTCCTGCAAGCCAGGGAAGGCGGCTGGTTGCCATGGCTGGATGGGCATGCCGAGCACCGGATCGTGCTGTCGCGGCCCTTCTTCTACGCCGATATTGCCTGGTTCGGGGCGCGGGGTATCCTGCCGATCGTCGCAGGCCTGGCCATCACGGCCGGTATCGCGACGATCTTCATCCAGGCTGCCAGGCGCTCATCGGACGCACTGACACCCGCGGCACGCAAAGCCCTTTGCGCCGTTCTTCTTGGCGGCACGTTTTTTTGGTCACAACGCGAGAACTTCACCTGGGCTTTCCAGGTGCAGTTCTTCCTCGTCGCCTGGCTGCCCCTGTCCGCGTTCTACCTCGCGGCGCGCGCTGCGTCGGAACCGACACGCGGTTATCTTGCACCGGTGGCAACGGCATGTGCTGCGCTTGCACTGGGTGCGATGGCAAACGGCATTTTTGCCCTGCCGATCCTGCTCGTTCTCGGTGCCTGCGTGGGTCTGTCCCCCCGCTGGCTGGCGGGCACGGCGTTGACGACCGTACTTGCCGTGCTGCTGTTCCGGCAGGGGTTCAGCGGCGGACAGACGCATGTGCCGATGCTGGCGGTCCTGATGGATCGGCCGATGGACGTCGTCCACTTCGTGCTGCGCTATGTCGGCGGTCCGCTCTGGTTTGCATTCGGCAGGGCAAACTGGGCCATTGGAATCACGGAAATCGCCGCAGCGCTGCTGCTGCTGGGCACCTTGGCGTTCGTGCCCACGGCATGGCGCACGCGCCGCACCCACCCGATGTCGTTGGCCATGGTAGCCGTGGTGGCTTATGTGGCCGTCAGCGCCTTCGGAACGTCGTTGGGCCGTCTCCCCCTGCCTTACGGGCTTGCCGGCGCGTTCGTCAGCCGGTACACCACGATGGGTGGACTGGCCTGGCTGGCGAGCCTGGTCATGGTGGCGCCTGCCCTAGGCGATCGCATTGTGCGCGCTCTTCCCCTGGCGGCCACCCTGGTGCTCCTCGGTCTCATGTCCTGGCAACTCAGGGCCATCCGCAATCAGGCGTCCACCCTCTATTCGCGTGATCTGGGCGCCCTGGCCCTCGCCACGCAGATGAACGATCCGTCTGCCATCGCGCCGTTGTATCCGCCCGAACAGACGGCGCATGTGCTCGACATCGCCAACAGGGCAGGTAAGGCCCGTCTCTCCGCCTTCGGGAGGAACCACCTGCTGGCGGCGATAGGGTGGCTGGGCAGACGCGCGCCCGCTGCCGGGTGCCAGGCCGGTATCGAAACGTCACAGGTCCTCGCCTCGGGCCGTCCGCAGCGCCGTATCGATGGGCATCTGAAGACCGCGTTCAGCCAATCGTCCGACGGGGCGGCCCTGGTCGTGGACGAGCACGATATAATCGTCGGTTGGGCGCTGGTCCGGCCAAAGGCGGCCCGGGAGCGTGGCGATAGCGTCGACGGGCCCGCTTTCAGCGGCTTCGTCGACGACCCGCGAACGGATCATGCCGGCTGGACGACCACCTCCCTGCGCATCTGCGCTATGCCCACGGGCGCCTCTTTCGCGTATTCGGAGTAACACATGCAGCGAGTCCTGATCATCGGAGCGACCTCGGCGATTGCCGAAGCCACCGCCCGTCTGTACGCCGAACGCGGTGCAAGGCTCCATCTCGTCGCCCGTAACCGGGCTCGGCTGGACGCCATTGCCGACGACCTGCTGGTCCGCGGCGCCCCCGAGGTCACCCGCGCCGAGCTGGAAGTCAACGATATCGCCGCCCACGGCGCCGCTCTCGACGCGGCCTGGGCGGCGCTGGGTGAGGTCGACGTAGTGCTGATCGCACACGGCACGCTGCCCGATCAGAAGGCCTGCGAGGCCTCCGTGGAGACCGCCCTGGCGGAGTTCGCCACCAACGGCACGTCCACCATCGCCCTGCTGACCCTGATCGCCAACCGCATGCAGACCGCCGGCCGCGGCAGCATCGCCGTGATCTCGTCGGTGGCTGGCGACCGGGGTCGCGCCAGCAACTACCTGTACGGCTCGGCCAAGGCCGCGGTCAGTGCCTTCCTCAGCGGCTTGCGCCAGCGCATGGCGAAGCACGGGGTGGCCGTCATCACGATCAAGCCCGGCTTCGTCGACACGCCGATGACCCGCGAGTTCAAGAAGGGTGCCCTCTGGGCCAAGCCGGAGGCCATCGCCGAGGGCATCGTCTCCGCCGTGGACAAGGGCCGCGCCGTGGCTTACCTGCCGTGGTTCTGGTCCGGCATCATGACCATCATCCGCTGCATCCCCGAATTCCTCTTCAAACGGCTCAGCCTCTGACCATGGCAGACAAGCACAGCAAGATCGTCATCACAGGCGCGGCCGGTCTGGTCGGCCAGAACCTCATCGTCGAACTGAAAAGCCAGGGTTTCACCCAGTTGGTGGCGATCGACAAGCACGCTTACAACATGGGCATCCTGCGCGACCTGCATCCGGACGTGGTGACGATCGAGGCGGACGTGGCGGTGCCGGGCCCGTGGGAAGAGGCCTTTGCCGGTGCGTCGTGCGTCGTGCAGCTGCATGCGCAGATCACCAGCAAGTTCACCGAGGAATTCGTCCGCAACAACATCGATGCCACGCGCGTGGTGCTGGACGCGTTCAAGCGCCATAACGTGCCTTATATGGTGCATATCAGCTCCTCGGTGGTGGTCTCGGTCGCCAACGACGACTACACCAACACCAAGAAGGCCCAGGAAAAACTGGTGGTGGAGTCGGGCATCCGCCATACCGTGCTGCGCCCCACCCTGATGTTCGGCTGGTTCGATCCGAAACATTTCGGCTGGCTGTCGCGCTTCATGGCCAAGACGCCGGTGTTCCCGATCCCCGGCGATGGCCGCTACATGCGCCAGCCACTCTACGAGCGCGACTTCTGCCGTTGCATCGCCGATTGCATCGTGCGCGAGCGCAACGGCGAGGTGTACGACGTGGTGGGCGATACACGCATCGACTACGTGGACATCATCCATACGATCAAGAAGGCCAAGGGCCTGAAGACGCTGATCGTGCACATCCCCTATGGCTTCTTCGGCTTCCTGCTGAGGGTGTATGCGCTATTCAGCGGGAAACCGCCCTTTACCGAAAGCCAGCTCAAGGCGCTGAGCGCCGGCGACGACTTCAAGGGCGTGGACACGCAGGCCGTGTTCGGCGTGCGGCAAACCCCGTTCGCCGATGCCGTGCGCGAGAGCTACTGCGACCCCCGTTACTCCGCCATTGTCCTGAAGCGCTGAGCGCCCCGCCGGAATGCAGTCGATGAATCATCCCCAACGTGTCGCCGTACTCGGTGCCGGCCCCATGGGCCTGGCCGTGGCCTACCAGCTTGCCCGCGACGGGCACACGCCGGTCATCTTCGAAGCCGACGACCGCGTCGGCGGCATGACGGCGAGCTTCGACTTCGGCGGCCTGAAGATCGAACGGTATTACCATTTCCACTGCATCTCGGATGCCGGCTTCCTGACCATGCTGGACGAGCTCGGCCTGGCTGATCGTATGCGCTGGACCGAAACGAAGATGGGCTACTGGTTCGACAAGCGCCTGCAAGCCTGGGGCAACCCGGTGGCCCTGCTGAAGTTCAAGGGTCTGAGCCTCACGGCCAAGGTCCGCTACGGTCTGCATGCCTTCCTTTCGACGAAGCGCAAGCGCGAGGACTGGCGTCCGCTCGATCATATCGAGGCCACCGGATGGATTCGCCGCTGGGTGGGCGAGGAAGCATGGCGGTCGCTCTGGCAGCGCCTGTTCGACTACAAGTTCTACGACTACAGCGACAATCTTTCGGCCGCCTGGATATGGAGCCGTATCCGCCGCATCGGCACCTCGCGATACAGCATGTTCCGCGAGAAACTCGGCTACCTCGACGGTGGCTCGGACACGTTGCTCCACGGTATGCAGCAGTGGATCACGGACCACGGTGGCGAGTTTCGCCTGTCGACGCCCGTTACCCGCGTCGTGATCGAGAATGGCACGGTCAGGGGCGTGGAGACGCCCGCAGGCTTCGAAGCGTTCGACAAGGTTGTCAGCACGATTCCGCTGCCCTTCGTCCCGCGGGTCATGCCGGACCTGCCCGCCGACATCCTCGCCAAGTTCAGTGCACTGAAGAACGTGGCGGTGGTGTGCGTCATCGCCAAGCTGCGCAAGCCGGTCACGGAGAATTTCTGGCTCAACACCAACGACGACGACATGGATATCCCGGGTCTGGTCGAGTACACCAACCTGCGCCCGCTCGATCAGCATGTCGTGTACGTGCCGTTCTACATGCCGGGCGAGCACCCGAAGTATGCGGAGGCCAACGAGGTCTTCACCGACAAGGTCCGCCGATACCTGAAGACGATCAACCCGTCGCTGACCGACGAGGATTTCATCGACATCCGCGCGAACCGGTACCGCTACGCACAGCCGATCTGCCCGCCGGGCTACCTGGAATCGATCCCTCCGCGCAAGCTGCCCGTGCATGGTCTCTGGGTGGCGGATACCTCGCATTATTATCCCGAGGATCGGGGCATCTCCGAGAGCATCGACTTCGGCCGGATGATGGCACGCGAAGTCGTGGCATGACCGAGCACACCATCAAGGCACCGCTACACCGCCGCCTGCGGGACCTGATGAAGTCCCAGTTCGTGCTTTTCCTGATCGTCGGCGGGTCTGCGGCGGTCGTGAACTTCCTTTCCCGGGTAGTGATCAACCACTGGACCAGCTACGCCTGGTCCGTCGGCCTGGCGTATGTCATCGGCATGACGACGGCTTTCGTATTGAACCGCCTGTTCGTGTTCAAGGGGTCGTCCCAGGCCGTGCACCACCAGGCACTCTGGTTCATCCTCGTCAACCTGTTCGCGCTGGTCCAGACGCTGATCGTCAGCGTCGTGCTGGCGAAGTACGGCTTCCCCGCCATAGGCTTCACATGGCACCCCGAAGCCGTCGCGCATGCCATCGGGATCATGCTCCCCCTCGTGTCGAGCTACTTCGGCCACAAGTACCTGTCCTTCAGGAACTGAAGGGCAACACGTCCCACCCGGAATACACGGACCTATCGATGCACCTCCAGCGACTCGATTACGCAAGGCTGGCGCGGCTGTCCGCCGTCGTCACGGCCTTTGCCGCCACCATCCTGCTTGTCGTCCCGTTCGCACCCTTCGTGGGAGGACTGGACGGTGAAGCATGGCGCTATGCGATGAACGTCGCGGTGGCCGACCATATGGTCTTCGGGAGGGACATCATTTTTACCGCCGGGCCCCTCAGCACGGTGTACACGCATGCCTATCACCCGGCGACCGACGTTTTCCTGATCGGCGTTTCGCTGATCCTGGCTACCGCCCTTTTTGCCGGCTTTGCGGCCATCACACCGCCCGCGCGTCGGCCCTGGCTGTTGCTGTTGCCCGTACTGCTCAGCCAGACCACATTTGAGGGTGCCACGATCCTGGCGCTCCCCCTTCTGCTCCTGCTGTCTGCCGAGAAGGCTACCGAGCAAGGTTGCCGCCTCCAGATGGCGGCCACCTATGGACTCGTCGTGGCGTGCACCCTGCTCCCCCTGGTCAAGGGGACCATGGCGATAGCCGTCGCGGCGTGTCTCGCGCTGACTTTCCTGGCGCTCTGGCGGCGCTCACGGGTCGCCTCACTCGGAATCGTCGTCGTCGGACTGGTGACACTCTGCGGGACATGGATGCTCGCGGGCCAACCTCTCGCCGCGCTGCCGGTGTTCTTCGCCAGCCAGATTCCAGTCGTATCCGGTTACACGATAGCCATGGCCCAGCCCGGCAACACCTGGGAAGCCGTGGTCTTCCCGATGTTTGCGATCTTCGCGATATGGGCCATGTGGCGCCACGACCTGCGGCAGGGCTGGCGCGTCGTCGTCGCCGTCGCCCTGCTGTTGTTCCTCGCGTTCAAAGCGGGCTTCGTTCGTCACGATACCCACGCGACAATCGCCGCCAGTTCCCTGGCACTGGCCGGCCTGATCGCCTTCCTCGAAAAACCGCGTATCACGACGCGCGGTGCGACGGGACTTGTGGTCGGGTTCGCCGGCTTCGCGCTGATCTCTATGTCGTACCAATCCTTCGATACGCTGAAGATGCAGGAACGCCTGTTCCAGGAGCTCGGTGCCGCTTCGTCCGGTTTGGCGACTCGCATCCTGCATCCGGGTAGCCTGCAAAAGGGCTTCGCAGAAGAAAACGCGCGCTTGCGGACGCTGTATCCGCTACCCCCTTTCTCCGGTGACGCCGACCTTTACCCGGAAAATGTCGCTGCGCTTCTGGCCAGTGGCACGCGCTGGAACCCTCGGCCGACTATCATCACCTATACGGCCTACACGCCGGCCCTGCTGCGTGCGGACGCCGACCATCTGCGGGAGCATGGCGCCGCCCGGATCTACTTCGCGCTTGCGCCTATCGACTCGCGTTACCCGGCGCTGGGTGACAGTCTCAGCTGGCCCGTGCTGCTCGGCACCTACGCGCCAACAGGCTTTGTAGACCGCTACGCCATACTCGACCGACGCTCCCCGAGCCAAGCGTTGGTTTTCGGGAAGGTGGCCGAATCGACAGGAGAGTTTGGCCGCACGATTCCTCTCGAAAACCACACCGACGCGCTCTGGGCGAAGATCGATGTCCAGCCGACCCTGCTCGGGAAGCTGGCTTCGACCGTGTACAAGGCTCCCCGGCTCATCATGTCGGTCAGCTATAACGACGGAACTCGGAAAAACTACACCTTCGTGCCGGGCATGGCCTCGGAGGGATTCCTGTTGTCGCCGACGGTATCGAGTGCCGAAGAATTCGCCGCCCTGACGTCGCATAAGCAAGCCAACCTGTTGGCAGGTAAATACGTAAAAACGATAACGATCGCCGGTGAGAGCGGAACGCGCTGGCTGTGGAAACATGACTTCACTTTCAGCGTCCAGGACGTGAGTATTCCTGCCTTGGATTCGACCGACACCCTGCTCTTCGACAAGGCGACGCCTGCGGAGCATCTGTCCGACGTACCGGATGGCGGCGACTGCTCGATCGACAGCATCGACGAAAAGCCGGTCAATCCTGCGGGGAACATCCTGCCCGCCGATCTCCTCCGTGTTCGCGGATGGACGATGGTTTCCACCGCCAGCGGCAGGGCGAACGAGGACGTGCGGATTCTTCTTACCCGCGGCGACCAAACCTTCGTCGCGCCGACGCGCATGCTTCCGCGACCCGACGTAGCCGCTTTCTTCGGTCATCCGGAAGAGAGCAACATCGGCTTCAGGGCTTCCGTGGATACCTCGGACATCCATGGAACCTTCGTGGTTCGTATCCTGCAGACCTCAGACAACGTCCCGCACCTGTGTCCCGTGCGCGCGACGGTCACCTTGCCGTAAAAGAACCGGAACGTAAGGGAACATTCGCTTGTCCGCCGATCAGACATCCCGCATCAATACGCCATCGATGACCATCGATACCGAAAGCACCAGAACGCATCAGGGCGCGCTCGCGCTGTTCCTGGTCCTGTTCGTCGCCATCGCCTTCAAGTCGACGGATGCTCTTTCGCTGCCTCAGTTCTGGGCTGAAGACGGGCCCGTCTTCTTCGCCGGGCAGTTCGGACATGCGCTGCCGCAGGTGTTCGCTTCTTACGCCGGCTACCTGCATGCCATCCCAAGGATCGTCGCGTGGCTTGCGACCCTGGCTAGCCCGACGCGCGCGCCGGTGATATACAACCTTTCCGCGATCGTGATGAGTGCCATAGCCCTCACTTACGTCGTCGGCAGGTTACGCAGGGTACTACCGCTGCCGCTCATGCTGGCGACATTCCTGCTCTTGCCGACCAGCGGGGAGATCTTCGGCAACCTCACGAATGTACAGTGGTTCCTTCAGCTCGTGCTGCCCGTGGCGTGTCTTTCCGCGGCACCGCGCCTCGATGGCTGGCGCCTGCCTGCCCGAGACCTTGTCATCCTGCTCATAGCGCTAAGCGGCCCGTTTTCGCTTATCGCAACCATAGTGGCGGCAGGTATGTGGTTCGCGTCGTGGACCGACCGTCGCTTCTCCATCGGCGCTTTCGAAGGGCATCTCGCGGCCTGGTCTACACGAGCCGACGTCCGGATCATTGTACTCATCGCCGCGGGCGGGTTGATTCAGCTGGTGACGTTCCTGACCCATCCCGTGCCTCTTTCAGGCGATACGCACACGCCGTTCCGGTTGGTGAAAATCGCACTGTTCGACATCACACCGATACATATCTTCGGCTTCGATTTCCTCACGAACACCTGCTACGCGCTTATCTACCTGGCGATCGGTGCTGCACTGATTTTCGGACGAGGCATGACAGGCGAGCATCGGTTGACGATCCTGGCTCTTCTGCTCTTCGCTTTTGCCGGCGTACTATCAGGTATGGCCAAGACACCCAACCTGGACAGCTACTACGATTTCAACCTCGCCGACAGGTATTTCCACGCACTGAGAATCGTCTTCTGGTGGGCCGTTTTCGTCGCCATCGCGTCCGCGACGACGTATTGCAGAAAGGACATATGTACCATCGTGACGCTGTGCATCGTGATGATCACCCTATCCAACCTGAGCCACATGCGGCGCGGCCCCATGCAGGACTTCCAGTGGAAGGCGCATGCGCGAGAGCTGAAACAGCCGGGAAGCCACTCGATCCCCATCAATCCGCCCGGGTGGTCGGTCGACGTCACGACACCTTAGGTTTATGAAAACGGAAGGGGGCGGAGATTCCACCCCCTTCTGCGTTTCAGGCGCCCGCCTGCCACTGCCGGACATGGCGCTTCGGACCGAACATGAACGATGCGTCGTCCAGGCTCAGGTTCGGGTTGAAATAAGGATCGTTGAGCAACTCGGCGCCCCAGCGAGAAGCCATGAACGCAGACTCCGCGTCGAACCGTTCCTTGCGGGCGCCCACATCGTCGTGGCCGCGCGATGCGGATTCGTGGTGATACATCTCGGCGCGGGGCGTCCAGACCACGGCGTAGCCCTTCGCACGAATCCTAAGGCACAGGTCGACATCGTTGAATGCCACCCCCAGTGCCTCGTCGAAGCCACCGACCTCGTCGAACACCTCGCGCCGAACAGCCATGCAAGCCGCGGTGACGGCCGACAGTTGCTGGGTCAGGTGCATTCGGCACATCTGACCGGGATAGCCACGCTGCTGCAGATGGTAGGCATGGCCCGCAATGCGCGCCTGCCCGAGGCCGAGAATGATGCCGGCATGCTGGACGGTATCGTTGGGGTAATACAGCATGCAGCCCACCGCCCCCACTTCCTTGCGCAGTGCGTGTGAGACGAGCTCGTCGAGCCAGCCGAAAGAGATCACTTCCAGATCGTTGTTGGCAAAAACCAGGACCGTGCCGGCAGCCTGGCCTACCGCAAAATTATTGATCGCGGAGAAGTTGAACGGCGCGTCATAGCGAAGCACCTTCGCCCGGTTCGCGACGGTTAGCCCTTCGAAGTAATCCAGCGTTTCCTGCTCGACCGACCCGTTATCGACAATCAGCACCTCGTAGCGGGTGTAGGTCGTCTTCTCCAGGATGCTCTCGACGCACTGCTTGAGAAGATCAACGCGGTCACGCGTGGGAATGATGATCGAGACGAGCGGCACATCGCCTGGCTCGATCATATGTGCGAAGTTGCCCGGGAACGAGGACAGCTCTTCAAAGCGACCGCGCATGCCCACCCGCTCGAAGTGCGCCGTCAGCGACTTCTTCGCCGCAACGCCTGCGTAGCTCTTCTCCTGCGGCCCGGCGGCCGTGGAGCCGGCGATGGTGCGCCAGTGATAGAGCACGTGCGGCACATGGACGATCTGCGAGGGCGACAGTCGCTCGACGCAACGCAGCGCCAGATCGTAATCCTGGCTGCCTTCATAACCTTCGCGGAAGCCACCGAGTTCGCGCAGCAACGCCGTGCGATAGACACCGAAGTGGCTGACCATGTTGTGCCCACGGAACAAGTCGATATTGAAATCCGGCTTGAAGTACGGATCGAAGCGAATCCCGTCCTCACCGATCTTGTCCTCGTCGGAGTACAGGACCTGGGCATCCGGGTTGTCCATGATTGCCTTGGCCATGGTGGACAGGGCAACGGGCGAGAGTTCATCGTCGTGGTCAAGCAGCGCCACGTAATCGCCCGTCACCAATTCCAGTGCGGAATTGGACGAGCGCGAGATGTGTCCATTCTTCTCCCGGAACACCACCTTGATACGCGGGTCGCGGGCCGCGTACTCGCTCAACACCGAGCGGATGCGGGGATTGGGCGAGCAGTCGTCGGCGATGCACAGGGTCCATGCCTCGTAGCTTTGCTCGATGACGGAATCGATACACCGACGCAGCCACTTTTCCGGCGGGTTGTAGACGGGCATCACCACGGATATCGAGGGCGCATCTTCGCGACCGCGGAACGATGCCCTGATTTCTTCCAGCCTCGCCGGCGTCCATGTGTCGTTCGTGAGCACCCAGTTCAGGTAGTTCCGTGAGAGCGAGATCGCTACGATGTCGAGGTACAGCGCATACAGCGCTTGCCCGACGGCACGCGGCCCGTTGCGGAAAAGCTGGTATGCACAGCGCCGGATGAGGCGCTTGCGCGACATGACGACGCCCGAACGCTGCGTGATCGCGCTCCACATCTCGCGCGCCGCATGGAAGCGGCCCACCTTGGTGAGGGTGAACAACTCAAGGTCGAACTCCGCCTCGCTGCTGAGCGGATCGAAGCGCAGGCCGACGATATCGCGCTTGAGCACAATGATAGAGGTGCGCGTCCGGGTGGCCGCACCGAACAGCGGTATGCCGTCGGATTCCAGCACCGGCGTGCCGAAATCGGGATAAAGCACTGCGGAGAGGCCCGCCCCATCGACGGCCTCCAAGTCGCACGTCACCTCGTACCAGCCGGCTTCCAGGCGGCCGCCTGGAAGCTCGACGCGGAACTGGGGATCGTGGCCTGTGGACGTCCAGCGCTTCGCCGAGCCGGCACTGGCCACCAGATCGTTAGCCGGCTCGAGTTTCATACCCGGACCGCGATGCGGCGCGCTATTGTCAATTACCAGAGACACCTTTTTTAACCCCCAAAATGACACATGTACGACGTCGAGCCCCAGACGGCTCGTGGACGTTATCGTGGTCGTCTGCGAAAGCGATCGAAGAACGATCTCTGACTTATATGTTGAAGAAGTGCGGAAGATGCGTCCATCCTTGTCAACAGATCGTCGGCTCGTACGGTAAGCCCGTCGGTCTTCGCGATCAGCTCGTTGGTTGTCGCTTCCACGGTGGCTGTTTTCGCAGCGAGTTCATCCGTCTTCGCGATCAGTTGCGCCAATTTCTCACCAAGGTCGGATACCAGGACGTTGGTGGCATGCGCATTGACATCGAGCCGTGCTCTCGCCTCCGCGACTGATGCGTTGAACGAGGCCAGTTCCGAGCGCAGTGCGGCCAGTGGCAACCGCTTTTCCTGGCCGTTAACTTCAGCCGTTACGCCAGCAAGCTGCGAATGCGCAACCTCTGCGACATCCCGATCCGTCAGCAGCGCCTCATAATCGAGCGTCGCTTCCAATGCAACCCAGCCGTCCCGGGTTAGGCTGCCCCAGACGTCACCGACGTACATCTCGAAGTTCGGATCGTCGTGGAACGACGCGATACGCAGGCCGCCCTCGAATCGATCGCTCACCAGCTGGCCGCTTACAGCCAGCAGGCGCTCCGCTGCGCGAACGTCGAGGTTCACGACCGCGTTCAGTTCATGACGGAACGCCAGCGACAGGACGCTGAACACACCACCCAGGTTTGCGGGATCGATACGGATGAAATCGGGGCGTTCACCGGGAGGAAGCCGAAAGACGAGACTGACCTGGCCGAGGGCACCGCCCGCCTTTACGGATATCGATTTCTGCTCCGAGAAGCCTTCGTCTTCGTTACGATAATAAATACGCGCTTCAACCCCGGAAGGCAGCGCCACCGCGCGATCGAGAAGACGCGTCTGCTCGTCGATGATCGTGCTGGCGATCTGCTCGAAGTAATTCCGGACGCGAGCCGGATCTTCCGCGGCCAAGGCCATGAAATCGTCGAACGCTTCCGTGGCCGCGGAACCGATGCGCAGCACGGCCAGACCGTTGCTGTGGTTGAACTCGAATACCTGGTAACGCTCGCGCAGTTCGGCGATGAACTTCCAGACGCCGAAGTCGCCGTGCCGCACCTGGCTGTCGTGGAACAGGACGACGCCCCGGTCGCTCATCTTCGGCAACCAGGTGTTGAAGTCGTGACTGACCGCCTCATAGGTATGCAGGCCATCGATATGCAGCAGATCGATGCTGCCGTCCGCGAAGCTGTCACGCACGTCGTCGAAATAGCCCTGTCGCAACGTCGAGAAGTGGCCGAACCGCTTGTCGTGTCGCGCGCGCAGGCTTTCCAGCACGGAGCTGTCATAGAACCGCGCCTGCGGATCACCTTCCCAGCTGTCGACAGCGAAAAATTCGGCCTCCAGGCCGATCGCTTCGGCTGCCTGGCAGAACGCCAGATAGGAGTTACCTGAGTCCGTGCCCAGCTCCACCAGCTTTCGCGGACGCAGCATCTCGATCACTGCATAGGCGAACGGAATATGCCCTGCCCAAGGATAGGGGAACGTCAGCGACGGCTTGAGGAAAGCGGTGCGATACTTGTCGAGGTTGAAATTCACGATTGATTTTCCCTGATGACTTCGACGTCGAGCATGTTGATGCCGATGAGGCCGGAGGGCGTACCCCGACCATCGGACCTGAACTTGATGGCCTCGTGTATCCAGTGCTGGATGACATGCTCCGACTGGTCACCTTCCGCCACGCCCGCCGTCACGAAATATTCGCCAGCCTGCAGTCTTGGCATTTCGAACCTGAAGACCGCAGTCAGCGTCCCTGCTGTTTCGACCTGGAACTTCTCGTCGATGTACAGATGCGTATTGTCCCCGAACAGCAGCTGTCCGAGGCGATCCTTGATGTAGAACCCCACGATGACGCCGTCGAGATCACCCTTGGCGACCACGTCGATCTTCAGTGCCACTTCCTCGCCACCGAATATCAGGCCGAGTTCGCTGTCGTCGCTGCCCACCATGGCAACGTGCGCGATCTCCGCCCGCGATTCACCGAAACTCGGCGCATTGGGATCGAAGGGGAGCAGCTCGATATCGTTGCGTAGTACCGAACGATCCCGGAGCTCGAGCCTCTCGTCCCGTCGCCGGGCGACGCGTGCGTCGGTCTTGGCCCGGGCGACCAGCGTGCCCGACTTGGTGCCCTGACGTTCGTGGATGAACGCTTCGGTGTAGGCGGCCATGACATCCTTGGCCACGCCGGCGGCCTTGACCACACCGCTGTCGAGCCAGATGGCGCGGTCGCACAGTCCCGTGACCGCGGCGCCGTCGTGGCTGACGAAAAGCAACGTGCCCCGCGCCTTGAAGTCCCGCAGGAACCGCATGCACTTCTGGGTAAAGAACGCATCACCGACCGCCAGCGCCTCATCGATGATCAGGACGTCGGCATCGACATGCACGATGACCGAGAAGGCGAGGCGCATCACCATGCCGCTCGAGTAACTCTTCACCGGCTGGTCGATGAAGGCACCGATGTCGGCGAATTCCGCAATGGCATCGAAACGGCTGTCGATCTCGGCATTCGTCAGACCGAGGATCGAGGCATTGAGGTAGACGTTCTCGCGCCCCGTGAACTCCGCATTGAAACCGCTACCCAGTTCGAGCAGCGCCGCGACGCGACCGCTGACCGATACCGAACCTTCCGTGGGCGCGAGCGTGCCCGCGATCAGTTGGAGCAGGGTCGACTTGCCGGAGCCGTTGCGCCCGATGATGCCCAGCGTCTCGCCCCGGCGCACGTCGAATGACACGCCATGCAGCGCCCAGAACTCGCGGTAATACGTGCGTCGCGACCCGGCCAGCCCTTGGAGCAGCCGATGCACCGGCCGGTCGTAGATGTGATAGCACTTGCTGACGTCGTTGACCGCGATAGCTACGTCGGGACCGGCGCCGGCGGGCGATTCGACCAGCGATGACGGATCAGATGACATCGGCGAACCCCCGCTTCGTCTTGAGGAACCAGGCATAGCCGAGGTAGGCGACGACGAAACTCCCCGCCGCATACAGGGCAAGGCCGAAGAAGTCGGGCACATTGCCCCACAGCGCCACTTCACGCGCCTGGTTGATGATGAAAGACAACGGATTCATCGCGAAGAACAGCCGATATTGCGGCGGCAGCGAGTCGACGGGGATGATGGCCGACGACAGGAACAGCATGGCCGTGGCGATGACGCCGGTGACCTGCGGGATATCCCTGATGTACACGCCGAGGGACGCCATGAACCAGCTGACACCCATGGTGAACAGGACGAACGGCGCCAGCACCACCGGGAGGAAGATGATCGTCCAGGGCACGTAGTGCTTGAAGACCAGGTGCAGGCACGAAAACACGATGAAATTCGCCGCCACGTGGAACAGCGCGGAAAGCACCATCGGCCACGGCAGGATCTCCAGCGGGAAAATGATCCGCTTGACCAGATTGGGATTACCGACGATCAGGGTCGGCGAGCGGATCAGGCATTCGGCAAAGTAACCATGGATGATCAGGCCCACGAAGAGGATCAGCGCGTACTCGCCCGTGCTGTCGGACGTATGGGGCCACCGGCTCTTCATGATGTAACCGAACGCGAAGGTATACACGCCCAGCATCAGGAACGGGCTGATCAGCGACCAGAACAGGCCGAACGTGGCTCCCCGGTAACGACCGAGCAACTCCCGCTTGCTCAACGCCAGGGTCAGCGAGCGGTATTTGCCGAAGGCCTCGAAAGGACCGGACAGCGTGGGCTTCTGCAACGAGGGGTACGACAAGGTGCACTTACTCCAGTCTTCAGTCGCGTGGTCAGGCCAGAGCCGCGGCCAGTTCGCCGCGGAGATCCTCGATGTCCTCGACGCCCACCGAAAGCCGGATGAGGCCGTCCGATATGCCAAGGCGCTTGCGTGTCGCCGGGGGGATCGAGGCGTGGGTCATGATGCCCGGGTGTTCGATCAGGCTCTCGACGCCACCCAGCGATTCGGCCAGCGCGAACAGTTCGCATCGTTCGAGCATGCGACGTGTCTTGCGCAGGCCGCCGTGTAACTCAGCCGTGATGATGCCGCCCGCGCCGTCCATCTGGCGGCGGGCCAGCGCGTGCTGCGGATGGCTCTTCAGGCCGGGGTAGATGACACGTTTCACGGCCGGATGGCGCTCGAGCCAGGCGGCGAGATCCGTTGCGCTCTCGACGTGCTGGCGCATGCGCAGGTGCAGGGTCTTGAGGCCCCGCATGGCCAGGAACGCATCGAAGGGCCCGGCGACGGCGCCGACGGAATTCTGCAGGAAGCCCATCCGCTCGGCCATGTCGGCATTCGCGGCAACGACGATGCCACCCACGATGTCGGAGTGGCCGTTGAGGTACTTGGTCGCCGAGTGCAGGACCAGGTCGGCCCCGTGCTCGATCGGCCGCTGCAGCATCGGGGAGCAGAACGTGTTGTCAACGACCAGGATGAGCCCATGCTTTCGTGCGAAGGCGGACACCTTCGCGAGGTCGACCAGCTTGAGCATCGGGTTGGTCGGGGTCTCCGCCCAGATCATCCGGGTATTCGGCTTCAGCGCCGCTTTGAGGGCGGCGGTGTCATTGAGATCGACGAAGGAAAAATCCAGCCCCGCCGAACGACGGCGAACCTTGTCGAACAGACGGTAGCTGCCGCCATAGAGGTCGTCCATGGCGATCACGTGGCTTCCGGTATCCAGGAGCTCTAGCGTGGTGGCCGCCGCAGCGAGTCCCGAAGCGAAGGCAAAACCGGCGACGCCGCCTTCCAGGTCGGCTACGCAACGCTCGTACGCCATCCGCGTCGGATTCTGTGTACGCGAGTACTCATAACCCTTGTGGACGCCAGGACTTTCCTGAACGTAGGTGGAGGTCGCGTAAATCGGCGTCATGATCGCGCCGGTGCTCGGATCGGGCGACTGCCCCGCATGGATGGCGCGGGTGCCCAGGCCCTGACGAGTCGATTTGGAAGGTTTCGAAGCCATAAGCGCCTGATTTGATTGGCTGGCAAGCCAGCATGACTGCGCCGGGCGCAGAGGACCGCATATCTTAACCAGTTTGCCTGGCGAGGTTTCAGAGCCCTGTAGGCGCTCTCTGACACCATTCATCTTTTTGAATATGACAGGCGATACCGTTGAACCCGCCCGCGTGCATGCGAGAATATCCGATCGCTTACCCAGGAATCACGCGTAACTCCATGAAAACTTTACTAGTCACCGGTGGCGCGGGGTTCATCGGCGCCAATTTCGTCCTCCAGGCCGTGGCTGACGGCCTCCGTGTCGTCAATCTCGACAAGCTCACCTACGCCGGGAACATGCAGACGCTGCAGTCCCTCGCCGGCAACCCGGCGCATGTCTTCGTGCAGGGCGATATCGGTGACCGTGAGCTGATCACGCGCCTGCTGGCCGAACACCGCCCCGATGCCGTGGTGAATTTCGCTGCCGAAAGCCACGTCGACCGCTCCATCGACGGCCCCGCCGCGTTCATCGAAACCAACGTGGTCGGCACCCTGGGCCTGCTCGAAGCCACCCGCGACTATTGGCGCGGCCTCGACGAGGCGGCCGGCAAGGCCTTCCGCTTCCTGCACGTGTCCACCGACGAGGTGTACGGTTCGCTGGGCGCCGAAGGTTTCTTCACCGAAACCACCCCGTACGCCCCCAACTCCCCGTACTCGGCATCGAAGGCCGCGTCCGACCATCTGGTCCGCGCTTTCCACCATACCTACGGGCTGCCGGTGCTCACCACCAACTGCTCGAACAATTATGGCCCCTTCCAGTTCCCCGAGAAGCTGATCCCGCTGGTCATCCAGAAGGCCCTGGCCGGTGAAGCCCTGCCCGTGTACGGCGATGGCATGAACGTCCGCGACTGGCTGTACGTGGAAGACCACTGCAGCGCCATCCGCCGCGTGCTCGAAGCCGGCCGCCTGGGTGAGACCTATAACGTCGGCGGCAATTCCGAACGCGCCAACCTGGTGGTGGTCAAGACGATCTGCGCCATCCTCGACGAGGTCTCGCCCCTCGCGGACGGCAAGCCGCACGAAAGCCTGATCACCTTCGTCCGTGACCGCCCCGGCCACGATCGCCGCTACGCGATCGATGCCAGCAAGTTGAAGGACGAACTGGGCTGGACCCCGGCGCACACGTTCGAATCCGGCATCAAGGCCACGGTGCAGTGGTACCTCGACAACAAGCCGTGGATCCAGAACATCCTCGACGGTAGCTACCAGCTGGAGCGACTCGGCGCATGACGACCAAGGGCATCATCCTCGCCGGCGGTTCCGGCACGCGGCTCTATCCGATCACCCAGGCGGTCAGCAAGCAGCTGCTGCCGGTGTACGACAAGCCGATGATCTATTACCCGCTGGCGACGCTGATGCTGGCCGGCATCCGCGACATCCTGGTCATCAATACGCCGCACGAGCAGGCGCTGTTCCAGCGCCTGCTCGGTGACGGCAGCCAGTGGGGCATCAACATCACCTATGCCGTGCAGCCGTCGCCCGATGGCCTGGCCCAGGCCTTCATCATCGGCAAGGACTTCATCGGCAACGATCCCAGCTGCCTGGTGCTCGGCGACAACATCTTCTACGGCGTCGGCCTGACCGAACGGATGAAGCGCGCGGCTTCCCGGGAATCCGGCGCCACCGTGTTCGGCTACTTCGTGAAGGATCCGGAGCGCTACGGCGTGGCCGAATTCGACGCCAGCGGCAAGGTGATCGGCCTGGAGGAAAAACCCGCCAAGCCCAAGTCCAGCTACGCGGTCACCGGCCTGTACTTCTACGACAACCGCGCCGTGGACTACGCCGAGAACCTGAAGCCCTCGCCGCGTGGCGAACTCGAGATCACCGACCTCAACCGTTGCTACCTGGACGATGAGTCGCTGCACCTGGAACAGCTCGGCCGCGGTTACGCCTGGCTCGACACGGGCACGCACGAATCCCTGATGGAAGCCGGCGAGTACATCCAGACGATCGAGAACCGCCAGGGCCTGAAGGTCTGCTGCCCGGAAGAAATCGCCTATATCAACCAGTGGATCGATGCCGAGCAGTTGCTCAAGCTGGCCAAGCCGCTGTCCAAGACCGGCTACGGCCAGTACCTCCAGCACCTGATCGAGCAAGGTTACGTCGGATGAAATTCATTGAAACCGCCCTGCCCGGCTGCATCGTGATCGAACCGCAGGTGTTCGGCGACAGCCGCGGGTTCTTCTACGAGAGCTACAACGAGGCGAAGTACCGCGAAGCCGGCATCGACCGCCGTTTCGTCCAGTCCAACGTATCCCGCTCCGCCCGCGGCGTGCTGCGCGGCCTGCATTACCAGTGGCCGCATCCACAGGGCAAGCTGGTCAGCGTGCTGGAAGGCGAGGTGTACGACGTCGCCGTCGATATCCGCCGCGGCTCGCCCACCTTCGGGCAATGGGCTGGCGTGATG
Organism: Luteibacter sp. 9135; assembly: GCF_000745005.1. NCBI lineage: Bacteria > Pseudomonadati > Pseudomonadota > Gammaproteobacteria > Lysobacterales > Rhodanobacteraceae > Luteibacter > Luteibacter sp. 9135. The sequence continues at coordinate 1,910,551 of NZ_JQNB01000001.1, read as the reverse complement.
CTGACCGCCGAGAACCACCGGCATTTCTGGATACCGGAGGGCTTCGCGCACGGTTTCTGCGTCGTCTCCGAATACGCCACGTTCTCGTACCAGTGCACGGACCTGTACAACGCCCAGGCCGACGGCGGTGTACGCTGGAACGATCCCGCCATCGGCGTGGACTGGCCGATCTCCGAGCCCCTGCTGTCCGACAAGGACACCAAGGCGCCCCTGCTGGCGGATATCGCCGAGGACCGTCTGCCGGAGTTTCGTCCGTGAAGATCCTGCTGCTGGGCGCCAACGGCCAGCTAGGCCAGACCTTCCTCAGCCAGGGCGGCCTCGCTGCCCGGGGTGAGCTGATTGCCGCCTCGCGGGACGGCTCCCTTGCCGTCGGCGGCGGCCGTGGCGTCGTGGGCGACCTGACCGATCTTGCCGGCCTGGAAGCCCTGCTGGATGCCGAGCGGCCCGACGTGATCGTCAATGCCGCCGCCTATACCGCCGTGGACAAGGCCGAGTCCGACGAGGCCGTGGCCACACGCGTCAATGGCGATGCCCCCGGCATCATCGGACGCTGGGCCGCTCGTCACGGTGGCTTGGTAGTGCATTACTCGACCGACTACGTGTTCCCCGGTGACGCCACCGCGCCCTACGCGCCGACGGCGGCGACGGGCCCCCAGGGCGCGTACGGCCGCAGCAAGCTCGCTGGCGAAGAAGCCCTGCGCGCCAGCGGCGCTGACCACCTGATCCTGCGCACGGCCTGGGTCTACTCGGCGGTCGGTCACAACTTCCTGCGCACCATGCTGCGCCTGGGCGCCGATCGCGACGAACTGCGTGTCGTCGCCGACCAACGCGGCACGCCCACCACCACGACGCTCATCGTCGAGGGAACGCTGGCCGCGATCGACCGGATGCAGTCGGTCGCCGCCTCGGATCGCTCCAGCCTGTCGGGCACGTATCACCTCACCGCCTCGGGCGAGACCACCTGGCACGGTTTTGCCGAGGCGATCTTCGACGAGGCAGCCGCTAGCGGCGTCATCGCCCGGCAGCCCCGGGTGACCGCCATTGCCAGCAGCGAATTCCCTACGCCCGCCCGGCGTCCGGAATACTCCGTGCTGGACAACTCGGGCTTTGCCGCCACGTTCGGCCACCCGCTGCACGACTGGCGCGAAGGACTTCGCGCAACGCTCGGTCAACTCCCCACTCCGTGAGGCGGTCATGCTGATTCCCCTTATCCTGAGCGGCGGCAGCGGAACGCGGCTATGGCCGATTTCCCGCCGTAACCTGCCCAAGCAGTTCCTCTCGCTTTCGGGTAAGGAAACCTTGTTCCAGCAGACGGTGTTACGAGCGGCCTCCCTCCCCGATGCCGCCGCGCCGGTCGTCGTGGCCAGCGACGACCAGCGCTTCCTTGCCGCCGAGCAGCTGCAGGAACTGGGCATCACCGACGCCAACATCCTGCTGGAACCGGTACCGCGCAACACGGCGCCCGCCATTGCCGTCGGCGCACTGCAGGCCATGGCACGCGATGCGGATGCACTGATCCTCGTGCTGCCCGCCGATCACCTGATCGGCGACACCGGCGCCTTTACCGAGGCCGTTGCGCGGGCACGCCACCTTGCCGAGCAGGGCTGGCTGGTGACCTTCGGCATCCGGCCCGACCGGGCGGAAACCGGCTTCGGTTACATCCGCCGCGGCGCAAGCCTGGAGGGCGAGACCTTCCGTGTGGCCCAGTTCGTGGAAAAGCCGGCGCTGGATGTGGCCGAGTCGTACTTGGCCAGTGGCGACTACGACTGGAACTCGGGCATGTTCCTGTTCCGCGCCTCTCGTTACATCGAGGAACTGAAGACGCTGGCACCGGCGATGCTGGACGCCGCACAGGCCGCCTTCCGCGAGGCCAATACCGACCTGGATTTCATCCGGCTCGATGCCGACGCGTTCACCGCCGCGCCGAGTGATTCCATCGACTATGCGGTGATGGAAAAAACCGGCCATGCCGCCGTGGTGCCGGTGGCCTGCGGGTGGAGTGACATCGGCTCGTGGGACGCGCTGTGGATGGCGGCGGGCAAGGACGAACACGGCAACCACATCGAAGGCGATGTCATCGCACTCGATACCCGTGGATCGCTGATCAGATCGCACGATCGCCATCTGGTCGCCACCATCGGCCTGGACGATGTGGTGGTCGTCACCACCCCGGACGCGACACTGGTCGCACGTCGCGACGCGTCGCAGGACGTGAAGAAGATTGTCGAACAACTGAAAGCCGCCGGTCGCAGCGAGCACGACCTGCATCGCGTCGTGCGCCGCCCGTGGGGCAGCTATGACTCACTCGAGTCCGGCGACCGCTTCCAGGTAAAGCGCATCGTGGTCAAGCCAGGCGCCGCGCTAAGCCTGCAGATGCACCATCACCGTGCGGAGCACTGGATCGTCGTCAAGGGCGTGGCCGAGGTCACCTGCGACGACAAGGTGTTCCTGCTGGCCGAGAACCAGAGCACCTACCTGCCCCTGGGCAGCCGCCACCGCCTGCGCAACCCGGGCAAGGTGCCCGTGGAGTTGATCGAGGTGCAGTCGGGTTCGTACCTGGGCGAGGACGACATCGTTCGCTTCGACGACGTGTACGGCCGCGCCTAGCGTCAGGCAGTACCTGGCAAGTTAAGGGGCCGGGAGGCCCCTTTTCTATTGCTCGATCAACGCGGACAACTCGGCCGTACGCTCGTGCATCAACGCAGTGTCGCCGCGGGATTCCACGTTGAGCCGCAGCAAGGGCTCCGTGTTCGACGAGCGCAGGTTGAAGCGCCAGTCGCCGAAGTCGGCACTCACACCGTCGGTATGGTCGATCGAAGGGCACTGATCCGCGTAGAACGCCATAACCTTCGCGACGGCCGCGGGTGCATCCTTCACCACGAAATTGATTTCCCCACTGCAGGGATAGGCCGCCATGCGCTGCGCCAGCATGTCCTCGAGGCTGACCCCGGTCTTCGACATGCGCTCGGCGACCAGCAGCCAGGGAATCATGCCCGAGTCGCAATACGCAAAGTCACGAAAATAATGGTGCGCACTCATCTCGCCGCCATAAATGGCGTCTTCGAGGCGCATGCGCTCCTTGATAAAGGCATGCCCCGTCTTGCTTTGTACCGGCACGCCATCGGCCTGCTCCACCATGTCGATGGTGTTCCAGGTAAGCCTCGGGTCGTGGATGATCTTCGCACCCGACTGTTTCTCGAGCAGTTGCGCGGCCAGTAGCCCGACGATGTAGTACCCCTCGATGAAGTTTCCCTGCGCATCGAAGATGAAACAGCGATCGAAGTCGCCGTCCCATGCAAGGCCCAGGTCGGCACCATGGGCCACGACCGCTTGCGCCGTCGCGCTGCGATTCTCCGGCAGCAATGGGTTGGGGATGCCGTTCGGAAACGTACCGTCCGGGGCATGATGGATGCGGATGAAGTCGAACGGCAGATGGGGCGCGAGCAGGTCCACGATGGCACCGGCCCCGCCGTTACCCGCGTTCACAACAATCTTCAGAGAGCGCAGTGCCGTCGGGTCGATATAGCCTAGCAAATGCGCGATGTAAGCCGACTTGTCGTGGTCGCGAACGACCTTGCCGCGCACGGCGGTAGCGCCACCGAAGTCGTCCGCCTCCACCATCCGCTCGATATCGCGCAGTCCCGTGTCGCCGCTGATGGGCCGCGCACCCTCTCGCACCAACTTCATGCCGTTGTAATCGATCGGGTTATGACTCGCCGTCACCATGATGCCGCCGGCGACCTGGCGGTGGAACGTCTGGAAATAGACTTCCTCCGTGCCGCACAATCCGATGTCGATGGCGTCCCGACCTTCATCGTTCAGACCGCGCACTACCGCGGCCGCGAACGCCGTGCTGTCGACGCGGATGTCGTAGCCCACGACCACGACGCCCTCGCCCAGGGTCCGGGCACACGCCCGTCCGATACGGTACGCCATGTCCTCGTTGAGTTCATCCGGGACGCGGCCGCGGATGTCGTATGCCTTGAAGCACGTCATGAATCACCTCTGTCGATCAGCGCGGGGGCATGGCACCTTTGGTCCAGCACAGTTCCCACGTATTGGGATCGCCCGCACCGCTGCACGCAAAATAAAGCGACACATCGGTCTGATCGAGATAACCATACACATTGGTCAGGAAGCCAGGCTCGACCTCGACCGGCTTGGTATGACCACTGTCCAGGACACGTGTCCACGTGCCGTTGAACATGTCGTCGCCTTCGGCCCTATATAGACATAGACCACGCGCGGTGCCCACTTCGGGATACGCCGGACCGTAGACCGAGTCGTTATAGGCTTCGCAGACGCTCGCCATGTAGTAGTAAAAGCCGCCGTCGCGATAGCTTGGTGCAAACGCTATGGCGGGCTTGGCGTGCGATATGCCTGGGACGCCATTGAGCGTGAGCCCCGCCATGCTCAATGGCCGGCGCGGACCGAAGTTGATCCCGTCGGGCGACTGCCGGAAATAATAGACGGGCGAGCCAGTTGCATCCGTGTAGGTATAAACCGTAGCAACGCCCGACCCGGCATCCGTGCTCCATGCCACCGACTGACCGCTTCCGTACGCGCCCGGATCGCCGTCGTGAATCACCGGTGTGCCGTATTTGGACCAGTGTATACCGTCTGTCGAGAACGCCGCACCGATGCGGTTATCGATACCGTCGCTGCCGGGCCGCTCTGTGGTGTAGTACATCGCGTAGCCGTAAGGCTGGCCGTTGACCGTCCAGCTGCCACGGATCACGGTGGGATCGCAGGTGTGCACGCCTTCCCAGTCCAGGATGGGCATGCCGGGTACGCGACGGTTTGCCTGGAGCACCACTTGCGGCGTGCTCCATGCCCCACCGGGCGTGCGTTCGACATATTTCACCGAGTCGGCACCGCTGTTTTCGCTGCACCACCAGACCTTTTCCTTGCCATCCAGGTCGATCATGGCGCTTGGCGAGTAATCCCACCCTGGCGTACTGAAGGGCAGCAACAACTCGCCGGGGGTAAACGCATCGGCATGCGCGACGCCCGCGCCCACAGCGGCGAATATGACCAATGGCATGATCCATTTAAGCATTCCGAGCTCCCTAACGACCGATTGAGGTCTACCCATACTGTTGTACCACTGCGCACGGCGACGCTTGGTGGAACCGAATATTTGCTAGATGCGAACCCGCGAGTTCATCACCACAGTTTTGCGAGGCAGTAACTTTAGCTCTCTTGCATAATCGACAACCGTAGTCGGGGCATCATAGATGGCATCGGTCATGGCCACGAAAAGGGCGTGAAGCGCCCCGCGCTCCGTGTCGCAGATCGTCCAGCCATGCCGCACCACATTTACACGACCCGTCTGCTCGGGTTCGGGGTTTGCAAGCGAGAAATGGAAACCTTCAAAAAGAACGAAGCCTACGCCCAGCAGGAAAATACCGTCCAACGTATTGGATCGCGTGATGTGGCGCATCGGGAACTCGTCACCGGGCGACCACCCTTCCTCGATAAAGGTAAATTGAGGCCCCGGAGTATGCCGCCAGCGATAGTATTGCTCGAGCCACCCGAACACCGTGTCCATCTTCACCGGACCGGCATACGCGACCAGGAAGCGCCGTGGCCAGCTTTGTCGGTAGGCGTCGGAGAAGCTGCCTTCCGGATGGCGTAGCGCGAAGCCCGCGTCGCATGCCTCAAACAGTGCTTCCTTGGTCAAGGTCGATTTGACCTCGACCGTCGCAAAGACACCTTCGCGTAGGAACGAGGAAATGTCGCCTCCGATATCCAGGCGCGGCAGCGACGAATCATAGAGCACCACGTCCTGCTGCTTGCGCTGTTGGGTCTTTGTCGAGAAGGCATCGATGATTTCTCCCTGACCCACGGTCACGCTTTTGCCGACGTTCTTTTCCAGAAAGCTTCTTACGAACGCCTCACGCGGCGATCCGATGTTGCCACCGTGCCCGGCATGCGCCGATAGACCGTACTGACCGATGAGCGTCGTTTCCGATGCGTCGAAATAAGATTTAAAGACCGACGTTTTCATTTCTGACGCTCCTTGAAGGTGTGCCGCGATGCGCGGCTTGTCATTCCACAGTCACCGACTTGGCCAGGTTTCGCGGTTGGTCCACATCCGTGCCACGCATCACCGCGACGTGGTAAGCCAGCAGTTGCATCGGAATGGTAAAGACCGCCGGCGCGATCAGATCGCCACCGCCGTCCACACGTACCGTGGCGATATGGTCGGCATCCGCATCCAGCTCCGCACGCTCGTCGGCGAAGACGATCAGTTCGCCGCCGCGGGCGCGTACTTCCTGCAGGTTGGATTTCAGCTTGTCCAGCAAGGGACCGTTGGGCGCCACCGCCACGATCGGCATGTTCTCGTCCACCAGCGCCAGCGGGCCGTGCTTGAGCTCGCCCGCAGGATAGGCCTCCGCGTGGATATAGGAGATTTCCTTGAGCTTGAGCGAACCCTCCAGCGCCACCGGGAACTGCGCGCCGCGCCCGAGGAATAGCGCATGCTGCTTGGCAGCGAAATGGTCGGCGATCCGGATGATCTCGGGCTCGCTCTTCAGCGCGTTCTCGATGTAGCGCGGCAGCGACTGCAGTTCCTTGCAGTGCGCCAGGTACTTGCTTTCATCCAGGCCGCGGCGCCGACCCAGATCCAATGCCAGTAGCCCGAACGCGGTGAGCTGGGTGGTAAAGGCCTTGGTCGAGGCCACGCCGATCTCCGGGCCCGCGCGGGTCATCAGGCGCAGGTCGGATTCACGCACCACCGAGGACTCGGGTACGTTGCAGATGGCGAACGTGGCGAGGTAGCCGCGACGACGCGACTCGCGCATGGCGGCCAGGGTATCGGCGGTTTCGCCGGACTGCGACACCGCGACGAAAAGGGTGTTCTCCGGCACCACCACGTCGCGGTAGCGGTATTCGCTGGCCACCTCGACCACCACGGGGATGCGTGCCAGTTCCTCGATCCAGTACTTGGCGACCATGCCGGCGTGGTAGCTGGTACCGCAAGCGACGATATGAATGCCACGGGTCTTGTCGAGGATCGGGTCGGCATCGATGCCGAAGATGTTCGGCAACACACCATGCGGACCGATACGACCTTCCAGGGTGTCGGCCACGGCGCGCGGCTGCTCGAAGATCTCCTTCTGCATGTAATGGCGGTATTCGCCCCGCTCCACCGAGTCGGCGCTGATCTCGCTTTCGTGGGCCGTGCGGTCCACGCGCTGGCCGTCCAGGCCGAACACCTCCACGGTTTCCCGCGTGATCTCGACCACGTCGTCTTCTTCCAGGTACATCATCCGGTTGGTGACCTTGATGAGTGCCTGCGCGTCGGAGCCGAGGAAATGCTCGCCGATGCCGATGCCCACCAGCAGGGGGCAACCGCGACGGGCACCGACGACCCGCTCGGGTTCGTCCAGGCTCATCACCGCGATGGCATAGGCACCTTCCAGTTCGCGCACGGCGGCGGTGACCGCTTCGCGCAACGGCTTGCCGGACTGCACATGTTCGTCGATCACGGCACCCATCACCTCGGTGTCCGTTTCCGAATGAAACACGCGACCCTGCGCCTTAAGGCGCTCACGCAGGGAGGCGTAGTTCTCGATGATGCCGTTGTGCACGATGGCGATGCGGCCCTGCACATGCGGATGCGCGTTGTGCTCGCTGGGCACGCCGTGCGTGGCCCAGCGCGTGTGCGCGATGCCGGTCCCGCCGGGTACCGGGTCCGCGTCGTACAAGGCCTCCATCTCGCGCACCTTGCCCTTGGCACGGACGCGGCGGATCTGGCCGCCATCCGCGATGGCCATGCCCGCGGAGTCGTAACCCCGGTATTCGAGGGCTTTCAGGCCTGCGATGAGGATGGGCGCGATATCACGCTGCGCGACAGCGGCGACGATTCCACACATGACGCTTCCCCTTGGCCTTAGTTGACTTTGCGACGCAGGTAATTGAGCAGGTCGATCCGCGTGATGAGGCCGAGGAACTGTTCCCCGTCGACGACGATGGCGACATGACCTTTCTCGAACACGGGCAGGAGCGCCTCGATAGGCTCCCTGACCTGGAGCATTTCGGGCGACGCCATCATCGCGGTGGACACCGGGTCGCGGAACTTCGATTCGTCCGCATGCACGTGCAGCAGGACGTCGGATTCGTCGAGGATGCCGACGATGCGATCGCCCTGCATCACCGGCAGCTGCGACACGTCGTACAGCTTCATGCGGTTGTACGCCGTAATCAGCATGTCGTCGGGCTTGATCACCACGGTGTCGCGCTGCGCGTAGGGACGCAGGATCAGGTCGCGCAGGTCGCCGTAGCGCTCGCGCTCGAGGAAGCCGTTGTCCAGCATCCAGTAGTCGTTGTACATCTTCGACAGGTACTTGTTGCCGGTATCGCAGACCAGCGTGACCACCCGCTTGGGCGTGGTCTGCTCGCGGCAGTACTTTAGCGCCGCGGCCAGCAACGTGCCGGTGGACGAGCCGCCAAGCACGCCTTCCTTCGACAGCAGCTCGCGCGCGGCCAGGAAGCTTTCCTTGTCGGTGATGGCGAAGGCTTTCTCGACGAGCGAGAAATCGCTGATCGAGGGGAGAAAATCCTCGCCGATACCTTCGACCATCCAGCTGCCGGACTTCTCCGACAGGATGCCCTCGTTGATGTATTGCGCCAGGATGGAGCCGACCGGATCGGCCAGGATGATCCGCGTCTTCGGCGAGTGCTCCTTGAGGTAGGCAGTGAGCCCGCTCACGGTGCCCGAGGACCCACAGCCCACCACTATGGCGTCCACGTCGCCGTCCATCTGCTCCAGTATCTCAGGGCCGGTGGTCTGCATGTGTGCCAACGGATTGTCGGGGTTGCCGAACTGGTTGATGAAGTAGGCACCCGGGGTTTCGCGCGCGATGCGCTCGGCCATGTCCTGGTAGTACTCCGGGTGGCCCTTGGCGACATCGGAACGGGTCAACACCACCTCAGCGCCCATCGCCTTGAGGTTGAAGATCTTCTCGCGGCTCATCTTGTCCGGCACCACCAGGACCAGCCGGTAGCCCTTCTGCTGGGCGACCAGCGCCAGGCCCAGGCCGGTATTGCCCGCCGTGCCTTCCACCAGGGTGTCGCCCGGCTTGATCTTCCCGGCGCGTTCGGCGCCTTCGATCATCGACATGCCGATGCGATCCTTGACCGAGCCACCGGGATTCGCACTCTCGAGCTTGAGGAACAGCTCGCACGGCCCTGCGTCCAGGCGCTGGGCGCGCACCATCGGGGTGTGACCGATCAGGTCGAGGACGCTGTCATGAACAGTCATTGGAACTCCATCGTGTTTTTGCGGCGTGGCCCCTTCGACCTCGCCCTCTGGGCGCCCATCATAAAGGGTGTGCCGGGGAACCGATGCCCGGCCGATCGGCCGAACCGTAACGACATAGGTACGACCCTGCCGCAACGATCCGGTCGGTGGAACGAAAACGGGCGCCTTGCGGCGCCCGTCGGTCGATGGAGCCGGGTCAGGGCTCAGTGTGGAGACTGCTGCCAGCTATCCCACATTCGTTGGAGCTTTTCCTTGGCCTGCAGCTTTTCCCTCTTGAGACCCGCCAGGCTGACATCGTCGATAGGCAGACAGCCGATGTTGGCGTCATGCAACTTGGTATCGAGTTCCTGGTGGCGATAGAAAAGACGACGGGTATCCGCGTTGGCGTGGATGAACTTCTCGACGTCGTCACGCTGCTGGTTTTCGAACATTGCAAACTCCTCGCGGTGGGATCGGCCTGCGGTGCGGGCCGGTCGTGAGGGGAGCCATGCGGTCGCTGCGTTGCACGGCTCCGGCAGGACCGCCACCGTGTTTTTTCCGGTGACGGGATACCGAAGCTACTCCGCTCACCGGAGCCGTGCAAGGGCGATTTTTCTCACGTTACACGCCTAAAAACGCATAAAAAAGCGATTTAGTTGCCGTTCGACTTTTTGGTCTTCTTCGGGGCCGGTGCTGGCGCACCGCCGTCGGAGGAGTTCATGTCGCGCATGGCACGTGCGGCCGCCTCGGCCAGTGCGGCCTGCTTCTTGGCCGCGTTGGCCACTTTGGCCTGCGCCGCAGCGACCTGCCTGGCCTTGTCACCCTCGGCCTTGGCCTGGTCCAGCGCCTGGGAGTACTCCACGCCCTGCTGCTGCAGGCGGGCGGCCTCTTCCTGGATCATCTGGTTCTGGGCGCGCTGCTGCTCGAGCTGGCGGCGGGCCATCTCGGCATCCAGCCGGCTCGCCTCCAGCAGGATGGCATCGTGCTCACGGTCGAGTTGGGCGCTCTTGGCCTGGGCGTCCTGGTACTGAGCCATGGCCTTGGCAATGTCCACGCGGCGCTCGGCCACGTAGAGGTAATGGGCGTGTTCCTTGTCCTTGGGACGGAACTGGCCCATCTGGTTGATGGCCTCGCGGGCGCGCGCCTGCTCGGCCTGCGCATAGCTGCCCAGCACGGGGTCGGAGGAGAGTTGGTCCAGGCTGGAATTGAGACGACGGATGTCCAGGTCGTCCGTGGCGGCCATGGCGCTGCCGGCCGCGAGCGCGAAGGCAAGGGCCGAGGCAAGAAGGGTGGAACGCTTCATCACTGGCCTCCCTGGGGGTTGGACGACTGGATCTGGCTGCCCGACGGGTCGTTCAGCGGCTGGGTCTGTCCCCCCACGGGCGGCGGGGTGGTGTTCGTGGGCTCGGGCAGCACCGATTCCGACTCCTGCACATTGGACGGGATGGGCACCGTGTCGTTGGCATGGTTGTCGATCATCTCGACACGCATGCGTGAGTTTTCCTTGCTCTTGGTCGTGTTCTGCGCACGGGCGGCACCCAGGCGGGCCTTGGCACGGGCCAGTTCGCTGTCCGCACGCGATTCGTCGGCGAGCACCGCCGCCTCGTCGTACTTACGGCTGGCCATGGCCGCCTGCGCCTGACGGAACTTGCTCTGCGCGTAGTCCAGGTCCACCGGCGCGTAATCGGCGGCTCCGGCGTCCCGGGCGGCCTGCAACTGGGCCAGGGCCTGATTCATCGAGCCATCGGGCGGAGGAACACTGGCACAGCCGGCGATCGTCATGACTGCCAGGCCGAGAGCGGCCAGGGCAGGGAGTCGGCGACCCTTGGAAAGGGTTTTCGACGGCAAGTTGTGCACCATCACTCGTTCCTCTTACAGATTTGCGAGATATTGTCGATATATATAGGGTCAAGGGCTGACCTCGACTCGATTGTAATGAACGTCCGGGGGTTTAGGTGGATATCGGTTATTTCCTGAAGCTGATGGTGGACAAGGGCGCGTCGGATATGTTCCTGACGACCGGCGCCCCGGTGAACATCAAGGTGGAAGGCAAGCTCTACCCGTTGGGCAACACCGGCCTGCCTGCCGGCATGGTGAAGAAGATCGCCTACTCGCTGATGGACGAGGGCCAGGTGCCCCAGTTCGAGCGCGACCTGGAACTGAACATGGCCCTGGCCGTGAAGGAAGCCGGGCGTTTCCGCATCAACGTGTTCAAGCAGCGTGGCGAGATCGGCATGGTCATCCGTGCCATCAAGAACGAGATTCCCTCGCTGGAAGAACTGCAGCTGCCCACCATCTTCCGTGAGCTGATCATGGAGCCGCGCGGCCTCATCTTGGTCGTAGGGGCCACGGGCTCGGGCAAGTCCACCACCCTGGCGGCCATGCTCGACCACCGCAACAACAACAGTTCGGGCCACATCCTCACCATCGAGGACCCGATCGAATACCTGCACCGGCACAAGCGCTCCATCGTGAACCAGCGCGAGGTGGGCCTCGACACCCACAGCTACCACGAGGCCCTGAAGAACGCGATGCGCGAGGCGCCGGACGTCATCATGATCGGCGAGATCCGCGATACCGAGACCATGGAGGCGGCTATCTCGTTCTCCGAGACTGGCCACCTCTGCCTCGCCACGCTGCACTCGAACAACGCCGACCAGACCCTGGAGCGCATCCTCAATTTCTTCCCGGAAGCCGCGCACAAGAACGTCCTGATGAACCTGGCCCTGAACCTGCGCGCGGTGATCAGCCAGCGTCTGGTGATCGGCAAGGACGGTCGTCGCATGCCGGCCACCGAGGTGCTGCTCAACACCCCGCTGATCCGCGACATGATCCGCCGCGGGCAGATCCACGAGGTGAAGGACGCCATGGACCGCAGCCTGCAGGAAGGCATGCAGACCTTCGACCAGTCGCTCTATCGCCTCTACAAGGAAGACAAGATCACGCTGGAGGAATGCCTGAACAAGGCGGATTCCCGCGATGGCCTGGCGTTGAAGATCCGCCTGTCCGAGGGATCGACCGGGAACGAGTTCGCTTCCAGCGATCCGTACGGGATTGGGGTTTAAGCGGGAGCCTGGCGGCAGGTCGGGATCGCGCACATCGTGCGCTCCTACAACCGAGCGCCTTGTAGGAGCGCACGATGTGCGCGATCCCAGCCCCTCAAACCCCCGGTAGGAGCCGACGATGTGGGCGAATCAGGTCACAGGAGCGTCCGGCTGCACCTCAGGCGCCGCCCTCTGAAAGGCCTCCAGCCCCTGACAAGCTCGCACCACCCGGCGAATCGTCGGATACGGCGCCAGATCCACGCCCCAACGCACGGCGTTGTAGTGCTGCGGCACCAGGCAGCAGTCCGCCAGGGTCGGTGAGTCGCCGTAACTGAATGTCCCGGCGTCGCCCTCGGCCAGCAAGGCCTCCAACCCGCCGAAGCCGTGCGCGATCCAGCGGCGCGACCAGGCCTCCTTCGCCGCCTGGTCCGCGCCGAACTCCGCTTCGATGGCCTTGAGCACCCGCAGATTTCCCAGCGGATGGATATCCGTACCCACCGCCTGCATCAGTTCGCGCACCTTCGCCCTGCCCTGCGCATCCGCCGGCAAAAGGGCCGGGTCCGGGCGGGTCTCGTCCAGATATTCCAGGATCGCCATGGACTGGCGCAGCGTCCGATCGCCGTCCACCAGCGTTGGCAGCTGGGCCTGCGGCGACAACTCGCGGTAGGCCGGCTTCAGGTGCTCGCCGCCGTCGTTGACGAGGTGCACCGGCCGCGACTCGTAGGCCAACCCCTTGAGCTGGAGGGCGATGCGTACGCGGTAGGCGGCGCTGGAGCGCCAGTACGTGTAGAGGACGAGGGCCATGGCGGGGGTTTCCGGGCGGGGACGGGCCGATTCTAGCCCGTCACCGTTTGCGCCCATCCACCCCGGGCGCGGACAATGGGGGATTCTTCTCGACCGCCAGCTGGAGACCCACCGTGTCCGTCATCCGCATGCAAGACCTCGACCTCAAGGGCAAGCGAGTCCTCATCCGCGAAGACCTGAACGTGCCCGTCGAGAACGGCAGGATCACCTCCACCCAGCGCCTGGACGCCTCGCTGCCCACCATCGTGGCCGCGCGCGACGCCGGTGCCCGGGTCATGGTCATCTCGCACCTGGGCCGGCCGAAGGAAGGTGCGTTCGACGAAGCGTCCTCACTCAAGCCGGTCGCCGCGTGGCTCGGCGAGAAGCTCGGCACTGACGTGCGCCTCGTTCGTGACTACCTGGGCGGCGTGGATGTGGCCGAAGGCGAGGTCGTCGTGCTGGAGAACTGCCGCATGAACGTGGGCGAGGGCAAGGACGACGAAGCCCTGTCGAAGCAGTATGCCGCCCTGTGCGACATCTTCGTCATGGATGCCTTCGGCACTGCGCATCGCGCGCAGGCGTCGACCCATGGCGTCATCCGCTTCGCGCCCGTGGCCGCCGCCGGCCCACTGCTGGCCAAAGAACTGGATGCGCTGGGCAAGGCCCTGCAGAACCCAAAGAAGCCGCTGCTGGCCATCGTCGCCGGCTCCAAGGTATCGACCAAGCTCGAGCTGCTGCAAAACTTGGTGGGCCGTGTGGAGCAGCTGATCGTGGGTGGTGGTATCGCCAATACGTTCATCCTGGCCGCAGGGCACAAGGTCGGCAAGTCGCTGGTCGAGGCCGACCTGCTGGATACGGCGAAGAAGATCATGGCCGATGCCAAGGCGCGCGGCGCCGAAGTACCGGTGCCGACCGATGTCGTGGTGGCCACGGCGTTCGCCGCCGACGCCAAGGCCACGGTGAAGCCCGTGGACCAGGTGGCCGACGACGAGATGATCCTCGATATCGGCCCGGACACCGCGAAGCGTTACGCCGAGCTCATCGCCAAGGCCGGCACCGTGGTCTGGAACGGTCCGGTCGGCGTGTTCGAGTTCGACGCCTTCGGCAAGGGTACCGAGACGCTGGCGCGCGCCATCGCCGCGTCCAGCGCGTTCTCCATCGCCGGTGGCGGCGATACCCTCGCCGCCGTCGACAAGTACGGCATCGAAGACGGCGTGTCGTACATCTCGACCGGCGGCGGCGCCTTCCTCGAATTCCTCGAAGGCAAGGAACTGCCGGCCGTGGCCGCCCTCGAGGCGCGGGCGGACGCGAACTGATGCTGATCCTTTTCGACCTGGACGGCACGCTCATCGACTCCCAGATCGGCATCTTCGCCGGCGTTCGCCATGCCATGGCGAGCGTCGGCGCCGAGGCACCGGATGACGATGCGCTGCGCGCCTGGATCGGTCCCCCTCTGCGGGTGAGCTTCGGCCCACTCCTGGACCATGACAGCGAGCGCGTCGAAAAAGCCGTGGAGGCATACTCGCAACGCTTCCACGACATCGGCTGGTCCGAACACACCGTGTATCCGGGCATCCCGGAACTGATCGCCGCCCTGGTCGGCGCCGGCCATCGACTCGCCGTCGTCACCAGCAAGGTGCGTCCACACGCCGAGCCCATCGTCGCCCACCTGCCCTTCGGCGAGGCGTTCGAGCAGGTATACGCACCCGACCCGTCCTCGGCGAAGAGCGAGAAGGCGGAAATGATCAGCGCCGCGGTGCTCGATTTCGGGAAAGGTGTCGACGACGTGCTGATGATCGGCGACCGTCATTTCGATATCGACGGCGCCGTAGCCAACGGCGTACGTGGCATCGGCGTGCTCTGGGGCTTTGGGGATCGTGCGGAGCTGGAAGAAGCCGGGGCGTGGAAAATCGTCGAGAAGCCGATGGATATCGCGGCGCTGGCAGGCGCCAAGCTAGCTAGTTAAGTCAACAGGCAGGCTTTTCCCTACACCGCCATGCGATATCTGCAAACGATCCAAGGGACATCCCTGATGTCCCTTGATCCGAAGGCTAGCTAGTTTCGCGGGATGACGATCACTCAGGCGTCTTCCAAGGAGCTTTCCATGCCACTTCGCACCATGGTAATCAGCGCGCTGACAAGCTCGCTCTCTTTCCCGGCCGCCTGTCTTGCCGACGGCATCGTCACGACCTCGGCGAGCGTACACGCAGACTACCCGTGGGCGCGCTCATCCTCGCGCTCCCTGCCGACTCCTCGGTATCCAGGCACGACATCGGCAAAGGAACTCACCCAGCGATCCATCGCTGGCGCATTCCCGCCGGCGCGTCGCCACCCTCCGGCAGCCGAATGGGCCATGCGCGTCGCCGCTTTTGCTTTGGAGGCCACAGGACACGCCACAAACGTCAGGCATGACGACATCGGAGACGTCGGCAAGCTGCCGCCCCGAGCTATATCCCAACGGATTCATCCCGCGGCGTGGTGTATTTCGCCCGCATGCCAAGGAACGGCTTCTCGACCGCATAGTACGAAAGTGCCGAAACAGCCAACACGACGGGAAGCACTACCACCAGCGTGGTGACCAGTACATCGAATTTGAGAACGCCGGTCGGGCGGAGGAACCACCCGTTGGCACCGATGACGATCAGGATCGACACATGCAGCAGGTAGGTGCTGTAGCTGACCTCCCCGATGCGCGACAGGCCACGGGAAAGCAGCTGCGGTATCCGCTTCGCCACGGGTACGTAGGCACAGATGAACATCGCCCAGACTAGCCCCTCGATGGTCGGCCACACGCCCTTCCAGCTTGCGACCGACGGCCAACCGCCGAGTGCATGGAAACCGTAGATCACGGCGAGCACGACCAGCACGCTGGGTACGAAAAACCAGCCGAACCGGGCAGCCAGCGCCGGCCTGTCGACGCACAGCTTGGCCGCCATCATGCCGATGAGAAACTGGTCGATACGACCTACGCTGGTCCAATACGAAATATCGCGAATGTTCGCGCCCTGGTACGTCATGCCGTACCTGATCAGGATGGCGAACGCGATCAGTGCGAGGAGTGGCCGGATGCCCCGCGTTTCCAGCATGCGCATCAGGAAGGGGAAGATGAGGTAGAACTGGAACTCGACGCCGACCGCCCAGAACAGCGACCCCACCACCCCCATCGACTGCACCGCCGGCATGTAGCCGGTCGGCAGGATCACGAGCACGAGGGACTGCAGGGTCAGCTGCGGATTGGTCGCCAGCACGACGACCACCAGCAACAGGTAGAGCGGGTAGATCCTGAGGATGCGATTGCGCACGAAGCTGCGGTAGTCGACGTGTTTGCCGATGGCGCTTCGCGTGAAAAGAAAGCCGCTCAGGACGATGAACAGCCCGACCGCCGTGTGGCCTTCCAGCAACAGCGCAAACAGCGGATTGTGCGTGAGAACCCTGTCGGATTCCTGGAACCCACTGCCGTGGGTCATGAATCCGCTCATGTGCTGGAACGAGTGGTAACAAAGGATCAGTACCGCGGCAAAGGCGCGAATATGATCGAAAGCGGGCTCGTAGGGCTGGTTTCGGCTCTGCATGGCCAATTCTTGCATGAGCCGTGAGAAATTACCTCTGTCGGCCGTTTCGCCAGCCAGCCAAGAAAAAGCCCCCTTGCCAGCCTGTGTCAAAACTGGTTGCTGCGGCTCAAGGAGGTGCCCCTCGCAAGAGGGGCGCCTTTTTCTTTGGACGAGTAAAGAGTGAGCGATTAGCCCGGCTGCAGTTGCCGGATGAACTGGCCGCGCCCCAGCAGGCTGCTTAAGCGCTTCAGATTAAAGGCCATCACCGCGATGGCCATCTCCGAGGCGGCGCCCCGGGTTCCTCGCAGCAGGAAGCGAGGCAAACCAAAGATCCGGTATTTCAGTTCCGCAAACGGTCGCTCCACGGTGCAACGCCGCAGGCGCATCGCTTCCGGCGTCGCTCTGGCATGCATGCGGTCCAGGACGTCGTCGTCCCTGTGCCGGGTCACGATGCGCCGATCGGCCGTCGTGCACTGGCCCTTGAGGGCGCAGGCTCCGCACGCCGCCACAGGCGCGGCATAGTGGACTGAGCGAGTGGCACGGTGGACTTGTTTGCGGACCAGTGTCGCGCCACCTGGGCATTGCATGACGTCCTGATCGACGTCGTAGATGAAGGCGCGACGGTCCATCAAGGTGCCATCGCCCTGGTTATTGACCGAGCGATTGGCCGGTACGTGCACCACCAGGTTTTGCTCTTCGCACGCTCTGGCCTGCTCACCGTTGGAGTAGCCGGCGTCGGCCACGATGTTCAACGTCTGCGTGCCCAGCACCTCGCGCGCCTTGGTCGCCATCGGTAGCAGTTGGCGGTTGTCGCCCGCGGCCGTGGTCACCTCGTGCGCCACGATCAGGCCCGTCGTCGCTTCGACGGCCGTTTGCACGTTATACGCGGGGATCTTGCCCTCGTTGGGGCTACGCATGAAGTGCGCTTCTGGCTCCGGATGCGCCGCGACCGCCGATGACTCCGCCGCGTCCGCTGCATCCAGCTCGCCGAGGTATCGGGCCAGTGCATCGCGGGCCGCCACGCTACGCTTGCTGCTCACGGCACGGAACTTCGAGCCATCGATCGCGACCCAGTCGCCTTGCAACAAGGCCTGGGCCTTCGCCCACTGGATCAGGGTCGCCCCCGCCCCCGCCACCGCCTCCCCATGCAGGCGCCGAAACTCGGCAATGACCTTGTGGTCGGGCACCAACCGGCCCAGCAACCACATCAACTCGATGTTGCGGCCGCACTCGGTCTCCAGTCGCCGCGACGAACGGATCTGCTGCAGATAGCCGTACAGATAAAGACGAAGCAGGTCGCCGGGATCGTATCCCGGCCGCCCCGTGGCGGCCGGGCGGCTACGGGCAAAGCCCAGCGCCTGAAGATCCAGGCCGCTTACGAAGGCATCGATGACCCGGCAGGCGTGGTCCGCCGGCAACAGATCATCCAGGCTCAACGGAAACAGCGCGCTCTGACCGCGACCTTCGCCGGTGATGTGGCCCATAAAGAAAATGCCCTCGGGGTCTCCGAGGGCATTTTTACTTGCAGCCGCTTCAGCGTCTACGTGTCAGGTGAGTTTTGACACAGGCTGTTGCGGGGGCTTTTCTCGACCAGGCGATGTCGCCTTACTTGGTCACGCGCTTCACCGCATCCACCACGGCCGTGGTGGTGATGCCGAAGTGCTCGTACAGCTTGTCGATCGGGCCGGAGGCGCCGAAGGTGGTCATGCCCACCGTCGTGCCGTCAAGGCCGACGTACTTGCCCCAGAAATCGACGCTGGCGGCCTCGACCGCCACGCGCGCTCGGCACCACGAGGGCAGCACGCCTTCACGGTATTCGGCCGGCTGGGCATCGAATTCCTCGGTGCACGGCATGGACACGACGCGCACCGGGATGCCCTGATCGCCCAGGGCCTGGGCGGCCTCGACGGCCAGGCCGACTTCCGAGCCCGTAGCGATGATGATCGCCTTGAACTTCTCCGACGATTCCCAGAGCACATAGCCGCCCTTGGCGATGTTGGCCACCTGCTCTTCCGTGCGCGGATTGTGCTTGAGGTTCTGCCGCGAAAAGATCAGGCACGAGGGGTTGCCCTTGCGCTCGATGGCCTGCTGCCACGACACCGCCGACTCCACGGCATCGGCCGGGCGCCACACCCGGTTGTTCGGGATCAGGCGCAGCGAGCCCAGGTGCTCCACCGGCTGGTGGGTCGGGCCGTCTTCGCCCAGGCCGATCGAATCGTGCGTGTAGACGTGGATGGCGTGGGCCGGGATCAGGCACGACATGCGCACGGCATTGCGCGCGTAGTCGGAGAACACCAGGAACGTTGCGTCGTACGGCACGAAGCCGCCATGCAGGGCGATACCGTTGGAAATGGCCGACATGCCGAACTCGCGCACGCCGTAATGGATGTAATTGCCCTGCTCACCGCCATCGGCGATGTTCTTCGAGCCCTTCCAGATGGTCAGGTTGGACGGCGCCAGGTCGGCGGAGCCGCCGATCAGTTCGGGCAGCAGCGGGCCGAAGGCGTCCAGCGCCATCTGCGACGCCTTGCGCGAGGCAACCACGGGACCCTCGGCCTGCAGCTTGGCGATGTAGGCGTCGGAATCCTTCTTCCAGTTGCCCGGCAGCTCCCCCGAGGTGCGGCGCTTGAACTCGGCCGCCAGTTCCGGGAAGGCCTTGGCGTAGGCATCGAACTTCTCGTTCCAGGCCTTTTCGCTCTGCGCACCGGTGTCCTTGGCGGACCACGAATCGTAGATGTCCTGCGGGATCTCGAACGGGCCGTAGTTCCAGCCCAGGCGCTCACGCGTCAGCTTGACCTCGTCCGCGCCCAGGGCTGCGCCGTGCGAGGACTCCTTGCCTTCCTTATTGGGCGAACCGAAGCCGATCACGGTCTTGCAGATGATCAGTGAGGGCTTTTCGTGCTGCGACGTGGCCGCGGCGATGGCCTTCTTGATGGCCTCGCCGTCGTGGCCGTCGACCGGCTTGTCGTCATCGCCCACCACGACGTTCCAGCCGTAAGCGCGGAAGCGCTCGGCGGTGTTGTCGGTGAACCAGTCATGCACTTCGCCGTCGATCGAGATGCCGTTGTCGTCGTAGATCGCCACCAGCTTGCCGAGCTTCAGCGTGCCGGCCAGCGAGCAGACCTCGTGCGAGATGCCTTCCATGAGGCAGCCGTCGCCAGCGAACACGAAGGTGTGATGGTCGACGATGTCATGACCGGGGCGATTGAAGCGCGCGGCGAGGACTTCCTCCGCGATCGCGAAGCCCACGGCGTTCGCGAGGCCCTGGCCGAGTGGACCGGTGGTGGTCTCCACGCCGGGCGTATGGTGGTATTCCGGGTGGCCCGCGGTGCGGTACCCGAGCTGACGGAAGTGCTTCAGGTCTTCGATGCCGAGGTCGTAGCCGGTCAGGTGCAGCAGGGCGTACTGCAGCATGGAGCCGTGGCCGTTGGACAGGACGAAGCGGTCGCGGTTGGGCCAGTGCGGGTTGGTCGGGTTGTGGTGGAGGAAGTCGCCCCACAGTACCTCCGCGATGTCGGCCATGCCCATCGGCATGCCCGGATGGCCCGAATTGGCGGCTTGGACACCGTCCATGGCCAGGGCGCGGATCGCGTTTGCGCGTTCGCGGCGTGTCGTCATCGGCATTCTCCAGTTAGCAAGGGCGGAAAAACCATGATTGTCGCGCATCGGGCATGAGCTTGTCGTGGACGTTCATGCCACGGCAGGGAAGTTAACCAAGCCTTAATGTTTTAACACTGGTTTCTGAATTTCTTCAGGTACGAAGGCCTCTAATAGCGACAAGCCGTCGTCGCCCCCTCCCCACACACGACGATGGTCGCCCCGACAATAAGAGGAATACCCCATGAAAAAGGCAGCTCTTGCCCTTGCAGTTTCTTGCGTTTCGTTTGCAGCCATTCCGGCTTTCGCACAGGATTCCAACACCGCCGTCAGCGGCAACTACCAGCCCAGCCAGTCCGTGGGCAGCGGCAACTGGTTCATCGCCGCGCAGGCTGGCCGTACCAACGGCAGCGACAACGGTGGCTTCGGTGACGGCAACAATGGTGGCTTCAACTTCCTCAAGGGGAACAAGGACCGTCGCACGGGCTACGGCCTGCTGGGCGGCTACCGCTGGAAGGTCGGCCCGGATCTGGGTCTCGGCCTTGAAGCCGGTTATGCCGATCTGGGCAACTACCGCGTGAAGAACGTCTTCGAGAACGGCCAGGACGTCGACCAGAAGGGCACGCGCAACGCGCTGCGCGGCTGGTTGGTCGGTGTGAACGGCAAGATCAACCTCGTGCAGGGCTGGTACCTCAGCGCGCACGGCGGTTACTTCCGCGCCAACGACAACAACCAGAACTACAACAACAGCGTCAGCGAAGACCTCGGCTTCTCGAGCGGCGGCAGCGCCTCCCGCGGCAGCTGGTACGGCGGTGTCGGTACCGGTTGGGACATCAACGAGCACTTCAGCGTGGGTGCGGCGTATGACTACTTCCACGCCGACGCAGGCAAGGTGCGTAACAACGCCACGGGTGAAGTCTCTCGCGGTATCAAGCGCTCCACGGGCATCGTTTCGCTTGCCGGTGAATACCGCTTCTAAGCACCTGTTCCAGATATAGATCCACGTAAAACAAAGGAGCCGCGACGTCGCCGTCGCGGCTCCTTTTCTTTTATCCATCAGTTGGGCTGGTATTCCCAACGCTGGTGGTCGTTGCCCAGGCAGGCGTACAGCTGCAGGCGCGAGCCGTTGTTCTGGCCGCCGGACGGGTCGTCGAGGCAGAGATTGCTCTGCGTGCCGCGGACTTCGCCGCGGATGCGCCATTTCTGGTTGGGCTGGGCATTGCATTGCCACATGCGGACGACCGTGCCGTTCGCCGTGCCGCCATCAGCCGCCTCAAGACAGTTGCCGCCGTAGCCCACTATGCTGCCGTTCGGGCCCAGCTTCCACTTCTGGTTATCGGTGTGATTGCAGTCCCACAGTTGGACGCGCGTGCCGTTGGACGTACCGTAGCCTTGCACATCGAGGCAGCGCCCCATATCGCTGATCAACTCACCGACGGACGGATCGAAAGTAAAGCGCTGATTCGACGTGCCGCCGTCGTCATACAACTGGAACAGCGTGCCGTTGGCGCTGCCGAAGTCGATCCCGTCTACCACTCGGCCCCCGTTGGTGACGAGCGACGCATGCGTGAAAGTCCAGGACTGATTCGATGTCGATGCTTCGCTCCACAGCTGGAGCGGCGTGCCGTTGCTGGTGCCGAAGTTGGCCGCATCCAGCACCATCGAGGTACCCAGACTGTACAAGGCACGCGTATCCGCCGCGGAACCCCACTGCTGCTGCCGCAACCCGTTGCAGGCCCACATCTGCATGGGAGCGCCGTTATTGGTGCTGCCGTTGGACACATCGAGGCAGCGACCCGTGCCGTTCGCCAGAGTCAACTGGCCTGGCGCATTCGAGGTCGGATCGGCGACCACGGTCGCGCGGAAATTCATGGCGGTCACCATGGTCTCGCGGAACGTGCGCGCCACGTCCGCGGCATTGGCCACACCGCAGGGCAGGCCCTTGCAGGTGGACACATCAGGCGTCGAGTACATGAGCTCGGCTTCCTGGCCGCTCTGGCCGTACGACATGATGTCGTAGAAGTTGGCGCTGTCGTTCCGGTAGCCGTACGAGTACGGATACAGCGCGCCGGTCGAGTTGGTCTGCGTGTTGTGCTGCGCGCCCAGGTTGTGACCCATCTCGTGGGCCAGCGAAGTATCCGGGCAATACGAGTAGCTGCCACCGCCCAGGTCGATGCTGCCGTCGCCAACGACCGAGAACGTCTGGTCGCGGCCATTGGTGTTGTAGGGGGCCTGCGGAATATAGGCCAGGCCGCAGCCGTTCTGGCCCGAGGCATAGCGGCGCATGAAGGACACCAGGTCGGCACCGTACTGCTTGCGGGCGGCGCGCACGGCCGCCAGCGGCGAGGACGCCGAGGTCGAGGCCAGGTCGCTCAGCGCCGTGCCGTTGTCCGTATTGTCCGCGTAGTTCACTTCCAGGCTACCGACCAGGCGAAACGAGGCGGTGGTGACACCTGAGTTGGCCAGGCCGCGGTTGGCCACGTCGATCAGGTTGGTCAGGCGCGTCGTCACCGCCGAGGCGCTGCCCAGGTACGCGCGATAGCCGCTGGAGTAGCCGATCAGGACGTCGACGGGCGCCGCGGTCGACGAGGAGGCCGCGGCCGTGACGGGTGCCTGCGATCCGGTCGTCTCGGCGGCCTCGTCGGCCGCCTTGACCACCGTATCGCCACCGGCACGAATGCCTTGCTGCAGCTGGCTGAAAGGCGCGCTGCTCACGTAGGTCTTGCCGCCGAGCGTGGCGATGCGCAATTGCTGCCCGTTCGACGACGGCAACACGCCGTAGGTGGCATCGGGACCGAAGGTGATCACGGCGTCCTGGCCCGTCGTACCCCCGTCCTTGCGGCCGACCCAGGTCCAGTTCCCGTCCTCGTGGGTGATGTGCCTGTCGTAATCCAGGGCGACCTGCGAGCCGTCCGGCGCAGTGAACGCGAGGTGGCCCGACAGAGCGGAGGCGAGCACCTGGTCCACGTCGATATCGACCGGATAGTAGGTGTACGGCCCTTCCCGGCGGGGCGTCTCCGTCGCCGAATACGAGAACAGCTCGCCCGTCGGCGCGGTCGCATGGGCGGACGACGTCATGGCCGAGCCGGCGGCGCCGGGGGCGGCGTTCGCAGCCAGGGGGCGAAGCGGTGTCGATACGATGGGCGCTACGACGGAAGCGGCTGCGGCCGGTGACGCGAAAGCGATGGGGGGACGACTACCGGGATCGGTCGCGCCTGACGCCTGCCAAACCATGACCCCGGCCAGTGCCAGGGTACCCATGACCACCGCCCAGGCGGTCCCTTTCTTACGATTCATCGAGCCGTTCTCCGCTGCCGCTGGATCGGGCTTCAAGGAAGAAGACCCGCCGTCCCCAGGCTGGGGACTGCCACATATACGGCAAGGAACTGAACAAAGTTGCCGAATATGTGGATTCCATCAGTTAACGGCGGTACCCCAAAAAAAAAGAGGCGCCCCTGAGGGCGCCTCTTCTCGTTCGTTCAGGATCGGGTTAGGCGTGCTTTTTCCAGCGACCCAGCGCGGCCTCGCCGTTCTCCTTGGCCCGCTCCAGCACGATCTTCTGGGCGGCGGCCACGTTGCCCTTGATATCCTTGGCCCACAGCGCGAGGGCTTCCGCCTGCATGGCACGGCCGTACGAGAAGCTGACCGGCCACGGGTGCGGGCCGAGCTTGTTGATCTCGTTGAGGTTCTCGGTGGCCTGGGTGTCTTCCTGGCCGCCGGAGAGGAACACGATGCCCGGCAGCGTCGCCGGCACCGTGGTCTTGAGGACGCGGACGGTAGCATCGGCCACGTCCTCGGCATCGACCTGGCTTTCTTCCGGGGCGTTCTTGCCCGGGATCACCATGCTGATCTTGAGGATGGTGCCTTCGAGCATGACGTTCTGCTCGTAGAGGGCGTTGAACAGGCTACGCAGCACGGCTTCGTGCACTTCGTAGCTGACCTCGAGGTCGTGCGTGCTGTCGGCGCCGTCCATCACCACTTCCGGCTCGACCATCGGCACGATGCCGGCTTCCTGGCACAGGGCCGCGTAGCGGGCCAGCGCATGGGCGTTGGCCTCGATGGCCGTGGAGCTCGGGTTGTCGTCGGTGATGTTGATCACGGCGCGCCACTTGGCGAACTGGGCGCCGAGCTGGGCATATTCCTTCAGGCGCTCGCGCAGGCCATCCAGACCTTCGGTGATCACGTCGCCCGGGAAACCCGCCAGCGGCACCGGGCCCTTGTCGACCTTGATGCCCGGGATGATGCCGTTCTTCTTCATGATCTCGGTGAACGGCACGCCGTCCTTGGTCTTCTGGCGGATCGTCTCGTCGAACAGGATGGCGCCGGAGATATGGTCGCCCAGGTTGGGCGTCGTGAGCAGCAGCTCGCGGTAGGCGCGCCGGTTTTCCTCGGTGTTCTCGATGCCGACGCTGTCGAAACGCTTCTTGATGGTGTTGGTCGACTCGTCGATGGCGATGATGCCCTTGCCCGGGGCGACCATCGCCTGCGCGATCTGTTCGAGGTTTTCGATGCTCATGACAACTCCATGATGGTAGTGGTATGCCCCTTTTTCAGGGGCGAAGCGATGACTGAAACCGGCGGAGTATAGGGCTGCGCGCCGCGAATGCCGTTGTGCGATGCGATCAACTGGTCTGGTCGTAACCCGGCAGCTTGCACTTGGCCAGGAGGGCAGCCTTGGCGGCGGGGTCTTCCGGAAGGTTGAACCCGGTGACGTAGTAGGTCTGCACGGGCACGGCCGTGCCGTTCTGGTTGCCCTTCACGTAGACCAGTTGCTTGACGATGCTGACGCCGACCTGGCCGAGGTCACCCTGGGGTTCGACCTTCTCGATCCGTGCATTCTGCGTGCGACCGTCCGAGCCGATCATGTAGCTGACGGCGACGCAGGTCGGCTGGTTGAGGTTCTTGCCGGTGTTCGGCACATCGGGGCTGACGGACTTGTTGGTGAGGTACCAGTAGCCGGTCAGTCGCTCCGGAGCGACGCGGCGGAGGTTCTGCGCCTGGGCGGTGCCCGCGGCCAGGAGGAGGACGGCGGCGGCAATGGCGCCGGTGCGGGAAGAGATACGGATCATGACGCCCTCGGTAGGTAACCAGGGCGTCGAGTTTAACCCCGCGGACGCATGCGCTGCGTATGAGGCATGCGTCCGCGGCGGGTCGATCAGAGGTCGCGCAGGCTGTCGGCGATGCCGTCGTCGCCGACGACCAGCAGCTTCAGCGTGTTGGTGCCACCGCCGCGGCCGATGTGGTCGCCGTGCGTCAGGATGACGCGGTCGCCCTTGACCAGCTTGCCCAGCGCGAACAGGTGCTGGAGCGCCGCGCGGGCGGTGTGAGCGGGGTCGAGGTTGCCCTGCTCGAAGTCCACCGGCTGCACGTCGCGCAGCATCAGCATGCGGCGGCGGGCCATGTCCGAAGGGGACATGGCGTAGATCGGCACCGCAAAGCGATAGCGCGACAGCCACTGCGCGGTGGCACCGGACTCGGTCAGCGCCACGATCGCGCGCACACCCACCTGGGCGGCGAGCGACATGGCGGCCAGCGCAATGGCCTGATCGCTGCGGTCCAGCGACTGCACGTCCGGACGCAGGTCGCCACGCGGCTCGAACTGGCGCTCGGCGCCCAGGCAGATGCGGCGCATGGCGGCCACGGCCTTGTCCGGATGGGCACCGGCCGCCGTCTCTTCCGAGAGCATGACGGCGTCGGTGCCGTCGATCACCGCGTTGGCCACGTCCAGCACCTCGGCGCGGGTGGGGATGGGCGCGCGCACCATCGACTGCAGCATCTGCGTGGCGGTGATCACCGAGCGGTTGCGCTGCACGGACTCGCGGATGATCTTCTTCTGCAGGCCCGGCAGCTCGGCATCGCCGATTTCCACGCCCAGGTCACCACGGGCGACCATGACCACGTCGGAGGCATCGATGATCTCGCCCAGCACCGGGATGGCGTCGGCGCGCTCGATCTTGGAGACGATGGCGGCATCGCCACCGGCTTCGCGCATGAGGCGGCGGGCCTCGTGGAGATCGTCGGCGCAGCGCACGAACGATACGGCGAGGAAATCGGCGCCCATCTCGGCGGCCAGCTTGATGTCGTTGCGATCCTTGTCGGAGAGCGCCGAGACGCTGAGGCCGCCGCCCTGGCGATTCAAGCCCTTGCGCGCGGACAGGCGACCGCCGATGACGACGCGGGTGCGGATTTCGGAACCCGAAATTTCCAGTACCGACAAGGCGATAAGGCCATCGTCCAGCAGCAGCACGTCGCCCGGCACCACGTCCCGGGGCAGGTCGTAATAGCTCACGCCCACATGGGTCTGGGTGCCGGCCGGCGCATCCGGACGGCAATCGAGCGTGAAGCTGTCGCCGGCCAGGAGGTCGATCGGGCCGTCGGCGAACTTCTCGATGCGGATCTTCGGGCCCTGCAGATCGGCCAGGATGCCGACCTCGCGGCCGACCTTCTCGGCGGCGGCGCGCACGGCGGCGGCGCGGGCGCGGTGGTCGTCCGGCACGCCATGGGACAGGTTGAGGCGGACGATGTCCACGCCCTCTTCGAGGATTTTCTCAAGCATGCCCGGCGCGTCGGTGGCGGGACCGAGGGTGGCGACGATCTTGGTGCGGCGAACCTGGATATCGGTCATTGTGTATCTACCTTGTCTTCGAATTCGGGACGCGGATCAGTCCAGCGTCTTGTTGAGCAGGTCGGCGAGACGCTTGCCTGCCTCGCGCAGGCGGGTCTCCGCGACCGGGAGCTGCTTCGCCACGTAGGCGTCGTCGATGGTGTGCGAGTCGGGATAGAAGCCGTCGGTGGCCACGATCGCGCAGGATTCCTCGGCCCACTGGGCGTAGGGATTGTCCAGCGGTGCCTGCGGCTTCGGCAGCTGCACCGGCCCCTGCGCGGCCAGGCGATCGGCGTAGGCGGGCCATTTCAGGTCGCGGGTGTAGAGCATCTTCGAGTCCCACACGCTGTGCAGGTTGGTGCCCTTGCCGTCGAACTGCACCTGGTAGTCGTTGCCGCCCTTGTCGTCACGGTTGCCGGCGTGCAGCGGCTGGTGCACGTCGCCCACGAAATGGACGACGAACTTCAGCGCCTCGGCGCGCTCGGCCTGCGACTTATGGCGGTCGCCCAGGATGGCGACGTACTTCTCGAGGCCACCCACGACGCATTTTCCGTCCGCGCAATCGCGGGCGGGCACGTAATGGCATTTGCCGTCCACGAAATCCATGTAGTGCAGCGGTCCGGTGGCCTTGCCCAGCGCCTTGGTGGCGGGGTCGTCGCGGAGCCGATCGGGCCAGCTGGCGATGTCCGGCAGGGGATCGGCGCTGCCGGTTTCCCCGAGCAGGCGCTGGATTTCCGCCTTGGCGGTGGGGTCCAGCTGGCGCCAGGCCAGTTCGGCGACGATCCGGTGGCCGATGTCGCCCCAGGCATGGACGCTGGCGAAGGCCGGGAGGGCGAGGGCCAGCAGGGTGGCGATGGTGCGGCGCTTATGAACGGCGTTCATGGACAGGTAAACGTTTCCGGACGGGGCGAACGCCCAAGTGTGCCACAGCCGGCCGGGCACACGGATGACAAATCGCGGCGGTGCAGCAAGCCGGCCCCCGCGACCTTCCGCTACCATGGAGGTTTACGCCACCTGCCCTTACCTCGTTAGCAAATCCCACCCGGAGGCTGCACATGACCATCAAGGTCGCCATCAACGGTTACGGTCGCATCGGTCGCAACATCCTGCGCTCGCTCTATGAGTCGAAGAAGAACGGCCAGGACATCCAGATCGTCGCGATCAACGATCTCGGCAACGCGGAAACCAACGCCCACCTCACCCAGTACGACACGGCCCACGGCCGTTTCCCCGGTGAAGTCTCGGTCGACAACGGCGACCTGATCGTCAACGGCGACCGGATCAAGGTCTTCGCCGAGCGCGATCCGTCCAAGCTGCCCTGGGGCGAGCACGGCGTCGACGTGGTGCTGGAGTCCACCGGCTTCTTCACCTCCAAGGCCAAGGCCAGCGCGCACATCGCCGGCGGCGCCAAGAAAGTGATCATCTCCGCGCCCGGCGACAAGGACGTGGACGGCACCTTCGTCATGGGCGTCAACGACGACAAGCTCACCTCGAAGCTCGAAGTCATCTCCAACGCGTCCTGCACCACCAACTGCCTGGCGCCGCTGGCCAAGGTGCTGCACACGAAGATCGGCATCGTGCACGGTCTGATGACCACGATCCACGCCTACACCAACGACCAGGTGCTGACCGACGTCTACCACTCGGACCTGCGCCGCGCCCGTAGCGCCACGCACAGCCAGATCCCGACCAAGACCGGCGCCGCCGCGGCGGTAGGCCTGGTGCTGCCGGAACTCAACGGCAAGCTGGACGGCTTCGCCATGCGCGTGCCGACCATCAACGTGTCCGTGGTCGACCTGACCTTCACCGCCGCACGCGCGACGACCAAGGAAGAGATCGACGCTGCCATCCATGAAGCCGCCAACGGCGCCATGAAGGGCATCCTGGCCGTGAACAGCGCGCCGCTGGTGTCGATCGACTTCAACCACAACCCGCACTCGTCGATCTACGACTCGACGCAGACGCGCGTGATGGAAGGCACCCTGGTGAAGGTCCTCTCGTGGTACGACAACGAGTGGGGCTTCTCCAACCGCATGCTGGACATGACCAAGGCGCTGATGGCCGCCAAATAAGGCCAAAACGCCCATGTAGGAGCGCGCGATGCGCGCGATGCCTATGAAAAAACCCCGCACGTCACCGTGCGGGGTTTTTTTTAAGGTGCAGCTCAGGTTACCGCTCAGGCTTGCTGAATAACCTGCTCGATCGCCCCGAAGATACTGACGCCAGCCTGGTCGACCACGTCGATCTTCACCGTATCCCCGAACGACAGGAACGGTGTACTCGGGCTACCGTCGCGCAGGGTCTCCACCGTGCGCTGCTCGGCCAGACAGGAAGCACCCTTGCCCGTGTCCTCATTGGCGATGGTGCCCGAGCCCACCAGCGTGCCAGCGGTCAGCGGGCGGGTCTTCGCCACATGCGCAACCAGCTGCGAGAAATCGAACTGCATGTCCACGCCGCACTCGGCTTCACCGAACCACTGGCCGTTGATCCAGGTGCGCATGGGCAGGTGCAGCTTGTCGTCCTTCCAGGCGTCGCCCAGCTCGTCGGGAGTGACGAACACCGGGGACAGCGCGGAGCGCGGCTTGGACTGGACGAAGCCGAAGCCCTTGGCCAGTTCGCCGGGAATGAGGCCACGCAGCGAGACATCGTTGACCAGCCCTACCAGCTGGATGTGGCCGCCGGCCTGCGCGGGCGTCACGCCCATGGGCACATCATCGGTGACGACCAGCACCTCGGCTTCCAGGTCGATGCCGAAATCCTCGCTGGGCACGGCCACGGGATCGCGCGGACCGAGGAAACCGGCGCTGGTGGCCTGGTACATCAGCGGGTCGGTGTAGAACGAGGCTGGCACTTCGGCGCCGCGGGCGCGACGAACACGCTCCACGTGCGGCAGGTAGGCACTGCCGTCCACGAACTCGTACGCACGCGGCAGCGGTGCGGCCAACCGCGCCATGTCGAGCGCGAACGCACCGTCCGCCGTGCCCTCATTGAGGTCTTCGGACAGCGCGTTGAGGCGCGGCGCCAGGGTGTTCCAATCGTCCAGCGCCGCCTGCAGGGTGGCCGCGATGCCCGAGGCCTTCACGGCACGCGACAGGTCGCGGCTGACGACGATGAGCGTGCCGTCGCGGCCGCCTTCCTTCAACGAAGCGAGTTTCATGCGTTTCCTTTAAACGATCAGACCGTGGGCGGCGTGAAGTGCTTCTTCAGGTCGCGCCAGCAGGCGTAATAGTCGCCTTGCAGCGCGCCGGACGCCAGCGCCTGTCGCGTCGGCCGGATGACCTTGCGCGTTTCGAACATGAAGGCCATGGTGCCCGTGATGTGGTCCGGGTGCGATACGTCCGCCGCGGAGGCCTTCTCGAAGCTGGCCGCATCGGGGCCATGGCCGCTCATGCAGTTGTGCAGGCTGGAACCGCCGGGCACGAATCCGCCGGCTTTCGCGTCGTAGGCACCATCGATCAGGCCCATGAACTCGCTGGCCACGTTGCGATGGAAATACGGCGGGCGGAACGTATGCTCCGCCACCAGCCAACGCGGCGGGAAGATCACGAAGTCCATGTTGGCCGTGCCGGGCGTGTCGCTGGCCGAGGTGAGCACGGTGAAGATCGACGGGTCCGGGTGATCCACGGCGATGGAGCCGATGGTATTGAAGCGGCGCAGGTCGTACTTGTAGGGCGCGTAGTTGCCATGCCAGGCCACCACGTCCAGCGGCGAGTGATCGATGGTGGCCGACCATAAGGCACCCTGGAACTTGGCCACCAGCGCAAAATCCCCGTCCAGGTCCTCGTATGCGGCGACCGGAGTGAGGAAATCGCGCGGATGGGCCAGGCCATTGGCACCGATGGGGCCGAGGTCGGGCAGGTGCAGCGCTGCACCGAAGTTCTCCGCGACGTAACCGCGTGCCTCGCCATCCGGCAACTCGACCAGGAAGCGCACGCCGCGCGGCACGACCGCGATCTCCAGTGGCTGGACATCGATTACGCCCAACTCGGTGCGGATGCGCAGGCGACCCTGCTGCGGGACGATCAGCAGCTCGCCGTCGGCGTCGTAGAAATAACGCCCCTGCATCGAGCGATTGGCACAGTACAGGTGGATACCGATGCCCGCCTGCTCTTCCGCGCCGCCGTTACCGCCCATGGTGACCAGGCCGTCGAGGAAATCCGTCGGTGCGGAAGGCATCGGCAGCGGATTCCAGCGCATCTGGTTCGGCGTAGCGGGAGCTTCCTGGAAGCGGTTGTGGAACGTCGGATGCCCGAGTTCGGCGAACGGCGAATGCTGGGCCGCCGGGCGAATGCGATAGAGCCAGCTGCGCCGGTTGCTATGGCGCGGCGCGGTGAACGCGCTGCCCGAAAGCTGCTCGGCATACAGCCCATGCGCCACCCTCTGGGGCGAGTTCTGGCCGACCGGCAGCACGCCGGCGACGGCTTCCGTGGCGAACTCGTTGCCGAAACCGGTCTGGTAACCGTGGGTATCGTCGGTATGGCTCATCGTGGTGTCCTGTGTCGATGACAACCTGCTTGGGTGGAACCTGCATGGCCGAGACACGACCTGCATGGGCAAACCGCGGGGTCGGGAGAACGAAACCCCATGTAGGAGCGCACGATGTGCGCGAAAATCTCTACGCCGTGCCCTGGAGCTGGCGCGGCAGCTTGGAGGGTTACGCGAAGATACATCGCGCACATCGTGCGCTCCTACGTGCGTTTTTTCGCACCCGGGCTTTTTAGAGCACGCCGCGGCGCATCTGGTCGCGTTCGATGGACTCGAACAGCGCCTTGAAGTTACCGTTGCCGAAGCCTTCGTTACCCTTGCGCTGGATGATCTCGAAGAAGATCGGCCCGATGTTGTTCTGCGTGAAGATCTGCAGCAGCAGCTTCTTCTTGGTCTCGTCGTCGGCGTCGATAAGCAGTTTGTTCTTCTGCAGGCGCGCAATGTCTTCGCCGTGGTCCGGCACGCGCACGTCGATTACTTCGTAATAGGTGTCCGGCGTCTCGAGGAACGCCACGTCCTGCGCGCGCATGGCTTCCACCGAGGCGTAGATGTCGTCGGTGAACAGGGCGATGTGCTGGATGCCCTCGCCGTTGTACTCACGGATGTACTCGTTGATCTGCGACTTCTCGTCCGACGACTCGTTGAGCGGGATGCGGACCATGCCGTCCGGTGCCGTCATCGCCTTGGACACCAGGCCCGTCTTGGCGCCCTTGATGTCGAAGTAGCGGATCTCGCGGAAGTTGAACAGCCGCTCGTAGTAGTCGGACCACTTCTGCATGTTGCCGAAGTGCAGGTTGTGGGTCAGGTGATCGATGAAGGTCAGACCGAAGCCCTTCGGGTGGCGATCGACGCCCGGCAGCCACTCGAATTCACCGTCAAACACGTCGCCCTTGGCGCCGTAGGTATCGATGAGATAAAGCGCACAGCCGCCGATGCCCTGGATCGTCGGGACGTCCAACGCCAGTGTGTCGGCCTTGAGCAGGATCTTCTCGGCGCCATTGGAAAGGGCGGTGGCCTGCACATCGGTGGCGGGGCGATTGAAACGGATCGCGAAACCACAGGCGCTGGGGCCGTGCTCGGCGGCAAAATCCGACGCGAACGAGTTGGGTTCCTCATTGACGAGGAAGTTGCACTCGCCCTGGCGATACAGGGTAATGGCCTTGGTGCGGTGCTTCGCCACGGCCGTGAAGCCCAGCCTCGGGAACAGCGTATGCAGCAGCGCGGCATCCGGCGCGGCAAACTCGACGAACTCGAAGCCGTCGACACCCTGCGGGTTCTCGAAGGTGGTGACTTCCATACCGATATTGGGCTGGGCGCTCATGGGCGATACTCCTGGCGTGGGCACGGCTCGGGCCGTCTGCCCTCCCTTATAGTTTCACTTGTAACCATTTGCAAGGATCAGCGCACTAATGACTTTCGAACCCGTCCCGGCCCATGCGCCCCTGGAGCTGGAACACTTCCTGCCCTACCGCCTGTCGATCCTGTCCAACACGGTCAGCCAGTCGATCGCGGCCGAGTACGAGGGGCGCTTCCAGCTCAGCATGACCGAGTGGCGCGTGATGACGATCCTGGCCCGTTTCCCGGAGATTTCCGCGCGGGAAGTGGTCGAGCGCACGGCCATGGACAAGGTGGCCGTCAGCCGCGCCGTAGCCCGCCTGGTCGAGAAAGGCCGCGTGGACCGCGGCACGCACGACGACGACAAGCGCCGCTCCGTGCTGAAGCTGTCCGAGGCAGGCTGGGCGATCCACGACGAGGTGGCGCCCATGGCCCGCGCCCACGAACGCGAGCTGCTGGCCCGACTGGACGAGGCCGAGCGCGCGCAGCTCGACACCATCCTCGACAAACTCCTCCACCCGGCGGGGTCGGCGGCGGCCGCAGGCTCGACGTCGACCGAGGGGTAGGAGCGCACGCACGTGCGCGAACCCTCACCGTTGCGATGGCGACGGCGGCCGCGCTTCACATCGGGCCAGGCGGTTCCAGGCGTCGAACGAGCGAATACCGGATGCATGGAAGCGCTCGCTCGTGCGGGCGGCCAGCATCTGTCGCGCGGTGCAAGGGCGAGGGTTCGCGCACGTGCGTGCGCTCCTACATACCCCAGGCACCTTGCAAGGACGCCGGTACCTGGGCGCGCGCCCAGGCCTGGCGTCATCGGGGTGTTATTTCACCCCGTGCATCAAGCGGTTGATCAGCGGGGCGATGAGGAACAGCAGGATGCCCGAGCCGATCAGCAGTTCGAAACTGAAGGTGAAGCCGGACAGCGCGGAGCCGATGGTGATGCCGGTCTCGCCGCTGATGTGGCCGGCCAGCAGGCCGGACAGGTTGTTGCCGATGGCGGTGGACAGGAACCAGCCTCCCATTGCCAGGCCCACCACACGTAGCGGAGCCAGCTTGGTAACCATCGACAGGCCGATCGGCGAGAGGCACAACTCGCCGATGGTCTGCATGACGTAGCACACGGCCAGCGGCCAGAAGGGAATGAGATTGTCCGCGCCCACGAGGCGGGTCAGCGCATACATCAGCACCAGGAAGCCCAGCGCGTTGAACATCAGGCCCAGGCCGAACTTGCGCGGGATGGAGGGTTCCTTGCGGCGCTTCGCCAGCAAGCCCCAGCTCACGGCGACGACGGGGGCGAAGACGAGGATGGCCGCGGAGTTGAGTGACTGGAACCAGCCGGTGGGGAATTCCCAGCCGCCAAACATGCGCCGGTCGACGATGTTCTGGGCCAGGAAATTCAGCGAGCTGCCAGCCTGCTCGAAGAACATCCAGAACAGCACGTTGAACGCGAACAACAGCAGCATGGCGATGACACGGTGGATCTGGATACGGTCGTGGCGCACCGCCTCAAGCACCAGCATGATCGCCACACCGATGAACAGCACGCCGAGCAGCCAGGCGATCAGCACCGCCCCGGCGTAAGCCATGAGCAGATAGACCAGCGGGATGGCGACAAGGATACCTACCAGCACCGCGCCCAGGTTCTTTCCGGCATGGCGCTCCGGCGGCGGCACGCCCACGCCCTTGAGCTGTTTCTTGCCGATCAGGAACCAGATGAAGCAGATGACCATGCCGACGCCGGTAGAGGCGAACACGGCGCGGTAGTTATCCTGCAGGGGCGTATCCGTCGCCACCGAGGCGATCCAGCCGGTCACCAGCGGGGCGAGGAAACCACCCATGTTGATGCCCATGTAGAAAATGGTGAAGCCACGGTCGCGACGGTCGTCGCCCTGGCGGTAGATCTGGCCGACCAGCGAGGAGATGTTCGGCTTGAACAGGCCGTTGCCGACGATCACCGTGGCCAACCCCGCCAGGAACACCTGCTGGTTGGGCACCATCACCATGAACAGGCCGGCGCCCATCACCACCGCGCCGACCAGGATGGATCGCTGGTAACCCAGGATGCGGTCCGCAACCCAGCCGCCGAACAGGGCGGAGGCGTAGACCAGCGCCAGGTAAGCGCCATAGGTGCGACTGGCGTAGCCCTGCCCCGCCTGGTCGCCCTTGAAGAACTCCGCCACGATGTACAGCGTGAGCGCCCAGCGCATACCGTAGAACGCGAAGCGCTCCCAGAATTCGGTCATGAACAGCATCCACAGCGGGCGCGGATGACCCATGGTCTGCGGATAGTCGGGCACGTCGCGTACCTGGCCGGGGGCTGTCGGAGTCATGGCTTCCCTTGTGAACGGTGCAAGCAGCGTGTTTAGCGGGAGGGGGGCCTCCCCGTCAAATCCCCGTCCATGATTCACCTACCGGGACCTACCGATGTAGGAGCCCACGATGTGGGCGATAGGATGTTCACGGCGGCTCCATCGCCCACATCGTGGGCTCCTACACGAATGCTAGGTACCGAGGATGGTGCGGACTTCGATCAGTTCGGGGAAGAAGCTTTGCTCGAGCGCCTTGCGCAGGAACGCCACGCCCGACGAGCCGCCGGTGCCGGTGCGGAAGCCGATGATGCGCTCCACCGTCTTCATGTGGCGGAAGCGCCAGAGCTGGAAGGCTTCCTCCACGTCCACCAGCTGCTCGCTGAGGTGGTATTCGGGCCAGTGGTGCGCCGTGTCCTCGTAGATTCGCTTGAACACCGGCAGCAGGGACGGCTGGCTGCGCCAGGGCTGGGTGAGGTCGCGCTGCAGGATGTCCGCGGGCACCGCATGGCCGCGGCGTGCCAGGTAGCGCAGGAACTCGTCGTACAGGCCCGGGGCCTCGAATACCTTGCCCAGCCGCGCGTGGGCCACCGGATCGTGCTCGAACACGCGCAGCATGTCCGCGTGCTTGTTGCCCAGCAGGAACTCCACGATGCGGTATTGCAGCGACTGGAACCCCGACGACGGGCCCAGCACGTCGCGGAACTGCAGGTATTCGGCAGGCGTGAGGGTTTCCAGCACCGCCCACTGCTCGTAAAGCTGGCGCTGGATCTGCTTGACCCGGGCCAGCACCTTGAGCGTGCCGTCCACGTCGTCGGCGCGCAGCCGCGCCAGCGCCGCGTCCAGCTCGTGGATCATCAGCTTCAGCCACAGCTCCGAGGTCTGGTGCTGGACGATGAACAGCATCTCGTCGTGGTGGGCCGGCTGGCTGCGCGGCTGCTGGGCGGAAAGCACCTGGTCGAGCTTCAGGTAGTCGCCGTAGGTGAGGCGGCCGTCGAGGTCGGTACGGATACCCGGTTCGATCTCGCGCTGGGGAGGGGTCATCGAAAGTTCTTTCCACATGAGGGGTGCCAGGACCCCGCAACCCGCGCCACAGCGCCGTTCCGGGGCAGCCACGGCCGGTTCCATGCTGCGCCGTGCCTTGCCGGGTGATAATACCCCTGATATCTAGTCCGGCTCGCAATGATCGAAAAGCCGCTCGTGCCCCGCTGGATGGGCCGTCCGCTTCCCCACTCGTGCGTGTCGTTTCTAACCCTTCCCCTGGGAGCGAGTCGTGTCCATCGCCGCCAAGTTCGAAATCGAATACCTGCAGTACCTTGACCAGGATGGTAAGGAAACCGGCAAGGAGCTCCCCGCCTTCGCCAAGGACCTCGACCATATGGTCGAGCTCTACAAGCTGATGGTGTCCACCCGCGTGTTCGACGCCAAGTCGATCGCGCTGCAACGCACCGGCAAGCTGGGCACCTACGCCTCGTGCCTGGGCCACGAGGCCGCGCACGTCGGCATCGGCAGCGCCATGCGCCGGGAAGACTCCCTGGCCGTGTCCTACCGCGAATACGGCGCGCAACTGTATCGCGGCGTGAAGCCCCGCGAGGTCTACACCTACTGGGGTGGCGACGAGCGCGGCAACGATTTCCAGGATGCCCCGGCGCACGACTTCGCCTGGTGCGTGCCCATCGGTACCCAGTGCCTGCACGCCGCCGGCTCCGCGCTGGCCTTCAAGATCCGCAAGGAACCCCGCGTGGCCGTGTGCACCATCGGTGACGGCGGCTCGTCCAAGGGCGACTTCTACGGTGCCATCAACGTCGCCGGCGCCCAGAAGCTGCCGATGGTTGCGGTGATCGTCAACAACCAGTGGGCCATCTCGGTGCCCCGCCGCATCCAGAGCGGTTCCGGCACGCTGGCCCAGAAGGGCATCGCCGCTGGCCTGCCCTGCATCCAGGTGGACGGCAACGACATCATCGCCGTGCGCGCCGCCATGGAGATCGCCCTGGATCGCGCCCGCAACGGCGAAGGCGCCAGCGTGATCGAAGCAGTGACCTACCGCCTCGGCGACCACACCACCGCCGACGATGCCCGCCGCTACCGTGGCGAGCAGGAAGTGAAGGACGCCTGGGAGCGCGACCCCGTACCGCGCCTGCGCAAGTGGCTCGAAGCCAAGGGCCAGTGGGATGACGCGAAGGAAGAGGCCTGGAAGACCGAGTGCGACGACTGGATGGACAACGAAGTGAACGCGTATCTGGAAACGAAGAACCAGCCGGCAACGGCCATGTTCGACTACCTGTACGCCGAACTCCCGGCCGACCTCGAAGCGCAACGTGACTACGTCGCTTCCCTCGATCGCACGTCGTAAGGACTCCTTCCCATGGCACAAATCACTCTTATCGAAGCGGTGACCCAGGCGCTCGCCTATGAAATGCGCAACGACGAAAGCGTCGTGGTGCTCGGCGAGGACGTCGGTGTCAACGGCGGCGTGTTCCGCGCCACCCAGGGCCTGCAGGAGCAGTTCGGCGAGATGCGCGTCATCGACACGCCGCTGGACGAAGGCACCATCGCCGGCCTGACCATCGGCCTGGCCGTGCAGGGCATGAAGCCGGTGGCCGAAGCCCAGTTCGAAGGCTTCATCTACCCGATGATGGAACACATCGCCTGTCATGCCGCGCGCATGCGCAACCGTACCCGCGGTCGCATGACCGTGCCGGCCGTGTGGCGCGCCCCCTGGGGCGGCGGCATCCGTGCGCCGGAGCATCACTCCGAGGCGAACGAGCACCTGTTCACCAACATCCCCGGCCTGCGCGTGGTCATGCCCTCGTCGCCGGCGCGTGCCTACGGCCTGCTGCTGGCCGCCATCCGCGATCCGGACCCGGTGATCTTCTTCGAGCCCAAGCGCATCTACCGCCAGTACAAGGAAGAGGTGCCCGACGACGGCGAAGCGTTGCCGCTCGATGTCTGCTTCGTGTTGCGCGACGGCACCGACGTCACGCTGGTGACCTGGGGGGCGCAGGTGAAGGAATGCCTGGAAGCCGCCGACGAACTGGCCCAGCAGGGCGTCAGCGCGGAAGTGATCGACGTGGCCACGCTGACCCCGCTCGACTTCGACACCATCGCCGAGTCGGTGACCAAGACCGGCCGCTGCGTCATCGTGCACGAAGCGCCCAAGACCGCCGGCTTCGGTGCCGAGATTGCCGCCCGGCTGGCCGAGGAATGCCTCTATAGCCTGCTCGCCCCGGTGCAGCGCGTGACCGGTTTCGATACGCACATTCCGCTGTTCCGCCTGGAAATGAAGTACCTGCCCAGCGTCGAACGCATCGTCGAAGCCGCCCAGCGCACGCTCGCCGCCTCCTGAGGAACCGATAGACATGGCCGACATCAAGACCTTTTACCTGCCGGACCTCGGCGAAGGCCTGCCCGACGCGACCGTCGTGGAATGGCACGTCAAGGAAGGCGACACCATCAAGCTCGATGCCCCGCTGGTGTCGATGGAAACCGCGAAGGCCGTCGTCGACGTGCCCTCGCCGTACTCCGGCACCGTGAAGAAGCTGCACGGTGGCGTGGGCGACATCATCGAGACCGGCGCCTCGCTGGCCGATTTCGAGATCGACCCGAACGCGCGCCAGCGTGCCGAGGCCGAGTCCACGGGTCACCACCACGGCCCGAAGAAGAGCGTCGGCAGCCCCGCCGCGGACGACGCGACCAAGGTCGTCGCCTCCGATGACGGCGGCGAGATCGAATCCGACGGCAAGGCCCCGGCACAGCGCGAAGACGAGGGCACCGTCGTCGGCGCCATGGTCAGCGGCAATGCCGTGCACACCGAGCAGGTCTCCAGCGCCGGTGGCGTCAAGGCCGTGCCGGCCGTGCGCGCGCTGGCGAAGAAGATGAAGATCGACCTCACTCGCGTGCAGCCCACGGGCGCGGGCGAGGTGATCACCATGGCCGACGTGAAGAACGCGGCGGCCAGCGGCACTGCCACGCTCGGCGCGGGCGGTTCAGCGTCTGCCGCGCCCGCGCGTCCCGCGGCGGCCCAGCATCTGGCACCCACGCTACCGGAGCCGGGCCCCGCCCCGACCCGCACGCCGGTGTCGCTGGCCGGCAAGGCCGTGCGCACCGCGCCCCCGGGCAAAGACAGCATGGGCCAGCCGGAACAGCTGAAGGGTGTCCGTCGCAACATGGCGCGCGTGATGGCCGAGGCACACGCCAACGTCGTCCCGACCACCATCGTCGACGATGCCGACCTGCACGCCTGGATCGGCAAGCAGGACATCACCGCCCGCCTGATCCGCGCCATCGTGACGGCCTGCAAGACGGTGCCGGCGCTCAACGCCTGGTTCAACGGCAAGGACCTGACCCGCACGCTACACCCCCACGTGGACATCGGCATCGCGGTGGACACGGAAGACGGCCTGTTCGTGCCGGCCCTGCGTAATGCCGACGTGCTCGACGGTGCCGGCGTCCGCGCCGCGATCAAGCGCCTGCGTTCGTCGGTTGAAGATCGCAGCATCCCGGCATCGGAACTCTCCGGCTACACCATCAGCCTGTCCAATTTCGGCATGTTCGCCGGCCGTTACGCCACCCCGGTGGTCGTACCGCCCACGGTCGCGATCGTCGGCGCGGGCAAGCTGAGCCACGACGTGGTCGCCGTGATGGGTGGCATCGAAGTGCATCGCCGCATGCCGCTGTCGCTGACGTTCGATCACCGCGCCGCCACCGGCGGCGAGGCCGCGCGGTTCCTGAAGGCGATGATCGACGATCTGGGACTGCCGCAGTAATAGCGGGTTGGCGCAGTAACCGGGGTGCAGTCGTAACCCGGGGTGTTTTTTCGCGCACATCGTGCGCTCCTACATGACCGGGTACTACCGGCGTTTGTAGGAGCGCACGATGTGCGCGATGCTCTCCCCAACGCAACCGACCTGCGCAACGCAGGTCACCCGGGAGGGGTACCCATGCAGTTCTTCGAGATCCACCACTTCGCCGGCCATCTTAACGAAACCTTCGAGGCCGACGTCGATACCGGCGAGGGCAATGCGCCCTTCGTGCTGGTGGAAGTGCAACCGCTGCCCGCGGCGTCCTCGTTCCGCCAGGCGTTCTCGCTGTTGTTCCACAACACCGCGGCGATCCTTTTCGCTCAGCGCACCTACACGATGCGCCATCCGCAGTTGGGCGAGTTCGGCATCTTCCTCGTGCCCATCGCGCGCGACCGCAACGGC
Organism: Luteibacter sp. 9135; assembly: GCF_000745005.1. Classification (NCBI taxonomy): domain Bacteria; kingdom Pseudomonadati; phylum Pseudomonadota; class Gammaproteobacteria; order Lysobacterales; family Rhodanobacteraceae; genus Luteibacter; species Luteibacter sp. 9135. The sequence goes on along the minus strand of NZ_JQNB01000001.1, from coordinate 1,870,395 downwards.
TTCGTCTACCAGGCCGTGTTCAACTAGCGCGCATGCGCCGGTGCATGCCACCGGCCTCGCCTTCGTCGACGAAACCCAGCCGCGTGTAAAGCCGCATCGCGGCGGGATTGTTCACGGCCACGCTGAGCGTGACGGCGGGCGCAATCGCACGCGTAGCCTGCAACAACGCGGTGCCAATGCCCTGCCCGCGCACGTCCGCCAACAGCGCGATGTCGACCACGTGCCACGCCGCCCCGGATACATCGAGGTAATAGCGCCCGATGTCACGGCCATCGCGTTGCAGGAGGAAGAAATACGCGTCCGGAAAGTGGCGAACGAAATGCATGTGCTGCATGCCGAACTGCTGGTCGGCGAAGGCAGCGCGCGTTTCTTCCGGCCATCCGGTTATGGCCAACTCGTCGTCGCGGGTCTGGCGGTAAAGCGTGCGCAGGAACGCCAGGTCGCGATCGTTGCAGGCGCGCAGCTGCACGCCGGCGACGGCCAGTGAGCCCGCCAGCGTATCGCTACCGGGTCCAGCGACCGGAAAGCCGGGCAGGTGCATCAGTCGAAGCTTGGGTAGATGCCCTGTAGTGCGATGCAGAAGTTCACCGCCAGGAACGGTTGCCGGTTTTCATGCGGCAAGCCCGAACCCACCGGCTGGATCGCCAGCGGCGACAACGTGGTGGAGGGCACCGCGGCCGGAACGAACGGGGATGTGGTGCTGGGCGTGACAAGGGCACTGCCTGCCGCCGGCACCGACGTCCGCTTGGTCTGGTCACGCTGCGCATACACCGTGGCGCCGTGCCCGTGCGAGGGCATCTCCGGTACCGTCAACGCGTGCTGGAACTCACCGTACGCGTTGCCTGCGGACCGCTGTGTCAGGCCGGGGCCCGCCCCCGTGCCACCGGGTGCGCGCGACGACAGGTTGGGCAGCATGAAGGTCGACGAGCCGTTGCCGCCATAGGTGGTACCGAGCAGGGAGAACAGTGCCGAGTACTGCCGCGTCGGCAACGTCGCGCCGTTGCAGTAGGCCCAGTCCACCGGTGCGAAGTCGAAACCAAAAACCTGGATCTCGCCCATGTAGGGTTCGGTCATGTCGTAGTCGCCTGGCGATGGATCAGGGAGGGGTGGGATAGACGCCGAGGTACGCGATATAGAACGGTACGCTCAAGGTCGGCATGAGGTTGTTGTGCGGCTGCGAGCCACCCTGGTTGCCCACCGCGGCAACCGCCATCGTATAGGCGGTCAGGCCGGAAATATCGGGCGTGTACATCGTGTCCGGCGCGATACCGCCGAGCACGGCGCTCGCTCCGGGCGTGGCGCTGGTGCCCGTGTCCGTCGTGGCGATGCACGTGTGGTTGTGCATGGGCAGCTGCGGCGTGGACAGTGTCACCGTTTCGGTACCGGACTGCTGGCCCGCGCGGTAGTTGCTCAGGCCAGGGCCCTGCCCCAGCCCGACCGCAAGACGACCGCGCATGTCCGGCACACCGAAGGTGTTGACGCCATCACCGCCGTAGAGGGTGCCGAGCAGCGCGTAGAGCGTCTCGTATTCGCTGATCGGGACCAGGCTGCCGTCGCAGGCAAGCCATCCCTGCGGCACACGGCTGAAGCCGAGCATGCGAATCTCGCCGATATAACACTCGGACATGGTCGATCTCCTGGTTCGGCGTCAGCTGCGTGAGGGGAAGATGCCGGTCATGGCGATGTTGAAGCCGAGCGCGCTGTAGGGCTGCAGGTTGGGATGCGGCTGGTTGCCGCCCGCCATGCCGACGGTGGAACCGATCAGCGGCGTCGGGTGGCCCGGCGGCGCGTAGAAGTTCTCCGCGCCCGAGCCGCCGTAGAGTGCGTTGGCCGGGGACTTCACGGTGCCCGCCGTGGTGGTGGTGTTCAACGGATGCGTGTGCATCGGCATCTCGCCCTGCAACAGCGTCACGATCTCCGCACCGGCGGCCGCGCCGACGACGTATGCCGGGGGCTGCCAACTGCCATCGGCCGACGGCCCCGAGCCGACGGGCGTACGGCTGCGCATATCGGGCAAGGCGAACGTGGTGCGACCGTCGCCGCCGAACCTCACGCCCAGCAGGGAGTAGAGCGCCTGGTTCTGCTGCAAGGGCATCAGTTGCCCATTGCACGTCGCGAATCCCCTGGGTGCGAAGTTGAACCCCGCGAGCATGATCTGCCCGAGGAAATAGTTGCTCATCCGTTGTCCCCTGATGGTTGACTCGCGTGAGGCGGCGTCGCCTGCGTGCGCCGACTGTCGTCGATGGCGTGAAGGGACACAAGGGCCTGCCTTCAAGTTCATGCCATGATTGCCGAATACACATGTTGCTGTGGTCAAACGGCCGCGCATAATGCGCGTGCTGGCACATGCTTCAGCAGGGACACAGGGGTTCGACATGACATCGTTGTTTTTCGGCGGCCGCCACGCGGTCGCGCCGGGTCGCGCGCGTTCACGCGTGGCGTCGTGGCTTTTCGGCCTGTGCCTGCTCGCCGTGGGCGGGCTTGCCCACGCCGCGGGTTGCCAGCCGCAGTCCATCATTGTGGCCTCCGGCGGTACGGTCGTCACCGACCTCAGCAATTGCGCGGTGGTAGGAATCAACGGCTACCAGAGCCCGCCGCAGCACGGAACCAACGACCCACGGAACAACAATTCCAGCGGCCTGGTGTACTACACCAATAACGGCGACGGCTCGACCACCGACAGTTTTTCCGTCCTCGACGGCGACGACAACTCCGTGATTCCGTTCACGGTAACGGTGCAGCAGACCAACCCGACCGTCACGACAACCACCCTGCCCGACGCCACGATCGGTGCCGCCTACAGCCAGTCGCTGGCGGCCTCGGGTGGCACGACGCCGTACACCTGGTCGCTGACCGGCGGCGCGCTACCGGCGGGTATCACCCTGTCTTCCGCAGGTGTCGTCAGCGGCACGCCCACGCAGGCCGGCAGCTTCAGTCCCGTGTTCACGGTGACAGACAGCGCCAACCGCACCGCGTCGCGCACCATTGCCCTCACCGTAGGGGGCCCGACGCTGGCGATTGCGCCTACCACGCTGCCTAATGGCGTGGCCGGCACGGCTTATAACCAGGCCCTCAGCACGACAGGCGGCACCGCCCCCTATACCTATGCCGTCAGCGGCGGCTCGTTGCCGCCTGGTATCACCGTATCCAATACCGGAACCGTATCCGGAACGCCCAGCGCGGCCGGCAACTACAGCTTCACCGTGCGCAGCACCGACAGCTCCACGGGTACGGGTGCGCCCTTCAGCACCACACGTACCTACGCGCTCACTATCGACGCGCCCACCATCACGGTGGCTCCGGCGACCTTGCCGAACCCGACCGTCGGCGTCGCCTACTCGCAGACCGTGACCGCTTCCGGTGGCACGGCGCCCTATACCTTCGCGATCACTGCGGGGGCGATCCCGGCCGGCATGACCTTCGGCAACTCCGGTACGCTCGGCGGTACCCCGACGGCCGCCGGCACGTTCAACTTCACGGTCACGGCGACTGACAACGGCGGCTTTACCGGGAGCCGCACCTACACCGTCGCGGTGGCTGCGCCGACGATCGCCGTCGCACCGACTACCCTGCCCGGTGCCACCGCCGGCCAGGCCTACTCAAGCACCGTCACGGCCAGCGGCGGCACCGCGCCCTACGCCTATGCCATTACGGGGGGTAGCCTGCCCAGTGGCATGACGTTGTCCGCGACGGGGGTGATCTCCGGTACCGCCACGGCCGCCGGCACCTCCAACTTTACCGTCACCGCCACCGACAGCTCCACCGGTACCGGCGCGCCGTTCAGTGGCTCGCGAGCCTACGCACTGACCGTGGGCGCTCCGACCGTGGTCGTGGCACCGGCCACGCTGCCGAACCCGACCGTCGGCAACGCCTATTCGCAGGCCGTGACTGCCTCCGGCGGCACCGCGCCGTACACGTTCGCCGTCACCGCCGGGGCGACGCCGTCCGGACTGAACCTCAGCACGGCCGGTGTACTCAGCGGCACACCGACCGCTGCTGGCACGTTCAACTTCACCGTCACGGCGACCGACGGCAACGGCTTCGACGGAGCCCGCGCCTACACCGTGACCGCTGGCGGACCGGCGCTGGTCCTCACACCGACCAGCCAACCTGCCGCACGTATCGGCCAGGCCTATAGCGCATCATTCTCGACGTCGGGCGGCACCGCGCCTTACCACTACACGGTGACCGGCAGCCTGCCCCCCGGCCTTTCCCTGGCGGACAACGGCACCCTCAGCGGGACACCGACACAGGCCGGCAACTTCCCGGTGTCTATCCATGTCACCGACAGCAGCACGGGTGCGGGTAGCCCCTTCACCGCGACGGTCAACATGACGCTGGCCGCCGATGCCGATCCGCTCGTGCTGACGCCGGCAAGCCCCGTGCTCACCGCCACCTACGGCGCCAGCAGCAGCATCGTCTTCGGCAGTAGCGGCGGCTCCGCACCACGTACCCTGTCCCTCACCGGCGCGCTGCCCGCGGGCATGAGCTTCGATGCAACATCCGGCGTGCTTTCGGGCACGCCGACCGTCACCGGCAGCTTCCCCTTCACCGTGACGGTTACCGACGGCAGCCTCACGCCGGCCACGCTGAGCCGGAACTACACACTGACCATCGCCGCGGTTACCGTGGTCGTCAGCCCGGCGACGTTACCCGGCGGCGTCATGGGGAGCGCTTATAACGCCACGCTGAGTGCCAGCGGCGGCGCGGCACCGTACACGTTCACGGTGACTGCGGGCGCCCTGCCCGACGGCATCACCTTGTCTTCGGCCGGCGTGCTGGCCGGCACGCCGACGCGTAATGGCACGGCGACCTTCACGGTGCAGGCCGCGGATACCCATGGCATGGCCGGTACGCAGGCGTACTCGGTCACCATCGGCGATGCCGCACCGGTGGCGGTGGCCGATACGGCCGCCACCGCCGCCAACCAGGCGGTGACGATTCCCGTCACGGCAAACGACAGCGGTGTGATCACATCGGTGACCGTCGCCTCGGCACCCGCCCACGGCACCGCTGCCGCCAACGGCACCTCGGTGCTTTACACGCCCACCAGCGATTTCTTCGGCACAGACAGCTTCACCTACACGGCCATCGGACCCGGCGGGCGCTCCAATATCGCCACGGTCACGGTCAACGTGCAGGCAGGCAACCTGCCCGTGGTCCCGGACCAGACAGCCGCGGGCGTCGCGGGCCAGACCATCGGCATCAATGCCATCCAGGGCGCCAGCGGTGGTCCGTTTACCGCGGTGACTCTCGTCACGCCTCCGGCGGCCGGAACGGCGACAGTGAACGGCACGACGATCGCCTACACCGCCCCAGCGGACGCCACCGGCACGCAACGCTTTACGTACACGCTCACCAACGCGTTTGGCGTCTCGCAGCCGGCCACGGTAACGGTGACGGTGCAGCCGCGTCCGGTGGCCGTGGCACTGACCGCAACGGTCGGTGCCGGCCAGTCCGTGCAGGTGGACCTGACCGGTGGTGCGCGCGGCGGTCCCTTTACCGATGCCGCGGTCGTGTCGCTCTCGCCCGCGCAGTCGGGCGCCGGGACCATCGTCAAGACAGCCTCCGGCTATCGCCTGGACTTCGCTGCCGCCGCGGCCTTCTCGGGCCAGGCACAGCTGATGTACACGCTGTCCAACGCCTACGCGGTGTCCCAGCCGGCCACGGTGACGATCACCGTGACGGCACGCCCGGACCCCTCGAAGGACGCTGAAGTCACCGGCATCCTCGGCGCGCAGGTGGATGCCACCCGCCGCATGGCCAGCGGCCAGATCAGCAACTTCCAGCAGCGCCTGGAGTCGCTGCACAACGCCGCATCGTCCCGCTTCAGCAACGGCCTCAGCTTCAGCTCCGGCGGCGGCCGCCAGGCCGTGAACGGCGACCGTCCGGGCAAGGGCGTGGCCGAGGCCATGAACGACCCCGACGCGCCCGCCTTCCTGCAGTCCGATACGCGTCCTGCGCCGACCCAGAGTGGACAGGCCTCGCCGGACGACGTGGCCTTCTGGACCGGCGGTGCCGTGAACTTCGGCGCGACCAACCGCGGTACGGCGGCCAATGGGGTCGACTTCACCACCTCGGGTGTCAGCGTGGGTGCCGACAAGCGCCTTTCCAACGCGTTGACCCTGGGCCTCGGCGTGGGCTACGGCCACGATGCCAGCGACATCGGCAAGATGGGCAGCCGTAGCACCACCACCGCCTACAACATGGCGCTGTATGCCAGCCTTCGCCCGAGCGACCACACGTACATCGACACCCTGCTCGGCTACCAGTGGCTGGACTTCGACGCACGGCGATACGTGACGGCCGACGGCGGTCGTGTCACCGGCAGCCGCAACGGTAAGCAGGCGTTCGCCTCGGTGGCCTTCGGCTACGAGCACGACGACGGCACCACACGACTGACACCCTACGGACGACTGGACGTGTCGCGTGCGCAGCTGGACGGCTATACCGAACGTGGCGACGCCACCTATGCCCTCGACTACCGTGGACAGACGGTGCGCACGTCCACGGGTGCCCTGGGCCTGCGGGCGGAGTTCCGCCTCAAGCGCGACTTCGGGGTGCTGGTGCCGCGGGTACGCGTGGAATACCAGCGCGACTTCCAGGGTGCCAGCAACGCGACGATGTCCTATGCGGACCTGCTGGCCGGGCCGCTTTACCGGTCCACCGTGGGCGATAACGCGCGAAACCACACGTTGCTGGGTGTCGGCATCCAGGCGCAGTTCGACAGCGGATTGTCGCTGCGCGCGGAATACCAGGCGCTGTTCGACTCGGGCACGCACGCCAACCAGTCGATCCTGTTGGGCATCGAGAAGACGTTCTGATCGGGGCGGCCCCACGCATCACCGCGATGCGTGGGGCCGCAGGCCCATGTGCGTCAGGCGTTGCGCCGGCTGAAGCGCGCCCGCAGCCGGCGGTTCAGCGGATCGCCGTAGAAGCGAGCCACCAGCCAGGCACACAGGGCGGAGACCAGGAAGAAAACCAGCAACAGCGGCAGCTTGCGCTCCGGCGTCAGGGTGGCCTTGGGCACCAGCTCGCGCAGGATGCCCAGCACGATGATATGGAACAGGTAGAGCTCGTAGCTGTGCGCACCCAGCCAGGCCAGGGGGGCACCGGCCCGACGGGCGAACGCCCCGCCGGGCAGCGCGGCGACCGCGACCAGGAACACCGCCGCCGCGATACCCATCTGCGTGGCGCCGAAGGCTTCGTTGCCGTCGATGCCCCGCATGTACACCCAGCCCATGGCCAGCAGCGCGAGCAGCGCCAGCGAACGGCATAACACCGGCGTCCAGACCACCTCGCGTGCGGCGACCGCTGCCGCGCAGCCGTAGACCAGCATGTCCACGCAGGCCAGGTTGCCGTACAGGTAGAACAGCTCGTTGTCGTCGTGCAGCCAACGGTAGGCCGGACCGATGACCAGGCCGGCGCAGCCGATGACGACACGTTGCCACGGCCGCCGCGCGGCGACGAGTACCAGCGGGTAGACCAGGTAGAACACCTCCTCGACCGACAACGACCAGTAGACGTTCATCGCGTAATTGAAGTAACCGACCGAACCCATCAGCACGTTGTGCCAGAAGGTGAGCACCGAGAGATCGGCGATGACGAAGAACCCGCGCCCCAGGGGCACGTCGTCGCGCACGTTGGCGAAGTCCGGCAGCCCGGCCAGGCCAAGCACCGTGATGATCGCTAGCGCCAGCATCATGGACGGGTAAAGGCGGAACAGGCGCAGGCGATAGAAGTGCCCCAGGTCGATACCACCCAGGCTGCCGTAGCGCCGGAGGATGTTCGAGGTGATCAGGAATCCCGAGATCACGAAGAACACGGAAACGCCGTAGTTGCCGTTGTAGAAAAGCGTCCGCAGCGTGTCCACCGGCACCCAGTCGGCCAGCGGGCTGCGATGCAGCCGGTAGGTCAGCGAGAAATGCAGCAGCATCACCATGACGATGGCCAGGCCGCGCAGCAGGTCGATGTAGAGGTTGCGCCCGGCGTGTCCGGCGTTGGTGGGCGGGACGGGCGGCATCGGCATCGCTTCCTGGCATTGGACCGGGCAGTCCGTGGTTTATGTTCCTGCCGCAGATCGGCCGGTGTACCCTAGGCGGATGCTCAACAATGACACACTCCGCAGCATCCGCTACATGCTCGACCTCGGTGAGGTCCATGTGGTCGAGATCCTCAAGCTCACCGGCTTCGAAACCACCCGCGAACAGGTCGATCCCTGGCTGCGCAAGGAAGACGAGGCCGGCTTCGTCGAGATGCCCGATGCCGCCCTGGCCCACTTCCTCGACGGCCTGATCCTGCATCGCCGTGGTCGCGACGAAAGTCAGCCGCCGCGGCCAGTGGAGACCCGGGTCAACAACAACGTGGTGCTGAAGAAGCTACGCGTCGCCTTCGAACTGAAGGAAGACGACATCCTGGCGCTCATGACCAACGCCGGCTTCCGCGTCTCCCGTGGCGAGATCAACGCCCTGTTCCGCCAGCCCAAGCACAGCAACTTCCGCCTCTGCGGCGACCAGTTCCTGCGTAACTTCCTCAAGGGCCTGACCGGCAAACTGCGCGGCGCCTGACGTAGCGGCCGCTCACGCTTGAGCCCGTAGGGCGACGGGCTGCGCGGGACGGCGAAGCGCTTACCGGCGCTCGCCGCGCTTCCAGACGACCTGGCGCACGATGAGCGCCACCACCAGCACGGCGACAAACGCGCCATAGCCCCACAGTGCCGGCACCACCTGTTGCCAGATGGCGCCACTCTTCGGGCCGAAGCTATCGGCGGCCGGCAGTTCCACCGCGTCGAACGAGACGAGGGCCGCCTGGATCGACGCGACCACGGCAGCCAGCAGCGCCAGCACGTCGAACGCGCGGCGGGTGGCGTTGGTCACCAGCGACTTCGGGTACTGCCAATAGGCCCAGCCCAGCACGATCAGCCAGGGCGCCAGCAGCATCAGGGCCAGGTAGCGCATGGCTCAGCTCGCCTTCTTCGCCGCCGCTTTGGCCGCGGCCTCGTCCGCCGTGGCGGCAGCGAGTGCGTCCAGCGCCGCGCGAACGCGGGCCTCGGCCTCGGCGCGGCTGGCTTCATCGGTGAAGGACGGACCCGTGGCTACCGTGGCGCTATCGACCTGCAGACCCAGCTGATCGCCGACGGCGGTGAGCGAGGCAGCCGCACCGCCCAGCGTCGCCAGCGACTGGCGCAAGGCACCGGCCGCCTTGGGATCGGCAAACGCCTTCGACAGCAGCAGTTCGGCGCCGTCCGCATCGAACAGGCGGAAGCGGAAGCTGCCGTCGTCGTCGCGGAAGCTGGCGATGCGCGGCGGGCGCGCTTTCGGCGCAGCGGCCGGCGCCGCGGGCGACGTAACGTTCTCCTGGCGGCGGTAGCGCGGGCTGCGCAGGCCGACGGCTTCGCGCAGCGTCTCCAGCAGCGGCCCGGCCACGGCACGGGCCTTGGCGGCACCGGCCAGCAGCACGTCTTCCATGTCGTCCGGACGTGCCATCAGCGCCTCGTAACGCTCGCGCATGGGCGCCACGTCGGCTTCGATGCGGTCGAACAGGGCCACCTTGGCTTCGCCCCAGCCCATGCCGCCCTGCAACGACTGCTCGAAGGCCACGGTTTCGGTCGGCGAGGCGAACGCCTTGAAGATCGTGAACAGCGCAGCGTCCGCGGTGTCTTTCGGCTCACCCGGCGCGCGCGAATCGGTGACGATCTTCATGATCGCCTCGCGCATGCCCTTGGCCCCGCCCTCGAACAGCGGGATGGTGTTGTCGTAGCTCTTGGACATCTTGCGACCGTCCAGGCCGGGCAGCGTGGCCACCTGCTCCTCGATGTGCGCCTCCGGCATGACGAAGAACTCGCGGCCGTAGGTGTGGTTGAAGCGCTGCGCGATGTCACGCGCCATCTCGATGTGCTGGATCTGGTCGCGGCCCACCGGCACCTTGTTGGCGTTGAACGCGAGGATGTCCGCGGCCATCAGCACCGGGTACATGTACAGGCCCGCGGTGATGCCGGCATCCGGGTCTTCCTGGCCATCGACGTTGCGATCCACGGCGGCCTTGTAGGCATGGGCACGGTTGAGCAGTCCCTTGCCGGTGACGCAGGTCAGCAGCCACATCAGCTCCGGCACTTCGGGAATATCCGACTGCCGGTAGAAGGTGGCGACGTTCGGGTCGAGGCCGGCGGCCAGGAACGTGGCGGCGATCTTCATGCGCGAGGCTTCAACGCGGTCGGCGTCGTCGCTCTTGATCAGCGCGTGATAGTCGGCCATGAAATAGAAGGCATCGACGTTCGGGTCCTTGCTGGCCAGGACAGCCGGACGAATCGCGCCGACGAAGTTGCCGAGGTGCGGCGTGCCGGTGGTGGTGATGCCGGTGAGGACGCGGGTATGCATGGGGACCTTGGGGCTACGGACGATAACCGTCCGAGTGTAGCCCGCGACTGCCCCGGCGGCGACCCGTGGCCGCCACCGGAACCCCGGGTCAACGCATGAGCGTGGATTTGCCGAACAGGGATTCGACCAGGTCCACGGCCAGTTTCGCCGTCTGGTTGCGCTTGTCGAACGCCGGGTTGAGCTCGACGATGTCCAGCGAGCCGACCCGGCCGGTGTCCGCGATCATTTCCATGACCAGCTGGGCCTCACGGTAATTGGGGCCGCCACGCACGGTGGTGCCCACGCCCGGGGCGATCGAGGGGTCGAGGAAATCCACGTCGAAGCTGACGTGCAGGTGGGTATCCGCGTCCACGCCGGCCAGGGCTTCTTCCATGGCGGCCTTGATGCCTATCTCGTCGATGTAGCGCATGTCGTAGATATCGATGCCCACTTCGTGGACGAAGCGCTTTTCGCCCTCGTCCACCGAGCGGATGCCGACCTGCCGGAACACGTCCGGCGTGGTGGCCGGCACCGTGCCGCCAATATGGGTGAGCACGTCGGGACCGTGCCCGCACAGGCAAGCGACAGGCATGCCGTGGATATTGCCCGACGGGGTGATCTGGCTGGTGTTGAAGTCGGCGTGGGCGTCGAGCCAGAGTACGCGCAGCTTCTTGCCTGCCTCGCGGCAATGGCGGGCCACGGCGGAGATCGAGCCGATCGCCAGGCAGTGGTCGCCACCGAGCATGATCGGCAGTTGGCCTTCGGTCAGCGCCGCGTGGACAGCGTCATGCACGGCGGTGTTCCAGGCCACCACTTCGTCCAGGTGGCGGTAACCGTTCACCGGCGGCAGCCACGGATTGAGCGGACCGGACAGGTTGCCGCGATCGACCACGTGCATGCCACGACGGGACAGGCGCTCCGCCAGGCGGGCGACGCGCAGCGCCTCCGGCCCCATGGAACTGCCACGGTGGCCGGCACCGATATCGGTAGGGGCGCCGATCAGGGCGACGGAACGGGTAAGCGGGCTCATACGATAGGACTCAGCATCCCGCAAGTTTACATGGCGCCCGGAAACAGCCACGTTGCAGCGCGTCAGGGGGTAGCCGATAACCGCGGCGAAGGACGACGAGCGAACGGGACAGGAGCCGCGTGCGGATGCCCGCCAAATGGCGTAGACTTCCGCTCAAATGGAGAGGATTACGTCATGATCGCCTACGTCGCCGATGCCGACCCCATCCGTTATGAACTCCGCGAGACCGTGCATAGCCGCATGGCCCGTCTGCTCGATCTCAAGCTCGAATCGGATGCGGATGCCGTCCGGCTGGTCAGTCAGGGGATTTCGGTCCATTCCTATCGCCGCGTGGCCGACAAACTGCATTTTCCCGCCAACCTCGTTGCGCCGGAAAGCACGGTGCGCCGTCGCCTCAGCGAAGGCCGCTTCAGCGAAGTCGAATCCGAAAGGGTGGTGCGTGTCGCCCGGGTGTTCGCGGAAGCCGTCGAACTGTTCGGTGACGAGGCCATGGCGCTCACCTGGTTCAACACGCCGGCCGACTACCTGGACGGCGACCCGCCGGTCACCCCGCTGGCGCTTGCGGCCAGCGACAACGGCGCGCGGCTGATCGAGGCACGCATCCTGCGCACCGCCCACGGCATGTTCTGATGCGCCTGTGGCGTATCTCGTCCTATCCCGGCCTGAGCGGGGTGGGCGGCCAGCATGCGGATGGCCGCTGGCACACGCGAGGCCGCGCTATCCTTTACACCTCCGAGCACCCTGCCCTCGCCATGGTCGAAGCCATGGCGCACATGCGCCTGGGCATCACGGCCATCCCGCTGACGCTCAAGCTGATCGCCATCGACGTGGACGACCGGGCCACCCGGGCGCCGATGCCACGGTTACCGTCGGGCTGGCAGGCCAACGAGCCGACCAGCCAGGCCGTCGGCGACGCCTGGCTGGCCCGTAAGAATCACCTGTTGCTGCCGGTACCCTCGGCGGTCCTCGCGCATGCAACCAACGTGCTGGTGAACCCCGCGCATGCGGACATGGCGCGCTGCGTGACCGAGGTCGAAGTGGAACCGTTCTGGTTCGATCGGCGGTATCTGCGCTGAGGGCTGGCTTCAAAAAAGCGACAGGTGCCCACCACCTTCGACATACGTGTCGTAGAACCGCCGCTTCGTCGCATCGAGCATGGACTCACTCTGCATGCGATCGCCAAGACGCATCATTACCGGTGTGGCGGGATCATAGCGCGGCCACACCGCTTGCCCCTTGGCGACCGGTCGCCCCGTCTTGACGAAGCCCAGCCAGTACGCGGTCATCGCATCGGCGATGATGCGATCGCGTGGCTGGAAAGCCCGTCCTTTCGCCGCATCGAGGTTGCCTAGCGCATAAGGAATCTCCGAGCTGTGGAACGCGCCGAAAGCTTCCGAACCGGGTTCGACATGATCGAACAGGTAAAGGTAGATCGGTTGGTGACTCGTGGCAGCGCGCGCCCTCGCCCAGCGCTCGGTGGCGGCCAGGCCTCGCTCACGGTGCACGCGCCGATCCTCGGGATTGGCGTCGCCAGACGATTCATCCGCCGTCATGCCGGCAAGGACGGGTGTGTCGATAAACGTGTCGGCGACACTGGCATAGGGGTCGGACGGAATCAGACGTCCGTCGATCACCGGCGCGAACGTCATCACCCCTTCGTCGGCATGGCGCGCCGCCTGCGCCACCTGCGATGCAGGCAGACGACGCAGTTCATCAATGGTGCGGACGCCTGCCGCGGCCAGGACTTTCTTGCCCGTTGCCTGCGCCTGCGCAAGGGTTCGGGGCGCTATGCCCATGCCGGGACCGCTTTGCGAGATGACCTGCTGGAACAGGCCTTTCGCGGCGGGCGCCACCATCAGGTCGTGGACCGCCATGGAGCCCGCCGACTGGCCCGCGAGCGTGATGCGCGACGGATCGCCGCCGAACGCCCGCGCGTTGTCCCTGATCCAATGCAGCGCGAGCAACAGGTCCTTGATGCCGTAATTACCCTGCGCACCTTCGGCGGCAGAGAGCTCCGGAGGCGCGAGGAACCCGAAGACGCCGAGGCGGTAGTTCACCGTGATCACGATGATGCCGCCGCGTGCCAGCGTAACGCCGTTGTAGATCGGCACCGATCCCGAGCCACCGGCAAAGCCGCCGCCGTGGACCCAGACCATGATCGGCAAACCCGCATGTGGTGCCGTGGCGGCGGACGGGCGCCAGACATTCAGCGACAGGCAGTCCTCGCTCACCTCGCCCTGCACGAGGTACTCCGGCGTGTACGGACCGAAGCTGCCGCCGACGTCTTGCTGGCAGGCGGGGCCGAAGGCCGTCGCCATGCGCGTCGCCTGCCACTCGGGAGCCGGTCGCGGCGAGCGCCACCGGCCCTCACCCGCCGTGCTGGCACCATACGGGATGCCAAGGAAAACATCGACACCCGCAGAGGTCGTACCGGCGAGCACGCCCTGTGTCACCCGCACTTGGGGAGGCTTCGCCATGCATCCCGCGCCTGCCAGCGTGGCGATGGCGATGGCGATAACGGCGATGAAAACCCGTCGAACGTCGATCATGGATCTTTCCTCGGTGGCTCGGTTGGCTGGGCGACGCTCAATGGGACGACACGAAGCCCGACGGCGTCAGTGCTTCCGGCATGGCGAAGTCCCGTCGCATCCGTGCCACTTCCTCGACGGGAGGGCGACCAAACAGGCGCTTGAATTCACGACTGAACTGCGAGGCGCTTTCGTAGCCGACAGCGGTCGCGGCCGCCGCGGCCGTCGTGTCCTGGCGAAGCATGTGCAGCCTCGCCTGGTGTAGCCGGGTCGATTGCACGTAGCGCATCGGCGACGTGCCGGTCATCGCGCGAAAATGGGCATGAAACGTCGGCACGCTCATCGCCGCCTCGTCGGCCAGGCGATCGACGCTGAGGGCCTCGTCGTACTCGCTGTGGATCAAACGGATCGCGCGCGCCACCCTGCCGAATCGCCCCTGCTGGGCCAGCGCGGCACGCATCGAGCCGCCCTGCGCGCCGCACAGCACGCGGAAGTAGATCTCCCGCACCATGGCGGGGCCAAGCAGTTCGCCCTCCGGCGCATTCGCCAGCGCCTCGAGCAGACGCAGCACCGCCATCGACAGCGAGGCTTCCATCGGCGAGGAATACAGGCCCCGGGGTTCTGCCGTGGCGATGCCTTCGTGGCGGTCCAGTTGCTCACACAGGTCCAGGGCCATGGCGCTGTCCAGGCGAAGGTAGATGGCCAGCAGCGGCTCCTGCGCCGTAGCCTGCGTCTCCATCGCGAAGGGCACCGGCACGGACACGACGAGGTAGTGCTGGTCGTCGTAGACGAAGGTCTGCCGCCCCAGGAAGCCTCGCTTGCTTCCCTGGACCACGATGACGATGCCGGGCTCGTACAGCACGGGCGTACGACTCAGCGGTCGATCGGCGCGAAGCAGGCGCACGTCGGGCAGGCACGTCAGTGTGTATCCCTCGTCGCGGGCCATCCCGCGGAGAAGACCGATCATGCGCTGACGCCGGCGGTGGCTATCGTCCATCGCGCCAATGTCCCTCATCCCATGCGTCGATGCAAACCGGCCTAATAGGATCAGGCAATATCCCAAGAGACCAGGCCATGGGATGCAACGTCCGCGGGAACTACCTTGGTCGGCACGTCATACGAAAAGGCCAGACCATGGGTAGCAAGACATGTTTCATCACCGGCGTCAGCAGCGGCTTCGGGCAGGCGTTGTCGCGTGAAGCCCTCGCGGCCGGCCATCGCGTCATCGGCACCGTGCGAAGCGAAGATGCCCGCTTCGCATTCGAAGCCCTGGACGCCACGCGCGCGCATGCGGTCATCCTCGATGTCACCGACCACGACGCGATCCCCGGAATCGTCGCCGATGTCGAATCGCGCCATGGCGCCGTCGATGTGCTGGTCAACAACGCGGGCTACGGCCACGAGGGCATCTTGGAGGAGTCGCCCATGGAAGAGATGCGTCGGCAGTTCGAGGTCAACGTCTTCGGCGCCGTGGCCGTGACAAAAGCCTTTGTGCCGAGGTTCCGCGAACGACGCCGCGGCCACATCGTCAACATCACTTCCATGGGCGGTTTCATCACCATGCCGGGCATTGCCTACTACTGCGGCAGCAAGTTCGCCCTGGAAGGCATCAGCGAGGTGCTGGGAAAAGAGTTGGCACCGTTCGGCGTCCACGTCACGGCCGTCGCGCCGGGCAGCTTCAGGACGGACTGGGCCGGGCGATCGATGCGGCGTACGCCGCGAAGCATTGCGGACTACGACGCGTTGTTCGAACCCATCCGGCAGTCACGCAAGGAGAAGAGCGGCCACCAGTTGGGCGATCCGGCCCGGGCGGGCAAGGCGATCCTGGCGTTGATCGACCTGCCCGATCCACCCGCGCACCTTCTGCTGGGCAGTGACGCACTCGATCTGGTGCGCGGCAAACTGGGCGCCATGACGGCGGACATCGATCGCTGGGAGGCGTTGTCGAGATCGACCGACGGTTGATATCGAGGACGATCTGGCGGGGCCGGTGCCGAAACCCAACACCTATTCGGGACCGGAAGGCGCCTACCAGCAAGACAAGCAAGGTATAGGCACCTCTTGAATGCCTTCCGGATCGCCGGTTTGGTGGCACGGTAAGCGCGCTGGGTAAAGGCGATGTTGAACTGGTCTTCCCGCTGATGTGTCCGGCTGACGATATCCACTTCCATATCGAACAGCGAATCCTTAGCCACGGACTCACGGACGCAAGTCCGAAGGCGGCATCGTCCCTACGTGACGGAATCATCGCGCGGCGACTGTGATGAAGTAATCGGCTCTTGATGTAAGGGAAACCCTACAAGCTTCGCAGGCAATCCCCTACAGAGTTTGCCGAAACTTGCGCAGTAATATCCCGCAGCCAATCACGGCACCTTCATACAGGGGAAATCATGAAAATTTCTGCACTGCTTTTCGGCAGCTTGATAGCTTGCGCCTCGTTCGCGGCATCGGCGACGGATGACCTCAATCGCACGGTGGCAAGCGTCGGAGTTCAGAACGGCATCGGGGCTTACGCACGCTTCGTTGAACCGACCTCGGCCAATTGCCTTTACGGTGTTGTCTACCTCGGCGGTATGGACCAGCCCAACACACGCGGCATGGTTGCCATTCTTCTCGCAGCGAAGGCGGCTGACGGTAAGATTGGGGACATCGCGTATGACGTCCAGAGCAACGGAACCTGTTTCGCTACCAAGGTCGAGAATCAGTAAGGCGAAGAGCTGATGCTGTTCAACCTTCGGCGGCCAACATCCGCTTCAACTCAGGATGGCCCTATGACAAGCAAATCCGACAAAGCGAGTGCCTCATACTCGCGGCTGCGAAAGAACGTTCTAGGCATGGCGCTTTTCGCTATCGCCCTGCCGGCCATAGCAGACAGCACCACTGGGACTACTGTCACGATCACTGGCAAGCCCACTCCAGGCAAGCAGGTCATTGCGACGGTTGTCGTTACCGGCAAGCATCTCGTGGATGGGCCGACCCACAGTGTTCCTGGCGGTGACGTGCAGCTTATGCTGAACGGCACTCCGTTGGTTCAGGTTAGAGCATCAACCGCGAACTCGACCGTGTACGACTATGGCTGCGTCGACTCAAGGTGCGGGCTCTACAAGTTCATGTCGACCAACACGACCGCGAAGTTCCCGATCACTCTTCCCAAAGGAATCACGTCGTACCAGTTCTCGGGCACCTACACCGGCGATGCCGACTCGCACGGCTCGACATCTGCGATCGTGACAGTCAAGCCTGTCTATAACAGTTCAAGTGCAGCAATCGATCTACTTCTGGACTAACACCTGCGGCTCATGGACGAGCCAACTCGTGTGGTAAGTCCACGTGGGAAGCGGGTGCCGCCCCCGCTGACAGAGACAGTGGACGAGCCGGACTGCCTTCGACTGGTTTCTGGTGCCGACACCCGGATTCGAACTGGGGACCTACCGCTTACAAGGCGGTTGCTCTACCAACTGAGCTATGCCGGCGAAGTGCGGAAGTTTATCAGAAGCAACCCGTGGGTCGAGTGGTCACGGCAGGGTTGCGCAGGCCCTTGCGGAGGTCGCTGCCTCCATCCTCGGGCACCACCACGTCCAACCACCATACGGGCGTGGTCTCGGTGCGCTCGCTCATGCGGGCCGGGAAACCGGCGGCGGCCACTTCGTCGCGACGCTTACGCGCATTGGCCGGGTCGTGGAACAGGCCCAGGGCCACGGAGTTCTGCAGTTCACCCTGCACCGTCACCACGAAATAATCCTTGATGCCCTTGGCCTCCAGCCGACGGGCCTGCGCCAGCGCCTGCTCGCGCGTGGCCTGCGCAGGCAGGAACACCCGCCAGCCTCGCGACTCGCTGGCCTGCTCCTGGCGCTGGCGACTGCGCACCGTGCGCGAGGCGATGGCCGTGCGCGCGGCGCGCAGATCCACTTGGTTGGCGAACGGACCCACGGCGAGGCAGCGGTAGGCGCGCTTGGGGCTGGTCGGTGCCGGAATGGCCAGCGGTGGTGTCGTGGACAAGGACGATGACGGTGCCTTCGCTTTGGCGGCCGCCGCTGCCAAGGCCGACGTCGCCGAGGCGCCGGACACGGGCGCGATCGGTGCAGAGGCAGCGGGTGTGGATGCGGGGACCGATGCCTGGGTGGTTGCCGTCGCCGGCGATGCATTCGAAGACGCCGGTGCCGCTGCGGACGTCGGCACCGCAGGCGCGGCATGGACCGGTGCGGCGGTGGGCGGCGCTACGCTAGCCGCCGGCGGCGGTACTTCGGCCAGCAGCTTGAGTCGGGGCACGCCGCTGTCGGTGGGGTCCACCGCATGGGTGCCGGTGTCGCCCAGCAGCAGCCACGCGGCCACCGCGATGTTGAGGGCAATCAGCAAGACGAAGAACAAACGCAGCAGCATGTTGGCCTTGGGCGTGACGTTGGACCTGCGCGTGTTCCCCTGGTCAGAACCGGCGGCGTCGGGATTCTAGGCGATATCGACGGTGGCGGTGTGCACCGTGGCCCAGACGGCCAGCCCGCGCAGCACGGTATCGGGCACAAGCATGACCTCGTTCGCCAGCAGCGGTGCCAGCACGGCGGCGTCGCCCCCGCCCAGGGTCACCGTGGGGTGTCCGCCGAGGGTGTCCCGCGAGCGCTCGACGAAACGATCGACCAGGGCCGCGCAGGCCTGCCAGCAGCCCGAGGCCAGGCCGTCGGCGGTGTTGTCGGCCAGATCGCGAACGTTGCCCGCGGCCGACGGGCGCACCTGCACGGTGGCCCCGAGCACGGATTGCTGCATCAGCAACGGGCCCGGCGCGATCCAGCCGCCGAGGTGCCGGCCTTCCGCATCCAGCGCATCCAGGGTGAGCGCCGTGCCCACGCTGGCCAGGACACAGGGCGAGCGTCCCGCCGCATGCGCATCCACCAGCGCCAAGAAGCGATCCACCCCCAGGCGCTGCGGCTCAGCGTACGCGTTGGTCACGCCGCAGGCCTGCGCCGGCGTGCGCACCCATTCGGCGATCAAGCCGAACGCCTTGCGCGCCGCCACATCCACCGCGGTTTCCCGCGCGGAATCCACGACGGAGGCGCCGACGACCCGCGTCGGTGTCGGCCACGCGGCCCACAGCACGGCCAGTTCGTGCGCGATGTCGGCATCCCAGCCGAACGCACCCCGATGGGTGAAGGTGGTGCCGTCCAGCAAGGCGAACTTCAGGCGGGTGTTACCCAGGTCCAGCAACAGGATCACATGCCGCTCCTGCGCACGGAGACATCCGCGCTGTCCACCGTCACCGACTCGCCGTCGGCGCGGCGCACGCGCAGCGCCCCGCGTTCGTCCACACCTTCACCCATGGCGTTGTATTCGCCGCGCGGATCGATGACGCGCAGCGGCTGGTCGCGCAGCAGGTCGTTGGCGGCGTACTCCGCGGCGAAGGCCGAAAAGCCGCGACGCTCGAAGGCAAGCAGCCCTTCCGCCAGCGCGGAGACCACCGCCGTGGCTACCTGGTTGCGTCCCGGCGGCTGCCCACCGGCCAGATCGGCCAGGTCGGTCACCGGCTGGGCGGCACGCTCGCGCAGGGTATCGGGCAGGCGGATATTGAGGCCGACACCGATGATGGCCGCGCAGGGACCGGAATATTCACCGGACAGTTCGACCAGGATGCCGGCCAGCTTGGCGTGCCCCGCGAGCACATCGTTCGGCCATTTCAGACCGGCCGTGCGGATGCCCAGGTCATCCAGCGCGCGGATCAGCATGACCCCGACCGCCAGTGACAACCCGGACAGCGACGCGAAGCCGCTGTCGAACCGCTTGAGCACCGACAGGTACAGGTTCATGCCCGGCGGCGACAGCCACACGCGCCCACGACGCCCACGTCCGGCCGATTGCGTCTCGGCCATGACGAAGGCGAGGTCATCCAGGGTGGGAATGCGTCGCGCCAGCTCGCTCGAGGTGGAGTCGATCTCCCAGTGGGTTTCCAGCATGCCGACCCGGGGCGAGACGTCGGCAGACAGCGAGGCGCGGATACGCTGGGCGTCGAGCAGCTCCGTGGTCCATGGCAGGCGGTAACCCCCGCCGACCTTGGCCTCCACCGGCACGCCCTTGAGCCGCAGGGATTCGATCTGCTTCCACACGGCGGCACGCGTGACACCGGCCTGCCGGGCCAGGGTGGCACCGGACACGGCGTCGCCGCCGGCGAGGGCTTCCATGAGGTCGCGAGCGAGCATGGGCTACCGTGGGCCGTCAGGCGGCCGGTGTCGGGGAGGGAAGGAGCCGGGACATCACGCAATTCTAGGGCAGCGGGAAGGATTTCGCCCGCGTTGGCCCGGGAGGGCCGATGACGGACCTCCAGCACTGGCACCTACGCGATATTTCTGAGAGGATCGGTCGTCCCCCGGCATGTCCGGGGCCCACGGGGTATACCGATGAACGCCAGACCGTACATTTTCGGATGGCTGTGCCTCGTCGGTGCCATCGGCACCGCCGCCGCGTCCGACGCCCGCATGACCAGCAACCTGCTCTCCCTGGGCCGGTCGGTCGTATCGACGTCGTCGTTCGATGCCGGTTCCACCTCGCGCTCGGGGCAGGACAGCGGCCGCGACAGCGCCACTACGGACACGGCGCGCCCGTTCCATGGGGCACCCGGCACCCGGGGCCAGGGCCAGATCCCCATGCCGCCGCCGGTGGATGCCGACGCCGACGCGCACGACGGCTCGTCGGGCGGTCGCTCCTCGGGGCCGAGCTGGCAGTCGATGCTTCCCGGGTCCATTTTCTAGAACGGCCCGGATCGTTCCTTGGGCGTTCTTTCCTCGTGGCTTGCGCGTTTTCGCGCGCCGATTCCTCCGATCGACGACACGTTATGGGCGCAGGCGGTGTCACGGTTGCCGCTGGCACGCGCACTGGACCCACCGCGTGCGCGCTACTTGCGCGAACTGGCCGCCGTCTTCCTGCACACCAAACGGTTCCACGCGCTGGGCGGCGCGGTGCTGGACGACTTCTGGCGACTGGCCATCGCCATGCAGGCCAGCCTCCCCGCCCTGCCGCATGGGCCGAAGGCCTTCAAGGGCTGGACCAACGTGCTGGTCTATCCGGGGCAGTTCAACGTGCGACGCAGCCGCCACGACCCGCCGACCGGCGTGGTGACCGAGAGCGACGACACGTTGATCGGCGAAGCATGGGAACGGGGACCGATGGTGCTCTCGCTCGCCGATGTCGCGCTGGATATCGAGGCGCCGTGGGACGGTGTCAATGTGATCGTGCACGAGATGGCGCACAAGCTGGACATGCTGGCGCGCCCGGCCAACGGTGTGCCGCCCCTGCCGCCGGGCATCGATCGGCGCGAGTGGATCGCCACCATGCAGCGCGGCTTCGAACGCCTGTCGCGCGCCGCGGACCGTGGGCGCGAAACGACCATCGACCCCTACGGCGCGGAAGCTCCCGAGGAATATTTCGCGGTGACCAGCGAGATGCATTTTTCGCAGCCGGCGGCGCTACGTGAGGCGGAGCCGGCGGTGGCCCGGCTGCTCGAGGCCTTCTATGGACCCTCACCAGCCGATCAGGGCTGAGAACCATCGGGTGCGGCGCCTGCCAGCCTGCGCAGGCAACACGGGAAAATCAGGCCGGCGGGATGCGCACGCTGAAGCGGGCGCCGCCCAGTTCCTCGGAATGGTCGACGTGCAGTTCGCCCTGGTACGCCTTGACGATGTCCTGCACGATGGACAAACCGATGCCGTGGCCCTGCACCCGCTCGTCGCCACGGACACCGCGCTGCAGGATCAGGTCGATCTTGTCGTCGGGGATCCCCGGGCCGTCGTCTTCCACGATCAACTCCAGGCCGGCCCGACCGCGCACCTTCGCCACCGAGCGCGCGGTAAGCAACACACGATGCGAGGCCCATTTGAAGGCGTTCTCGACCAGGTTGCCCATCAGTTCGAGCAGGTCGCCCTGCTCGCCCGGGAAGGTCACGCCTTCCTCGATCTCGAATTCGCACAGCACGTTCTTGGCGGCGTAGACCTTCTCCAGGCTTTGCACCAGGTCTTCCGCATGCCCGGCGATCGGCTCGACCGAGGCGATGGTGCGACGGCCCGAGGTGGCCGCCCGCGACAACTGGTAGGCGACCAGTTCGTCCATCTTGCGCACCTGTTCGAGGATATCCCCGCGCAGGCTGCGGGCGTCGGCATCGTTTTCCAGCTGCGAGCGCACCACGGCCAGCGGCGTCTTCAGGCTATGCGCCAGGTCGGCCAGGGTGTCGCGGTAACGCGTGCGCTGCTCGCGCTCGCTGTCGATGAAGGCATTGAGGCGCTTGGTCAGCACCGTCAGCTCCATCGGGTAGGGGCCGTCCAGGTGGTCGCGCGCGCCGCGCTCGATGTGGGCGAGATCACTGGACACGCGACGCAGCGGCAACAGGCTCCAGCGCAGCAGGAACAGCTGCAGCAGCATCAGCATCATGCCCAGCATGGCCAGCCAGAGGAATTGCGTGCGGCGGTACGTCGCCACCTGCCGCTCGAACTGGTCTTCCGTCTGCGCCACCGCGAAGGTCAGCGGCACGCTGCGCTTGTCGGTGCTATCCAGCGACACGCCGTAACTGAAGACGTACAGCTTGCCGCTGCGGGTTTCCACCGGCTCGAAGGCCGTCTCGCCCGGCGCCAGCATACGCACGAAATCGAAATCGCGGCCCAGCGCCGACGATGATTCCCAGCGAAAGCCCTCGTTGCCGACGATGATGGCGTACAGACCCGAGCCCGGTCGCGAGAAGTCGGGGCTGGGCTGGCTGTCCGGGGTGGTGACCTTGCCGGCGCGGGTGATATCCGTACCGGTGATATACGCGATGGCGTAGTTGTGCAGCCGGTCGTGCATGGCCGATAGCTCGGAGGCGTAGTTGGCCTTGTTCTGCGCCAGGCCGGTGAGGCCAAGGAACGCGGCCAGCGCGAAGCCGGTGGCCAGCGCGGCGCGCGCGGCCAGCGACAACGGCCGTCGTTTGATCGGTGAAGCGTTATCCATGCTTCCGGCTACCTCGGGACGGCTCGGTGTTGAGGCGGCGCCGTCCACGGTCTCGATCAGTCTTCGTCGGCTTCGTTCCGCGGAATGGCGAAACGGTAGCCGCGACCGCGGACGGTCTCGATCGGCTTGAGCGCGCTTTCCGGGTCCAGCTTGCGGCGCAGGCGGCCGATGAAGACCTCCAGCACGTTGGAATCGCGGTCGAAGTCCTGCTGGTAGATGTGCTCGGTGAGATCGGCCTTGGAGACCAGTTCACCCGCGTGCAGCATCAGGTATTCCAGCACCTTGTACTCGTAGCTGGTCAGGTCGACCTGACGGCCTTCGACGGTAACCGTCTGTGCCGTGGTGTCGAGCTTGATCGGCCCGCAGGCCAGCACCGGCTTGGACCAGCCGCTGGCGCGGCGGACCAGCGCATTGATGCGGGCCAGCAGCTCCTCGACATGGAACGGCTTGACCAGGTAGTCGTCGGCGCCGTGCTTGAGGCCTTCGACCTTGTCCTGCCAGCTGCCGCGCGCCGTGAGGATCAGGATCGGGTAGCGCTGGCCGTGCTCGCGCAGCGCCTTGACCAAGTCCATGCCCGAAAGCTTGGGCAGCCCCAGGTCGATGATGGCCAGATCGAAGGGCACCTCGCGGCCGAGGTAGAGCCCCTCTTCGCCGTCCTGGGCCGCGTCGACGGCGAAGCCATCGCGTTTCAGGCGCGCGGCGAGGGTCTCGCGAAGCGGTGCCTCGTCCTCAACGAGCAGGATGCGCATCAATGTTTCTCCTTGTTGTCCCCGGCACTGAGGTCCAGGGGCTTGGCGGTTTCGGTTCGGACGGGGACGACGCGGACGTGACCGTCCAGCGTCAGCACCTTGACCCGGTATTCGGTGATCCGGCCGCGCTCCACGAGCCGCGTATCCGCCGACAGCACTTTCCCCCCGGTTTCCTTCTGCACCTTGCTAACGGCCTGTTCGAGCGTCAGCGACTGTTCCGCCTGGGCAGCCACGGGCAGCGCGACGCAGAACGCGGCGAAAATTAGCGGAAGAAACGTGATTTTCATGTCTGGCGCGGCACGACGGCGGACGGCAAGTGGCACGATCATGCCCATGGCCTACCCGCCTGAAGCTGAACGAAACCTAGGCGGCCTGCCGCAAAGGTGCCATGGCGGCTTCGATCAGTCGCCAGTCGGCGCCGGGAAGGTGCGCGCCCTCGCTCAACTGGCGGCGGAAACCGCGCGCGCCGGGCTCGCCCTGGAACAGCCCCAGGATGTGCCGGGTGATGTGCTTGAGCTGGGTGCCCCTGGCCAGTTCGGCCTCTATATAGATGCGCATGCGTTCCAGCACCTCGGCCCGCTCGGGCAGCGGCGTGCCGTAGAGGTCGGCCTCCAGGCGGGCCAGCACGAAGGGATCATGGTAGGCCGCCCGCCCCAGCATCACGCCATCCACCCGGGCCAGGTGCTCGCGCACCGCCTCCACCGTGGTGATACCGCCGTTGATCACGACGGTGAGCTGGGGGAACTCACGCTTCAAACGGTAGACCCGCTCGTAGTCCAGCGGCGGGATCTCCCGGTTCTCCTTGGGGCTGAGGCCTTCCAGCCACGCCTTGCGCGCATGGACCACCAGGATGCCCACGCCGGCCTCGACCATGGTGGTGGTGAAGCGCTGCAGGTCCTCGTAGGCATCCTGGTCGTCCACGCCGATGCGGCATTTGACCGTGACCGGCACATCCACCACGTCGGCCATGGCCCGGACGCACTCGCCGACCAGGGCCGGCTCGCGCATCAGGCAGGCGCCGAACTTGCCGGACTGCACCCGATCCGACGGGCAACCCACGTTGAGGTTGATCTCGCCGTAACCCGCCGCCGCGCCCATGACCGCGGCCTTGGCCAGCTCCACCGGGTCGCTGCCGCCCAGTTGCAGGGCCACGGGGTGTTCCTCGTGGCTGTGCTCGAGCAGGCGCAGCTGGTTGCCACGCACCAGCGCCGCGCTGGTGACCATCTCGGTGTAGAGGCGCGCATGCGGAGACAGCAGCCGGTGGAAGTAACGGCAGTGGCGGTCCGTCCAGTCCATCATGGGGGCGACGGTGAGGCGAAAGGCGGTGGGTTCGATGACGGGCATGCCGCCATTTTAGCCGTACCGGATGAGTTGCGAATTGCGGCACCTATCCCAAACGACCGAACGACATTCTTATGAGTTAAACCGACTTGAAAATATACTATTCAAGTCGCTATGATGACTTATATTAATCGTTTCAAGTCACTATAGCGACTTGAAATCATCAGAAACCATTCCGTCCAATTCCTATCTGCTTCCGTCGCAGGCGCCAGGAGCACTCCATGCCTCTCTCAAATCGCCAGAACATGCGGCGTCTCGCACGCTCGAAGCTCGACAAGACCGGGAGCTGGCTACGGGAAAACCTCACCGTGCTGCGGGCCGCACCGCATGGCGGATGGGTAGCCAGTATCCGCGACGCACTGGGTATGTCCCAAGCCGATCTGGCCCAACGCATGGGCCAGAGCCAGAGTGCCCTAGCCAAGCTGGAAATGAGCGAACGGGCCGGAACCGCACAGTTGGACAGCTTGAGGCGTGCAGCTCACGCTATGGATTGCGAACTGATTGTCCTGATGGTGCCCCGGCAGCCCCTGCAAAATAGTGTGGATCGACGCCGCCTGGAGGTTTACAGCGAGCTTTACGACAAAGCCGCAGTCCACATGAAGCTTGAGGATCAATCGATGTCTCCCGAGCTGATGCAGGTCATGCTGAGGGATGCCGAGGAATCGATTCCGGACAATGTGCTGTGGCGGAAGTCGGGTCTTGGTTGATCCACACGCAGCCCTCTTCGACATCGAAGACGGTCAGACTCCACTCGACCCCGACGAAGCCGTCGGCCTCAGGCTTGGCTGGATTGCAACAAGGTCGGATCTCAACGACGCCGAAGGCGCAAACATCCTTTCAGGGATGCACTGGGGCAGCACGCAGATCAGAGGAAAGAACCCGGCGGATGTGGCAAACGAGGGTTTCCTGCGTGCACTGCACGCCCGTATGTTCAGCGACGTCTGGCGATGGGCGGGAACGTTTCGCCAGACCGAGCGCAACATCGGAGTCGCCCCCTAGCAGATTGCGATACAGCTTCGGCAGTTGTTCGACAACGTTGCGGTCTGGCAGGAATACGGGGCCTACTCCCTGGATATGCAAGCGGTCGCCCTGCACCACAGACTGACCGTCATCCATCCTTTCCCGAATGGGAATGGTCGTTGCTTACGTGTGATGGCCGACCTCTTCATGCAGCGTCATGGTGCCGAGCCTTTCAGCTGGGGGCCGTCACCACATGGTGCGGCCGTGAGGCAGCAGTACCTGACTGCCATCGCCAGGCAGACGCCGGAGAAATGCAACCGCTATTGGCGTTCGTGCGCAGCTGACGGCAGCTTCATTTCTGCGTCCAGCCATGCCTTGCCTACGGCCCAGGCACACCCTCGCCAGACTAGAAAGACTCGAAGAAATTACTCTCTGTGGTGGCTGCGCGTTCGTCATGGCGAGCAACAAAGCGAACGGTAAGCGCAAGAGCCGTATGCACCCACAAGAGCAACGTAGTGGCCACGCCGAACAGAAAGATGGAAGCTGGCATCTGATACATGCGTGAAAGTGTTCACCGTCACAAAAGCGGCTGAGGCCCGCTACGCCACGACGCAGCGTTACAGAAAACCAGCTCTACATCTATTTGCCAGCTTCATCCGACATCGTCTTCACGATGAACGACCGCATATCGCTAAGCAGATGCTGTCGGTACTCCGGCTCGAGATACATCATGTGCCCCGTCGGGTAGTACTTCATGTCAACACGGTCCGTCGGGATGCCGGCGTGCCCGATGTTGTACTGCGCCGAAGAAACCGGCGACGAGAAATCGTAGTAACCCGACGCGACGAACAGGTGCATGCCGGGATTGCGGGTCATCGCCGCTCCGATCTTCGGCGCCGGATTGACGAAAGCGCCATTGTCGAGATCGTAGGTCCAATCGCCGGGAAGCACACCGACATAGGGCCTCGTCGCCTTCACCTGGAGTTCCGTCCCGAGATACCCGCGCATCGCATTCAGGTATGGCAGCCCGGCCGCCGATAATGACGGATCAAAGGTTTCCTGCGGATCGAAGACCGAGGCGCTTCCGGTCGTGTAGCGCGCATCGAAGCGCGCGATCCTGACGCCCTGATCGCGCAACAGGAGGCGGCGAAACGTATCCGGAGCGATCCGGAGGTTCGACCGAACCCACTCATCCTCGGGGATTCCCGTCAGCTTCGCCAGACGAGCCGCGACACGATCGCGTTCGGCGGCATCGAGGTGGCTGCCCTGGGAGAGAGCGGCGGTGTAGTCGCGCGATGCGAAGGCTTCGCTTTCCGCCACGGCATCGGCCACCGAACCGGCATGCTGCCCACCGAAGCGGTGGTAAAACCAGGCGGCGGCCGAGTAACTTGGCAGGAACAGTTCGTAGCCGCGATCGTAGCCCGGCGGCATCATCACCGTGCCCCAATCGAGCCCCTGCGAGATCAGGATTGCACCGTTGAAGGTCATGAACGCATCGTCATCGACGATCATCGCCGTGCGGATCGTTCCGTAGGATTCACCGCCGACGAACCGGGGCGATTGCCAACGCTTGTTTTCGGTCAGCCATGTGCGGATGAACTTGGCGACCGACGAGCCGTCGGTGCTGATCTTGTAGAAGTCGTCGTTCTTCTTCGCGCCGACGGCATGACTGTAGCCTGTGCCGACCGGGTCGATGAATACGAGATCGCTGATGTCGAGCAGGGCATCGGGATTGTCGACCAACGCCGCGCCCGGACTCGACAGGTCGCCTCGACCGGCCGGACCGTCGAGCGCGATGATCCTCGGACCGAGCGCGCCCATCTGGATCCAGAACGACGCGGAGCCGGGGCCCCCGTTGAAAAGGAACGTTACCGGACGCCTACCCGGATCTTTCACCTTCGCCGTATAGGCAACGGAAAAGATTTTCGCTTCCGGCTTGCCGTCGTCATCGAAAATAGGCGTAAGACCAGCCGTCGCGACGTATCGAACGTCGACGCCGCCGAACCGGCCTTCATGTTGCGTGACGACTTGGGCGGGATCGGCGCTCTCTTCGGCGGTCGCGGCGACCGCTGGAGACGACGGCACTTCCGCATGCAGCGAGGCGACGGCAACGCTCAGCCACAGGGACGCCAGGATGGCGCGGCACGGTACTCGCATGGGTGTCCTCTCGACGTTTAACCTCGACACCCGGGGGAACCGTGCATCGCATGGCGCCCGGTGGGGGCAGGCCTTCCATGGCGCACTGTCGCATATTCCAGGAAGTGCTTTCGAGTGACGTCTGGCCTAGGTGAGATCCAGGCGCGCCGCCCTATCCCATCCTTCAACCAGGCGTGCCGCTCAGGTGCAGCACACCCCACCCATGGCCGTCCAGATCGACAAAGCTGTGGGAGTACATGAAGCCGAGGTCTTCCGGCTCGTCGTAGGTGGTGGCGCCGGCGGCAAGCGCTTTGGCAACCAGTTGGTCCACTTCCTCGCGGCTGTCACAACCGATGGAGATCAGCACCTCCACGGCCTCGCTCGTATCGCAGACAGCCTTGGGCGTGAAGTCCCTGAAGCGCGCGTGGGTCGTCAGCATGATGTAGATCGTGTCGCTGACGATGAAACAGGCCCCGTCGTCATTGGAGAACTGGGGGTTGTACGAGAAGCCCAACGCCGTGAAGAAGGCCACGGATTTCGGCAGGTCGGCGACCGGCAGGTTGATGAAGACTTGCTTGCTCATGCATCTCTCCGTGGCATATTGGCTGGGACGGGGCGAGGTACCGCGCCGCCACTGTAACCGAGCGTGAGCAACCCGGCATTGGCAGAAAGTCATACGCAACTGGCATGCCACGTGCTTGATCGGCTAGTTTCGGTAAACACATGGCCGCTCCTGGCCGGGCACTGCGGAATCGAACGATATGACGAGAGCAATCTTGCTGGCCGTAGGGCTGGCGGCAGGGCTATGGGTAGCGGGAGCCATAGCGAAGAAGCGCGAGTCGACAACGTTAGCGGGACAAGAAGACGAAAAGACTTAAACCTTTGCCAATGAAAAAGCATCGAAGCCAGCGCGTCCGAATCCATCGGAGTCCAGCCGTCGCCGTCTACACGACGGCGATGCTTCTGCCGCGCCGACCAAAGGGGTTTCATGCCACGCTCCAAGCAATCGTTGTTCCTTGAGACCAGGCCGTGGCTCGTTGCAGCATGTCTTGCCGTTCTACCTTCGCTCACGCTGGCCCAGACGCCCGACGCACCGGTCCAGGTGATGATCGTCGGCGTCTCCCACATGGACAATCCCGGCCACGACCTGCACAACATGAAGCACGACGACGTGCTGCAGCCCGGCAGGCAGGCCGAGATCGTGGCACTGACGCAGGACCTTGCCCGATTCAAACCGACCCAGGTCGCCATCGAGCAGGACAAGGCGCCGGCCAACGACAAGTATGCGGCTTATCTTGCCGACACCCTGCCCCCTTCACGCAACGAACGGGTGCAGCTTGGTTTTCGCCTGGCCAAGCTGGCGGGCCTCACGACCATTCAAGGCATCGATGCCGACGGCGACTTTCCCTATCCGCCCGTCAAGGCGTATGCCGAGTCGCGTGGCTTAGGTCCGCTGCTTGCGAAGCAGAACGCGGATATCGATCGGCAGATCACCGCGGAATCGAAGTTGCTCGCCGAAAAGGGGATCGCCGCGGAGCTTCGCTACCTCAACGACCCCGCCCGACTGAAAAACGACAATGCGTTTTACCGGACGATGTTGCGCATCGGTGCGGACGACACCCAGCCCGGTGCGGATCTGCTCACGGGCTGGTACCGTCGCAACTTCCTGATCTGCGCGAAGCTGCTTCAGGTCGCCCAACCGGGGGACCGGATCGTGGTGTTCTACGGCGCGGGACACGCCTTCCTGCTGAGGCAATGCGTCGAGGAAACACCTGGATTCCGGCTCGTCGAACCGAACGATTACTTGAAACCTTCATGAACCCGAACCTGAAGCAGAAGATACGTCGCTGGGCAGTCCATCTCATCTGGCTGGCCGTTACCGGCATGGCCTTCGGCTGCGGCGTAAAGCTAGGCTTCCGCGCCTATGTGGCGACGCTGGGTGTCTTGACCTTGGACAACCAACGAGGCCGTGACATGGTCAGCCTGACCACGGCGCTGCGTCTGGTTGAAAAGGACCAACTGGATGCCTATCGGCAAAGCGCAGACTGGCGTATCCGAGAGAGCATCTTTATGTTGGGTCTGAGTACGCGATACAGCGCGTGCAACGAGACGGAGCAACAAGCACTTACCGATGCACGAGGCTATCTCGCCACGCACCCCTATCCCAAGACCGCGACGACGGACGATCCGTTCGCGGTGGAATATAAGTCGGGGCTGGCCTGGTGCAACGGCGAGACCGCGCAAAGACCGTCGCTATTCTTCTAGCCTCTCATGGGACGGCTCCCCGTACGGTTCGGGCGACCTACGCGCAGGCACTAAAAAGTCGGATATACGCTCCGTCCAGAAGAGAAGCGCCCTTATTTGTTGCTATCAATCCGGGCGCAACGAGCACCCAAGGTAGTAAGCAGCACTCAACTCTTTCGCCCGCACCCGGGCGATCTCGCGGATGTCCTCGCCGTGTTGCGTGAACTTGTCCGGGTGGTACTGCGCAATCAGTGACTGGTACGCCGTGTCGATCTCGTGGCGACTCGCGTCCGGCGCCACGCCCAGCACGTCGTACCAAGGGCGTCGCGTATCCAGTTGCAGGGGCGCCTTGCGGTCCGGTGCGGCGGCCGCCTCACCCTTGGGTGTCGCCATCATCGCCGAGACGAACTTGTAGCCGATGGCCAGGCAGATGCCGATGACCACGATGTCCATCCAGTTCATGCCAGTGCACCCTCGATCCGTTGGTAATAGGCCTGTAGCCGCGCGTGCGCTTCGCTACCTACCTCCTCGATGTCCAGCTGGCGCTGCACCCTTGCGCGAATGACGTCACGAAGGCGGGCGCGCTCGTCGGCGTCCAGCACGACCTGTGCGACCGCCACGAGGTCGAAGCGTTCGGCCGCGCGCAGGCCCTGCTTGCGGACAAGGTTGAGGGCATACGGCGCGCAAAGCAGCGCATCCGATGCCATGCCTGCAAACGCCTTGCCGCCCGTGCCCGTCAGCCGGCGCACGCGCCCTACCCGCCACACCGCGATGCCGATGGCGAGATAAAGCGCGACCATCCAGGCCAGCAGGCCCCACACGTTGCCCGCCATGACGGCGGGCATCACGGCGAACAGCAACGCCACCACGCCGACCGCCCCTGCGGACGAGGCCACACCGATGCGCCACGCACGCAAGCCCCGCAACGGCACCGCCAGCCCGTCGGGCGCAGGGGAGGCGTCGGTCGCGACAGGCGCATGGGACACAACGGGTGCAGGCAACCGCGGCGACCAGCGCAGGCGCAGCAGCGTGCGCGTAGGCGCCAGCAGCGGCGGTACGAATACATGCCGGCCTGCCAGCTGGAAATCCGTGCCGACGGAGAACGTCCAACGTCCCCGCCTGCCTTGGTAGAGAACCACTTCATTGTGGTAGAGCAGCAACGTCGCGTCGTAGACATACATGCCCACGACGCCGAGCAGCAGCCACCCGGTGTTCGGCAGCATGGGCGTTACGGGCGCTTGCGCGTAAACAGCCGCTTGATCGCGCCGCCCGCGGCGGCGAGGCCGACCAGGATGAATTTCCACGCGGCGGCCAGGAAGGTGCCGATCACGGCGAACAGGCCCTTCTTTGCGGCCACGGCCGCCACGCCGCCCGTGATGAGTGCGGCCAGGCCGTACTCGGCCACGCGATCGCCGGGATGGAAATCCGTGTACGACTGCCCGGGCGTGAAGGCGAACCCGCCCAGCGTACCCTTGAAGTCGTCGACCGCCTTCGCCAGCACCTTCGGATCGGACACCAGCACCACGTTCATGACGCCGCTGCGACCGAGGATGCGCGCGTTGTAGTTCACCACGTCGTCGTGCGTGCGGTCCGTCCGCGCCAGGAAGGCCCAGGTCAGGGACTTGAACTGCGTGTCGTAAAGCGGCTTGTTCTGCCAGCCGACCAGGGTCAGGGTTTCCCAGCCGCGCGAACGCCGCTCCTTGTTGCTTTCCTCGGTCCCCTGTTTTGCCGAGGCGAGAATATCGTCGGGATCGAGCTTCTCGTCGTCCTTGACGTAACCCACGTCGTCGTAATCGAAGAACGCCGTCCACGCCATGTCGGTCGGCGCCAGCGTGTACGTGTCGGACGCGTCGGGCGGGTTTTCCATCAGTTCGTTGAGGCGCTTGGTGCCCGCCGGGTCGAGGAAGGCGTAGCCATCCGGGACGTCCAGCGTCGCCTGCGTGCCGAGCTGCACCTTGGTCGGGCCGTACTTCCACGGCAGGTCGGACACGCCTGCGGCGTGGGCGAGCGTGGTGAAGACGAAAAGCGCCAGCGCGGCGGCCCAGTTCCTTGCAAATACGGTCATGTGTGTTTCCCTGGACGATGCCCTGACGACCCGTGGAGACCCCCGCCACGTAGCGGCGCAGTTTGGGGCGAGGGAAAACCGCCGTCAAGACAAGCGGTTCCGGGACGCTTGCCGGGAAGGCAGGCACGTGGGCCTCGCAGCGACTAGAATGCGCCCCCTCGCCGTCACCTGCTCCCCGACCATGCATATCGTCGTCAACGAAGAACTCAAGGCCTATATCGACCCGTTGTCCGCGGACGAGTACGAGGCGCTGGAGCGCAGCCTGCTCGCCGAGGGCTGCCGCGACGCGCTGGTGCTCTGGGGCGACACCCTGGTCGATGGCCACAACCGCTACGGCATCTGCCGGAAGCACGATATCCCGTTCAACACCGTGCAGCACGACCGTTTCCAGTCCATCGACGACGTGCACCTGTGGATGATCGAGCAGCACCTGGGCCGACGCAGCGTCTCGGATTTCCAGCGCGGCGTGCTGGCCCTGCGCAAGCGGGAGATCCTGGCCGAGCGCCGGGCACGCGCCGCCGCCAACGGCGGCGAGGACAGCCCGGACGTACCGTTCGACACCGAGGGCGCGCAGCCCGCGATGGCGAAGCCGGCCCGGGTCAACCCGAACGACAGCCGCAAGGAAATCGCCCGCGAGGCGCGGATCAGCAGCAACCAGGTCGGCATGATCGAAAAGATCCGCAAGGAGGCTGCTCCCGAGGTGGTCGCCGCGGTGAAGGCGGGCTCGCTGTCGATCAGCGCCGCGGCGGCGGTGGCCACCCTGCCCGAGGACGAGCAGCGCGCGGCGGCCACCGGCGGCGATGCCGAACTCAAGCAGGCCGCCAAGCGGGTGCGCGAGTCCAAGCGCAAGCCGCGCGAGAAACCGAGTGACGACGTCCTGGCGCTGCGCGAGCAGGTGGCCGACCTGGAAGCGGAGAACCGCAACCTGCGCCGCGAGATCGATACGCTGCGCGCCCGGCTGGGCGAGCGTCCCGTGGACCCCGACGAGGAGCCGGCGGAGTAAGGTGGGCGCAAGGGCTGGGGAACTAGCATCGGCCCGTGGCGATCAAAGCCCGGTACACCGGACGCCGCCCCAGACGTTCGCAGGCACCACCCCCGGAGTGTGTCCCCGCATGAAACCGTTCCTCGCCCTCGTCGCCCTCTCCCTCGCCGCCACGGCCACCATGGCGCAGGACACCCCCCGGCCGCTCAACCTGCGGTTGCCGGCGGATTACACCCCCGCACCGGCCAGCACGGCACCCGCACCGGCGAAAAGCACCGACGCCGGGGTCGCCGCCGACCCGAAAGCGCCCGCGGTCGCGCCCAAGAACGGCGGCGGCAGCGTCGCCGTTACCTCGTCACGCCCGCTCGATCCGCCCGGTACCTACTACGGCGATACCTCGGGACGCATGACCGGGGTGGAGGGCGACGATGGCAGCCCCCGCTGCGACGATGCGTCCTACAACACGCCGC
Source organism: Luteibacter sp. 9135 (assembly GCF_000745005.1). Classification (NCBI taxonomy): domain Bacteria; kingdom Pseudomonadati; phylum Pseudomonadota; class Gammaproteobacteria; order Lysobacterales; family Rhodanobacteraceae; genus Luteibacter; species Luteibacter sp. 9135. The sequence continues at coordinate 1,836,580 of NZ_JQNB01000001.1, read as the reverse complement.
AGGTGCATGGCAGCGTCAGCACCGGCGTGGTCAGCGCCAGCCATGGCGGCAGCGGCAGTTACCAGGCCGGCGCGGTCAGCCTCAGCCAGGCCTTCGGCAGCTGCGAGCACCCGAGTGGCGGCGTGAGCATTTCGGTGGGCGCCGGGCAGGGACACTTCGGCGGCGGGCGCATCCGCTGATCGCCTAGGCGTCTGCGGCGGCCTGCGCGTAACGCCGTTGCACCTCGACGAACCGCTGCGTGGAACGGGCCAGCGCGTCCAGTTCGTCGATCACGCGTTGGCCATCGGCACGGGAATCGATCATCAGCGCGATGTCGCCGCAGACATGATCGGTGCCCGGCACGCCCAGGTTGGCCAGCACGTTGCGCAGGGCGTGGATGGCTTCCGACGCCGCGGCCACGTCGTGCGAACGGATCGCGGCCTTCAGTGCCGTGCAGTGGTCGTCCGCCGTACGTGCGCACAGGTCCACGAACGCCTTGAACTCGTCGAGGCTGGTCAGCGCGCGCATTTCGTCCAGCGGCGTCGCCACGGCACGGCCGGGCGGCAGTCCCATGGCCGGTTGCCAATGACGCGCGGCATCGTCGAGCAAGCGCTCCTCGGCGATCGATTCGATGACGTCGAGCAGACGCTGCGCGGCGATCGGCTTGGTCAGGTAGGCACGCGCGCCCGCCTTGAAGGCGATGCGCACGGCATCGTGGCTGGAATCGGCGCTGAGCATGACGATGGGAGGCATGGCCTGGGTGCGCCGGGCCACCTCGATCCGGCCCAGCACGTCCCAGCCTGAACTGCCGGGCATGTGCAGGTCCATGAAGATCAGGTCGAAGGTCTCGTCCGAGAGGCGCTCCAGGGCTTCGTCGCCGCTGGCGCAGAAGGTCGACGCATGGCCTGCCCGGTCGAGGATGCGCCCGACGATCTCGCGGTTGGCGGCGTTGTCGTCCACCACCAGGCAACGCTGGGAGGCCACGCGGCCGCGGTGCTCGTCCAGCATGTCCACCAGCGGCGTCTCGGCGGCGCTGCGTGCCCCGGCATCCGCGCGGTGCAGCGGGAAGCGCCAGCCGAAGATGGTGCCGCCCAGCGGGTTGTCGCTCACTTCCAGCGAGCCGCCCATCTGCTCCGACACGTTGCGCACGATGTACAGGCCCAGGCCCACACCCTCCTGGCGGCGACTTTCACCGCCACTGAGCTGGTGGAAGGGATCGAAGACGCGCTGCTTGTCCGCATCGGCGATGCCGATACCGGTGTCGGTGACGGTGCAGGCCACGGTGGGGTCCTGCCCTGCCACGCCGTCGCGCAGTTCGATGCGTACGTCCACGCACCCTCCCGGCGGCGTGAACTTCACGGCGTTGGACGCCAGGTTGGACAGCACCTGCTCGATGCGCCCGGGGTCGCCGATGAACACGCCCTCCACCGAGGCGTCGCGCGCCACACTGAAGGCAACGCGCTTTTCCGCCGCGTAGGGCCGGCACACCGCACCCACCGTGGCGAGCACCTCGTCGAAGCCGAACGCCTGGTGACGCAGGTTGAAGCTGCCGCCGGCAAAGGAGGCGACATCCAGTACCGCGTTGACCCGATGCAGCAGGGCATTGGCGTTGGTCGCCAGCAACGCGACCAGTCGACGCTGGTCGTCGCTCATGACGGCGGTGTCGATCAGCGACGCGGAGTGGATCACGGTGCTGAGCGGCGTACGCATCTCGTGGCTCATCATCGAGATGAAGCGGTGCTGCGCCTCGCGCGAGGCGATCGCCTCGGCCGATACTTCCCGCAGCGCGTACATGATCCGGTAGAGCATCATCGGCAGCACGATCACCAGCGCCACGGCATACAGGGCATAGGCCGGACGCGCCAGCCAGTAACCCTCCGGGGCGACGACCGCGAGGATAGCCACCGACGCGACGACACTGGCCAGGAACGCCCAGCGGCTGTAGCGCACACCGACTGCGACGGACAGGAACGGCAGCACGACAGTTACCGTGATCGCCAGCATGAAGGCGGCTTTCAGCAGCACGGCGACGATGGCGAAGTTGGCGGCGTTGCCCACGGCATCCACCACGGGCGTCTCGCATGGGGCGCCCGCACGGACGAACAGCATCCAGAACGTGCTGAGCACGAACAGCGCCACGGCCACAGGCACCACGTTGTGCGATTCGCTGGCCATGGGCAGGGGCCCATGCAGCCAGGCCGCGCTCCACACCACGATGAAGCCGAGGATGACCGAGCGCATCAACGAGACGTGGTACTCGCTGAAACTGGCCACGATGCGGTCGATGCGTGGATTGCGCAGGCGCTTGGCGACTTCGCTGAGCATCACGGGCTCGACGCGCCTACCGCTACCGCCGTCGATCTTCATGCCAGCTGAACCTGCGACTTCCCCATTGGCGGCCTAGTCTAGGGTCTTGGACGCCGCTGGCAAGTGCGGGTTGCGAATTCACCTTCGTGAACACGAATAGGTCGGCACTTACGTATTCCGCTTCGTCGCTGTCTTCCGGGCCGCCCGTTTCCTCGGCGCCCGGGTCGACCACTCCGCCCACACCGGGGCATGGTCGCTGGCCTTGGGCAGGTCCCTTACCCATCGGTCCACGCCCGATCCCATGAGGCGAGCCGCCAGATCCGGGGACAGGAGAAGATGGTCGATGCGCAGGCCGCGATCACGCGGCCAGTGCTGGCGGAAGTAATCCCAGAAGGTATAGATCGTCTCGTCCGGATGCGTGTGGCGTACCGCGTCCGTCCAGCCCTGCTCGAGCAGGCGATGGAAGGCCTCGCGGCTTTCGGGCTGCATCAGGGCGTCGCGTCGCCAGTGCGTGGGATCGTAGATGTCGGCATCCGTGGGCACGACGTTATAGTCACCCGCGAGAACAACCGGATGGCCCGTGGCAAGCAGGCCGTCGGCATGACGGATGAATCGCTCGAACCAGGCCAGCTTGTAGTCGAACTTGGGACCCGGCTGCGGATTGCCATTGGGCAGATAAAGACAGCCCACCAGCACGCCGTGCACGGCAGCCTCAAGGTAGCGGCTTTGCACGTCGCGCGTGTCGCCCGGCAGGCCCCGTCGGCTTTCCACCGGGTCAGCACCACGGGCGAGGATGGCCACGCCGTTCCAGGCGGTCTGGCCCGCCCACAGGGCACCATAGCCCGCTTCGTTGATCGCATCCACGGGAAAGGTCTTGTCCGTGGCCTTCAGTTCCTGCAGGCACACGATGTCCGGGCTTTCCTTGCCAAGCCACTCAAGCAGGTGCGGCAGGCGCGAGCGGATACCGTTGACGTTGAAGGTCGCGATCTTCATGCGTGAGAAATGTGGGGAACCGAGGGTGGAAGCCGGGTGACGAAAAACTTTTTTCGTCCGTCTTCACATCACGGTTTTGCGCCGCCCTCGCAAGTTATATCGATGGCATAAAACTACCCAAATACCCATAGTTACATCGTTTTCTGCTGCGACGCGTCAAATGGTTTGGCCGGCTGGACGGCCATCACGGCATGTTGCGCGGCATCTGGACAAGACCCCATGGGCTCATGTACATCTGCGTCCAGAGCCCATTTGGATCGTGATAAATGGGCATGTCGCGACGGAGTGCGGGGAGGGGCCTACAGCTCCGGATGCAGCGACCGGTCGGGGGACCTGCCATCGTCGCGAGCCCCCGTGTCGCCGTCGGAAATCACAGGCATCATTTCGGGGAAAGCATGAAGAACCACTTTTTCTTACGCAGGAGCGCGCTCGCCCTGGCGGTGTGCACCTGCCTGGGCGGCGTCTCCGGCGCCTACGCGCAGTCCACCACCGGCAGCATCAACGGCAGCGTGCCCGCAGGCGCCAACGAGACCGTGGTGGTCGAGAGCGGCACCGGCTTCCGCCGGGAAGTGCCCGTGGATGCGCGCGGCCGCTACGCGGTCAACCAGATCCCGCTCGGCACCTACACCGTCACGCTGATGCGTGACGGCAAGGCGGTGGACTCGCGCAAGGACGTGACCCTTCGCGTGGGCGCCAGCAGCGACGTGTCGTTCAACGCGCCGGCCACCGCGACGGCCACGGCCTCGGATGCGACCAGCCTTGGCGGTGTCACCGTGACCGGCACAGCCCTGCCCAGCATCGACGTCACCACCGTCGACTCCCGCACCGTGGTGACTGCCGAGCAGCTGGCCAAGCTGCCGCTGGGCCGCAATGCCGAGGCCATCGCGCGACTCGCCCCCGGCGTGGTCAATAACGGCGCCAACTTCCAGAGCGACACCGGTCGTTCGGTGGCCAGCTTCGGCGGCGCCGCGTCCAACGAAAACGCGTACTACGTCAACGGCTTCAACACCACCGACCCGCTCAACGCGCTGGGTGGCCTGCAGCTGCCGTACGGCGCCGTGGACCAGCAGGAGGTGTACACCGGCGGTTACAGCGCGCAGTACGGACGTTCCGACGGCGGCGTGATCAACCAGGTGGGCAAGCGCGGCACCAACGAGTGGCACTACGGCGCGCAGGTGCTGTGGGAACCCAACTGGGCGCGCGCTTCCGGCCCGGACCTGCATTACGCGCGCACGCCGGCCTCGGCACCTGCGGGCGACCTTTACCAGCCCAAGAGCCAGAACGACAAATGGGTGACGACGGTCAGTGCTTATGCGGGTGGCCCGTTGATCAAGGACAAGCTGTTCTTCTTCGTGGCCGGTGAGTTCGAGAAACAGGGCTACCGCAACGTCAACTCCGTGGGCACCAGCACGCCGGCCTCGACCAACAACTACAGCAACCCGCGCTGGTACACCAAGCTGGACTGGAACATCAACGAGAGCAACATCCTCGAACTGACCAGCGCCGGCGACAAGCGCGAGGGCTCGGGCACCCGCTATGCCTATAACTACGCGGACCGCTCGCGCACCGGCTCCATCGGCCCCGTGAACGACACCAAGACCGGCGGCGATTTCTGGGTCGCCAAGTACACCGGCTACCTGACGGACAACCTGACCGTCAGCGCCACGTACGGCAAGATGACCTCGAAGAACTACGAGCAGCCGGGCGACTACGATCCGAACCTGGCGCGCGTGGACAACGCCGCCGCACAGAACCCGGCACTCAACGGCGGCAACCTGATCCAGAACAACCAGGTGGGTGACATCAGTTCGCCCGACCGCGGCAACAAGACGAACAACCTGCGTTTCGACGTCACGTATGTGGCGGGCGACCACACCCTCTCGGTGGGTATCGACAACGTCAAGTCCCAGGTGCTGGATTTCGGGACGGTCAGCCCGGGTCCCGGTTATTCCTGGACCTACGACCAGACCACCGACCCCTTGGCGCCCATCGACAACCATGCGGGGCGCAATTTTGTGCCCGCGCCCGGCCTGTTCCCGAACGGACAGGACGGTTACTACGTGCACCGCGACATCAATATCAACCTGTCCAACGTGCGCTCGGACCAGAGGGCCCAGTACATCGAGGACAAGTGGAAGATCACCGATCGCTGGCTGCTGTCCTTGGGCGTGCGCAACGACCAGTTCACCGACTACAACCCGTCAGGCCAGGCGTTCATCACGCAGACCCGTCCGCAGTGGGCACCACGCATCGGCGCGTCATGGGACGTGAATGGCGACGGCAGCTTCAAGGTCTACGCCAACGCCGGCCGCTACTACCTCGGCCTGCCGCTCAATCCCGCTACCGGCGCCGCCGCCGGTTACACGGCCACGCAGCAGTACTACACCTACGCCGGGATCAATCCGGTGGACGGCACGCCCACGGGCCTCACTCCCTTCAGCGGCGTGGTCTCGGGCAACAACTCCTACGGCATCCCGCCGGACCCACGCACGGTGGCCGGCAAGGGCCTGAAGGCCGAGAACCAGGACGAGTACATCCTCGGCTTCGACAAGACGCTGGGTGAAAACTGGACCTACGGCTCCAAGCTGACCTGGCGCAAGCTCAACACGGTGATCGACGACTTCTGCGACATCGACCTGGTCACCGCCAAGGCCAACGCGCTGGGCTACACCGTCGGCTCGACCAACAGCTGCTACCTGGTCAACGGCGGCCACGGCAACACCTTCACCTTGCTGGATGGTGGCGGCAACGCGTTCGAAGTGCCGCTCAGCCGCAAGGAAATGGGCATGCCGTCCACCAAGCGCCGTTATTACAGCGTGGAGCTGTACGCGGAACATCAGTTCGACGGTGTCTGGTACGGCAAGTTCGACTATGTGTTCTCGCGCTCGTACGGCAACACCGAAGGCCAGGCACGCACCGATTCGCGCCAGTCCGGTGCCGCCGGCAGCATGGACTGGGACAACCGGTACGTCATGGAGTACGCCAACGGCGACCTGGGCAACGACCATCCGCACGTGTTCAAGGCCTACGGCTACTGGCAGTTCGCGCCGGAATGGCAGCTGTCCGGCAACCTGCAGGCCGCCAGCGGCGCGCCTGAAGTGTGCCTGGGCTACTTCGGCGGTGACGACCCGGATCCGGCCCACTACGGCAGCGCCTACCACTACTGCGACGGGCAGCCGTCGCCGCCGGGCAAGCAGGGCCGCCTGCCGTGGACCTTCCAGGTGGACATGGGCGTGACCTATCGCCCCGAGTGGGCCGCCAAGCGCCTGGCATTCTCGGCCAACGTGTTCAACGTTCTGAACCAGCAACGCCCGACGTACCGCTATCCGACCAAGTACTCCGCGCCGGGCACGCTCAACACGATCTACCGCGTGCCGATCTACACGCAGGACCCGCGCTACGCCCGTCTTGCGGTGAGCTACGACTTCTAGACCCTGATCCCTGTGTGACGCTTGCGCCCCTTTCCCCGGACACCGGCTACTCCCCAGCCCGTGTCCGGGGAACCGGGCGCTCTTTTTTTTGGCGCGTCGCCGCTACGGGTGCGCCACTGGCGCCGTCAGCGCAACTCGCCCGAGGCCGCCACCACCATCTCGATATAGCCCAGGATCTCCGGGATCGAGAGATCGAACACCCCGGCATCGCCGTTGTCGTAGGCCTGGCGCCAGACGGCATAGCCGTCGCGCCAGCTCTCGTCCGCGTCGGCGGTGCCGTCCGGCTCGAGCAGGCTGGCCACCAGCGTGGTGCGGGACACCGCGGCATGGTTCATCGCCGGCTGCACGCCGCCCTCGATGCGGTGGTTGCGCAGCTTCACGCCGAGGATGGAGATGTGGAACACCTCGCCGTCCTCGGGCTCCTGATCGATCCGGCGGATGGCCACGCGGGAGGTTTCCTCGCCCGGTCGGGCACGGTAGGTCCAGGCCTGGCCGGCGGCATAGGCGGGTTTGGTCACGGTGGTTCCTGGGGTCGCCTGATGTTCCGGCATCTTAGCGGATGCCGTATCCTTGCAGGTTCGGGTGCGCGCCCACAGGTGGGGTAAGGCGCCTCGCGCCAGGCAACGCGGCCCCGGTGGCCGCTTCCCCAGCCAGGACACCCTTCTTCCGTCTTTACCGAGGTTCAGCACACCATGGTGGCACTGGCGACCGAGCACGTCATCGACGTGCATCACTGGAACGACACCCTTTTCAGTTTCCGCACCACGCGCGATCCGGGCTTCCGCTTCGAGAGCGGGCATTTCGTGATGATCGGCCTGGAAGTGGACGGGCGCCCGCTCATGCGCGCCTATTCCATCGCCAGCGCGCATTACGAGGAGCACCTGGAGTTCTTCAGCATCAAGGTGCAGGACGGCCCGCTCACCTCCCGGCTGCAGCACCTGAAGCCGGGCGATCCGGTGATCGTCAGCCGCAAGCCCACCGGCACGCTGGTGCTCAACGACCTCAAGCCGGGCAAGCGCCTCTACCTGCTGGGCACCGGCACGGGGCTGGCCCCGTTCATGTCGATCATCCGCGACCCGGAAACCTACGACCGCTTCGACACCATCGTCCTGGCCCACGGCGTGCGTCACGTGAACGACCTGGCCTACTCCGACTACATCGAGAACGAGCTGCCGAAGCACGAATACCTGGGCGACCTGGTGCGCGAGAAGCTGATCTATTACCCCACGGTCACCCGTGAGGACTTCCGCAACCGCGGACGCATCACCGATGCCATCGCCGACGGCGAGCTGGCCCGGGCCACCGGCCTGCCCCAGCTCAACCCGGCCGAGGACCGCGTCATGCTCTGCGGCAGTCCGTCCATGCTGGACGATATCTGCGTGCTGCTGGACGGCGAAGGCTTCCAGGCCTCGCCGCGCACCCGCGAGCCGGGCGACTACGTCATCGAGCGCGCCTTCGTCGAGAAGTAGGCCTCAGCGGCGTACGCGCCCCTGCCCCTCGTTGTCCCAGTAGCCGAAGATCCGCCGCGCGATAAGCTTGTACAGCCGCTTGCCGGTGGCCCGCCACAACCGGGAGTGCGGTGCCGGGCGGGACAGGATCGCCTGCTGGCGAACGGAGAGGCGATCGGGCGCGTAGGTGCGCTTGTGCTTGAGCAGGTGGCGCAGGTCTTCCCGCGCCAGCAGGCGGAACAGGCGACCGCGGCGGCCGCGGGTCCAGGCGATCTGGAAATCCACCAGGCCCGGCGTGCCGTCCTCGCGCAGTAGCCAGTTCGGCTCCTTGGCCAGGTCGTTGTGGACGATGCCGCGACGGTGCAGCACGCTGAGCAGGCGCAGGGCCTGGCGGTAATACGCCGGGTCCCGTGGCTGTCCTTGCTGCATCGGCTGGCCGGCCATGTAGCTGCGCTCCAGCACCCGGCCGTTCCAGGCCAGCAGGCGCGGCACGCCGTCGATGCCTTCCAGCCGTGCCAGCGCGCGCGCCTCGCGCGCGGCCGCCCGGCGTGCAAAGCTCCGTGCCCACCAGCGTGCGGAGGCGATGTCGCGGCGGATCACCACCACGCCATCGCGCTCCACGCGCTCGATGCGGCCGAGCTCGTCGGCCTTGAGCAGGGTCACGTTTTCGGTTGTCGCGTCGGGCACGCAGGTCCTTCGATTCGTTGACGCGCTCTGCGCCGGGCGCCAGCTACGCTAGGATGATGATTCTCGCAGGGAGAGGACACCCCATGTTGTCGCGACACATCCTGTCGCTGGTTCTCGCCGTCGGCATGCTGGGCGCATGCCACGACGACGCGAATCCGTCGACCGGCGGGGAGACGCCTCGTTCCGCAAAGGCCACCGCCGCCAAGGATACCGAATCCGGTGAGGAAGGCCTCTATACGGTGGAAGTGAAGCTGCCCGCGCTGCCGATCGAGGCCGCCCCGTTGCGTGCCATTCTGGAGCGCTACGTGGACCGGCAGCGGCGTGCCTTCCTGGAAAGCCTGGATGCGCCGGGCGCGCGTGAGCAGGCCCGCGAATTGCCGTGGGACCTCAACCTGGACATCGCCGTGGCATCGCACACGGATCGCTTCATCAACGTGCAGGTGGACGGCTCCGCCTTCACCGGCGGCGCGCACCCCGCGCCGATCGTCGACAGCTTCACCTACGACCTGCGCAAGCAGCGCGTCGTCGGCATCGTCGAGCTGTTCGCCGATGCGCACGCGGCCGAGGGCGCCTTCGCCACCGAGGCACGTCGCCAGCTGCTGACCGCGCTGGACGACCAGGACGATCCGCTGTCCTCGGACAGCCGGCAGATCGATGAAGGCACCACGCCGGGCAAGGACCACTACCGCGTGTTCGGGCTGCTCACCGGCCCGGACGACAAGGTGCATGGCCTGACCTTCATCTTCCCGCCCTACCAGGTAGCGCCCTACGCCGCAGGCCCGCAGGCCGTGGACGTGCCCAGCGAGGCGTTCCGCGCCTTTCTCAAACCCGAGTACCGCGAGGCCTTCCACTGATGGACCTCTTTCTCTACCTGCTGGCCGCGGCCCTGATCGTCGGCGGCATCGCCGGGGCCATCCTGCCGATGCTGCCCGGCATCCCGATGATCTTCGGCGGCATCTGGCTCGCGGCCGCCGTGGACGAATACCGGCACCTGGGCTGGGGCTGGCTGCTGGCCATCGGCATTGTCGGTGCGGTCGGCATCGCGCTGGACTTCATCTCGGCCTCGCTGGGGGCAAAGAAGATCGGCGCCAGCCCGCGCGCCCTGTGGGGCGCGGGGATCGGCACCACCATCGGCATGTTCTTCGGCCTGCCCGGCCTGCTGCTCGGGCCGTTCCTGGGTGCGGTGGCGGGCGAGCTGTGGTCGGGCAAGAGCGTGCTGCGCTCCGCGCACGTCGGCGTCAGCACGTGGTTCGGCATGCTGCTGGGCATCGTCGCCAAGGCGGTGCTGTCCTTCCTCATGCTCGGCATGGCCGCGCTGGCACTGCTCTTCAGCTAGCCACGCCGATCGGCACATTGGCCTGCGACACCCGCAGCGGCTAGTCTCGGGCGACTCACAGGGGAATCCACGCATGTTCAGACCACTCGCCCTCGCGGCGGCCATCACGTTCGCCGTCGGCACGCTGCACGCGGAAACGGCACCGCCGGCCTGGATCGCGCGCAGCAATGCCGACGCCCAGCCGCTGCTGGACGTCACCGCGCGCTTCAGTCCGGAATCCGCCACCGACATCGGCATCAAGGGTTACGACGAGAAGATCGTCGACCTGGGCCCGGACGTGGACAAGCGCCAGCGCGCCGCCCTGGTGGAGGTAGCCCGCAAGGTGGCTGACCGGCTGGCCGAGGAAAAGGACCCGAACGTCCGGCAGGACCTGCAGATCCTGGCCAAGCAGGTCGCGGGCAGCATCAAGGGCATCGACCTCGACGACCAGTACCTCATTCCCTGGTACGACGCCGGGCAGATCGTCTTCAGCGGCGAGTTCTCGCTGCTGAACGAGGAAAGCACGCCCGCACAGAACAAGGCCGCGCTGGGCCGCCTGAAGTGCTATGTCGGCATGACCCCCGGCTGCACGCCGCTGGTCGACCAGGCCCGCGCGCGCACCACCGAGCGGCTGGGCAACGAGGCCCTGCTGGGCCCCGTCAAGGCCGACGTCGAACAGAAGCTGGGCAACACGCAGCGCTATGTCGACGGCATCCGCAAACTGTTCGCCGAGAAGAAGATCCCCGGCAGCGACGAGGCCATGAACCGGCTCGATACCCAGCTGAAGGCATACAACGCCTGGGTGAAAGCCACGGTGCTGCCGCGCTCGCGCACGGACTTCCGCCTGCCCGAGCCGCTGTATGCGTACAACCTGGAGCAGGTGGGCCTGGATATCGCCCCGCGCGACCTGATCGGCCGGGCGCAGCTGGAGTTCATGGAAACCACCTATGCGCTGCAGATGCTGGCCCCCGTGGTCGCGAAGGCCGAAGGCCTGCCGAACGGCGATTACCGCGCCGTGCTCAAGGCGCTGAAGAAGAAGCAGCTGCCCAAGGACAAGGTGGAATCGACCTACCACACGGTGCTGGGCAAGATCGAGGACACCATCCGCACGCAGCGCATCGTGGAACTGCCGAAGCGGCAGATGGCCATGCGCCTGGCGTCGGAGGCAGAGAGCGCGCGCACGCCCGCACCGCACATGGACCCGCCGCCTTTCATCGACAACACCGGACAGCGCGGCACGTTCGTGCTGACCTCCGGCAACCCGCCGGCCAACGGCGATGCCAGCCAGGCGTACGACGACTTCACCTTCGAGGCCGCCGCCTGGACGCTCACGGCGCACGAAGGACGCCCGGGCCACGAGTTGCAGTTTGCCGCGATGGTGGAACAGGGCGTGTCGCTGACCCGCAGCCTGTTCGCCTTCAACAGCGTGAACGTGGAAGGCTGGGCGCTGTATTCGGAAGCGGAGATGATGCCTTACGAGCCGCCGGCGGGGCAGTTCATCGCCTTGCAGTTCCGCCTGCTGCGCGCGGCGCGCGCCTTCCTCGACCCCATGCTCAACCTCGGGCTGGTATCGCGCGAACGCGCCCACGACATCCTCGTGAACGACGTCGGCTTGTCCGAGCCGATGGCGCGGCAGGAACTGGATCGCTACACGCTGAATTCGCCCGGCCAGGCCACCGCGTATTTCTACGGCTATACGCGCATCCTGCAATTGCGTGCGGAAACGCAGACCCGGCTGGGCGCTGCCTTCGATCGCAAGGCGTTCAACGATTTCCTGATCGCCCAGGGCCTGTTGCCACCCGACCTGCTGGCCGAGGCCGTACGCACCCGGTTCATGCCCGGAACGGCAACGAAAGCCAACGCCTCGCCCTGACACGGGCCATCGCCCGGCCTGCTACGGCCCGCCGCGCACCTCAGTGCGTGGCGGGCCCCTGTGGGATGAGGTAAAACAGGACGGCGAAGAAGTGGCACACGCTGCCGGCCAGCACGAAGACGTGCCAGATCGCGTGGTGGTAAGGCAGCTTGCGCGCGATGTAGAACGGCACGCCGCCGGTGTAGGCCAGGCCGCCGGCCAGGAGCAGCAACAGCCCACCCGTGGGCACGCTCTCGCGGAGTGGCTGGACAGCGACGGCCGCCACCCAGCCCATCCCCACGTACATGATCACGGCCGCCTTGCGGTAGCGCTTGAGCATGCCCAGTTCGGCCAAGCTGCCGAGGATCGCCAGCGTCCAGATGGTGGAGAACAGGCCCCAGCGCCAGGCGCCATGCAGCGCCAGCAGCGTAAAGGGCGTATAGGTGCCGGCGATCAGCAGGAAGATGGCGATGTGATCGCACGTACGCAGGACCCGCTTCGCGGCCGCGCCTGGGATGGAGTGATACAGGGTGGACGCCGCATACAGCAGGATCAGCGTGGCGCCGAACACCGAACTGGCCACCACGGTACGCGTGTCGCCGTACATGACCGAAAACGCCACGAGCACGGCGAGACCGGCAATGCTCAGCACCAGACCGATGCCGTGAATCACGCTGCTGGCGACTTCTTCTCCGAGGGGATAGCGCGGCTGGGCGCTGTCGAAAGACATGGGCTTTTCCGGAATAAGTCGAACGCCGAAGATAACCGATTCGGTCCGTTATCGAGAAAAGGTCGCATTGCCGCAGGTTTTTGCCCGGATTGACCAGAGCGGCCCTGCCGTTGTTCCATGGGGCATGACCCTCGAACTGCTCGTGCACATCGCCCGCCTCCCGCCCCAGGGTGCCGGCCTGCGCGCCGCCGTCGCCCTGGCCGTCCGCCTGGGCTCACGTCTGGATGCCCTGCACGTGGTCGACCTGCCGGCCGCCGCGTTCACCGTGCCCGAGGCCGTGCCCATGCAACTGGATGCCGTGCGCCAGCGCGCCGCCGACGCCCGGGCCGTGGTCAGCGAGTGGACCGACCTGATGCTGACGGCCGGCTTGCAGGGCAACTGGCGGGTCGGCAACGGCGACACCGTCACGGTGCTGACCCACGCCGCCGCCGGTTACGACCTGCTGGTGATGGAGCGCTCGTCCACCCTGCGTGGCGACGCCCCCGTCGGTTTTGGCGTGGTGTCGCGTACGGTGTTCGGCTCCAGCCGCGGCGTGCTGGTAGTGCCCGAGGCAGCCCCCGTAAGGACGCTGGGCGAGCACGTGCTGGTGGCCTGGAGCGGCAGCCGGGAATCGGCACTGGCCGTCCGCTCGTCGCTGCCGCTGCTGCGCAAGGCCACGCGCGTCACCGTCATCGACGGCAGCCGCGACGAGGATCCGGGCACCTGCGCCCTGCCGCATACCGACATCCGCACCTGGCTGGACACGCACGGCGTACAGGCCGAGGTGCGCCCGCTCGGCGACGGAGCGGCTTCCGCGCCGGGCCCCGCCCTGCTCGATACCGCCCATGCGGAAAACGCCGACCTCATCGTGATGGGCGCCTGGGGTCGTTCGCGCCTCTCGGAAATGGTGCTGGGCGGCACCACCCGCTACCTGTTCATGCAATCGGACGTACCGATGCTGGTAGCTCACTGAGGGCGACGCGCTGACGCGTCAGCACTGACCGATTTGGCCGTCCAGACGGCCCTCTTGCAACTTTTCCCAAAGCCTGCCTAACCTGCAACCGGACCCGAACACGATCCCCGCCGGCCATGCCCGGCCGTCTTCCCGACCGCGCTTCACCTTCCCCCACGTTGCAGGAGGTGGCTCATGTCGTTCGCCCGTCCGTCCGTCCTCGCCGGAGTGCATCCGGATACCGTCCGCATCGTCGCGATGAGCGCGGCGATCGCCCTCAACGCCGCCGCACTCGTCGCCGTCATGCGTCCCATGGTGGCCAACCTGGTCTCGGCCCCCGTGGCCCAGGAACCGATCCGACTGATCGAACACATGGCCGAACCCAAACCCGTTCCCGCGCCACCGCCCGTCGCCCTCAAGCCGCTCCCGGTCAAACCGCCCCGCACCGTCACCACCGTGACCCGGCCCATTACCTCGCCACCCGTGCAGACGGCGGTGCCCACCGACGAGGGCAGCGCACCGATGGTGCCCGCGGTACCGACCGTGGCGCCGACCGCCACCGCCGACGTCCCCAGCGCACCGGTGGAGGCCACGCTGGCCTATGTCTCGGCGCCCGCGCCGGCCTACCCGCGCATGGCCATCGGCGGCCGCATGCAGGGCACGGTCACCCTGCGCGTACTGGTGGACGAAGCCGGAAAACCGCTGGACGTGGTGATCGAAAGCAGCAGCGGCCACAGCGTGCTGGACAAGGCGGCACGCGACCAGGTGCTGGCAAAGTGGCGGTTCCAGCCTGCCCAGCGCGACGGCCACACCGTGCAGGCGTGGGCGCGCATCCCCATCACGTTCGACCTGAAGAACCTCTAAGACAAGCGTGCCGCGCAGGCGCCCTCAACGGGGCGCCTGCATCACCACCACGTCGGGCTGGCGGCGGGTAGCCCGCGCAATTGCCCAGACGATCAGGGCCAGCACGGCCACGGGCAACAGCACCGGCAGCAGCGCCAGGGCGACCACGGGCGCCACCAGCAGCATGGCGATACCGCCGATCACCGCGCCAAGCAGGCTGGCAAACACGCTGAACACGCCGCCGATGACGCCGAAAACCAGCTTCAGCACGGCGCCGACCAACGCAAAGACCAGCCAGAAGCCGGCGAACAGGATAACGAGCGAGGTGAGGACGATCATGGCAATGCACTCCGTGACAGGCCGGCCGGTGGGCGGGTTCGCAGCCTAGGATGCTGTTGGGTGGGGGAAGGTTTAAAGGCGTTGGATGACTTTTTTGGGAGGGCTCGCCTTTGGCATCGCGTTGGGGCTTGGCGCCTTGGGGCGTTCGAGCAAGAGCCGGCGGGTAGCCCCCTCGGGGCCACGCCTGCGGCGACCCGTCAATGAAGGGCCGCGTCCGCGGCCGTATATCTATTTGCCCTACGGGCCCGGGTCGGGCTTCGCACGGGGATTTTCGATTCGCCATCCATGGCTCAGCGAAAATGGCCGGCCGTCCTGGCCGGCCCCGCTACGCGGCCTTGTCCGTTCGAAGCCCTCGCCTGCGGCTACCGGCCCCGAGGGGGCTACCCGCCGGCTCTTCCTCAAGCTGAGGTGGGGTGTTGGGCGAGCAGCGAGTGTGGGTGAGCAAGCAGCGTTCGGGGTTACTGCGTCAGCGCTTTGTTGGCTTTTCGCGCACATCGTGCGCTCCTACCCCAGGGGTAGGGCAGGTCGTGGCATGCCCAACGCATGGTCTGCCGGTGGGGTAGGAGCGCACGCACGTGCGCGAACCCTCGACACACCTAAGGCGACCGATGCCATGCAAAGCAGGCAAGCCAGCGTTCCCAGCCACGAAGCGAAACCCAGCTCTTAGCTTTTCCCACACCCAACCTCAGTCGTCGAAAGAGCCGGCGGGTGCCACCCTCGGGGCCGGTAGCCGCAGGCGAGGGCTTCGAACGGAAAAAGCCCGAAGGGGGCCGGCCAGGACGGCCGGCCGTTTCCGCTGAGACAGGATGTCGAATCGGAAACCTCCGTTCGAAGCCCGACCCGCCCCGTAGGGGAATTAGATATACGGTCGCGGAGCGGCCCTTCATTGACGGGTCGCCGCAGGCGTGGCCCCGAGGGTGGCACCCGCCGGCTCTTGCTCCAAGACCCAAGCTCAAGAGTTACGACGGTTTAACGGCCTCCGTGGTCCACTTTCCTCCAGTGAATTCCCGAGATGGCCCAGCCCATGGGTAAGCGTTTTTCCATCGTCAGGACGTTGCGCGATATCGCCTTCGACCTGTCGGACGTGGAGCACCCGGATCTCGCCTCGATGGGGCGAGATCTCGGCCGTGCGCTCCATGCCCACAGCCAGGAATTGGCCCAGGCCCTGGGGCCGTTGCGTGAGCGTCGCCGTGGCTTCGAGCGCTGGATACTCGCCGAGCGGTCGAAGCGACCGGTCAGCGTGCTGGTCATGGCCTGGCCGCCGGGTTATGTCACGCCGGTGCACGACCATGGCGGGCTGTGGGGGCTCGAAGCCACCATCTCGGGCGCGCTGGAAGTGGAATCGTTCGACCGTCCCCACGGCGACGAGCACGCCCTACGCAGCACCGGGCGCACGTGGCTTGGTCCCGGGGACGCCACATGGTTCGACGCCACCGAGACGCACGCCCACCGCTGCCGCAATTTGTCGCGGCACGACACGGCGCTCACGCTTCACGTGTACGGTGGCGATCTGGCACAGTATCTCGCGTACGAGCAACCAGGTCCCTCGGGACACTGGATCGCACGACCGAGGCAATCGATTATCGCGGGACGCCTGACGGCCTGACGGTCTACGGCCCTCCACCCCAGCCATCGGGCGAAGGACCAACAGCATGTTTCATAAAGTCGCCATCATCGGCGGTGGCGCGGCAGCGGCGACGCTGGTGAGTGAGTTGCTGGAGCGGCGTACGCCCCGGCCCTTGCACCTGGACTGGTACGCCGGCGCGCCGGCGGCCGGCCGTGGCATCGCCTATGGCACGCCCTCGGAACGCCACCTGTTGAACGTACGTGCCGCCTCCATGGGCATGTTCGTCAGCAAGCCGGGCGGTTTCCTCGAGTACGCCCAGGCGCTGGACCCCTCGGTCAAGGGTTCCGACTTCCTGCCACGGCGCCTCTACGGCGATTTCCTCCAGTCGCGCGTGGAGCAGGCGGTGAAACACGCCGCCTCGCTGGGCCACGATATCAACGTGCATCCGTTCGACGCCGATGCGCTGGTGCCTACGGCCGACGGCGTGACCATCGGCTACGGCGACGAGGAATCCCATGCCGACGCCGCGGTGCTGGCCATCGGTTCGTTGCCGCCGCGCCCCCTGGCGGGCGTCGAGGACGCCGCCATCGCCAGCGGCCGCTACGTCACCGATCCCTGGCCGTTCCTGGCCAGCGTGCAGCACGACGATCGCCCCCTGCGCGTGCTCGTCATCGGGCTTGGCCTCACCGCCGTCGACGTCCTGCTCGAACTGTCGGCGCATTGGCCCAACGCCCACTTCACCGCCCTGTCCCGCCACGGCAAGCTGCCCGAGCCGCACCTGGCCGCCGCCTCCGCACCCACGGACGACGGCTCGGAACTGGTCGAGGCGATGCAGGACGATCCGAACGTGCGCGTGTGGCTGCGTCGGTTGCGCGAGGCCACGGCCAACGCGAAGGACTGGCGCACCGTGATCGACGGCATGCGCCCGCATACCCAGGGCCTGTGGCGCGACCTGCCACGCGCCGAACGGTCGCGTTTCCTGCGTCACGCACGTTGGGCGTGGGAGCGGGCGCGTCATCGCATGCCGCCGCAGGTGGCCGCCGCCGCGACACGACTGGAAGCCGAAGGCCGCTTCGAGCGTGGGCGTGGCCGCATGCGCGCGGTACGCCTGTCGCCGGAAGGCACGCTGGATGTGGTGCGCGCGCTGCCCGGGGGCGCGGAAAGTACGGCGTCGTACGACCTCGTCGTCCAGACCGTCGGCCTCAACACCGATACCCAGCGCACCGAACATCGCCTCGTGCGCCAACTGGTGGTCGACGGCCTGGTCCAGCCCGATCCCCTGGGCCTGGGCCTGCGCGCCGTGCCCGACGGCCACCTGCTGGACGGCAACGGCAAGGCCCGGCCCAACCTGTTCGCCATGGGCAGCATGCTGCGTGGCGCCCTGTGGGAATCCACGGCCATTCCGGAAATCCGCAAGCAGGCGCAGAACGTCGCCAACATGCTGCTGGGCTGACACGTCGAAAACGTGGACACTGCCGGCGTATGATCACGACGCTCATCGCCATCGCCGCGCTTTCCCTGCACGCCGCCGGCGTGCTGGCCGCCATGCACGCGGTCATGCATGCCCGCACGGCCCAGGGCGCCTTCGCCTGGGCCCTGGGCCTGGTCTTCCTGCCCTACCTGTCACTGGTGCCTTACCTGTTCCTGGGCGCCAGCCACTTCGGCGGCTACGTCGACCTGCACCGGCAGCGCCAGGCGCGGTTCTTCATGCTCCACGAGGAGGTGGCCCACCCGGGTCACACCGGGCTGCTGACACCGCCCGCCCCCGTCCATGATCCGCGTTACGACGCCATCGGGCGGATGATCAACAGCGCCATGCACGGCGGTCACGCGCTGGCCCTGCACATCGACGGGGAGGCCGCCTTCACCGCGATGTTCGCCGCCATCGCCCGCGCCGAGCGCTACGTGCTGGTGCAGTTCTTCATCATCCACGACGACGTGCTCGGCCGACGCCTGCGCGATGCCCTGCTGGAACGCGCCGCCGCCGGTGTGCGTGTATGCCTGCTCTACGACGGCATCGGCAGCCACGCCCTGCCGGACAGCTACGTGGAAACCCTGCACAAGGGCGGCGTCGAAGCACGCCGCTTCGCCACCCGGCGCTGGCGCAACCGCTTCCAGCTCAACTTCCGCAACCATCGCAAGGTGCTGGTGGTGGATGGCGAGCGCGGCTTCGTCGGTGGTCTCAACGCCGGCGACGAATACCTCGGCGCCTCGCCACCGCTGTCACCGTGGCGCGATACTCACATGCAGATCGAGGGGCCGGCCGTGGCCGACCTGCAGCGGGTGTTCGCCGAGGACTGGTACTGGGTGACCGGCGAGCGGCCACCGTCGTCGCCCCCGCCCGAGCGCTGCGGACGCGCCGCCACCCTCATCGTGGCCACCGGGCCGGCCGACCGGCAGGAAAGCTGCTCGCTGTTCTTCACCCAGGTGATCCACGCGGCGAAGCGGCGCATCTGGATCACCACGCCTTACTTCGTGCCGGACCCGGCCGTGTTCGCGGCATTGCGCCTGGCCGTGTTCCGCGGGGTGGACGTACGCATCCTGATTCCCTGCCGACCCGACCACCGCACCGTGTTCATGGCCAGCACGCTCTATGCGCACGAGGCCACGGTGGCCGGCATCCGCATGTTCCGCTACCAGCCGGGCTTCGTGCATCAGAAGGTGATGCTGATCGACGAGGACACCGCCGTGGTCGGCAGCATGAACCTGGACAACCGCAGCTTCCGGCTGAACTTCGAGATCGCCGCGCTGAACGTCGATGAGACCTTCGCCGCCGAGGTGGAAGCGATGCTGGAAACGGACTTCGCCAACGCGGACGAAGTGAACGTCAACGACTACCGGCGGCTGTCGTACCTGCGGCGTGTGGCCCTGCATGTGGCGCGCCTGTTCGATCCGGTACTCTGACGCCTCGCGCCACCTCGCCGACCAGGGACTCATCATGCTTCGTACCCTCGCCTTCCTCACCGCCATGACCGCCGTCGGTGCCTCTGCCGCCCCCGCGCAGTTCGTCGAACGCAGCGTCGACGTGGCCGGCCGGACCTACCGCTATCAGGTGTTCGTCCCCGCGGACATCACGCCGCATCCCGCCGTGGTGCTGTTCCTGCATGGCAGCGGCGAGCGTGGCAACGACAACCTCAAGCCGTTGTCGCAGGGCCTGCCGCCCTGGTTGAAGCAGCACACCGATTTCCCCGCCGTGGTGGTGATCCCTCAGGCGCCGGACAACACGGAGTGGACGGACAAGGCCGATGCCGACATGGCCATGGCCGCGCTGGAAAAAAGCGTCATGGAGTTCCATGGCGATCGCAAGCGCCTCTACCTCACCGGCCTGTCCATGGGTGGTTATGGCTCGTGGCAGCTCGCGGCGGATCATCCGGGCACGTTCGCCGCGGCGGCGATCATCTGCGGCGGCGTCACCCAACTGGGCGACGACGAAGACCGCCAGCTGTTCGTGCAGGGGGTGCCGGCCGGCAGCGACCCCTTCGCCTGGGTGGCGCAGAAAGTCGGTGCGTTACCGGTGTGGATCTTCCACGGTGGCGACGACAACGTCGTGCCCACCGAGCAGTCGCGGAAGATGCATGCGGCGCTGGTGGCCCGCAAGGCCGAGGTGAAGTACTCCGAGTTTCCGGGCGTGAACCACGGCTCGTGGCAGAAAGCCTATGCGACACCGACGCTGTGGGACTGGATGTTCGCCCACCACCGCTGAGCGTCAGGGCGTGGGGGTGCGCATGCCTTGCAGCAGTTGCCTGAAGCCGCCGGAGAACACGGCCCAGCCCAGGCACACCCCTACCAGCGACCCCACGCATTCGAAGAACACGCGCAGGCCGATGGCGTCCGGATCGTGCACCGCCGCCAGCTTCAGGCGCAGCAGCGTCATCGACTGCAGCGGGGCGAAGTTGAAGTAGAAAAGGTCCCAGAGGTCCTGGCCGCCGGCGAGCACCAGCGTGAGCGCGAAGGCCACGCTGATGTCCTTGCCGTGGCTCCAGCCGTTGGCCTTGCCGAACGCCCGCACCACCGCATAGAGCACCAGTCCCACCAGCAGCGCGATGCCGCCCGTCTCGAGCGCACCGACAATGCCGAAGCCGGTCCAGCTGCGATCGTAGGGCATGGGGGAACCTCGTCGGGAATCAGGGGGGCATTATGCCCGGGTGGCAGCCGCTTTCCCGCGGGCATCCGTGTCGCGACCGAAACGCAGGTACAGCGACACCGACAACAGGGCCGCCGCCAGCGCGGCGAAACCGGCGAGGAGGAAGATGGCCGGGTAGTCGTAAAGCCCCGCCACCCAGCCGCCAACCGG
This sequence comes from Luteibacter sp. 9135, assembly GCF_000745005.1. Lineage (NCBI taxonomy): Bacteria > Pseudomonadati > Pseudomonadota > Gammaproteobacteria > Lysobacterales > Rhodanobacteraceae > Luteibacter > Luteibacter sp. 9135. The sequence continues at coordinate 1,815,864 of NZ_JQNB01000001.1, read as the reverse complement.
CCCGGTCAGGCCCAGCGCCACGTCCAGGAACACCGAATACGCACCCAGCGCCGCTCCGCGGTTGTGGGTGCTGACGCGGTTCACCGCCTCCACGCCCAGCGCGGGGAAGACCAGCGCGAAGCCTGCCCCGGTCAGGGCCGCGCCGGCCATCGTGGCATTCGGCGTGCTGCCCAGCCACAGCGCCACCAGGCCGCAGGCCTCGATCGCCAGCGAGACGATGGCCACGCGATAGCCGCCGAAGCGGTCGATGACGTTGCCGAACACGAGACGGATACCGATGAAGCAGCCGCCGAAGATGGACAGCGACAGCGCCGCGTCCGTCCACCCGCGACTGGCGTAATACAGCGCGACGAAGGTGGACAACGAACCGAAACCGATCGAGCCCAGGGCCAGGCCCACGCCGTAGGGCATGACACGCGACAGCACGCTCTTGAACGGCAGTCGCTCGCCGTGGCTGGGCGCGATGCGCGCCTTCGCCAGCGCGAGCGGCACGGCGATCAACCCCAGCACGAAGGTAAGGATGCCCAAGGCGATGAAGCCGTGGTCGCGGGCGAGCGTCACACCCAGCGGCGCACCCAGCGCGATGCCGCCGTAGGTGGCGATGCCGTTCCAGGAAATCACCCGCGCGGTATGTTCGCCACCGATGCCGCCGATGCCCCAGGTGATCGACCCGGTGCTGACCCAGCTCTCGGCAAAACCCAGGCCCAGCCGGCTGAGCAGGATCAGCACCAGCGACAGCGCCGGGATGGTCGGCACCAGCGCGGCCAGCGCGAGGAACAGGCCCGAGAGCGCCAGCACGACCAGCCCGGTGAGCACCGCGCGTTTCGGTCCCATCGCGTCGGCCATGCGCCCGGCATAGGGCCGGCTCATCAGCGTGGCGAGGTACTGCGCGCTGACCGCGAGGCCGGCCAGGATGGTCGAGTAACCGAGGTCGAGGTGCGCGAAGCCCGGCAACACGGCCAGCGGGATACCGATGCAGAGATAGACGACGAACGTGAACACGACGGCGGAAAGAATGCGCGCCGTGATCACGAAACGCCGCCCGCGCTGGGGGACGAGAGGAGGTAGGGACATGGTGCAGCGATTATAGCGCGGGGGTGTTGCGGTGCATCATGAAGAATAATTCGTCAAAGCCCCACCGGCTGCCCCGTCTGCAACGACTCGCGCAACGCGATGGCAATACGCGTCGCTTCCACCGCGTCGTCCATCGTCAGGTCGAACGGCGTGTCGTCGAGCACGGCGTCGACGAAATGCCGGGCCTGGGTGACGAAGGCCGGGGCGAAACGCTCGTAGAACGACGGCAGCACCGTGTTGCGCACACCGTGGGCATCGGCGATCTCCACGCGGTCCGTGCGCGGGTTGCGACCGATGCTGACGCGACCGGCGGTACCGGTGACGTCGGTATGCGTGTCGTGGCCATGGGCCTGCGTGCGCGACGCGTAGAACATCGCCATGCGACCGCCCTCGAACTCCACGATGGCGACGCCGTTGTCCACGTCGCCCATGGCTTCCAGGGGCGGATACATCGCCACGGTGCCCGTCGAGTACACCTTGGTCGCCTTCGGCCGGCCGAGCAGCCAGCGAGCCAGGTCGATGTCGTGCACGCTGCAGTCGAGGAAGATGCCGCCGCTGGTGGGCGCGAACTTCAGGAACGCACCGCTCGGGTCGGCCAGGTCCGTCGTCTGCGAATACACCAGGAACGGACGGCCGATGCCACCCGCCTCGATATGCCGGAACGCGTTCCGGTAGCTGTCGTCGAAACGACGTACGAAACCCACCATCGCCCGTTTGCCGGCCACCGCCGCATGCGCGGCGGCGCGACGACAGTCGTCCAGTTCCAGCGACAACGGCTTCTCGCAGAACACGTGCTTGCCTGCGTCCAGCGCCTGCGCGATCTGCGCGGCATGCAGCGACGTGGGCGTAACCAGGAACACGGCATCCAGCGACGGATCGGCCAGCATGTCCTCGTAAGAGGTATGGATGGTGGCAACATCCAGCGTGTCGCGGGCCCAGGCACGCTCCGCCTCCACCGGACTGCACACGGCGGCCAGTTCCGCGCGTGGAACGGCGCGCGCAAGATTCTCGGCATAGCGCTGGCCGAGCCGGCCGAGGCCGGCAAGACCGATACGAAGCGTGGCCATGGTCAGATACTCACCTCGATCGCCTTGCCCTCGCGCCAGGAACGCGCGGCGGCCTCGGCCAGTTCCAGTGCCTTGATGCCGTCGGCGATGGTGGTGCGTACCGGCGTGCCGCCCGCCAGCGCGTCGAAGAAGTGGGCGATCTCCGCCGCATACGCCTCGCGGTAACGCTCGAGGAAGAAATGCTCCGGCAGGTCGTGCGCGATGCTGGACCCGGTATGCGCGACGACCTGGGTCGGCGCCACGTTGCCGGCCTGCAACATGCCCTTGCTGCCCAGCACCTCGAAACGCTGGTCGTAGCCGTACGCGGCACGGCGCGAGGTGTTGATCTGGCAGAGCCGGCCGCTACGGGTACGGATGGTGACCGCCGTGGTGTCGATGTCACCGGCCTCCTGGATGGCCGGATCGGTAAGGCAGCTGCCGGTGGCATGCACGCTGACCGCTTCGTCGGAAAGAATCCAGCGGAAGATGTCGAAATCGTGGATCAGCATGTCCTTGAAGATGCCGCCGGAACTCTTGATGTAGGCGACCGGCGGGGCACCGGGATCGCGACTGGTCACCACCAGCAGTTCCGGCGTGCCGATCTCGCCGTCGTCCAGCCGCTTCTTCAGCGACGAGAACGTGGGATCGAAGCGGCGCTGGAAGGCGATCATGCAGGTAACGCCCGCCTTTTCCACCGCGGCCTGGCACGAGCGCGCGCGCTCCACGTCCAGGTCCACCGGCTTCTCGCAGAAGATCGCCTTGCCCGCCGCCGCCGCGCGATGGATCAGGTCGGCATGCGTGTCGGTGCTGGAGCCGATGACCACGGCGCCGACGGCCGGATCGTTCAGGGCTTCGTCCACACTGGCGACCTTCGCGCCGTGCTTGCCCGCCAGTTCCTCGGCCGAGGGCGCGTGCACGTCCACCACGTAACGCAGGCGGGCTTCGGGGTGGCGGGCGACGTTGCCCGCGTGGATCTTGCCGATGCGCCCGGCACCGAAAACGGCTACTTCAATCATCGTATTCTCCTCGGGGAAGTGTTTCTTCGACGGTCAGTTCGAGCTTGTAGGCCAGCGCGACGAACAGCGCCTGGCACAGGCACATGGTGCTGGTGAGTCCGCGGAAGGCGAACGCGCTGCCCTCCTTCACCTTGAGTAACACATCCGAATGCCGCGCCAGCGGGCCCAGGTCGCTCTCGGTGATACCGAGCACGCCGGCCTTGTGCTGCTGCGCCACGCGCATGGCGTAAAGCGTTTCCTTGCCGAACGGCGGGAAGCTGATGGCGATCAGCGCGTCGCCCTTGCCGATGCTGCGCAGCTGTTCGCGGAACATGCCACCCAGTCCGCTGACCAGGTGCACCCGCTTGGGCGTGTGCTGCAACGCGTAGGCGATATAGGTGGCGATGGCGAACGAACGGCGCACGCCGATCACGTAGATGTTCTCGGCGGCGGCCAGCATGTCCACCGCTTTCTGGAAGCGTACCTCATCGATCTCGGCGGCCAACTCGTCCAGGCCGGCCCGGCTGGCGTCGATGAAACGCGAGGCGATCTCCACCGCGGGCAGGCTACCCTTGCCGCCCTTGATGACGCTGCGGATGCGCTGCTGGTAGCTGCGCTGTGGCGTCGCCTGCGCCGTGAAGGCGTTGCGGAACACCGCCTGCATCTCGGTGAAGCCGGAATAGCCGAAGCGCTGGGCGAAACGGACCACGGCCGACGCGTGCACGCCGCAGCCCTCGGCAATCTCACCGACACGCTGGACCATGATGGAACCACGATGTTCCTCAAGGTACCGGGCCACGCCCTGCAACTGCCGCGGCAAGGCCTCGAATTCCTCCGCGATGCGCTGCATGAGGGCATCGGCTTCGTCGCGTTTGGCCATGGGGCACTCCAGGGGGGACCGGCGGCATTCAACCACGGTATGGAACATATTTTCCATTTATTTTTTTTGCTGCAATGCAAATTGCAACCGTGGAACGGCAGGTCCATGCTCGGCTCGCTTTCGGCACACACCGCGGCCACGCGGCCGTCGTCGCAGTTCGATACCCATCACCCGACCGCGCCGCGGTCACCTGTGGAGGCTATATGCGATCCAAACTTTTCCACGCTTCGTTGGCGGCGGCTCTCGCCCTCGGTCTCGGCCTCGCCGCCCCTGCCTCGCAGGCCGCGCCCGGCGACCGTTACGTCCTGGTCTCCCACGCCGCCGATTCCGATTCCTGGTGGAACACCATCAAGAACGCCATCAAGCAGGCGGGTGAGGATTTCGGCGTCGAGGTCGACTACCGCGGCTCCGGCAACGGCGACCTGTCCGAAATGGCCCGCCAGCTCGAATCCGCCGCCGCCCGCAACTACAAGGGCGTGTCCTTCGATATCGCCAGCTACGCCGTGCTCAAGGCCCCGGCGGCGAAGATCTCGGCCAAGGGCATCCCCATCGTCACCATCAACTCCGGCACTCCCGAGGAGAGCAGGAAAATCGGCGCGATCATGCACGTGGGCCAGGGCGAATACGACGCCGGCAAGGCAGCCGGTGAGCGCGCCAAGGCCAAGGGCATCACCAGCTTCGTCTGCATCAACCACTACGCCACCAACAACGCCTCGTTCGAGCGCTGCAAGGGCTTTGCCGAGGCCATCGGCGTGAAGGACTGGCGCAAGACGTCGATGATCGACTCGGGCATGGACCCGACCGTGGTCGCCAGCAAGGTCAGCGCGTACCTGCGCAGCAACCCGAAGACCCAGGCGATCCTCGCCCTCGGCCCCAACGCCGCGGAGCCGACCATCAAGGTGGTCAACGACATGCACCTGGCCGGCAAGATCGACTTCGGCACCTTCGACCTGTCGCCCGCCATCATCGGCGGCATCAAGTCCGGCACGATCCAGTACGCCATCGACCAGCAGCCGTACCTGCAGGGCTACATGGGCATCGCCGCGCTGGTGATCGCGCACGACCAGAACACCAAGGACCCGGCCAAGATCATCGAAGCCATCAAGGCCAACCCGAAGTTCCAGGCCCGCCTGAAGCAGTACGACCTCAAGCCCGTCTATACCGCCACGGGGGTCAGCTCCGGCCCGGCCTTCGTCACGAAGGACAACGTGGCCACCGTCGAGAAATACGCCGGTCAGTACCGCTGATCGTCGGGGAGTGAACCATGAGCGCCATCAATGAGAGCGTGTCCAACATGATCCAGTCCAACCGTGCGAACGCGCCGGAAGCACCGACCTCCACGGACGAACGCGTGCGACGGGTATCCCCGTGGCGCATTCTCCTCGACCGGCCCGAGCTCGGGTCGATCGCGGGCACCGTGCTCGTCTTCGTCTTCTTCGGCATCTTCGCCCGCGGGTCGGGCATGTTCGCACTCGATGGCGTGATCAACTGGGCACAGGTGGCGGCGTACCTCGGCATCCTGGCCGTGGGCGCCTGCCTGCTGATGATCGCCGGCGAGTTCGACCTGTCGATGGGATCGATGATCGGCTTCGCCGGCGTGCTGGTCGCCATTCCACCGATGTACATGGGTTGGCCGCTGTGGGCATCGGTGATCTTCGCCTTCGTCGGCTGCATGGCGCTGGGCGCGCTCAACGGTTACCTGGTGGTACGCACCCGGTTGCCGTCGTTCATCGTCACCCTCGCCTTCATGTTCATCCTGCGCGGCCTGACGCTGGTGCTGTCCACCAGCTTCGCCAACAGCACCATCGTCAGCGGCGTGGGCGACAAGTTCGCGGAAGACCCGGTGATCAACGCGCTGTTCTCCGGCACCACGCTGCACTGGCTGTTCACCGCGCTGGCCGGCATGAACCTGATCGAGAAGCTGCCCAGCGGCGACCCGGTCGTCGGTGGCATCCCCAAGGTGCTGGTGTGGTGGCTGGTGATGGGTCTGGCCGCTGGCTTCGTGCTGGCGCGCACCCGCTTCGGCAACTGGATCTTCGTCGTCGGCGGTGACGCCAACGCGGCCAAGAACGTCGGCGTCCCGGTGCGCCGGGTCAAGGTTTCACTGTTCGTACTCACCGCCTTCTGCGCCTGCCTGTTCGGCGTGCTGCAGGTGGCCGACGTGGGCTCGGCCGCTGCGGATCGCGGCCTGCAGAAAGAGTTCGAAGCCATCATCGCCGTGGTGATCGGCGGTGCGTTGCTCACCGGCGGCTTCGGCTCGGTGATCGGCGCCTGCTTCGGCGCACTGATCTTCGGCGTCGTGCAGATCGGCATCTCGTACACCAACATCGATTCGGACTGGTACCGCGTCTTCCTCGGCGGGATGTTGCTGCTGGCGGTGCTGTTCAACCACTACATCCGCAGCCGCGCTGCGAGCACCAAGTGAGGACCGCCCCCATGGCCGACGATTACATTCTCGAACTGGACAACGTCAGCAAGTTCTTCGGCACCGTGATCGCCCTGCAGGGCGTGACGCTCCGCCTGCGCCGTGGCGAGGTGCACTGCCTGCTCGGCGACAACGGCGCCGGCAAATCGACGCTGATCAAGACGCTGGCCGGCGTGCACCAGCCCAGCACGGGCGAATACCGGGTCGAGGGACGCGCCGTGAAATACAGCTCGCCCCGCGAGGCGCTGGACGATGGCATCGCCACCGTTTACCAGGACCTGGCCCTGGTGCCGCTGATGAGCGTCGCGCGCAACTTCTTCGCCGGGCGCGAGCCGCGCCGGAAGATGTTCGGCCTGATCCCCGTCATCGACATGCAGTACGCCAACGAGACCGCTCGCGAGAAACTCGCCGAGATGGGCATCCGCGTGCGCGACGCCAGCCAGCCGGTGGGCACCATGTCCGGCGGCGAGCGGCAGTGCCTGGCCATCGCCCGCGCCATCCATTTCGGCGCCAAGGTGCTGATCCTGGACGAGCCCACGGCGGCCCTGGGCGTCAAGCAGTCTTGCAACGTGCTCAAGCTGATCCACAAGGCGCGCGAGCGTGGCATCTCGGTGATCTTCATCACCCACAACGTGCACCACGCCTACCCCATCGCGGACAGCTTCACGCTATTGAACCGCGGCCAGTCCATGGGCACCTTCGCCAAGGCGGATGTCACCAAGGAAGCCGTGCTCGACATGATGGCCGGCGGCACAGAGATCCAGAGCCTGGTCGACGAACTGGAAGGCCGCGCGGCCTGAACACGGAAAAACCCCATGCGTAGTCTCCTGCCCCGTTCCGCCTCCCGCCCCATCGACGTCGCCTGCCTCGGCCGGCTCGCGGTGGATCTCTACGCCCAGCAGATCGGCGCCCGCCTGGAGGACGCCACCAGTTTCGCCAAGTACCTCGGTGGATCTTCGGCCAACGTCGCCTTCGGCACGGCACGGCTGGGCCTGCGCTCGGCCATGCTCGCCCGCGTCGGCGACGATCACATGGGCCGCTTCCTCACCGAGACGCTGGAAGCGGAAGGCTGTGACATCAGTCAGGTCACGGTGGACACGGACCGGCTCACCGCCCTGGCCATCCTGGGCATCAAGGATCGCGAGACGTTTCCGCTGCTGTTCTATCGCGACAACTGCGCCGACATGGGGCTGACCACGGAGGATATCGACGAGGCCTTCATTGCCCGCTGCCGCGCACTGGCCATCACCGGCACGCACCTGTCGCAGCCGGGCGTGCATGCCGCCGCCACCCGCGCCATCGACCTGGCCCGCCAGCACGACGTGCGTACGGTGCTCGACATCGATTACCGCCCGGTGCTCTGGGGCCTGACGGGCAAGGGCGACGGCGAACGCCGCTTCGTGGCCGCCGATCATGTCACCGCACATTTGCAGGCCAGCCTGCCGGGCTTCGACCTGATCGTCGGCACGGAAGAAGAATTCCATATCGCCGGCGGCAGTGAAGACCTGCTGGCGGCACTGCGCGCAGTGCGTGGCATCAGCGCCGCCACGCTGGTGGTCAAGCGTGGCGCCATCGGCTGCAGCGTGATCGACGGCCCCATTCCCGAGCGCATCGACGACGCCCCCACCTACCGCGGTGCGCGCGTGGAGGTGCTGAACGTGCTCGGCGCGGGCGATGCCTTCCTCTCCGGCTTCCTGACCGGCTGGCTGGACGGCGAGTCCGTGGCGCAGGCCTGCGCGTTCGCCAATGCCTGCGGCGCCATCGTGGTGTCCCGCCACGGCTGCGCACCGGCCATGCCCGCCCGTGCGGAACTGGACGCCTTCCTGGCGCGCGAGGGCGGCATCCCGCGGCCCGATCGCGACGCCGAGCTGTCCCACCTGCATCGCACCGCCGTACCGCGCAAGGCATGGAACGACCTCTATGTGTTCGCCTTCGACCACCGGGTGCCGTTCTTCGAGCTGACCCGCGAAGCCGGCGGCGACGAAGCCCGGCTGCCGCGCCTGAAGGAGCTGCTCGTGGAGGCGGTGGCCGCCACCGAACGCGCCGGCCACCTGCAGGGCCATGTCGGCCTGCTGGCCGACGACCGCTACGGCCAGAACGCACTGAACGCGGCCACCGGTCGCGGCTGGTGGATCGGCCGCCCGGTGGAAGTGCCGGGCTCCAGTCCTCTCGAACTCGAACGCGGCCGCTCCATCGGCAGCCAGCTGATCGCGTGGCCGCGCGAGCACGTCATCAAGTGCCTCGTGGCCTTCGATCCCGATGCCACGCCCATGGAACGCGTGGAACAGGAAACCCAGATCCGTTCGCTCTACGACGCCGCCGTCATCAGCGGCCACGAGCTGCTGCTGGAAATCATCCCGCCGTGCACGGGCGGCCCCGCCCAGCGCGACGAGCTGGTGCTGCGCTCGATGAAACGCATCTACAACCTCGGCATCCGCCCCGACTGGTGGAAGCTTTGCCCGCCGCAGCGCGACGCCTGGCAAGGCATCGACGCCCTGATCGCCGAGCGCGACCCGCATTGCCGGGGCGTGCTGCTGCTCGGCCTGAATGCCCCGGAAGAAGTCCTGGCGGCCGGCTTCGCCGATGCCCTGGAGAGCACCACGTGCCGCGGCTTCGCGGTGGGCCGCACCTTGTTCAGCGAACCGGCGAAAGCCTGGCTGGCGGGGCGGATCGACGATGAGACGCTGGTCGCCCAGGCGCGTGCGGCGTTCGAACGGATGATCGCCCTGTGGCGCGAAGGCCGTCGTGCCCCGCAGGCGCCGATGCGGGAAGGCGCCGCGGCATGACCACGCCCTCCTCTCCCCCGGCCACCGTCCGGCTGACCACGGCGCAGGCGTTGGTCCGTTACCTCGCCGCACTGCAGGGCCGCGATCCGGACAGCGATGTGTCGGCGCCGCTGTTCGGCGGGGTCTTCGCCATCTTCGGCCACGGCAACGTGGCCGGGCTGGGTGAAGCGCTGCACGGCATCCGCGACACGCTGCCGACGTATCGCGCGCACAACGAACAGGCGATGGCGCATACCGCCATCGCCTACGCCAAAGCGCACATGCGCCGGCGGATGATGGCCGTCACCACGTCCATCGGACCGGGTGCCACCAACCTCGTGACGGCGGCGGCGCTGGCTCACGTCAACCGCCTGCCGGTGCTGTTGCTGCCCGGCGACATCTTCGTCTCGCGCGCACCGGATCCGGTGCTGCAACAGCTGGAGGATTTCGGCGACGGCACCGTCTCGGTCAACGACTGCCTGCGTCCGGTGTCCCGCTACTTCGACCGCATCGTGCGTCCGGAACAGTTGCTGACGGCGCTGCCACGGGCCATCCGCGCGCTCACCGATGCCGCCCTCTGCGGCCCGGTGACGCTGGCGTTGCCGCAGGACGTGCAGGCCGAGGCGTACGACTGGCCGCTGGCCTTCTTCGAGCCGCGCGAGATCGTGTTCCGCGCGCCGCAGCCCACCGACGACGAACTGATGCACGCGCTGGACGCCATCGAGGCGGCCGAGCGTCCGGTCATCGTGGCCGGCGGCGGTGCCCTGTACGCCAGGGCCACCCCGCAATTGCTGGCCTTTGCCGACAAGCACGGCGTGCCCGTGTGCGAGACCCAGGCCGGCAAGGGCGTGCTGCCGTGGAACCACCCGCTGCATCTCGGCCCCGCGGGCGTCTGCGGCTCCACCGCCGCCAACGCCCTGCTGCGCGACGCCGACCTGGTGATCGCCGTGGGCACGCGACTGCAGGACTTCACCACAGGCTCCAACGCCCTGTTCGCCCACGTGCCGATCCTCTCGGTCAACGTCAACACGTTCGACGCGCTCAAGGGCAACGGCCTGGAAGTGATCGGGGATGCCGCACGCGTGCTGGACGACCTGGGCTTCGGCCTGGAGGACTGGACCGCTCCGGAAGCCTGGACATTGCGCGCGCGCCAGTTGGCCGGGGCATGGCTGGACATCGTGGCGCGCACCACGGATGCCCGCCAGCCGCCGGCAGGCCGCCTGCCCTACGACGGCGAAGTGATCGGTGCCGTGCAACGCTCGTCGTCACGCTCCACGCAAGACGACGTGGTCGTCTGCGCCGCGGGCACGCTACCGGCGGAACTGGAAAAGCTGTGGCGCACCGAAACACCCGGCGGTTACCACATGGAATACGGCTACTCGTGCATGGGTTATGAGATCGCCGGCGGCCTGGGCGTGAAGATGGCCCTGCCCGACCGCGAGGTGGTGGTCATGGTCGGCGACGGCAGCTACCTCATGATGAATTCCGAGATCGCCACCTCGGTGATGCTCGACGCCAAGCTCATCGTCGTGGTGCTGGACAACCGCGGTTACGGCTGCATCAACCGGCTGCAACAGTCCACCGGCAGCGCCGCGTTCAACAACATGTTCGACGATTGCGTGCAGGGCCGGCACGGCGCACCCACCATCGACTTCGCCGCGCATGCCCGCGCCATGGGCGCGATCGCCGAGCACGTCGCCGACATCGCCGGCCTGGAGGCCGCCATGGAACGCGCACGCGCCGCCGACCGTACCTACCTCATCAGCATCGACACCGACCACACGCGCACCACGGACGAAGGCGGCGCATGGTGGGAGGTGGCGATTCCCGAAGTATCGTCGCGCGATGCCGTGCGCGACGCCCGCGCCGGTTACGACACCGCCATCGTGGCCCGCAAGACCAGGAACACGCCCACATGAAAAACGATCCCATCCGCATCGGCATCAACCCGATCTCCTGGAGCAACGACGACCTGCCCTCGCTCGGCGGCGAGATCCCGCTGTCCACCGCGCTCACCGAAGGCAAGGCCATCGGCTACGAGGGCTTCGAGCTGGGCAACAAGTTCCCGAAGGAGCCGGCCGCGCTGCGCGACCTGATGGCCGGCTACGGCCTGGACGTGGTGTCCGGCTGGTATTCCGGACGCGTGGCCGAGCGCTCCGCGAAGGATGAAACCGTGGCCGTGGAGAAACACCTCCGTCTGCTGGCCGAGAACGGCTGCAAGGTCATGGTCTACGGCGAGGTGGCCCACGCCATCCAGGGTGAGCCGGTGCCGCTATACAAGCGCCCGCGCTTCCGCACGGCCGACGACTGGAAACGCTACGGCGACAACCTCACCGCGTTCGCGACGTTCACGCTGTCGCACGGCGTGCGGCTGGCCTACCACCATCACATGGGCGCCTATGTGGAATCGCCCGAGGACGTGGACCAGCTGATGGCCCACACCGGCGACGAGGTGGGCCTGTTGTTCGACAGCGGCCACACGTACTTCGGCGGCGGCGATCCGCTGGCCGTGCTCGACCGCCACATCGGCCGCATCTGCCACGTGCACTGCAAGGATGTGCGCCCCGGGGTGGTCCGCCTGGCACGCAACCGCCACTGGACCTTCCTCGAGTCCGTGCTCAACGGCGCCTTTACCGTGCCGGGCGACGGCGTGATCGATTTCGCGGCCATCATCGATCGGCTGAAAACCCACGGGTACACCGGCTGGCTGGTGGTCGAGGCCGAGCAGGACCCGTCCGTGGCACCCAGCTATGCCTTCGCCAAGAAAGGCTACGACACACTGCGTAACCTGCTGGACCGCGCGACGGTCGGGGAGGCCGCATGAGCCTGCTGGTCAAGGCCATGCCCACCGGCGAGGCGATCGTCAAGGTCACGCCGGAAACCGCCCACTGGAAGCACGTGGGTTTCGAGGCGCGTCGCATCGTGGCGGGCTCCACCGTCGAGATCGCGCTACCGGAACGTCGCGAAGGCTGCCTGGTGGTGCTCGTGGGCCGCGTGGACATCGCGGTTGCAGGCCAGTCGTGGAAGGACCTCGACGGACGCGCCAGTGTGTTCGAGGACCGCGCGCCGCATGCGGTGTATGCGCCGCCCTCATCGGTTTACACGGTAACCGCGCACACCGACGCCGAGCTTGCGCTGGCGTCCGCGCCGGCCACCGGCAAGTTTCCGGCGCGCCTGATCGACCCCGCCTCGATGAAGCGCTCCACGCGCGGCACCGGCGCCAACACACGCTACGTGTGCGACATCCTGCCGGAGACGGAAGACGCGGAGTCGCTGCTGGTGGTCGAGGTGCTGACCCCGGCAGGGCATTCGTCCAGCTACCCACCGCACAAGCACGACACCGACGCCCTGCCGGAAGAAAGCGTGCTGGAAGAGACCTACTACCATCGCGTCGATCCGCCGCAGGGTTTTGCCTTCCAGCGTGTCTACACCGACGAGCGCGACATCGACGAGTCGATGGCCGTCGGCAACCACGACGTGGTGATGGTGCCGCGCGGCTACCACCCGGTGGTGATGCCGCACGGCTACCGCGGCTACTACCTCAATGTCATGGCCGGCCCGAGCCGCGCCTGGCACTTCCGCAACGATCCCGCCCACGAATGGATGATCGCGCGCTGACCGCGCCGCATCGGAGTAACCGAACATGTCCGCCCAGCCTTCCGCTTCCTCCCTTCCCCGTATCGGCCATTTCATCGACGGCAAGCCCTATACCGGCTCGCCCTCCGGCACGGCACCGGTCTACGACCCGGCGCGCGGCGTGCCCGCGGCCGAGGTGGACCTCGCGTCGGTCGTCGACGTCGATGCCGCCGTGCGCGCGGCGCATGCCGCGTTCCCGGCATGGTCCGACACGCCGCCGCTCAAGCGCGCGCGCGTGATGTTCCGTTTCAAGAACCTGATCGAGCGCGACCTCGACCGTCTCGCGCGCATCATCGTGGCCGAACACGGCAAGGTGCTTTCCGACGCGAAAGGCGAAGTGATCCGCGGGCTGGAAGTGGTCGAATACGCCTGCGGCATCCCGGAACTGCTCAAGGGTGAGTACACCGAACAGATCGCCAACGGTATCGATGCCTGGACGATGCGCCAGGCGCTGGGCGTGTGCGCCGGCATCACCCCGTTCAACTTCCCCGCCATGGTGCCGATGTGGATGTTCCCCATGGCGCTGGCCTGCGGCAACACCTTCGTATTGAAGCCGTCCGAACGCGATCCGTCGCTGGCGGTGGAGCTGGCCCGGCTGCTGCAGGAAGCCGGGCTTCCCGACGGCGTGTTCAACGTGGTGCATGGCGACAAGACCGCCGTGGATGCCCTGCTGGAACATCCGCTGGTTCGCGCGGTGAGCTTCGTCGGTTCCACGCCGATTGCCGAATACATCTATGCGCAGGGTTCCGCCAGGGGCAAACGCGTACAGGCACTGGGCGGCGCGAAGAACCACATGATCGTCATGCCCGACGCCGACCTCGACAAGACGGCGGATGCACTGATGGGCGCGGGTTACGGTGCCGCCGGTGAGCGCTGCATGGCGATATCCGTGGCCGTCGCCGTCGGCGAGGCCACCGCCGATGCGCTGGTGGCGAAGCTCGCGCCGCGGGTGAAGGCGCTGCGCATCGGCCATGGCCTGGACGAGACGATCGAGATGGGCCCGGTGGTCACCGGCATGCATCGCGACCGCATCACCCACTACATCGACGACGGCGAAGCGGCCGGTGCCGAGCTGGTCGTGGACGGCCGCGGCTACCAGGTCGCCGGTTGCGAACAGGGCTTTTTCGTGGGCGGCACGCTGTTCGACCGCGTCACCCCCGCCATGCGCATCTACAAGGAAGAAATCTTCGGACCCGTGCTCTGCGTCGTTCGCGTGCCGGATTTCGCCAGTGCGCTGAAACTGGTGGACGAGCATGAATTCGGCAACGGCACGGCCATCTTCACCCGCGACGGCCAGGTGGCGCGCGAGTTCGCCCACCGCGTTCAGGTAGGCATGATCGGCATCAACATCCCCATCCCCGTGCCGATGGCCTTCCACAGCTTCGGCGGCTGGAAGAAGAGCCTGATGGGAGACCACCACGCCCACGGCCCGGAATCTGTGCGCTTCTACACAAGACAGAAAGCTGTCACACAGCGCTGGCTGAACCACGACGAAAGTGCAGGGGCGGAATTCGCGATGCCCACACATTAGTCTGACAAAAACATTATGATGCGGCGGGTTGGACGCGCGGGGAGCTATTGTGCGTTGCAACTTAGATAATCAAAAGCCATAAACGCAAAAGCATAAATTTTCAGGGAGAAGGACACATGCTCAACGTACTCGCTAAGCGTCCCATCGCCGGCGTGCTGCTCGCATGCCTCGGCCTGGCTGCTACCGCGGCGCACGCCGACGACCTCGCAACCAGCAAATACCTGTTCGGTGACTGGAACGGTGAACGCACGCGGCTCGAAGATGCCGGCGTGAAGTTCGACCTCGGTTACGGCGGTGAAGCGGCCCACAACTACTCGGGCGGCACCAAGAACATCACCCGTTACACCGACCAGTGGAAGCTGGGCGCCGCGTTCGACCTGCAGAAGCTGTGGGGCTGGAACGGCGCGACGTTCAACATCGTGGTTACCGATCGTAACGGCCGCAACATCGGCGCCGACGCCAACATCGGCAACAACCAGCTGATCCAGGAAGTCTACGGTCGCGGCCAGACCTGGCACCTGACCGTCTTCTCCCTGGTGCAGAAGTTCTTCGACGATCGCCTGACCTGGAAGATCGGCCGCCTGCCGGTCGGCGAGGACATCAACCAGTTCTCGTGCGACTTCCAGAACCTGACCTTCTGCGGCGCGCAGCCGGGTAACATCGTGGGCGACTACTGGGTCAACTGGCCGACCAGCCAGTGGGCCACGGTGCTGAAGCTGGATACCTCGAAGGAAACCTTCGTCCAGATCGCGGCCTACCAGGTCAACCCGAAGTACGTCGACGACTCCTACGCGCGTCACAACGGCCTCAAGCCGAACTTCCCCGGCGGCACCACCGGTGCGCTGATCCCCCTGGAGTTCGGCTGGAAGCCGATGGTCAACGGCCTGCCCGGTTCGTACCGCGCCGGCGTCTGGTACAACACGTCCAAGGGTAACGACCTGTACCTCGACGTGAACCGCCAGCCCATCGCGCTGACCGGCAACGAGCCGCTGCAGCACGATTCCCGCAAGGGCGCGTGGATCACCTTCCAGCAGCAGGTGTCCGGCGAAGCCGGCGGCAAGGGCACCACGGTGTTCCTGAACATCGCCTCGGCCGACCACGAGACCTCGGCGACCAATAACCAGATCTCGCTGGGCATGGAGTACAAGGGCATCTTCGATCGCCCGAACGACTTCATCGGCGCCGCCATCGGTGGCTCGCACGCCAGCGGTTACGCCGCGAAGAACCAGCGCCTGGTCAATGCCATCACCGGCACGGACGGCATCGTCAACGACGGCTACGAGAAGGTCGCCGAAGTGTTCTACAGCTACTCGCCGATCCCCTCGATCGCACTGCGTCCCAACCTGCAGTACATCAAGGATCCGGGCGGCAGCAAGCAGAACGACGACGCGCTGGTGCTCGGTCTGAAGATGTCGGTGGCGTTCTAAGCCGCTCCGTCATCGGTGTCATCGAGAAGGCCTGGGGAGACCCGGGCCTTTTCTTTGTGTGGCGGGCTGGGTCGCCCACATCGTGGGCCCTACGCGGCTGCGGTGGCGTGGAGGGCGGATCGCCCACATCGTGGGCTCCTACAGCGCGGCGTCGCGTTGTTGTTGTTGTAGGAGCGGACGATGTCCGCGATCCGCCTCGGTCCGCGATCTGCCTGGGTCCGCAATCTGCCTCGGTCCACGCCCCCTCAACGCCTCACCCCTCATTCTCCGCCGACGCATCCAGCGCGAACGAATCGTCGCCCTCGTCCACCGTCAGGCGCATCACGATCGGGCGGCAACACACCTGGCAATCCTCGATATACATCTGGCTGCCGCCCGACGTATCGACGGCCACCTCGATGGTCTCGCCGCAATAGGGGCAGGCGACGTCGGTAAACTCATACATATGGAAAGTCCCAGGACAGGCGCGCGGTTGCGCGCGGCATCGATTGACGGCAACCTGCGAGGTTCCGCTTTAACGATGTCGCACGCAACCGTGCGCGCAGGAACCTTACCTTCATGATCGAGATGGTCGGCTTCGACGGCGACGACACGCTGTGGCGTAGCCAGGAATACTACGACGACGCCCAGGCGGCCTTCGAGGCCATCCTGGGCCGGTATGTCGACCTGGCCGCGGAGGGCCTGCGCACGGCCCTGCTGGACACGGAGCGCGGCAACATCGCGCTGTTCGGCTACGGCGCCAAGGGCATGGCCCTGTCCATGATCGAATCGGCGATCGAGCTGACCGACGGGCGCATCGAGGCCCGCGACATCCATCGCATCGTGCGCCTGGCCAAGGACGTGCTCGGCCACCCGGTCCAGTTGCTTCCCGGCATCCGCGAGGCGGTGGAGGCCGTGGCGGCGACCCACCGCGTGGTGCTGATCACCAAGGGCGACCTCTTCCACCAGGAAGCCAAGGTGGCCCAATGTGGGCTGGCCGGCATCTTCCACCGGATCGAGATCGTCTCGGAGAAGGATCCTGCCACGTACACCCGTTTGCTGCAGGAGTTCGGGCTCTCGCCGGATCGCTTCGCCATGGTCGGCAACTCGCTGAAGTCGGACATCGCCCCGGTGGTCGCCCTGGGTGGCTGCGGGGTGTACATGCCCTATCACAGCACCTGGGAACACGAGCGTCTGGCCGGCTTCGCCATGGGCGAGCGCGTGGTCGAGGTGGCCGGCGCCGAGGCCATCCCCGCCGCCATCGTGGCCCTGCACGCGGCCTGACGCCAGTCCACGCCACCTTCGCGCCCCAGCCGCGAAGCTGGCTGGATCGATTCGGGAGGCGAACACGTGCATGCGAGATTGAAGATGGGCTGGCGGGTCGTCAGCACCACGGTGAAGGGATTCAGCGACGACGAGTTGATGACACGCGCCGCCGCGCTCGCCTTCTACTCGGCGCTGTCGTTCGCGCCGTTGCTGGTGTTGCTGCTGTGGGTGGTGGCCTCGCTTCGTCCCGAGTGGCAGGCCCAGCTGATCGATAGCCTGAACGGCCTGGTCGGCTCACGCGCCGCCGAAGCCGTGCGGCTGGTGATCGAAAACGCCAAGCAGAAGCCCAGCGTGGGCAGCGTGGCCGGCATCATCGGACTCGGCGTCACACTGGTGGGCGCCTCCGCCGTGTTTGCCCAGCTGCAAGGCGCCCTGAACCGGGTCTGGGGGCTGCAGCCGAAGCCCGGCAAGGCCACCCATGCAATCCTGACGTGGTTGCGCGCGCGCCTGCATGCCCTGGGGCTGCTGCTCTCGCTGGCCTTCCTGCTGGTGATCTCCTTCTCCGCCAGCGCCATGATCGCGGTGTTCGTCCGCGGCGGCACCACTGGCTGGCACGTGCTGGAGACGCTGATTTCCCTGGCCGTGTTCGTCGTCATCTTCGGCGCCATCTACAAGGTGCTGCCGGATGCCATCATCGAGTGGCGCGATGCCGTGATCGGCGCCAGCCTGACCGCCCTTCTCTTCGTGGTGGGCAAGTTCGCCATCGGTTTCTACCTGGAGCGCAGCAACGTCGGCGGCCCGTACGGCCCGGCGGGCAGCGTGGTGGTGCTGCTGGTCTGGGTGTACTACTCGGCCCTGATCCTGCTGCTGGGCGCCGAACTGACCGAGGCCGTGGCCGAGGCGCGGGGCACCCCGATTAAACCGCGGCCATACGCCATGTCGATCAAACCGGAGCCGGCGCACGTATTTGACCCCTCCGTCACGAGGCCGGGGGTATCCCTGTCGCAGCCCTATAAGGAGGATGCCCCATGAAGACCCATCTGCTCGCCGCCACCCTGTTCATCGTCGCTACCGGTGCGGCCGTTACCGCTCCCCCGGCCGATGCCCAGAGCCGGCGCAGCCAGCACCAGGTCTGCCGCGACGTCCAGACCAAACAGATCCAGTCCAAGGACGATAACCGCCTGATCGGCACCGGCGTGGGTGCCGTGGCCGGTGGCCTGCTGGGCAATCAGGTGGGCGGCGGCAAGGGCAAGACCCTGGCCACCGTGGCCGGTGCGGTCGGCGGCGGTTACGCCGGCAACCAGATCCAGAAGAACCATCAGAACAAGAACGCGACCTACGAGACCCACCGCGAGTGCCATTGGGTGAACGACTGATCGTGTAAGCCAGACCCCCTCGGTCCGGTCTTATCGGAAGGGTGCCACCGGGCACCCTTCCTGCTTTCCGGAGGTTCCATGCGCCACGCCGATCCCGATCGCCGCCGTTTCCTGGGCGTGTTTGCCGCCACGGTCGCGGCCTCCGCCTCGCTGCCCTTCGTCCTGCGCGCCATACGGCCCGCCATGGCCGCCGACGCCCCGCCCGCGCCACAGGGCGGCACGGTGACACTCGACGCCTTCGCGCCCGACAAGAAGCCGCTGGGGCCCCATCCCGAGGCCCGCGTGGTGCTGACCGACGACCAGTGGAAGGCGAAGCTGGGCACGAAGTCGTATTACATCACCCGCCAGGAAGGCACCGAGCCGGCCTATACGGGCGAGAACTGGGACCGGCATGACAACGGTATCTACCGCTGCATCGGCTGCGACACGGCGCTGTACGACTCGGCCACCAAGTTCGAGTCCGGCACGGGGTGGCCCAGCTTCTGGAAGCCGATCTCGAAACGGAACGTGGTGGAGAAGATCGACCGCAGCCTGCTCGAGGAGCGCACGGAAGTGAAGTGTGCCCGCTGCGACGCCCACCTCGGCCACGTGTTCGACGACGGCCCCGACCCCACCGGCCTGCGCTACTGCATGAACGCCGGCGCCATGCACTTCGCCCCGGTACCGAAAACCGCGGGGTAGGAGCGCACGCACGTGCGCGACATCTTTTCGCGCACACCACACGTCACTGCAAACACCGTGTAGGAGCGCACGATGTGCGCGACATGTGTTGAGGCCGAACGTCCGGCGTCACGCGCCAGCCCTTCAGGTTCGGCGAACACACGTCGCGCACATCGTGCGCTCCTACATGGGTTAATTGCGGGGCGGCATGGGGGTCAGCTGGAACTCCTTGGGCGGGGTCTCGCCCTTGAGGTAGCGCACGAAGTAGTCCCAGCGACGGCGCGTCATGTACGGCGTGGCGTCGCCGTAGCCGTGGTGCGCGTTAGGGATGATGACCAGATCGAAATCCTTGTTCGCCTTGATCAGCGCGTCGACCACCAGCAGCGATTCGTACGGCGGCACGTTATCGTCCATCGTGCCGTGCGCGATCATCAGGTGACCCTTCAGGCCGCCGACCCACTTCTGGTTGGCCTGGTCGTCGTAGTTGCTCTTGCCGTCCTTGTCCTTGACCAGCAGGCCCTGCCACTTCTCGGCCCAGTCGTCCTCGTAGTTACGGTTGTCGTGGTTGCCCGACTCCGAGATGCCCACCTTGAACACGTCCGGGTAGCGGAACATGGCGGTAGCCGTGGCGTTGCCGCCGCCGGAGTGGCCCCAGATACCCACGCGATCGCCGTCCAGCCAGCTGTACTTCTTCACCAGCTGCTTCACCGCCAGCACCTGGTCGGGCAACGTGTTGTCGCCGATGTTCTGGAAATACGCATCGTGGAACGCCTTGGAGCGCCACGGCGTGCCCATGCCGTCCACCGCTACCACCACGAAGCCGAGCTCGGCCAGCGCCTGGTTATCGCCATGGGCGGGCAGGAAGCTGCGCGTGCGGATCGAGCCCACCTGCGGGCCCGGGTAGATGTAGACGATCAGCGGGTATTTCTTCGACGGATCGAACTTCGACGGCTTGAACATCTGGCCGTAGAGGTCGGTCTTGCCGTCACGCGCCTTCACCGTGAACGCGGTGGGCGGCACCCAGCCGGTGGCTTTCAGGCGCGAGATATCGGCATGGGCGATGTCCTTCACCGTCGCACCGGTATCCGAACGACGCACCAGCGCCACCGGCGGCGTATCGATCGTGGAATACGAATCGAAGAAGTAGGTGCCGTCCTTCGACAGGCTGACCGTGTGGTCGGCGTTCTCAGGCGTCAGCAGGGTCAAACCCTTGCCGTCGAAGCCCACCTTGTAGAACTGCTGGTAATACGGATCGACGCCCTTCTCGCGGCCCACGCCACGGAACCAGATCGTCTTCGTCTTCGGATCGATGCGCAGCACCTCGGTGACGTTCCAGTCGCCCTGGGTGATCGCTTGCTCCAGCTTGCCCGTCTTCAGGCTGTACATGTACAGGTGGCCCCAGTTGCTCCGCTCGGAGAACCAGATCACCTGGTCGGTCTCGGGCACGTATTGCCAGTTCACCGTGCCGTTGCCGCTTTCGAAGTAGGTCTTGGCCTTTTCCTCGAACACCGTGCGCACGTCGCCGGTTTCCGGGTTGGCCACACGGAACCACTCGTGCGTGTGGTCACGCGAGGTGGACACGAAGGCGATGCTCTTGCCGTCGCCCGCCCAGCGCACGTCGTCCCACACGCCAGGGCTGCACGACACATCGTCGCAAAGCGACGAGCGATGCTGGTCGGCGGGCATCTTGAAGCGCACCACGGTTTTCGTCGGCACGTCGATCACGACGCGCTCGATCATGGTCACGTCCTTGTCGCCGGGCAGCGGGTATTTCCAGGTCTCTACCTTGGGGTGGCCCACGTTGGTGGTGACCAGGGTCATCTCGCCGGTCTTGCGCTGGTCCTGCTGGAACGTGGCGATCTTCTTCGAGTCCGGCGACCACACGAGGATCGCCTCGTCGGTGTGCTGCCAGCCGGCGTTGTCCGTGGCGTAACCGAAGTCCTTGATGCCGTCGGTGGTCAGGCGCGTCTCGGCACCCGTGGCCACGTCGCGCACCCACAGGTTCCAGTCGCGGATGAAGGCCTCCGACTTGCCGTCCGGCGACTTCAGGCCCGGCTCATCGCCGTAGGGCTTGCCGGCCGCGTCCTTCTTCACCGCGGCGATCTCGCACTTGCCGATCGCCTTGTCGCAGACGTAGTGCCTGCCGCGCGAGGTTACGTCCAGGCCGTCGTCCGGACGGACGACGAACGTGCTCACCGGCAGCTTGTCGGGCTCCACCTTTGTACCCGACGCCTTCGACAGCGCGGCAGCCAGCTTGTCGCGGTCGAACGCGCGCGAGGCCTGGCCCGTGGCGGCATCGACGGTAAGGAACTGGTCGCCGTCCTTGTCGTGGTCGCGGTACCAGAAATGGCCGTCGTCGACCCAGGTGACCCGCTGGACGGAGTGGTCCACCAGTGTGGAAGCGTGGCCCAGGAAGGAGTCGGCGCGCTTGTAGTCGTCGAGGGTGACGGCCTGCGCGGACGCCGCAGCGGCCCCGATCAGTCCGAGGAGGACGGCGCCGGAAAGCGCCGCGGTGCGTTTGGTCGACATAGGGGTTCCCCATCACAGCAACGGCGCAGGGCGCGCCGCGAACCGGACGAGGCTATCCCCCATGCGCGCCTGCGGCGTATGCCATTGGTCACGGGTCCGTGCGACGCCCCACCCGGAAGCGCCGACCCTGCCGTTCGATCATGGCCAGCGCCAGCGCATCGGGCAGCAGCTTGAACAAGGACTTGATGGCTGTGTTGACCCGGCCGTTGACGTAGACGGCCTTGCCGGCGTCGGCCGCGTCCAGACCCTGTCGCGCCACCGTGGCCGCGTCCATCCACAGCCAGCGCGGCATCTTCGAGACCAATTCGCGCGAGCCGGTCACGTCGTGGAACTCCGAATAGGTAAAGCCCGGGCACACCGCCGTGGTGTGGACACCGGTGCCCTTGCCCTCCAGCGCCAGCGACTGCGACAACTTGATGAGGTAGGCCTTGGACGCCGCATACAGCGTGTGCCCCGCCGAGCCGGGCAGATGGCCCGCCAGCGAGGCGATGTTGACGATCCGGCCGTAGCCACGCGCCTGCATGGACGGCAACAGGCGCCAGGCCAGTTCCGTCGGGGCGGTCATCAGCACCTGGATGAAGTCGGCATGCGCGGACCAGGGCTGCTCGTGAAAATACCCGCTGACGCCGTATCCGGCATTGTTGATCAGTACGTCGATCGCCAGGCCTTGGGCATCCAGGGCCGCGACGAGTGCTTCCGGGCCGTCGGAGCGGGCCAGGTCCAGCGGCGCCACGATCGCTTCGATGCCGTGCCGGTCGCGCAATTCGGCGGCGAGCTTTTCCAGGCGGTCGGCCCGGCGTGCGGTGAGCACCAGGTCGTGGCCGCGACGGGCCAGTTCGCGGGCGAACGCCTCGCCGATGCCGGCGGATGCGCCGGTGACCAGTGCGCGACGATTCGATGCCATGGACGTTCCTCGATACATGTTCGCGATGGGAAGTATGCACCCGCGTTACATGAACGGGGCCCCCGTGTGTTCACGGATGAGACGCGGCTTTCACGGATTCATGCACCCCGTGACCGCGATGCTTGGGCTCCTTAAAACGACTCGATCCGAGTCATCCGACGGAGCCCGACCATGACCAGCAACGACCACGATATCAAGGTTCTCAACAGCCTCATCGAGACCACCATCGACAGCGCCGAGGGCTACGGCGAAGCCGCGAAGGATGCCGAGAACACCCGTTACGCCTCGACCTTCCAGCAGCGCGCCGGCGAGCGTCGCCAGGCCGCGCAGGCCCTGCAGACGCAGGTCCGTGCACTGGGTGGCAACCCGGAAGACGACGGCACCATCCTTGCCAAGGCGCACCGCATGTTCGTCGAGCTGCGCGCGAAGATGAGCTCGAAGGACGACACCGCGATCGTCGACGAAGTCGAGCGTGGCGAAGACCACATCAAGCACAAGTACGAAGACGCGCTGAAGGACACCGAAGTCTCGGCCGCGAGCCGCGCCGTGATCGAGAAGGCCTACGTGTCGGTCAAGACCGGCCACGACCAGATGCGCGACCTCAAGCACGCGCTGCACGGCACGAACTGATCTTTCCATTGATCGGTTGAAGAAACGGGCCCACTGGGCCCGTTTTTTTGTCGCCGTAACCTGCCATGGTAGGAGCCCACGATGTGGGCGATTTTCCAACCGATCTTCTCGCGTTAGCTACAGAGAGCGAAAGATCGCCCACATCGTGGGCTCCTATACGGCGTTTTTGCTTTACTTGGCGGCGGGATCGGGCTCTTCGTTCATCAGCGCGTTGATCTGGCCCTTGTGCGCTTCGTAGAACGCCACGTTCTTCTGGTTGACCTTGGACTGGTCGACGTAGGCGGCCATCCGCGGGTTGCCCTTCGCTTCCGAGGCGATGGCCGCATTGGTGACGGCGAGGTTGGCGAGCAGGAACTCGCGCGGCGTGAAGCCGTACTTCTTGATCAGCGGCGCGATGCGCGGATCGGAATCCGTCACCTGCTTGGCCAGGTCGTCGAGCGAGTGGATCTTCGAGAAATCGGTCTTGGCGTCCTTGGGCTTGATGCCCTGCGCCTTGGCTTCCTGCGACACCTTGACGATGCGGTTGAACACGTCGTCTGTGAGGTTGAAGTTCTGGATGGCCTGCTTGTCGGCGGCGGGAATCTGCGACGCCGGATTGGCGGCGGCCGGTGCCGGTGCGGACTGCTGTGCGAACGATGCCACGGGCATCACGGTAGCGGTGGCCAGCAGCGCGGCAAGGATATAACGAGACTTCACGGGCAACTCCTTCAGGGACGGGTCCGTGGTGGACGTGGCGATAGCTTAAGTGGCCGGATGTTATGTGTTCGTGGGCGGCGTTGCGCTTCCTTCAGGAAGCTTCGGGCCGTTCCAGCCCATCAGGTTGTAGAAATCGTAGCGCCACACACCCACGTATTCGTGGATGGCGAAATCGGCAAAGGAAAGGTTTTCCGAGGTGGGCAGCCAGTCGTAGCGGGCCGTCACGTAATCGCCGCGCACGGGCTCAGCCTGTATGCCGAAGTGGGCGAAATAGATCATGGCCCGGCGCAGGTGCACCGCCGAGGACACCAGCACCACCTTGTCCGCGCCGTAGGACATAAGCAGCGGCTTGCTGAACTGCGCATTCTCGAAGGTATTCATGCTGCGCGATTCCAGCAGCAGGTCCGCGCGCGGTATGCCCAGTCGGGCCAGGCTGATCGCGTAGACATCGGCCTCGGCCTGGCCCAGGTGGGCCGCATCGCCGCCGCTGACTTCCAGCTTGCAGTCGGCCCCGGTGGCCTTGCACGCCCGATACAACTCGGCCGCGCGGAGCACGCGGCCATTAGCGTAGAGGCTGGGCTCGATGGACCCCACGCCGCTACGCACCGTACCGGCACCGAGCAGGATGATGGCGTTGCGCTGCCCCCACTGGGCCACATCGGGCGCATAGCCCGCCTGCAGGTTGGACAGCAGCAGGCCGGTCAGCGGCCCGCAGCCGGCGAAGAACAGCCAGCCGACGGCCAGCAGCATGAGCAGCCGACCGGCGAGGCGGCGGCGCAGGCGCATCGACAGCAGGGCGACGGCCAGGAGGATCAGGAAAAAGGTGAGTGTCATGGGGCGGAGCGTAGCAAAGCCCCATGGCATTTGTTGCGCGTCAGCCGAACAGTTTCGCCGCGATCTCGGCAATATGCTTGCCCTGGAAACGGGCACCGGCCAGTTCGTTCTCGCTGGGCTGGCGGGACCCGTCGCTGGCCGCGATCGTGGTGGCGCCGTACGGGCTGCCACCGGTCACCTCGTCCAGCTTCAACTGACCCTGGAAGCTGTAGGGCAGGCCCACCGGGATCAGGCCGAGGT
The DNA here is from genome assembly GCF_000745005.1 of Luteibacter sp. 9135. Classification (NCBI taxonomy): domain Bacteria; kingdom Pseudomonadati; phylum Pseudomonadota; class Gammaproteobacteria; order Lysobacterales; family Rhodanobacteraceae; genus Luteibacter; species Luteibacter sp. 9135. Next base: position 1,790,971 of record NZ_JQNB01000001.1, on the reverse strand, counting down.
GCAGCAGGTTGGTGATCAAGGAAAACAGGGTGGTCTCCTGCCCGCCGTGCTGCGAGGCCGTCGAGACGAACGCGCCGCCCACCTTGCCGTTGAGGGCACCGCGCGACCACAGCGAGCCGGTCTGGTCGAGGAAGGTGGCCATCTGGGCGCTTAGCCGGCCGTAGCGGGTGCCCGTGCCCAGGATGATCGCATCGTAGGACTCCAGCTCGTCCACCCGGGCGATCGGCGCCGCCTGGTCCAGCTTGAAATGCGAACTGCGCGCCACGTCGTCCGGCACCGTCTCCGGCACGCGCTTGATGTCGACCTGGGCACCCGCCTCGCGGGCGCCTTCCGCCACGGCCTGCGCCATGGTTTCGATATGGCCATAGGCCGAGTAATAGAGCACGAGCACCTTCGCCACGGCGAATCTCCTGTATCGAACGGGGAAGTCGCCACCGTAGGCCCGTCGGTGTTTACACCACGTGGTGGCGGGACGGTAAAGTGAGCCACCTGGCATACCGGACGCCTTTACCTCGTGTCGATCGAAGAAGCGATCACGCCCACCCGAAGCGAGCCGCTGACCGCGGAGCGCGCGTATGAGCTGTACTGGGCCGACCTGCTGGGCGAAGAACCCGTCTTCTACTGCATCGGCCAGGGGTGCACCGCCCAGCTGATCTGCGCCTGCCTCGAAAAACCGGAGCAAAACCTACGGATTCGCCCGTACTTCCGCTCCCGCCGGATCGACGACCACGCGGACACCTGCGAGGTGGTGCACGCCACCGGCGAGGCCAGGAACGACAAGCAGCCCGACGTGTTCGAAGCCGAGCGCCCCGCCGATCATTTCCGCGCGGTGCCGCCGGTGAGCGGCTTGGCAGCCATCCCGCCGAGTCCAGGCACACCACCCGACCAAAGCCCGCCGACGCCCGGCGATCCCGCCGCCCCCCGCCCGCGCCGCGTCACGGCGGCAGCGACCACCCGACGGCCCAGCCACTACTACCGCCTTTCGTCACTGGTGCAGAAATTCCTCGAACACCGCCGTGACGACGATCTCGGCGAGGCCCAGGTGGCGATCGGTGGGGAAACCACCACCTACGAAGCCCTGTTCCGTAACGTGTTCCGGCAGAAGGTGGCCGACCTGACCGGCACCCGGGCGGTATGGTGGGGCGCGGCCTCCCTGCGAGCCACGAAGGAAGGCGGGTATTACCTGAAGTTCTCGCGTCCGTTCCGCCACGGCGACGACGAACTTCGCCCGACCATCACCCTCACCGCGAAAGACATCGACGCCTACCCCGTACGCAAGCTGTTGCGCGCCCGTCTGGACAAGTTGATCGCCGAATCCGGCGGCTACTGCGTGGTGTTCGTGTGGGCGAAACCGTGGATGCCCAAGGACGCCGAGAAACCGTTCGTTCGTTTCTATGCCAACAACCTGGACCATATCGACGTGCGCGGGCCGGAGATCCTTCAGGAGCTGGCGAGCACATCGCGGGTAAAGCCCGGCGCATGACCCGTGCACGTCCGCGGCCCGCTGACGCCGCGTTGACCGCGGGACGCTAAGATGGCGCCATGGTCCGCAAACGCCGCCTTCGCCTGCCCTTCGTGCGTCACCCACGCGACGCTACGCACGATTTCGACGATGCCAGTTACGACGGCGGCGTATCCGGCGGCGCCTATCTGCGGCACATCATTGTCGTGGCCGTGCTGCTGGGCATTATCGGCCTGATCCTGCGGCAGTACCTTTGACCTGCTGCGCCGAGCATCACCCGGACGTCGCTCACCCCAGGTAGATACGCCCCTCGGACGCCTGCAGCACACCACGCCGGTTATCCCCGCGCGTGGAAAGCACGCACGGCCCCACCGGCTCGTCGATCGGCAACTGCGCAGGCGCGTCGGTGACATTGAGCACGACCACGAGACGTTCATCGCCCGCGACGCGCTCATAAGCCAGCACCGCGTCGCTGACGCCCAAGATGCGTACGTTGCCTGCGCTCAGCGCCCGCGATGCCCGGCGCATCCACAGCAACGATCGATACAACGACCAGATCGACGCAGGATCGGCGGACTCCGTTGCCACGTTACGCGTCGCCACGTCGTCGCCCAGGCGCAGCCACGGCACCCCGTTGGTGAAACCGGCACCCGGCCCGGGGGTCCAGCGCATCGGCGTACGCTGCGGATCGCGGCCCAGGCCCTTGTCCGGCTCGTTGAGTTCGAACGGATCGCGCACTTCCGCATGCGGGATGGCTACATCATGCATGCCGATCTCGTCCCCGTAATACAACGTCGGCGTACCCCGCAGGGTAAGCAGCAGCATCGCCGCGATACGTGCCTGCGCATCGCCCACGCGCGAGGCGATGCGCGGCTTGTCGTGGTTGCCCAGCACCCAGTTCGGCCAGCCACCCGGCGGCAGGGCCGCTTCATAGCGTTCGACCAGCGAAGCGATGTCGCGCGCGTGCCAGGGCGCACCGATCAGCAGGAAGTTGAACGGCAGGTTGGCGCCCTGCAGGCGGTCGCCGTAATAGGCGACGATGCGCTCCAGCGGCAGGTACAGTTCGCCGATCAATACGCGGTCCGGGAATTCATCCACCACCGCCCGCATCGCCGCCACCACATCCATCGTCTCCGGCAGGTCCGCGATATGGGTCGGCAGGAAGCGGTTGGCCTCCGAATCGATGCCGTCGCGGTATGCCGGATTGAGTGGATTGTCGCGAAACTGCGCGTCCTTCATCACGTGGTAGAGCACGTCCACACGAAAGCCGTCCACGCCGCGGCGAAGCCAGAAACGCATCGACTCGAACATGGCTTCGCGAAGCGCGGGGTGCCGCCAGTTGAGGTCGGGCTGCTTGTCCAGGAACAGGTGCAGGTAGTACTGGACGGTGCCCGCGTCGAACGTCCAGGCGCTGCCGCCGAAGTTGGACAACCAGTTATTGGGCGGGCCACCGCCCGGGGCGGGATCGTGCCAGATGTACCAGTCGCGGAACACGCTGTCGCGCGCGCGGCGGCTCTCGCGGAACCACGGGTGCTCGTCGGAGCTGTGATTGGGCACGAAATCCAGGATGACCTTCAGCCCCAGCGCATGCGCATCGGCGATCACGGCGTCCATTCGCTCGATGTCACCAAACAGGGGATCGACGCCGCGGTAGTCGCTGACGTCATAGCCGAAGTCGGCCATCGGCGACGGATAGATCGGCGATATCCAGATCGCATCCACGCCGAGGTCGGCCAGGTAGGGCAGCTTGCCGCGCAACCCTTCGAGATCGCCGATCCCATCGCCGTTCGCATCGGCGAAGGAGCGGGGGTACACCTGGTAGATGACGCCATCGCGCCACCAGCTACGTGCTGTCATCGTCATGCAAGCGAGGGTGACGCGGCGGATGTGTAGGTAACGCCTTCACGCCCGGCCCCGTACGCTCCCGCCACCCCCAGTCTGCCGCGAGCGCCGTCATGATCAACGACCTCTGGTACAAGAACGCCGTGATCTACTGCCTGTCCGTCGGCAGCTTCCAGGACTCCAACGGCGACGGCATCGGCGATTTCCAGGGCCTGTCGCGGCGGCTGGATTACCTGCAGGGCCTGGGCGTCACCGCCGTCTGGCTGATGCCCTTCCAGACCTCACCCCTGCGCGACGGCGGCTACGACATCGCCGACTATTACAACGTGGACCCACGCTACGGCACGCTGGGCGACTTCGTCGAGTTCACCCACGCCGCCCACCAGCGCGGCATGCGCGTGCTAATCGACCTGGTGGTCAACCACACCTCCGACAAGCACCCCTGGTTCCGCGAAGCGTGCCGCGACCCCTCCTCGAAGTACCGCGACTGGTACGTGTGGTCGAAAACGCGCCCGGCCAACGCCGATGAGGGCATGGTATTTCCCGGCGTGCAAAAGAGCACGTGGACGCACAACGCGCAGGCCAAGGCGTGGTATTTCCACCGCTTCTACGACTTCCAGCCCGACCTGGACACCGCCAATCCCTATGTGCAGGCCGAGATCCTGAAGATCATGGGCTTCTGGACGCAGCTGGGCGTGTCCGGCTTCCGCATGGACGCCGTGCCCTTCGTCATCGCGACCAAGGGCGCGGACGTGAAGAAGCCGAAGGAGCAGTTCGACATGCTGCGCTCCTTCCGCGAACTGCTGCAGTGGCGCAAGGGCGACGCGATCATCCTGGGGGAAGCCAACATCCTGCCCAAGGACGATATGCAGTACTTCGGCGACGACGGCGATCGCCTGCAGATGATGTTCAATTTCCAGGTCAACCAGAACCTGTTCTATGCGCTGGCCGCCGCGGACGTGCGCCCGCTGGTCAAGGCGTTGGAGAAGACCAAGCCGCGTCCGGCCACCGGGCAGTGGGCACTGTTCCTGCGCAACCACGACGAGCTCGACCTGGGCCGCCTGACCAAGGCGCAGCAGGCGAAGGTGTTTGCCGAGTTCGGACCGGACAAGGACATGCAGCTGTACGACCGCGGCATCCGCCGGCGCCTGGCGCCGATGCTGCGTAACGACCGCCGCCGCCTGGAGTTGGCCTATTCGCTGATGCTCACCCTGCCCGGCACGCCGGTGATCCGCTACGGCGACGAGATCGGCATGGGCGACGACCTGTCGCTACCCGAGCGCGAATGCGCGCGCACGCCCATGCAGTGGTCGACCGAACGGCTGGGCGGCTTTACCGACGCGAAGCGCTCCGTCGGCAAGGTGATCGCGGAAGGCCCGTTTGGCTACCCCCATGTCAACGTGGCCGAACAGCGGCGGGACCCGGATTCGCTGCTGAACTGGATGGAGCGCGTCATCCGCATGCGCAAGGAAATCCTGGAGGTGTCCTGGGGCGATTTCGAGGCGATACCGCTGGACGACGATGCGATCCTGATGATCCGCTACACCTGGCGCGGCAACGCCGTCGTGTTCCTGCACAACCTGTCCGACGCACCCTGCGAGGCCGTGTTCTCCCGGGACGGGCAACTGACCAACGTACTCTCCGACGACCACAGCGAACCCGATGCGCGCGGCATGCATCGCATCCTGCTGGAACCGTACGGGTACCGCTGGTTCCGCGAGGGTGGGCTTGGCTACATCCTCAAGCGGAAGGAAGTGGATGGGGTTTGAGGCGGAAAGCGGGCTTGCCCACTTGCCAGACATGACGACGGATCAGAACACCTGGGCGACTACCATGGAAAAGAGCGCGGTCTTGTTCGCAGGCACCTGATATCCGCGGATGTAATCGCGAGTCTCCAGGATGGAACGAATGACGTACTCAGCAGCAGTCTCGCCCGGATTCGGCTTGGTGTCCCAGTAGGCACGCGGCATCTCAAAGCCCTGCGCTGTTGCGTAGAAAACGTCTCCGCCGAGAATCGCCACCCCGGTACCCTCTAACGTCTCAGCGGCATCCACCGCATCGTCGGCCAGCAGCGCCACATCGGCTACTCCCAACGACTCCATCATGGGAACGCCGCATTCTTGGAGCACTTGCACGTAGGACGCAGGAAGACTCAAAAGACTACTCCTCGATTGTGGACATGCGCTTGGACTAATTTTCTGGTCGCCATCCAAGAGGCACGCTGGGTCACGCGAGCATCGACCACCCAACATTAGAAGCGAGCCGGCGAAATCATCCGCACATCTTGTCGTTCAGTGCGATAACGGCCGCTCGTGGGGGCCGAGCACCTTCCAGGAGTTGATTTCGATCGAGAGTTCGGGGTCATGACGTAGCTCGGCGATGACGTCCGCGATGCCCCGGTTTGTTCCGCGCCTGCGCCGGATGGGAGCCAGGAGCAGTACCCTATTCGGTAAAGCGTGATCGCGTAAAAGCTCGATAAGCTCGGGTATTCGCCGTGGCGGGCAGCTTGCGGCAACAGCCGCAGCCAATGCCATGCTGACATCACCCGGACCCTCGTGTTTTTGACCGGCAGAAGCTTTGTACATGGACACAATGTCGTCCCAGTGTGGCTGCGCTTCTTTCCTTGCAAGCAACCTGGCGAGTGATTCGAGCGTGCCAGCCGAATAATGTCTTTTGAGGTGATTCAAGATTATCGGGAGAGCATGTCGAAACGTGCTCGCGGACACATGGGTAAGGCGATTTACTATATCGACACGGATACCGACGCTTGCCAGTTCTTCCAGAAGTTCTCTCTGCTCGATCTTGAACGCAGCGATCCTCGCTTCAATTCGGGCTTCGAGCTCAGCCTTATATTTTCGTCCTTCCGCGGTCAGCATGAACCATTTCCTCTCACTATGAGTGAGTCAGCACGCGATCGAGCATGAATCCTTACAGGAGGTCCGCTGCGAGCTTATGCAAAACAGGAACTAGCCTTGCAAGAACTTTATCTCGTGCAGTTGTTTCGATGAAATCACGGGCGTAGACCGCGCGCGTTCGCGAAGACACTTGATCAGCGCATGAAAATCGGCAAGTCGATCCGCTTCCAGAACATCGGCTTCCTGGGAGGACAATTCACGATCAACCCAAGGATGATGGGAAATCATCCTATCCATCTCCGCCGTAAGCTTGTAAAACCCGGCAACCTCCAGGTGACTGAAAAGCACCTGTCCGGCCGCCCGGTCCGCCATGTTGTAAGCAGCCTCCCGTATCTCCACCAGCCGCCTGATCTCTCGCGTCTTCGAAAACTCCACAAGTAGCTCGAACGATTCCAGAAAAGATTCCGCATACGGCGACTCGGTGATCGGTGGCACGTCAGGCGATGGATAAAGCCGCTCGATCACTTCCCGCACCGGAAGCCCACTGCCTTCGATGACGAAGTGCCAGACGCTATCGAGAATAGTATTGACGGGTGTATGGCCGTTCGGGGGTGCCCACAGACCATACCCAACACTCATCCGATCCAATGCGGCCGCAGCCACTGCTGCGGCGCGACCGGGGCCGAGACGCTCAAGAGCTGATTGATCGAGCCGTCTATCGAACCGGTTATTCATAGGGGAGGCGTCAGGTCAGCGCCGCGCAAACACCAGGTGCAACCCGAACAAGGTAAACACCGCCCCAGCGCCGCCGTCGATCCAGCGGCCGGCGCGCACGTAGGCCCGGCGCATCGCCGGCAGGGCGAAGATGCCCGCGACCAGCCCGAACCACAGCACGGTTTCCGCGGTGACCATGGCCCATAGGCCCCAGCGGGTGGCGCCATCCGTGCCCTCGCCCACGAAGGCCGAGAAGATCGAGGCGAAATACACCGCGGCCTTGGGGTTGGCCAGGTTGGTCGCGAGCCCCCGCGCCAGGGCGCGACCCGGGCTGGAACCGCGCACGTCCACCACGGGCGCCGCGGCTTCCGCCTCGGCCTTCGGCGGGGCCCGCCATGCGGCGCGCAGCATGCGCAGGCCCATCCAGCAGAGGTAGGCGCCGCCGAGGATGGCGATGCCCCGCTCCAGCCAGGCCAGGCGGTGCAGCAGCAGTTGCAGGCCCAGCAAGGCCAGCGCGGCCCACACCGCCACACCGAGGGCGATACCGACCACGCCGGCCAGGGCCTCGCGGCGCGAGCGGCTGGCGGCCAGCTGGGAGACGAAGAAGAAGTCGGGGCCCGGCGTGACGAGCGCGACGATCTGAACGAGGGCGAGGGTCAGGAACAGGTTCATGGGGCCAAGATTACCCGTCTTCACCCGAATTTCGCAGTGCGCCTTGCCCCACGAGACCACCTCCCGTAACCTCGCGTTTTTAAAAGCGGTCACGGGGCTACCCCCGGCCTTCATAGGGGTAAGTCGCAATGCTGGGTCTGCTTGGCCACGTTTTGTTTGGCCTGTTCGGGTTGGCGGTGCTGATCGGCATCGCGTTCTGCTTCTCCAACAACAAGCGTGTGGTCGACTGGAAACTGGTCGCCACGGGCGTCGCCCTGCAGATCGCCTTCGCGGCCGTGGTGCTCAAGGTGCCGCTGGGCCGCGACGTGTTCGATGCCATCGCCACCGGCTTCGTCCGCCTGCTGGACTATGTGGACGTGGGCTCGCGCTTCATTTTCGGCAGCCTGCTGGACAGCTCGAAGTTCGGCGTGATCTTCGCCGTCAAGGTGCTGCCCACCATCGTCTTCTTCGCCGCCCTCACCGGCGTGCTGTACCACCTCGGCGTCATGCAGCAGATCGTCAAGGCCATGGCCTGGGTAATTACCAAGGTGATGCGCGTGTCCGGTGCGGAGACCACCAGCGTGTGCGCCAGCGTGTTCATCGGCCAGACCGAGGCACCGCTGACCATCAAGCCGTATATCGAGCGGATGACCCAGGCCGAGCTGATGACCGTGATGATCGGCGGCATGGCGCATATCGCCGGCTCGGTCATGGCCGCCTATGTCGCCATGCTCGGCGGTGACGACCCGGCGCAGCGCATGTTCTATGCGAAGCACCTGCTCACCGCCAGCGTCATGGCCGCGCCCGCCACCATGGTGCTGGCCAAGATCCTGGTGCCCGAGACGCAGGAGCCGCTTACCCGCGGCACCGTCAAGATCGACGTGGAGCGGACCACCGCGAACGTCATCGACGCGGCGGCCACCGGTGCCGGCGACGGCCTGAAGCTGGCCATGAATGTCGGCGCCATGCTGCTGGCCTTCATCGCGCTGATCGCCTTGGTCAACGGCCCCGTGCAGTGGCTGGGCACCGTCGGCGGCGACCACAGCATCAACGCCTGGCTGCTGGCCACCACCGGCCACGAGGTCAAGCTCAGCCTGGAGACCATCTTCGGCTGGGTGCTCTCGCCCATCGCCTGGCTGATCGGCGTGCCCTGGCAGGATGCCACCCTGGTCGGCAGCTTCATCGGCCAGAAGGTGGTCATCAACGAATTCGTGGCCTACGCCTCGCTCGCCCAGCACCTGCCCGAGCTGCTGCCGGAAAGCCGCCTGATCGCCACGTATGCGCTGTGCGGTTTCGCCAACTTCTCGTCCATCGCCATCCAGATCGGCGGCATCGGCGGCCTGGCACCCAACCGTCGCGGCGATCTCGCCCGCCTCGGCCTGCGTGCCGTGCTGGGCGGCTCCATCGCCACGTTCATGACGGCGACCATCGCCGGCGTGCTCGAGCGATTCTGAGGCGTGTCCGGCGTACGCCTGCTCGTTGTCGGTGGCTATAGCGAGGAAGAACGCTGGCAGACGCCGGCCCTTCCCCGCAATGGCGAACCGGCCTACGCCGACCGCTTCGAACGCCGCCCCGGCGGCAAGGCGTTCCACCAGGCCGTCGCCGCCGCGCAGGCGGGTGTCGCCACCGGCCTGATCGCCGCCATCGGCGACGACGTGATCGATCCCTCGGGCGTCCCGCCCCTGGTCGATGCCCGCTGGCAATCCACCACCGGCGTGCGCACCGGCCGCACCGCACTCATCGTCGATGCCAAGGGCCAGACCCTCTCGGCGTTGTCCTCGGGCGCCAACGACCAGCTGTCGATCGCCTTCGTCTCCGCGCAGGCGGACCTGTTCGCCAGCGCGAAGGTCCTGCTGGCGTCGACGGAAGCCAATATCGACACCATCGCCGCCACGCTCGACCTGGCCGGCACGCACCGCCTCATCCGCATCCTCGATCCCGGTCCGCTACCGCCCGGTCTTTCCGTGCGCGAGTTCGCCAGCACCGACGTGCTGCTGCTCAGCCTGCACGAGTTCGCCCGCTGCTGCGGCCGCTTCCTCAACATCGACATCACCGCCAGCGCCGTCACTGGCATGGACGACACCACGATCAACGCCCTCGCCCGCCGCCTGTGCGCCGGCACGGTGGTGGTGTCACTGGACAAGAGCTGCCTGGTCTCCCACGGCAGCGACCGCTACGGCGACCAGGCCGACCTCTACCGCGTGCCCACCTGCGGCACCGGCGATGCGTTCAAGGGCACGCTGGCCGCACGGCTTGTCGATGCGCCGTGTTTCCGTGATGCGCTGATGGCGGCGTGTTCGGCTTAGAGCAAGCGCGTCACGTCGCGGCAGGTGGGTAGGAGCGCACGCACGTGCGCGACATGTGTTGAGGCCGAACGTCCGGCGTTACGCGCCAGCCCGATGGTTTTTGGCGAAAAGATTTCGCGCACGTGCGTGCGCTCCTACATTACCTTTGCGAACTTCGACGCGCACAAAAAAACCCGCCGGCCGCAAGGCCAGCGGGTTTTCAATTCACGGCAACGATCAGCCGTTCTTCTTCAGCCACGCATCCACGGCAGGCAGGCGCTGCTCGCGCACCATCGCGCGGTAGCGGATGCCGGCGATGGCGGTTTCCGCATCGCGACGCGACGTGGCGACGATGTACTTCTCGGCGAAGGTGTTGACCTTGTCGATCGTGGCCACCTCGCTCGAACGACCGGCCAGCATCGGGTAGTAGCGCGACGCCGACGTGGAATCGACCAGCTTGTCCACCTGGTCCTTGTGGGCCACGGCGAAGTCGAACGCCATCTCCGGGTGGTGACGGGCCACGGTGGAGATCAGCTGCGCGCTGTTGGTCGCGCCGGCTTCGCCGGTGAGCGCCAGGTCCAGCGCACGCTGGGCCAGGGCCTTGTCCTCGCTGGCGGCCAGCATGCCATACAGGCGATCCTTCACCAGCGGGGTCTTCTCCGCCTTCGCCGCCGCATGCATCTTGTCCCACGTCGCGCTGTCCGCGTGCTCGGCCACCACGCCCAGGATCACCGTGCGCAGCTCCGGCGACATCTGGTTGCTCTCGTAGCGACGACGCGCTTCGGCGATGACCTTCGCGTCGCCCAGGTGACCCAGCGTGCCGATCAGCGAGGAACGCAGGATCGCCACCGGCGCTTCCTCGCCCGGCTTCGCATCCCAGCCGATCTGGGCGAACTTGGGCGACAGGCGCGACAGCGCGTACTTGCGCAGCACGGCCTGGCGCTTCGCGTCACCGTCGTAGTAGCTGTCCAGCGAATAGAAGTCGCCGTTGATCTGGTCCCACAGGGCCGGCGACGCATCCAGCGGCGTCACCTTGATGAAGTCCAGCACGTCGGACGCCGGTTCCAGGCCACCCATGCCCAGCGCCCATACGTCGGCGGCGACGCCGAGCTGGTCGATCGGGTCGAGCTTCGCGTAGGCACCGGTCAGCGCCTTGATCTGCGCCGGCTGGTACAGCGTGCGGAAGTAACCGGTCTGGCCGGCGTTGAGCAGCACCGGCGCGCAGCCGGGCACGGTCATCGTGGCCGAGCCGTTCTCGATCAGCGCTGTGGCGGTGGCGCCGCCGACCGTCTTCGCGATCACCGGCACGTGCCAGGCCAGGGCCTTCTTGTCCGGGCGATCGCGGGTGAACTCGCCCTGCGACAGCTTCAGCGTGGTGGACCCGCCGGCGCACGAGGCCGATTCCACGCGCACCAGCGGGATACCCGGCTGCAACGTGAAGTCGTGGGCGATGGTGCTGACCGGCTTGCCGGCGGCGGCGTCGATCTCCTTCCACAGGTCGTCGGATACGGTGTTGCCGTACGCATGCGCCTTGATATAAGCCTGCACGCCCTTCTGCCAGGCATCCGGACCGACATAGGCCTCGAGCATGCGGATGACCGACTCACCCTTGGCGTAGGTAATGGCGTCGAACGCCTGGCTGGCCTGCTCCACCGTGGCCACGTGCTGCACCACCGGGTGGGTGGTGGCCACGGCATCACGCCCCATCGCGCCTTCGCGGATCGCGACGGCCTCGAGGTTGGTGTGCCATTCCGGATGCAGGCGCTCGGTGGTGCGCGAGGCCAGCCACGAGGCAAAGCCCTCGTTGAGCCAGAGGTCGTCCCACCAGCGCATGGTCACCAGGTCGCCGAACCACTGGTGCGCCATTTCGTGCGCGGCGGTGTTGAACACCTCCTGCTTGTCCGACTGCGTGGAGATGGACGGATCGAGCAGCAGCGCGTATTCGAAGGTGTAGATCGCGCCCCAGTTTTCCATCGCCGAGAAGAACTGGCTCTGGCCCGGTGAGGCGATGTTGTCCAGCTTGGGCAGCGGGTACGGCACGCCGAAGTACGCGTTGTATTCCTGCAGCACGGCCTTGCCGGACTCCAGGGTGAATTGCGCCTGCGAGGTCAGGCCCTTCTGCGTGATGACGCCGATTTCCACGCCGTCGCTCTGCGTGGTGGCGCGATCGAATTCGCCCAGGCCGAAGAACAGCAGGTAGGTGGACATCTTCGGCGTCTGCTCGAAGGTCACCGTCTTGGTGCCGTTGCCCAGGTCCTTGCTGTTCGCCGCGGGCATGTTGTTCACGGCCATGTCGGCCGAGGGCACGGTGGCGGACAGCGTGAAGGTGGCCTTGTACGCCGGCTCGTCCCACGAGGGAATGAAGCGACGGGCGTCGGAATTCTCGAACTGCGTATACAGCGCGCGCTTCTTGCCGTCGGCCTTGGTGTCGTAGTCGATCGCGAACAGGCCGTTGGCCTGCGTGCCGATCTTGCCGATGTAATCCATCGACAACGTGTAGCTGCCGGCCGGTACGGCATGGTCGAAGGTAAAGGTGGCGGTCTGCGTGTCCGCGTCCACGGCAACCTTCGGCGCGGCGAAGCTCGCCTTGCCCTTCGCGGGCCGCAGCGTCACGTGGGCGAAGGTCATGTCCACGGCATTGAGCGTGATGGACGCGGTGGGCTCCAGGACGTCGATGGCGATCGCCACCTTGCCGTCGAAGGTCAGTTTATCGGCATGCGGCACTACCGCGACGTCGTAGTGCGTCGGGCGCACGCTACGCGGCAACTGGGTGGTGGCGAGCTGGCTGGCTTCGGTGACCGGGGTGGCCACGGCCACGGCGGAAAGACCGGCGAGCGCGAACGCGATCGCGCTGACGAGAGGAGTACGCATTGCTGGAGGGCCCTTGGTTCGTCGCGCCGCCGGGAACGTCCGGCGGGTCGATTCGCCGATGGTGGCCTCCGGCGCCGGCGGTGAGAAGCGCCGGAAGTCATGGACGCAGGAATTTACGGCGACCAGAAGCGCCACCACGCGCGTCGTTCCAGGCGGCGCAGGGCTTTCAGATGACCGCGGGCAGCGGCCTTGCGGTACCACGCCCGCGCAATGGCCAGGCTGGGCGGCACGCCGTCACCGTTCTCGTGGAGCAAGCCCAGTTCGAACTGGGCGTCGGCATGCCCGGCGCCCGCCGCCAGGCGATACCAGCGCAGCATCGCGTCCACATCGCGCGGCACGCCGCGGCCGCCGTCGATCATCCGCGCCAGCGCGTATTGCGCGCCTGTATGGCCGCGCTCGGCGGCCAGCCCCAGCCAGCGTACCGCTTCCGGCTCGTTGCGCGCCACGCCGTCACCGACGGCCAGCCGCTGGCCGAGCGCGAACTGCGCGGCGGCGTCCTGCTGCGTGCCGAGCGCCGCCGGCGCGGGTGCGCCGGCGTCTTGCGCGGCCTCCCGTTGCCGGTCGGCCGCATCCATTTCATCGAGCAGGCGCGCCGCTTCGCTGTCGCCCTGGTCCGCGGCGCGGCCCAGCCACTGCCGCGCCTGCGCACGGTCGCTGTCGAGATGACTGGTTTCCAGGTAGATCCGGCCCAGCGCGAACTGGGCGCTGGCGTTGCCGAGTTCGGCCGCGCGGCGGTAGTAGCGTGTGCCCATTACCGGGTCGCGCGCCACCCCGATGCCGTCGCACAGCATGTGCGCGACGCTGCACAGGGCATCCGCATAGCCCCGGGCATCGCTCTGGCCGCAATCCACCGCCTTGCTGTAATAAGCGAAGGCGAGTTCCGCATCCCGCTGCACGCCGCGCCCGAAGTAATGCGACACGCCCAGGTTCACGCAGGCCTGCACATGGCCCTGGTCAGCCGCCAGGCCCCACCAGCGCAAGGACTCCCGGCGATCCATGGGTACGCCCTGCCCGCGCGCGCACAGCGAGCCCATGGCGCATTGCGCCTCGGCGAAGCCGGCGTCCGCGGCGCGCCGGTACCAGCCCGCCGCCTCGACCGGATCGTGCGTTACACCCGCGCCATCGGCGTAATGCGACGCCAGCCGGCACTGCGCATCCAGGTGGCCCTGGTCGGCCGCGCGGCGAAACCATTGCACCGCGCGCCGGGCGTCCGGTGTGACATGCGCCGTGCCGTCCACATACGCCTGGCCGATGCGGAACTGGGCCTGCGCGTCACCCAGCTGGGCAGCCTTTTCCATGCGGCCGAACCGCTGTAGCGCATCCATCTCGGCGGCGTAGCGACGGTCGCCCAGCCGCACCCCTCCTCGTGCATCCGACATCCCGTTCCCCTGAAAAACGCCTGTCGACTTTGGGCGAATCATAGGGGATGCCGCCACGGTCGGACATCGGTTTATGGCAAGAAACTCAGGGGTTGCCGGCGCCGCCGGACGCGCCCACGATCTGCCCGGTCTCGTAGCTGGCTTCGGTGGAGGCCAGCTGCACATAGATCGGCGCGATTTCGGCAGGCTGGCCAGGGCGCCCCATCGGGGTGTCCCCGCCGAACTTCTTCAGGTTCTCGTCCGTCTGCCCGCCGCACACCTGCAACGGCGTCCAGAAGGGTCCCGGCGCCACACCGTTCACGCGGATGCCCTTCTTGATCAGCTGCTTGGCCAGCGCCTTGGTGAAGATCATGATGCCGCCCTTGGTCGTGGCGTAGTCGAGCAGGTTGGCCGAGGGGTTGTAGGCGTTGACCGAGGCGGTGTTGACGATGGCACTGCCCGGCGGCAGGTGCGGCACGGCGGCCTTGGTGATCCAGAACAGCGCGTAGAGATTGGTTTTCATCGTCCAGTCGAAGTACTCGGTCGAGATGTCCAGGATCGAATCGAAGCTGTGCTGGCGTCCCGCGTTGTTCACCAGGATGTCCAGCCCGCCCAGTCCGTCCACCGCCTTCTGCACCAGCTGGCCGCACCAGGCCTCGTCGCGGATGTCGCCCGGCAGGGCCAGCGCCTTGCGGCCGGCCTTGCGTATCAGGTCGATCACCTCCTTCGCGTCGGTTTCCTCGTCCGGCAGGTAGCTGATGGCCACGTCCGCGCCCTCGCGCGCATAGGCGATGGCCACGGCACGGCCGATGCCGGAGTCGCCGCCGGTAATCAGCGCCTTGCGACCGGCCAGCCGACCGCTGCCCTTGTAGCTGGTTTCGCCATGGTCGGGCCGCGGGTTCATCTTGCCGGCCAGGCCCGGCCATGGCTGGTTCTGCACGGCAAAGGGCGGCTTGGGAAACCCCTCGCGCGGATCGGACAAGCCACGCGTACCGCCCACGCCCGTGGCCGTGCCACCCACCGCGGCGAAGGCAGGCGTGGCCATGGCCGCGGCGGCAACGCCCAGTGAAGCGTTCTGCACGAGCCGGCGGCGGGCCGGAGAAAAGTCGTCGTTCATGGTGGGGCTCCAGACGGTGCGAAGGGGTGGCCCCAGCATCGCACCCCGCTGTCGACGTGCCGTGCGCGTCGCGCGAACGCCTCACGATGTCCCTGCCCACCCGCCCTGGGACGGCGACGACTCAGCCCAGCATCTGGCGTACGCGTTCCAGCAGCCCGTCGATCTCGAACGGCTTGGTGATCATGTCCATGCCCGGGCCGAGAAAACCCGTGCGCTGCACGGCGCTTTCCGCATAGCCGGTCATGAACAGCACCGGCAGCGTGGGCCGCCAGGCGCGGGCCACGTCGGCCAGCTCGCGGCCGTCCATGCCCGGCATGCCGATATCGGTCAGCAGCAGGTGGATATCGTCGTCGCCACGCAGCGTGCGCAACGCCTCGTCGGTATCTTCGGTCACGATGCAGTGGTAACCCGCTTCGGTGAGCACCTCCGCCGTCATCATGCGCAGGGTCTCGGTGTCCTCGACGATCAGCACTCGCTCACCGTTGCCACCGGCGATGGGCCCGCGCCGCGGTGCCGACGCGATCGCCTCGCCCTCGCCCACGGGCAGCAGCAGCGACACGTCGGTGCCCTCGCCCACCACGCTGGCGATACGTGCATGGCCGCCGGACTGGCGCGCGAAGCCGTAGATCATCGACAGGCCCAGCCCCGTGCCCTGGCCCACCGGCTTGGTGGTAAAGAAAGGCTCGAACACCTTGTCCAGGATCGCCGGGTCGATGCCCGAGCCGTTGTCGGATACGGTCAGCATCACGTACTCGCCGCTGGCCAGCTGCGGGTCCCCGTCGACGCGGGCCAGGCGCGTGGACACGCGGATGGCGCCGCCACCCGGCATCGCATCGCGCGCATTGATGACCAGGTTGATCACCGCGTTCTCGAGCTGGTTCGCATCCACGCTGGCGATCACGGGCGAGGTGGACAGGAACAGGTCGAGGCTGATGTGCTCGCCGATGGTCCGGCGCAGCATGTCTTCCAGCGAACGCACGCGCTCGTTGACGTCGGTGGCGCGCGTGTTCAGCGGCTGCTGGCGGGCGAAGGCCAGCAGGCGATGGGTGAGCGCGGCGGCACGACGCGCGGAACCCAGGGCCGCATCGGCAAAGCGCTGCACGCTTTCCGGCTTGCCCGCTTCCACCTGGCGGTTGATCAGGTCGATGCCGGTGATGATGCTGGTGAGCAGGTTGTTGAAGTCGTGCGCGATGCCGCCGGTGAGCTTGCCCAGCGCGTCCATCTTCTGCGCCTGCAGCAACTGTGACTCCGTGCGCTCGCGCTCGGCGATCTCCAGCGCCAGTTGCGTGGTGGCGGTGTCGATCTGTTCCAGCTGCGCGCGTTCGCGGCGGCGCTGCTCGGTCACGTCGTCGACGAAAACCAGGCCGGTGCCGTCGCGATGGGGCGTCAGCCGCCACTCGGTCTCGCGGGTGCCCGTGCGCGAGGCCATGCACAGCACGCCGCGCCAGCGATGCCGCTCCGCCACGTGCACGCGCATCTGCGCCAGCAGCTCGTCCTGGCCCTCTTCGAAACAGCCGTCCAGCCGCTCCGTGCCGCCGACCGGCTGGACCAGACGGCGGAAGGCCTCGTTGGCCTCCACCACGTTAAGGCCCGCATCGACGACGGCAATGGGCGCCGCGATGCTGGTGAATATCTCGCGGAAGCGGGCTTCCGATTCGCGCAGCGCCAGCTCGGTGTCGCGCACGCGCACCAGCGTGCGGATGGTCGCCACCAGCACGTCCGGATCCACCGGGTGCACCAGGTAGGCGTCCGCGCCGTTTTCCAGGCCGGTGATCATGTCGCCGGTTTCGATCGACGCCGCCGAGACGTGCACCACCGGCAGCAGCAGCGTCTCCGGTGCATCGCGCAGCTGGCGCACGATATCGAACCCGCTCATGTCCGGCAGGTTCACGTCCAGCACCAGGCAGGCGATGTCGTTGGCCGCGATCATCTGCAGGCCTTCGGTGCCGGTGCCCGCCTCGATCACCGTGTAGCCGTGCCGCTCGATCGTGCGCCGCATCGCGTAGCGCGTGGCGGCGTTGTCGTCGACGATCAGGATGCGGTTATTCCGCGGCATCGACAGCCTCCGCGGGCAACGTCAACGGCAAGGTGACATGGAACACGGAGCCCACGCCCGGCGTGCTCTCCAGGCCCACTTCACCGCCCAGCAGGTGGGCGAACTGGCGGCACAGCGACAGCCCCAGGCCACTGCCGCGCACGCGCTTCTGCAGCGGCGAATCGATCTGGGTGAAGTCCTCGAACAGGATGTGCTGCAGGTCGGCCGGGATGCCGATACCGGTGTCGCTCACGGCGAAGCGCACGAGGCCGTCGCCCTCCAGCTGCGCGGTCACGCGCACCTCACCCCGCGGCGTGAACTTCAACGCGTTGGAGATGAAGTTGCGCAGGATCTGCGCCAGCTTCTTGTCGTCGGTGTACAGCTTGGGCATGCCCTGCGGGGCTTCGAAGATCAGGTCCGCGTCGGTGTTGTCGACGATGGGACGGAACATACCGCGCAGCGCGGAGAACAGGTCCATCAGTTCGAACCATCCCGCCGAGATGCTGATCCGGCCGGCCTCGATCTTGGCCAGGTCCAGCAGGTCGTCCACCATGTCGCTCAGCTCGCGCGCGGCGCCGCTGACGAAGGCCAGTTGCTTGTGCTGCTCCACGGTCAGCGGGCCGTCCAGCTCGTCGTCCAGCAAGCGGGTCATGCTGAGGATGGAGCCAAGCGGCGTGCGGAACTCGTGGCTCATGTACGACAGGAACCGGCTCTTCAGTTCGGACGCCTCGCGCAACTGCTCGGCCTGGTTGTCCAGTTCCGCATACAGCGCCAGCACACCCTGGTTGGTTTCTTCCAGCTCGGTGCGCATGGCCTCGTTCTCGGCACGCAGGCGCTGGATCTCGTCGGCATCGGTCATGCCGTGGCCTCCAGTCGGATCGCAAAAACCGTGGCATCGTCGCGCCCGCGGCAGAAGTCGCGATGCAGCAGCGCCGTCACCAGCGCGGGATGGCGCGACACCAGCCCGGGATAATCCTTCAGCGACCAGCGCGATTGCAGCCCGTCGCTGTGCATCACCAGCAGCCGGCCGGCCACCTGCGGAAAATCGAACGCCTGCGCGCGGCGGGTCTGCACGCCGACAATGCCCGGATGCGAGGCCAGCCCGCGTGAACCCTCGGGCAGGTGCACGCTGCCGGCGATGTTGCCGATGCCGGCATAGCGCAGGCCGGCAGTGCGCGCATCGAAACGCGCCAGCGCCACGGCGCCGCCGCGTCCGCCCAGCATGGCCTGTGCCAGCGCGCCCATCAGGGTGACGGGGTCCTCCATCGGTTCGGCCAGCCATGTCCCGACGGCAACCCGTGCCGCCTCGTGTGCCGCCTCACCATGGCCCAGGCCATCGACCACGATGGCGGCGATACGCTGGTCGTCCAGCGCCAGCGCCCAGCCGTCGCCGGACACCTCCTCGCTATGCAAGGCATGGTGACTGGCGCCGAAGCGGATATCCGCCTTGCCGAAGCCCTTGGGATAGAGGCGGGCGAGCACGATCGCGCCGCGCGGGTCGGCATACATGTCCATGACATCGGACTGGCGCTTGACCGCGCCCAGGCCTTCGCCCCGCGTGCCGCCCGTGGAGAAGCCGTCGGGCAGGCAGTCCACCAGGTTGAAACCCGGGCCGCGATCCACCGCGATCACTTCCACCCCGCGCGCGCCGATGCCGTCCAGCGCGGCGATGTGCAGTTCGCCGCCCTTTGCATGCTTGAGCACGTTGGTGGCCAGTTCGGTCGCGACCAGGGCGACGCGACCCGCATCGGTGGTATCGAAGCCGGCCTCGGCCGCCACCTGCTGCGCCACGCGCCGCGCATGTCCGATCTGGCTGGTTTCCTCGATGGGCACGACGCGCGTCAGGCTGCCGCTGAGGGTTACGTCCATTTGCAGATCATGACGCGCGTGCCGGCACCCGGGGCGCTGTCCACGGAAAATTCGTCGACCAGTCGCTTGGCGCCGGTGAGGCCCAGGCCCAGGCCACCGCCCGAGGTCCAGCCGTCGGTCATGGCCAGCTTCATGTCGGGGATGCCGGGACCCTCGTCGCGGAACAGCAGGCGCAGGCCCTTGCGTCCGTCTTCCTGCAGGATTTCCCAGTCCATGTCGCCGCCACCGCCATAGATGACGGTGTTGCGTGCCAGTTCGCTGGCCGCGGTGATCAGCTTGGTCTGATCGACCAGGCGCAGGCCGCATTCCACCGCCAGTTTGCGCGTGGTCTGGCGCGCGAGCACCACATCCTGCTCGATGCCGACCGGTTGCGATCCGCTGCGAACGACCGTCATTGACGTTGCACGCGTTCGCGCAGCAGCTTCATGCCCCGCTCCACGTCCAGCGCGGTGATCACGCCGGGCAGCGTGAGGCCCAGTTCCACGAGGGTGATGGCGACGGCCGGCTGCATGCCGACCAGCACGGTTTCCGCGTCCATGATCTTGGACAGGCCGGAGATGGTGCCGATCATGCGGCCGATGAAGGAATCCACGATGTCCAGCGCGGAGATGTCGATCAGCACGCCGCGGGCGGACGTGGCGCTGATGCGCTCGGCCAGATCGTCCTGCAGCGTGAGGGCCAACTGGTCGTGCATGTCGACCTGGATGGTGACCAAGAGGAACTCGCCCATGCGCAGGATAGGGATGCGGTCCATGGCGTCAGGCGGCCTTGGAGACGGTGACGCCCTGGCGCTTCAACGCGAGCGCAAGGGCGTCGGCGAGGTTGGCCTTGGTCACGATGCCCTGCAGGTCCAGGCCCAGGTGCACGATGGTCTGCGCGATCTGCGGGCGCACGCCGCTGATGATGGCGTCGGCACCCATGAGGCGGATCGCGGTGACCGTCTTGAGCAGGTGCTGGGCCACCAGCGTATCCACGGTGGGCACGCCGGTGATGTCGATGATGGCGATTTCCGAGCCGGTTTCCACGATGCGCTGCAGCAGCGACTCCATGACCACCTGGGTGCGCTGCGAATCCAGCGTGCCGATCATGGGCAGCGCCAACACGCCGTCCCACAGCTTCACCACCGGGGTGGAAAGCTCCAGCAGTTCTTCCTGTTGGCGGGCGATGACGTCCTCGCGCGACTTCTGGAAGGCGCGGATGGTGTGCATGCCCAGCGCGTCGATCAGCTCCGAAATAGCCCAAAGCTGGTTGCCCAGCTCGGCCGGGTCGGTGGCGTACTCGCGCTGCAGCAGATCGAACAACGGACGCTTGAGCGAGAAGATGAAGCTGGCCGTGCTCTGTGAGTCGAAACCCTGCATGGCGCGGCTGCGCGAGAGTTTCTCGAGGAACACCCGGGTTTCCGACCATTCCTGGTTGGCCAGCGTGGCGTCGCCCACATAAGCGCCGCTGACCAGCAGGCGCAGGAAGTCACGCGTCTGGGCGTCGAACTCGAGATGGTTGAGGCGGGAATCGCGCGACACGCCACTAGCGTCCAGGTTGACCTTCCAGCTGGCGAGGATATTCACCTCGTTGGAACGAATGGCTTCGACGGTCTGCTGGCTGAGTGCGGTCATGGTGATCCCCCTGTAAAGCTATATGATGCGTGGGCACAAGGCGCAATGGAATAGCACCCGGGCACCCCCTGACGTTGACAAGGCATTCACGCCAGAACCGGTATCTGCCTCGCCGTTCCTTCCTTCAAAAGTGCCTGCCCCATGACATCACAGCCCAAGCGTGTCGTTCTGCTCGTCGAGGACGATGACGCCATCCGCGAACTGACCGCGATGATCCTCGAGGGGGATTACGAGGTGCACACGGCGCGCAATGGCGACGAAGCCGAGGCTTGGCTGGAAACCCGCAAGGCCGACCTTCTGTTCACCGACGTGCGCATGCCGGGCACGGTCACGGGACAGGAGCTGGCCCGCCGACATAGCGACATGCCGATTCTGGTCACCTCCGGCGAGGCGAAGGAACAGCACGCCTGGGTGCAGGAGCCGATGGGCTACCTGGCCAAGCCGTACGACCGCAAATCCCTGCTGGCCGCCATCGAGCGTCTGGCCGCCTGATCGATCACCCGCGATCGATCACCCGGGCGATCCGGTTGTCACGGAAGACGAACTCCGACGTACCCTGCATCTCGATGATGGTGCCCGCGCCGGGACCGTCCGGGATGTCCTCGGCGATCTCGCCGTGGAAATCGATGGTGGCGACCACCGTATCGCCGTCGTCGCGCAGGTCCACCAGGGTCTGCTTGCGCGAGGCGAACAGCGCCGCCCCCACCCGCGCCAGTTTCTCGAAATCCGCCTTGCCGTCCGTGGCCACCGCCAGCTGGTCGGCCACGTGGTGCTCGAAGCGCACGTCGTCGGTGAGCGTCACCAGCATGCCCTCGACGTCGAAACGGTTATAGGCGTCGATGTACGCCCCGATCAGGGCCTGGTGGTAGTCGGCGGTCATGCGGTGGATCCTCGGGTGGCGTCGGGCGCGTGGCGCTCGCGAAAGAAGTCGATGAAGACGCGCAGCTTGCGCGGCATGTGCACGCGGCTGGGATAGTACACATGGAACGGCGCGTAGGTGGGCCAGCACGCCTCCAGCACCGGGACCAGACGACCCGCGGCCAGGTCGTCGCGCACCAGCGCCTCGAAGTGGCATCCGATGCCCACGCCGGCCAGCGCCGCCTTCAACAGCACCTCGCCGTCGTTGCTGACCATGGCCGGGCGGGTATCCCGCTCCACCATGCGGCCATCGTCCAGGAACTCCCACGACATCAGGCTGCGGTCGTTGGCCAGGCGGATGCTGGTGCAGCGATGCCCCGAAAGGTCGGCCAGGTCCACCGGCGTACCGTGCCGCGCCACGTAGCCGGGCGAGGCGAAGGTGGCCAGGCGCTGGGGTCCGCCCACCGGCACGGCCACGACGCCCTGCGCCAGGCTCTCGCCGATGCGGAAGCCGGCGTCGAAGCCGCCGTCCACCAGGTCGACGAAGGTGTTGTCGCAGTGCAGGTCCACCACCACGTCCGGATAGGCCACGACGAAGTCCGCCAGGTGCGGCAGCACGATCACTTCCGCGATCACCCGCGGCAGGTTGATCCTCAGCAGGCCGGCCGCCGATGCGCGTGATTCGTTCACCGACTCGACCGCCTGGGCCAGCGCCGCCAGCGCGGGTTGCGCATCGTCGAGGAAACGCCGGCCGATCTCGGTGATGCCGACCCGCCGCGTGGTGCGGTCGAGCAGGCGCACGCCCAGGCGACTTTCCAGGGCCCGCACCGTCTGCGACAGGGCCGAGGGCGACACACCCAGTTCAGCGGCCGCGCGGGTGAAGCTGGCATGGTGCGCGACGCGCGCGAAGGCGGCGATGGCGGGCAGCATTTCGGAAGACATCGCGCAGCCATTATGAAGCCGGGCTTCATAGCCTATGCCGCGCCGGCCGATTTATCCACGCCAGCCACACGCCTATCGTCCGGGTCTGTTTCCTCTCCACAGGACGGCACGATGAGCACGCGACTGAACGACTACCTCACCCTCGGCCGCTCCGGCCTGCGCGTCAGCCCAGTGTCGCTGGGCACGATGACCTTCGGCGACGACTGGGGCTGGGGTGCCGCCGAAGCGGAATCCCGCCGCATGCTGGATCTCTACATGGAGCGCGGCGGCAACTTCATCGACACCGCCAACTTCTATACCGGCGGCACGTCCGAGACCCTGCTGGGCACCTTCCTCGCCGGTCGCCGCGAACAGGCGGTGGTCGCCACCAAGTATTCGCTGGCGACGGAACCGGGCAACCCCAATGCCGGCGGCAACCACCGGCGCAACATGGTGCGCGCCGTGGAGGCCAGCCTGCGCCGGCTCGGCACCGACTACATCGACCTCTACTACCTGCACGTGTGGGATGGCCTGGTGCCGGTCGAGGAGGTGATGCGCGGCTTCGACGACCTGGTCAGCGCGGGCAAGATCGTCTACGCCGGCATCTCCGATACGCCCGCCTGGCAGGTGGCGCGCATGCAGACGCTGGCCGACCTGCGCGGTTGGGCACCGCTGGTCGCCCTGCAGATCGAGCACAGCCTGATCGAGCGGACCGTGGAGCACGATCTGCTACCCATGGCTCACGAACTGGGCCTGGGCGTACTGGCCTGGTCGCCCTTGGGCAGCGGCGTGCTCAGCGGCAAATACACCCGCGAGGACATTGCCCGGCACAAGGATGCCGACCCGTGGAACGGCACACGTGCGGCGGTGGCCGCCGGCATGGGCGCGCTCAGCGAGCACAACCTCGACATCGTCGATGTGCTGCGCGAGGTCGCCGAGGATGTGGGCCATTCGGTGCCGCAGACCGCCATTGCATGGTTGCTGGCCCGGCAGATGCCCACGGTCATCCCGATCATCGGCGCGCGCACGGCCGCCCAGTTCGAGGAGAACCTGGGCGCGCTGGAGGTCACCCTCTCCGAGGCGCACGTCCGACGCCTGGACGAGGCGAGCGCCATCGTTCCCGTCTTCCCGCACAGCTTCCTGCCGAAGGTGCTGCCGCAGGTGTTCGGCGGGCAAAGCATCACCCGGCCGCGCTGACCGACATTCGGGACGGAAGCGTTTGCGGGCCCGGGCGGTTCCCCGTATGTTCGTCGCTTCGTCCCGACCCGAGCACCCCGATGTCCCTTCCGCAGGAGCCGTCACCCGAGCACCTCAGGCGCAGCCTGTCCAACCGCCACCTGCAGCTGATCGCCATCGGCGGGGCCATCGGCACCGGGCTGTTCATGGGCTCGGGCAAGACGATCAGCCTGGCCGGGCCGTCCATCCTGTTCGTTTACCTGATCATCGGCGTGATGCTGTTCTTCGTCATGCGGGCGATGGGCGAGCTGCTGCTGTCCAACCTCGAGTACAAGTCGTTCATCGACTTCTGCACCGACCTGCTGGGGCCCTGGGCCGGATTCTATTGCGGGTGGACCTACTGGTTCTGCTGGATCATCACCGCCATCGCGGACGTGATCGCCATCTCCTCGTACGCGCAGTTCTGGTTTCCCGGGCTGGCCCCGTGGGTGCCGGCGGTGCTGTGCGTGCTACTGCTGCTGGTGCTCAACCTCACCACGGTGAAGCTGTTCGGCGAGCTGGAATTCTGGTTCGCGCTGATCAAGATCGTGGCGATCTGCGCGCTGATCGTCACCGGCTTCGGCATGATGGCCTGGGCGTTCACCTCGCCCGACGGGCACGTGGCCTCGCTGTCCAACCTGTGGGCGGACGGCGGCTTCTTCCCCATGGGCATCGGCGGGTTCTTCGCCGGCTTCCAGATCGCCGTGTTCGCCTTCGTCGGCATCGAGCTGGTCGGCACCACGGCCGCCGAGACGGCCGACCCGGAGCGCAACCTGCCCAAGGCGATCAACTCGATCCCCGTGCGCATCATCCTGTTCTATGTGCTGTCACTGGTGGTGATCATGTCGGTGACACCGTGGCGCCAGGTGGTGCCGGGCAAGAGCCCCTTCGTCGAGCTGTTCCTGCTGGCCGGCATCCCCGCCGCGGCCAGCCTGATCAACTTCGTGGTGCTCACCTCGGCCACCTCGTCGGCCAACAGCGGCATCTTCTCCACCAGCCGCATGCTGTTCGGCCTGGCCGAGGAAGGCCACGCGCCGTCCGCGTTCCGCCGGCTGTCCCGCGCCGCGGTGCCCTCGCGCGGCCTGCTGTTCTCGTGCATCTGCCTGCTCGGCGGCGCCATGCTGATCGCCGTGGTGCCTAATCTCGTCACCGCGTTCACGCTGGTCACGACGCTGGCGGCCATCCTCTTCATGTTCGTGTGGTCGCTGATCCTGGCGGCGTACATCGCCTACCGGCGCCAGCGTCCGGAGCTGCACGCCGTGTCGTCGTACAAGATGCCCGGCGGCGTGGCGATGTGCTGGGTGTGCCTGGCGTTCTTCGCCTTCGTGCTGGGCCTGCTGGCCCTGGAAAGCGACACCCGCCAGGCGCTCATCGCCAGCCCGGCCTGGTTCGCGCTGCTGGCGATCGGCTATGCGCTGCGCCGTCGCAAGGCGTAAACCCGCCGGCGCCTCACCTATGTGAAGGCCTTCACACGTGCTGGCACAGGCATTGCTGCGATCACCCCGGGGGCCGACGCGCGTCGGTTCCCCGTCGCCTCACCGGGGAAATCCAGCACCCATGCCGCCGTACCGTCACTGCGCGTCACGTCAGAAACTGCCCATCCTTGCCGCCCTCGGGGCCGGCACGGGGCTGCTCGTGTTTTCGTCGTCCTCCGCGGCGGCCATCGTGGACGGCAGCATGCTCACCTCCACGCGCACCGCCATGCTGGACGACGCCCGGCAGATCCGGGCGACCGTGCTGCGCCACTCGCTGGTGCAGGAAGAAGGCGGCACCCGGGACGACGGCCTGTGGACGTCCACCTGGGGCCACTGGGGCGACCACGATCGTAACGACGAAGCGGCACGCCTGCGCAGCAATGGCGGCGGCGTGCTCGGTGGTGTCGACCGCGACCTGGGCGAGGCCCACGTCGGCCTGATCGCCGGCGCGGGCACCCTCACGGCACGCACGCCGGGCGCCGACGTGCAGTCCAAAACCTCCATCGTCGGCGTGTATGCCGCGGGCACCCACGGTGCGTGGCACTGGCAGGGCGGCGTCAGCTATTCATGGAGCCAGTTGCAGAGCCACCGCCGCGCCAGCGTGGCCGGCCTGGGCATCGGCAACACCGCCTCCGCACGCTACGACAGCGGCGTTGCGCAGGCCTGGCTGGACGGCGGCTACCGCATCGGTTTCGGCCGCGGCTCGATCACCCCGTTCGTCAACCTCGCGCGGGCCCAGCTGCACCAGGATCCGATCCACGAGACCAACGACATCGCCGCGCTGCGCGTCGATGCCAACCGCGGCCATGTCGACATCGGCACGATCGGCGTGCGCGGTGCCATGCAATTCGCCGATGGCGTGGTGGGGCACGCCGGCGTCGGCGTGCAGCAGGCCTGGGGCGACGACGTGCGCCCCGTGGACACGCAGCGTTATGCCAGCGGTGGCGATCCGTTCCGCGCCATCGGCGTGCCAACCCCGCGCCACGCGGTGGTGGCCGATGTCGGTATCGCCTTCGCCACCAGCAAGGGCACTTCCGTGGACGCGAGCTACCGCGGCATGTTCGGCGGCGGCGCGAAGGACCAGGGCGTACGGATCAGCGTGACCGTGCGCTGGTAGCGGCGCATGTCAGCCTCAGTGTTCCTCCGGCGGCGGCACCGGCACCATCGACGAGAGCAGGAAGGCACCCCGCTTCACCTCGACATACACCGAGGCCACCGGCTCCAGCGCGTCGCCTTTCAGTCGCCAGGCCGAGACCATCCAGTCGTCGTTGACGCGCCAGCCGACGTGACCGTGGTCGATGTAACCCAGCAGGGTCTCGCCGCGGAAGGTCAGCGGGAAAACGTCGGCATCCTCGCTGTAGCCGGCCATCACGCCATCGGCGTAACCGCTGCCGAAGTCGGGAAGCTCGGGGGGCTCGCCGCCGTTCGACGTCGCCAGGGCCTTGCCGCCTTTCGCCGCGGCCACCAGCGCATCGTAGGTCACCTTGTCCTTGCCGGTGAGGTTGCGCGCCAGTGTGGCTGCCATCGGGCTGCGATCGTAGCGGGCGACCGCCGCCATGGCCGTCGTGGCGAAATCGTCGCACGGCGACTGCTTCGGTGCGCACGCACTGCCCTTGACCGAGAGGGTGTAATCGAAACGCGCGACCAGCCGCGCGTCCTTGCCAAATGCCTTGCCCTCCCAGCGCGCCGTCTGCAGGATCATTTCGTCCGGGGTCGGATAGGCCAGCCAAAGGGCGACGTAGTCGTCACCGATCTTCGCCAGGTCGTGCTGCGACATGCAGTCGCCGCTCCAGGACACCGGCGTCGGCACGGCGATCGCCTTTTTCCCGTCGATACGGAACGGCGTCTCGTCCCAGCAATGCATCGTGCCTTCCACGGCATACAGCGAACTCACCGGCGAGCCGGGCAGCTTGCGCCAGTACGTGGTGTTCGCGGAGGCCAGGGCGCCCGCGACGGTCTTGTCCGGCTGGAACGGAAAATCGCCCGGTTTTTCCACGTCGCCGTCTGTCGATCGCGTGATGGGCACACCGAGCTCGCCGAGCTGGTCGAGCACGTCACGCGATCCGTCCGATACCTTGCCCAACACCGTACGGATGCGATCCAGCGGCGCCGGTGCCGGCGTGTCCAGGCCCTTGAGCACGTCGATCCGTGCCCGGTAGCTCGCTACCGTCGCCGGCAACGGCTTGCCCGGCGCCATGCGCAGCTGCGACCACACGGCGGCATCGCGCTCGGCCAGCCAGTGGCGCTGGTCCAGTTTCAGGGCATCGGCCATGCCGGGATGCGCGGCGAGGGCCGCGCGGAACGCCTGGCCCAGTTCGCCATCCAGCGCGGACACCTTCGGCGAGGCGCAGATCGCTTTCTCGACCGGGGTACCGGCCTTGGCGCAGTCGAAGCCGGCAGCGTGTGCCAGCACCGGGGAGCACAAGAGCGCGGCAAGGGCGATCGATCGGGTCGGGGTCGGCACGGGAGGCATGTCCTCAAGAGGGAGTGGATGGCAAGACGTCCAAATCTACCGGCACCGTGTGAAGACGGGTTCACAACTGCGCCTACAAATGTAGGGGTTCGCCTACAGGAATTCCTGCAACAACCCGCTATATTCCACACCGTCCAGCGACGTGCCAAGGGGGTGCGCAACGCTCGGACGAGGGAAAGCACCATGGCAGTCCCGTACAGCGCCCACGTGCGCCCTTCCTTGCTGCGTGACCTCCCGGGAGACCGGCGATGAGGTTCACCAAGCCTGTGCGTTTTCGGCATGACGACGCGCTGACACGCATCCCGTGGGACGAGTTCGGGCGCCTGGTGGCCACGCACTACCGTGAGCAGGGCTACGTGGTGGAGCACACCGGCGGTCGCGCCGGCCGCCACCGCGCGGAAGACGCCATGGACCTGACCCTCACGCGCGGCGCCACTTCCATCATCGTCCAGTGCCGTCACTGGGTCGCCCAGCAGGTGCCGCACCAGGACGTTCGCCAGCTGGTCAACGCCATGCCGGCCACCGGTGCCAGCCAGGTCATCGCCATCACCTCCGGCGAGTTCAGCCGCTCGGCCGTGGAGTTCGCCGAACGCCTGCCCCACGTCACGCTGATCGATGGCATGCGCATCCGCGCCATCCTGGGCAAGGTGCCCGAACCGCCCCTGCCCGTGCTGCTGCCGGGTGGCGTGCCGCCCTGGGCCGAGGACGCGGATCACCTGCGCAGCCGTGCGCCCATGGTCGCCGCCGTGGGCGCGGTGATCGTCATGGGCCTGATGCTGTGCGTGATGTACGGCGTGTACATCCACGAGATCCAGCGCGCCCAGATGCAGTCGATGCAGGCCACCGCCACGCATGCGGCGACGGTGGCGATGCCCTGAGCGGTCAGAACACCCAGTTGAGCGCAAGGCGCGCCGACTGGTCCTTCGCCGCACTGGCGAACTGACCGTTCCACGACGCATCCACGGTCACCGTGGGCGTGGCCAGGAAGCGGATGCCCGCCACGCCGACGCCGGCGTTCTCCGCGATGGGTGTACCCAGCGACTCGATGGTGGTGCCGCCCGCGATGACGCGCTGGCGACTGGCGGGCTGCGTATCGCCCGCGGCATGCTGCCAACCCACGCTGCCGAATATCCCGAAGCGACCATCCTCGCCGAAGTCCTTGCGGCCGCGCAGGCCCAGCGTGCCGTAGGTCACGTCGCTCTTGTCGCTCATCACATGCAACGCCGCCACGCCGCCGCGCTCGTTCACCGAGCCCGTGCGCAACTGCTGCTGCGCCAGGCTGAGGAACGGCGCCAGCCCGCCGGTATCCCAGCGAAACTCATAGGCCGCCTCGACGAAACCCTGCAACGCCTGGCTCTTCATGCTGCCTGCCAGCCGGGCGGCCAGCGTACCCAGGTCCACCACCGTGCGATGCGTATCGACGTCGTAGCGCGTGTACAGCCCACCCGCCTGGATCAGCACGTTGCCGTACTGGCCGCCGCCGTAGATCGCGGCGGTCAGCGAGCGGCCACTGGCCGACTCGTCACGCGTATCCGCGGAGACACGACCGCCGCCCAGCGCAACACCGAGACGCGACTGTGCCCCCACGCCCATGTCGGCCCCCACCATCACGCCGCTGCCCTTGGTGTCCAGCCTGGCCGCGCTGCCGTCCTCGTCGTGGTGGCCGCGATGGCCCCACGCCGATGCCCACGTGGCCACGGCGTCTTCGGTCTGGTCGGCGTACTGCGTGATCAGGTGCTGGTTGATCGCCTCGCGCTGGTAGCGGCCATCATCGGCCAGTGCGCCGGGCAGGTTGGCGTGGATATCGCCGGAGAGCGGCGCCCCCGAGGCATCCTGCGCGAACGCGGGTGACAGGGAGACGCATAGGCTGGCGGCCAGCAGCGCCTGGCAAAGCCGCGGGGAGCCGGTCCCTGCGGGACGGTGAGTACGGTTCATTCGTTTTTTTCCACTGAATGCCTGGGCAGTAGCGCCGATGCAGGCGGCAATTATCGACGAAGTGAAGGGCGGGAAACGAGTGCTGCTACGATCTTCGTCATCGCAGCTGGGAAAAATTCGCCGTGGACACCAACGCAGGCGTTATCGCCGTCGACCATACGGGCTTCGTCGTGTCATCGCTGGACGACGCCATACGCTTCTGGACAGAGGCCCTCGGTTTCACGCTCGAGCGCCAGTCGGAGATGGGCGGCACGTTCCTGCATCAGGTCACAGGCGTCGATGACCCTCTCGTGCGCACGGCTATCGTCAGGGCACCGGGTGGTTACATGGTCGAGCTGCTGGCGTACTCGCAGGGTGCTCGCCATGGTTCGGCGCCGGAAAGTGCGGGGGCCATCGGTGCCGTGCACCTGGCACTGGCGGTGCGTGACATACATGCGGCGATCGCGCGTATCGAGGCGGCGGGGTGGATGGTCAAAGGGAGTCCTCAGGCGATTCCCGGTGGGCCGAGGCAAGGGACGCGGGTGGTGTATGTGTCGGGGCCGGACAAAATCACGTTGGAGTTGATGCAGTTGCCTGGCGGTTGACGGTACCGCGTCAGGCGAACCGCTCGATGGCTGCACGCACCGCGGCACCGTTTGCATCTGCGATGCGCCGGAAGGCGTCACTCACGCCCGCATGCTGGGCCACCCGTGCCCAGTACAGTTCGGCCCAGATCGCGGCACGATGCCAATAGGCCATATCACGCGGGGATGGCGTGGCAGGCGTGTAGTTACGCACGGGAATGGCGCCGTTTGCGGCGGGCTTGTAGAGCATTGGCAGCATGTCGTAACTGGGCGTCAACGTGAGTGGAAGGCTGTCATCGAGGAAGAACGACAGGTTGCCGAAGTGCATGTCGGTGTTGCCGATCATGCGCCCGAACCACCATCGCTGCCGCGCCTGGTCCAACGCAAACTCGTCGATCCAGTTACCACCATGCATACGCGTGGCCGCAGCAGCCCAATCGTCACGGATGCCGTCATGCGCATCACTCCATGCCGCCAGGCTTACGCAGCCGCGACGTCCGTACGCGCCCATGCGATCAAAGCGTGTGACCTCAAGGCATACCCTGCCCTGCGACTCGACCAGCTCGCTTGGCGCGCTTGCATGGCCGTGTTCAGACAGCACGTTGCCTGCCAGGTGTTCGCAGATCAGGAGATCCGCCCAGCGACGCGCCATGGGGCCACTGTCGACAGGCTCGCTGAATTTCACGATGACGTGTCGGATATGGCCTGCGGCGTCGATGACGGACGCGGTGAATTTGGGTTGTTCGCCGGCTGCCGATGATCCGACGACATCTCCCGCCAGCGCAGCTTCTGCCATCTCCCCATAGCGCAACGCACGGGTATTTTCCGGAAGCGCGTTTGGCTTGGCTTGCAAAGCCCGTTCGAGCGCATCGTCATCGAGCACGAAGTTGCCGGGCCCATCCTCTCCACGCAGCAGAAGCGCCGTGAGCACGGCATCGTCGTTCCAAAGCAGGACGTCCTGATGCAATCCCAGCTCACGATGCCATTGCTGAGCGAATTGGCGACCCAGAAAGCCCTGCGGTCGCTGGTCATCAAGGAACCAGGGGACGCCAGGAAACAGGCCTGCGGCAAACTCGTCTCTCAGCCAGGGACAAGACACACCGGACAACAAGCTACCCGCCCCATATAGCGTTGTCAGTTTACCGAACGAATGAGGACGCCCCTCTTGATCGATGCGAAAAAGCGGCCACTGGGAGCCGAGGCCGCGGACATTGCGAACCGCTGCGTATCGAGTCTGTCGGGCACGCCCAACGCGAACCACGTGCTCGGATACCGAAGTGAGGGCTCGAGACACCGTGGGCTGGCTTAGCCCGAGAATCCGACCTAACTCGCGAGCGGTAGTTGCACCCTCCTTACGGAGAATAGTCAGGAGTCGATCAGCGATAGCAGATGCAGGCATGAATGAATAGATACATGAATAGATTTATTTCGTCAAATATATTTATATTCAGTAACTTAAATCATCGATAGGTCAGCATGTGAATAGATACTGTAGCCAGTTGATCAGCCTCCGGGCGCACCATAAGTGCACGAGAACGTGCACCCACTGCCTGCCGTAAACGCACGCACAAGACGATTGTGAGTTTCGACAGTGCACGTAGAATCATTCTTCACCGCTCGGCTCATCCCTGCGGAACCCGCACACCGCGTATCAAGGGGAACACATGGCTTCGATCGTATCGGCGCAGATGCGCCCGGCCTGTGCGGCGTGCCCGGCGATCAGTCATGGGTAACCGCTGGAAGCCCGTGCGCTCACGGTGGGACGATTCGCTTACCCGGGTGGGTTGGGACGACTTCGAGCACCGTGTGGCGGAGTACTACCGCGGGCAAGGCTACCGCGTGGAGCACACCGGCACCGGGGCCACGCTGGGGATGAGCGACGGCGGCATCGACCTCAAGCTGTTCCGCGGCGGCGAGTACACCGTGGTGCAGTGCAAGCACTGGAACACCGGTCAGGTGCCGCATAACGCCGTGCACGAATTGATCGGCGTCATGCATACCCAGGGTGCACAGCGCGCCGTCCTTATATCGTCCGGTGAGTTCACCAATCATGCGATGCGCTCGGCGGAGAAGTACATGCCGATCCAGCTGATCGGCGGCGCCGAGATCCGCGCCATGCTGGGTCCGATCCCGGAGATGGATATGCCCTATTCCTCGGCCCGGGACGAGATGCCCAGTTGGGTGGTGGAAAGGCGCCACCGGCGAAGGAGGCATCCGGCCTCGGCGAAGTCCATTGCCGCCAGACTTGTGGCTTTCGCCGCGATGGTGTTGATCTTCTGCTTTTATATCCCGCACGTGTTCAGCAACATGTCCGTCGAAATCCTCCGCGCGAACTCGCAGAACGCGGCTAACGCCCGGGCGAATGCGCGCGACGTTCAGGCATGCCCCGCAGCGCCCTACTCCGATTACTACGCGTCGCACGCGGTAGCACCGGCGCCTTATGCCGCAAGGAATGCGAGCAACACCGCCAACGCGCACGCACCCATCACCACGACCGATGGTAACCCCCGGGCTACGGGATCGACGCCAACCACCAAAGCCGAGCTCTCGGCATGGCAGGCGGAGAACGCAAAGGCGATGAAGATCCTGGAGAAGACGACGCCGGAACTGGGGTCGAACTAAGCTAGCGTCCCGTTCCGTCACCCAGCTCGCATCCTCTCTGGGCCTGCTCCCAACACACCCGCACATGCGCCTGTGCCGCGCACTGCACGCCCATGTTCGTCAGTGCGCCAATGGCTTCCAGACCCAAGGCCATGCGCTTGCAATCCACGGTATCGGCCTCGTGGATCAGGTCGGCCAGCAGTCCGGTCAGCCCGCGCGCAAACTGCAGCCATTCGGTAGCTTCGTTCAACAGCGCATGGGCGGTCGCTTCCGGGTCGGCGTGGTAGCACATCCGGTCCGGTGTCGGATGCTCGTTCGAAGTAGTCATCGCATTCTCCTTTCGACCGTCGTTCGCGATTCCAGGTGCGGCACACCGTGGGAACGCGGTGTGCCGCGGATCATGCGGATTCGCGGGTTCACGGCTGCCCGTGGCCGGGCGCCGGACGGTGTGATTGACGACGTGTGTAGCGGCGCTCGCCTTTCTGCCGCTCACGCAACAACGTGCCGCGTGATTCGGCAGGGAAAAATCTCAACTCCGACGGCAGGCGCCGCGGTTCTTCAACCGTATCTGCGAGGGATGCAGACCGCCCGGTAACCGGTGGGGGTGTCGCCGGGGGGATTCGGCGGGCGAGCGAGTACCGTATGATCGGTGTTAGCCATGATCAACTCTCGTTTAGTTGGCTATGGTCAGCGGTCCAGGGGTGTTGGTAGCACCCTTGGGCCGCGCTTCACCGCTTGATGCGGTGGTCGCCTGCGGTGCGTGTGGAACCCGGCGCAGGCGACGTGACGAACGTAACAAATCAACTTGCGGTTGTCTGTAGTCGCGGGGATGAGAAAGCGGGCCATTTCGTCCGGGATGCCGTTCCGTTTTAGTTCGGAGACGTCCAACCCGAGGCCTTCTTCACCGCCGCCTCGACCTTGTCGTAATACGCCATCGCCGTTTTCTGCACTGCCTCCGGCAATGCCTTGAAGTTGTCGCCCGGCACACGCGTGATCTCGTCTCCCGGTTGCCGGGGAAGGCTTCCCCGGATCACGTACTTCGTGTCCTTGTAGACAGTGATCAGTTTCACCGTGGCCGGATCGAGGCCGTCGCAATCGATCCAGTACGGCACCACCACCAAGGCATTGCCGTCACCCGCGTCGATCACATCGACCAGTGACGTCAGTGGCTGGATGCCGCAGAGCGGGCTGCCGTTGGTGTCCTTGATCTCCCACTTGGCAAGATAGCCGCCGTGGTCTTCGATGAAGCCGTAGGCATGCAGCGAGACGTAGCTTTTGCCGTCGATTGTCGGACCGTTGCGGTTACCGCCGAAGGCCAGCATGCGCAGATTGTTATAGGCATCCGGATAAGCCAGCGCCTTGAGCATCTGGCTGCCGTTGTCGTAGTAGCTGGCGACGTCATCGCGCTGCTCGCCCGTGAGGGGTGATACGCCGAGGTCGCGGGCCGTGGCGGCCTGGGCGATGAGGCAGGTGAGAAGCGTCGCGAGCGGAACAGGGAAGCGCATCGTGCCTGGACTCGGTCGGGGTGGTAGCACGAACGATATCCGATCCCTCCGGCTTTATCCGCCCGGCGTCCTGCCCATGGCCGCAACATAGGAAGGCACCTCCGCCGCTGCTCACGCAGGGGCGGAGGTGCCCGTACCGCTACTGCACGATCGTGGCCGCCACGTGGTACACGCGCCCGCCCCACCCATCATTGGGGAAAGAGTCCGACACCTTGAGATAGATCGGCCGTGAGCCGTTGCTGGCCTGGCCCAGGTACGGGGTCAGGTCGATGCTGTGGTCGGCCTTGTTGGAGCCGTCGGTGATCGGGCGGTCTTCCTGCAACACGGTGGTCCAGTGCGCGTTGTCGAGGCTGACCTGCACCAGGTACTCGGCATCGATGGTCAGGGTGACGTGGGCGGACGTGGTATCGGCCGGGAACGGGAACCGATAGGTGAAGTGCGCATTGCCGTCGGCGAAGCGGTTCTGCACGCCGTTGCTCTGCGAGCCGCCGGCATCGACCAGCCAAGGATTCTCATCTACCGTCCCGGTGTCGAAGTCGATCGCGTGCGCCACCAGCACGTCGGCCTGCGTACTGAAGCCCAGGCCGGCGGCCGCGACATTGGCGGTGACGGCATGGTGTCCGTCGGTCGCCGTCGCCGGCACCGTGAGCTGCAAGGGAACGTTGCCGTACACGGGCGTTGCGTTGCCGCGGGGGTGCAGGGGGAGACGGGCGGCGCGTGGCGTGGTGCGCCATCCTGCGGGGGTGTCGATTACCGTCAACGCCTGCACAGGCAGCACGCCGGTGGCGGAGATGCCAAGATCGAGCGCGACCGAGGTGACGCCCGACGCCGAGGGCATGATGACCGGCTGCGCCGGCGACAGCGTGGCCGCCAGCGATTCGTGCGGTGGCGTGGCGGGGATATCGCCGACCAAGGCACTGAGGGCGCTGGCCTGCGTGCGCCAGTCGAATACATTGGGATGGCTATCACTGGTGGCGCCGGACCAGCGGGTGCCCAGACGTCCGGCGGCGTCGCGATCGTTGTCCCACACGCTCTTGGCCTGTCGATCGAGGAAGGCCGCGTAGCGGCGGTCGTGGGTGGTGTCGACCAGGTCCGTCCAGTAGCGGGTGAAGATGCCCTTGAACTGCTTGCCGTTGTCGTCACAGGTCTGGTCGGACGCGTCGCAGCGTTCGGACAGGATGCCATCGGTGACCAGACCGTTCGGGCCGATGGCGGCGTCCGCGAGGCGGCGCACGCTAACGAGGATGGCGGGGTCGCCGGTGGCGCGCCACAGTTCCAGGCCGCCACCGATCAGCATGCCCTGGTTGTAGCTCCACACGGCCTGGCCGTTGTTGGTGCAGGCGTTGGTGAGGCCGTCGTTGACCAGGCCATCGGCGTTGACCATGCCGCTGCCCTGGAACCATGACCACGCGGCGCGCGAGCGGCCCAGCCACAGCGTGTCGCCGGGGAGGCGGTTATGCAGCTCGGCCGTGAGACGAATCCACAGGCCGTTGGTCACGGCATTCTTATAAGTGCGCTCGCCATCCCACCAGACGCCACCGCCACAGGTGGAGGTATCCCAGTAGCCGTTGACGTAGTCGGCAATGGTGACCGCCATGTCTAGGTACTTGGGATCGTGGGTCAGGTCGTAGGCCTGCAGCCAGGTGAGACCCCACCACTCGGAGTCATCGATGGCGCGGCTGGTGAAGTTGCCCAGCAGCGGATCGCCCGAGAGCACGCCGGCGGGGAACGCACCCTTGTCCTTCTCGAAGGTGTTGTCCAGTTGGCCGAGGTAGCGACGGTCACCGGTGCGTTGCATGTAGTCGCCGATGGTCTGCAGGGCGACGGCGGAGTTCCACCAACTGGCGGGGAACCAGGCTTTGCCGGGGTCGTACGAGGCCATCAGTACGTCTGCCGCTACGCGGGCACGGGCGACGGCGGTGCGGCCATCCCACTGGGGATCGGCCAGGTGGGGACGATCGGTGGCCGAGGTGGGAGAAACGACGGCCAAGGCCGTCAGGCTGGCGGCTGCCAGCAGGGTATGCACTCGCATGATGAGAAACGCTCCTCTGGATACCCACGAAGGGCCATGGAGGCTCCCCTCCCCCACACCCCGCTCAACGCCGGACCGTGGGCGGTGATCCGGCGGGACAGGTGCACGCAAGGGCCGTTCGTCTGAAGCGTGGAGCGGTGGACGGCGGTTGCGAGTCTGGGGAGTGTTGCAGGGTTGGGGTGGTGGGGAGTGAGAACTGGGTCAAGGGGAGCGATGACGCCTGGGGCTTGCGCCGGGCTGCCTAAGGGGATCACATACCAGCCACTAGCCGACCACGAGTGATGACATGGCACAGGGTAAAAGCGTTTTGATCTCGGGGGCGAGCTTCGCCGGGCTGGCGACGGCCTACTGGATGCGGCGCCTCGGTTATGACGTGACGGTTGTGGAAGCGGCGCCGGCTCTCAAGCGCGGAGGGACGCCGGTCAATATTAAGGACGCTACCGTCGACGTGGTGCGTCGTATGGGGCTGTTCGAGCAGATCGAGTCACATCGCATCATCAAGACGCTGACGGCGTTTTCTGGGCCGGAGCATGTGGAGGCGAGGTTTCGGGACGAGAAGGACGGCGAAGGTATGCCGGGTGATGTCGATTACGAGATCGAGCGGGATGTGTTGCTTCGGCTGATGTACGACACGGTTGAGGACCACGTCGAGTTTGTATTCAACGACGGTATTCGGTCGATGCGGGAGGACGACGCGGGTATGTCGGTGTCGTTTGAGAGGGGTTCCGACCGTCGGTTCGACCTGGTGTTTGGCTGTGATGGCATCCATTCCAACGTGCGTAGCCTTTGGTTTGGTCCCGAAAAAGACTATGCGCATTTCCTTGGGGCGTATGGGGCGGTCACGATCCTCGACAGGCTTTTGCTGCCGGAAGGCACGTCGAATATGTTCGGGGAGGATGGTCGGTTCGTTTCCGTGAATACGTACAACGGGAAGACCGACATCATTCTGTTGTTCGCTTCGGCAGATGAGCTGGATGTGGATTGGCGTGACAAGGATAGTCAGCGGCGCATTGTGCTGGATCGGTTTGCCACGATGGAGGGGCCTATCACTGCGCTGCTTGCGGAAGTGGAGCGGGCGGAGAATTTTTACTTTGGGCCTATTACGCAGATCTTGATGCCCGCCTGGACGAAAGGACGGGTGGCGCTTGTTGGGGATGCGGGGTATTGCGCGTCGCCGGCGGCGGGGAAAGGCGGGTCGCTGGCGTTGGATGGGGCGGCCGCTTTGGCGGATGCTTTTGAGCAGCATGGTGGCGAGTATGCGGCGGCATTCGCGGCGTACGACGCGGGGTTTCGGCCGTATCTTGAGGACGTGCAGGCTGGGGCTGTGGGGTTCTGTCGGCAGGTGCTTGGGGCGGGCGGATGACGCAACCGTACCGAAGGTCATCAGCTTCAATTATTTGTGAACACCAATAATTGCGGCAAAGGACTTAGCGCACCGACCGAAATTCACACAATCAGATCGGCTTCTAACCGAATAACCGCACCGCAGCTGGGCACCATGCAGCCTGGTCACCATATGCCACGACCATTTAACTGCAGTCACGCGAACGACAAGCTGCCGCTCCCCTTGAAGGGAGCGTCCTACACACGTCCACTAAACCTTTTAGTGGAAGAAGATAACTGAAGCACGGGACAAGCCGGATATCATCACGCGACCTACTTGTGCGTACGGACAGCACGCATACTGGGAAGATTAGATACGCCATTTTTAAACTACTTCCGACCCACTCTTCCAGCACTCAGCTCCAGGCAGCCGCTCCTTTCTTGGGGCTAGGCAGTCTATCCAACGTGACCAGCTTATTGACATCCCAGGCTGTAATCGGAATTGCCCGCTTCGACACCTCTGCGTCAATTCGTGCAACCAACATCTCGACATCATCGATCATTGTCATGACTCGAACCCCTCCGAAGATCGCACGATTGCCTACACGGAGATGGTAGTTGCCTACGGATCGATCCGCTGCGGAAAGATCGCCGCAGCGTACGCTTGTGATCTTGTCCCATGAGACAAATCCGTTTGGCACACCGAAGAACGATCTACCAATACCTTCAGAAGAAACCACGACATCTTGATAGGCGAACATCGGGAACGTCACAAATGCAATGACAAAAGGAATACCCACCAAGAAATAGATCAGATCGCCGGAAGTGAATACTATAGCTGCCCTGAAAAAGGCATAAGCCGCCATGGCGAATACAGCTGCCGAAAGTAGCAAGGCTAGTAACGGGAGCTTCCCATATTTGAAGGTAATTTTTTCAGGCATGTACTTTGAGAACCTGTTCGCTAAAAATTCATACTAGCCCATGGGAAGTGATTATCTGGCGGGGGAGGCGCCTGCGGCTCGGACTCGGCGCAATCACCAAGTGGATCCAGCACGCCTCCGATGCCACCGATGACTCCAGATAGACCACCGAACACGCTTTCGCCCGCGAGCCCAAGGCCAATATCCCCTGCCGCGGCAACGCCTGCCTCGCCTGACATCAGCGGAGCCAGAGCACCAAGAGTTGCACCGTAGCCAGCCCTTTTCATCGCCGGTTTATTCGCTGAGAGATTACCGGCAATGGTTCCGGCGGCCCCTGAGAGAGCACCATAAGCCGCAGTGGCGCCGCCGCGCGCGAGTGCTGCGCCAATGGACCCAGCGATGCTGTTACCGATGGCCCCCGCTGCAGGGCCAATCAGTCCACCCAGCGCACCCGTAACTGTGCCCGCCAGAGCACCCGCCGCTGCTCCGCGCCAACCGTCGGAGATATAGCCCGTCACACCGCCAATTAGGCCACCAACGATCGCCCCTACAAGACAGGTCGGGCAGTGCCCGCTAGGATCAGTATACGTGGTGGGTGCGCTTCCGACATATTGATAGTTATTGAGCTGCCCGGACAAAAGGCCTAGCGAATCCTCGCTCAGGAATCGTCCCTCAGATGGCACGTAGTATCGGGATCGGTAATAGTAGAGATCGTCATCATCGAGTTCACGACCGGTATATAAATAGCGGTTTTCTGTCGAGGTTCCAATGCCCTGAGTTTTGCCGTACGCGTCATAGCCATAGCGAGTGCTTACGCGACCCTGACTGTCAGTCAATGCGACCGATGACCCGAGTGCATCTGCCAAGTAATACTCGGAAGTGCTTCCATCAGTTCGAGAGAGCTTCTCGTCAACTGAATCGCCAGTAATAAGCAAGAATGTCTTACCACCGACCGTCTCCGCCACTTCGGAAAGTCCGTCGTAGCGATAGATCTTGGTAACGTCCGACGTCTTCGTGATACGTCGGCCCAAAGCGTCGTAGCCGAACGCAAGCAGATCGCTTCCGCCGGAACTGACCTTGACGAGCTGGTTTCGAGCATTCCATGTAAACGTTCGCGCACCGTCAGATGTCAGGTTTCCATTTTCGTCGTACGCATACGAAGCGGCATTGCCAACTGTCACCCTGTTCGCCAGATCAAATTGATGATCGGACGCCGTCGCCCCCGGCAGAATCATCGTACCCACGTTCCCACCCTGCACCAGACGACGCCCCACAGAATCGTAACTGTATGAGGACTCACTCAGTACGGTATTCGACGAGTCACGGTAACTGAGGTCCACTAATGAACCCGCGGCATCATATGAATATCGGGCGGAAACACCGTTCGGGAACGACAACGACGACCTTCTACCTGATATGTCATAGTCGAATCGATAGGCCCCTTGCCCGTTACGGATAGCTAGAAGTCGATTGCCTGCATCATAATCGTACGCAAGCGATTGACCATCGCTTGTCGACATGCCAGTTCGCCGACCAGCGAAGTCGTAAGTGTAAGAAATGCTGCCTTGCGGAGTCGTCTCCGAAGAAACGTGATCGTACAAATCGTACGCCCAGGCAAGTCGTCCGCCGCTGGTATCCAGAGCCTCAACCGGCCTGTTATTAGTTCCATATGTGTACGAGATACCCGAACCGTCCGC
This sequence comes from Luteibacter sp. 9135, assembly GCF_000745005.1. Taxonomy (NCBI): domain Bacteria; kingdom Pseudomonadati; phylum Pseudomonadota; class Gammaproteobacteria; order Lysobacterales; family Rhodanobacteraceae; genus Luteibacter; species Luteibacter sp. 9135. The sequence continues at coordinate 1,750,781 of NZ_JQNB01000001.1, read as the reverse complement.
AAACGTCTTCAGCGTCGGAAGGTCCAACTCGTTGTAGGTAATGGTGGTCACCTGCCTTTTTCGATCTTCGAAGGACGTCAGATTGCCTTTGGCGTCATAGCCAAACTTCTCCTCGCGCCCGAGCGCATCCGCTGATGATACGCGATGACCCATGTTGTCAAAGTCGAACGTCAACTCAGAGCCGTTTGGCAAACTTGCCTTGATTAGATCTCCCATGGAGTCATAGTCAAAGTGCGACATTTTCCCGTCGCCATCGACAAGTGAGATGATGCGGTCGTTCGAGTCGAAAGCGGATTGAGTGACTGATCCATCCGCCGCAATGGTAGCCACGCGGCGGCCGACGACGTCATAGACAAAATGGGTGACCGAACCGAGAGGGTCTGTGATGGAGATTAAGTCACCACCGCTGTATCCGAGTTGGTACGTGCTCCCCGCATCGTTGGAAACACTTGTTAGCCGCCCCGCCCCGTTGCATGTGAAGTGTACCGAACGCCCTGTCGCATCAGTTAGAATCGATGCGCAAGCCCCCTCGTAAGCCACCTCGGTTTTGTTGCCCAAAGCGTCGGTCATGGACGCGATGCGCGCATCGTTTGTGTAGGTATAGCGAACCGTGGATTCGTCGGACGTTCCAGCCATGCGAGTGACGGCCGTCACGTTTCCGTTCGTATCGTATTGATAATTGGTTTTCCGCCCGGCGATGTCAGTTCGGGAGAGAACTTGCCCAGCAGCGGATCGTTCAGTTCTTCTCGTCTGAGCCAGTGGCGTTCCATAGGCCAACGTCTCAGCGATGGGATAGCCGCTGACCGGATCGAATTCCGTACGTTCCTTGTGCCCATTTTGATCGGTGACCGTCGCAGCCATGATGCTGTTATCGGCACCGCCCCTTTCGTAAGCGATGCTTGTGGAAGATCCGTCCGTATAAACCTGACCCGTTACGACGCCGCTAACCTTCGTTTCAAACTGATTCGTAAACTGGACGGTTCCGCTTCTGTCCTTGATCGATTCGATCAGCCATGCCTGCACGCCGTCGACCATCCGGTGCGTGTATTCCTCTGAGGTCCCATCGGGATATGTGACTCGCTTTAGCATCCACCCGTCGAGCGCCGACTGCGTCCCGGAAAACGATGCGTATTCGTAATGAACGGTGCGACCCAATTGATCGGATACTTTTCCTATAACGTTATTACTGGTGAATCCGATATCGATCGTTCGTCCGTTGGGCGACACTATCTGGGAAAGCAGGCCCCCGTTGTACAAATATTGCGTGACATTTCCGGCGCGATCTACGCGGCGATAGAGATTGTTAGGCGCGTGCCTGTTGAACCAGTACTGGCTGCCGTCCTTGAGCGTAACGATCCAGTGGGCGCCTTCAGCGGTAGAGTCGTTGAGAAACTGGAGCGTCGCCCCGTAAAACACCGACTGCGTATCGCTGTGGCGCCAGACCGTCCCCACAAGCGGCCAAACAGCCTGCCCACTAACAAGGTGAAACTCGATTGCCTCACCGCAAGCCAAAACGAGCCGCGGGGTATCGAAACCCTGCTGAGCAGAAAGCGTAAGGTTAAGCGCAGTGCCTGTACCACGACCGAACGGCGAACCCACGGCTGCCAGATTTGTCGCCGTTCTGTCGATACTCAAGGGCATGACATCCGCAACCGAAAGGTCCTGCCAACGCTTCAAAAACTGACCTGTTTTCAAATCAACAGGATCGGCTGCGCATTTGTTATTGGGCTTCTTACCGTTGTCTTCCTGGGGCGGATTCGTCGATGCGCCAGCGCCGAGCGCCCAGACCAACCGTGTTTCTTTGTCGGCGACCAGCTGACTCGCGTCCCCGGACACATGCCCCGTGCCATACATATCCCAGCCCTTCTCAGCCGAGTAGACCCAGAAGTCCGCCTTATCCGCTGGCTTTTGCTTGCCGTAGTTCGGATACACCACCTGGATACCTTTCGCAGCCTCCGGCGTCATACCCTGCACCACTGCATCGCCCGGCTGGATAGTGAAGTACATCGGGAAGTTATCGGGCAATGGAAACGGCGCATGATCGACGGGCGTCGGCACGATCGCGATCTCGTTGAGCACCTTACCGTCCCGGTCCTTGAAAACGGCACCGGCAGGGATACGTAGCTCCAGGCCCGGCATGTCCGGGTGTGTCAGCACCGTTTCACGCGTGGTCGGCGAGGGCAGCGCGATCTTGTCGCGATCCAGCACCCGCGGCAGGTACATCACGAATGGCATGTGGTTAACCGTCGACGCCGTAACATCGGCACCCACGATAAAGCGGCCGTATTCCGTGTTCGCTGAGCCCGCTGGGCGACCGTCCACGAACAGCTCACGGCGACCCGCGAGCACATGCTGCAGGACGAACACGCCTTGTCCATCCGTTCGTACTTTTTGCCCGTCGACGCTAATCTCAACATTGGCAATCGGCGACTCGTCGATCTGACGAACCTGTCCGATCAAAGCCGTGCTTCCCTTGGGTAAGTCGGCCTCGAGCTGCTTTGTGTCGGGAAGCATCTGGCGATCCCTGTAGAGGCGCCAGTGTCCGCCATCGCTGGTAGCAACATTGTCTTGGCCGGGGTAGAACGCCCCGTCCTTGACCTGGCCCTTGTCGCGGCAAAGATGGAAGGCATCAACCGGCTTGCAGGGCGCGACCTTGCCGGCACCAGCCATGACGAAGATCGGCGGCTGAGCCGAATCTGGAGCCGTGGTACCGGGCTGATGGCCTTCGCCAGCCAGGACTACACCACCACGAGCGGCCTTGGTCGTAAAGCCAATCGCCTCATAAGGCACTACATCGCCCTTGGCGGTATGCAGCCCCTGGACGAAGATCGTGTAGCGGGCTGACGGGTAAAGTTCATCCGGCAGCTGGACAAAGACCAGCCTGCCCCCTTCGGTGCCAATTACACGGGTCTTCACTACGCCACTGGGACCCAATAGCGACACGGTTCCACCCAACCCGGCAACGTCGACGGGCTCGCTGAAGCGTAGGGCGAGCGGCCCAATGGGCGAGGCACCGCTTTTGTCTTTCGTGGGAAGCGAAGCAACGACGCCATGCGGCTTAACCGCAGTAATGGCCTCCGAACGACCAAACAGCCACGCCTCATTAATCGGTCGGCCGATCTCGTCGACTCCGCCCACAATCTGCAGCGTGCCGTCAGCCAGCAACGACGCTACCGACTTCATGCGTACATGGGCCGGATCGCCAGCCAGCAGATCCAGATGACGATCCAACGGACGCCACAGCGCCACATCATGCGCCGGCACGTTACCCACGCCCCAACCACCGGTCATCGCCAACGTACCGTCTGACAACACGTTAAGCGTATGTGCCGCTCGCGGCGGCAGACCTAGGCGTCCCGTCGTCACCAACGCACCTGTCGACGGCTCGAACCACTCCCCTGTCTCCACCAGCCGACCTTCGTCATCGATACCGCCCCAGACCAGCACCTGACCGGTGGGCATCACGGTAAGCGACGCGAATCGGCGCGGCGACGACAAGGCAATCCGCTTACCCGCTAGCGAAAGCGCTCCGTCGCGCAGAGACAAAGTCCGCCCGTCGGATAGCGTCACGTCCGAGCGATCCAGTGAACTACCCAAGGGAAACGGCGTCGGCATCGAGGCAGGCGCCTCGACCGTGAAGCGATGCGCTACCGCGAGCGTCAGCGCGCTGAGAGCCACGACCGAGCCAACAGCCCATATGCTCGACTTTTCCATGCGAATCCCCTTCATTCCCTTCTCATTCCGCGTTGTCATGGCGACACCTTTTCGGCGGTGATATGCCCTTGAGCGGACACGCCCCAGTCAGTGCCAATCATTACTATATAAGTGCCGCCAACAGGCAGGTTGGGCAATGTCAGCGTCTTAACCGTACTGTCGTTGGTTCGTGCGTACGCATTACCTAGCGTGATCAGACCGACATCCGGGCGATACACCGAAATCGTCGTGTATCGGCTCGCGGTATCGGCGACGATGTCGTCAAAGGTCAGCCTTACCGTATCGCCGATCGATGCATCAAAGGACGTCCGGGCCACCTGCATACGGCCATGCGTCAGATCTTTTGGCACACCGTAGGTCATCGGCCCCAGCTCGAGGTTCCTCGTAACGGAAGCATCGAACGAGAGCATCTGATCTCCCGCAGGGACCATTGACACTCGGTACGTTCCGGGCGACATATTCCACCAGTCCTGGATACAGGCGGGGTCGGTGGAGTAGCAGTAATAGTTCGCAATATTGATGCCCTTGGGATCGTATACGAACATCTGGAAGTAATTGTTTGTAGTTCCGACGATCTTTACGTTCTCAACGACGAACTCCAGGTTTCCACCCGGTCCTACATCCACATCGATCGACGCCGTCTGTGCACCTACAGAAGTCGCAATGTGCTGCACCGTGGTCTCCGACACGACCGAGCCTGTCACACCCTCGACTACGGTGAGATTACCCTTCCCGGCGAGACCATAGTCCGTACTCGCTACCACCGTGTAGTCGCCCGAAACCGGAAGACTAGGCAAGTTCAAGGTGAGGCCGTTAGTAGAGTAAAGGCTGCTGTACGGGACACCGGAGACGATAAGACCACCATCGGGTCGGAAGACCGAGATGCCCGTGTTGTAACCCGCAGGTGTGGAAACAAGATTGCTCAGCCGCAGAGCAACCGTCTCGCCTTGTTCCGCATGGAAGCGCGCACGCGTGAACTCGCCAAGACCGTGACTTATATCGAGCGGCTGACCCAAGATCATGCTGCCAGCTTCCCGATGCCTGACCAGGGAAGCGTCGAAGTGGATCTGGTCGTCCGACTGCGGCTGGACAATGACCGTATACACCCCAGACTTTGTCCAGAAATCACGAGTACATGCCGGATCACTGAAATAGCAGTAGAAGTTGTCGACGTTGACACCATTGGCATCATAGATCGATACATAGGAATAGCTCGACCGACCGGCCCCGCCTGCACCGCTGAGTACAAGCTCGAAGTTGCCACCCGCTCCTGTATCTACGTTGAAATAGATGTTCTGCCCCAAAGTATTAGCCTGAAGGTGCTGGCTGGTATCTGCAGACACCGTGCTTCCCGTGACCCCATTCACCAACGACAGGCTGCCCGATCCACCGAGCCCGGCGTCGCTTGCCACGACAACGATGTAGTCACCGCTCACCGGTAAATTGGTGAGGCCCACGAGATGTGTATCCCGCGAGTACATCGAGCTGAACGAGTTATTTCCCTGGATCAATCCGCCATCGGGACGATATATCAGGACAGACGTGCTGTAGCCCGCGGTTGATGTCGTAGCGTTGTCCAGTCGAAGCGCGAGCGATTGGCCCTGGTCGGCGTGGAAGCGGTAGCGAAGCACCTCACCCAGGCCGTGCGTCGTATCCGCAGGCGTCCCGACCTGCAGGACACCGCGATCGACATCACGGGTCAGCGACACATCGAAGGCAACGGCCATTCCATCGACCGGCTGGGCGACTGCGGTGTAGATACCGCCACGCGCGTTCCAGAGGTGCAGATTGCATGCGGGGTCGGCAAGGTAGCAATAGATGTTATCGACGTTGATCCCGTCCGGATCGTAGAGCGACACGTAGTAATAGCTTCCGCCCGTACCGGTGAGAGTGTGAAGATTCAGCTCGAAGTCGCCCCCCGTGCCAGTGTCCACCTGCATGTACAGATTCTGCCCTGCCGCACTGGATGCAAAGTGATTCGGATGCGACACGGATACCGTGGTGTCCGCCTGAGCATTGAAGAGTGTCAATGTTCCCGCTTGCGGTAGCCCTTCATCACCGCCCACGATGACGAAGTAGTCACCGCTAGCAGGCAGGTTCGACAGGTTAAGGGACAGGTGGTCACGCGAGTAGAAGCTTGTATACGGGTTGCTCTCGACAATCTTCCCACCATCGGGACGGTAGACCAGCACGTTGGTGTAGAAACCGGCAGGCGTCGAGGCCAGATCGGACAGGCGGAGCAACACTGTGCTCCCCTGATCACCGTGAAATGTGTATCGGAGTGCCTCGCCAAGTCCGCGTGTAATATCCACCGCCACGCCCGGGGTCAAGGCGCCCTTCACCGTATTCGGCCGGCCTACGACGTTGAACGCCAGCGTGCTTCCCGTCGGCCTGGCGACCACAGAATAGGTACCGGTCGCAAGGTTCCACAAGCTCCGAGCGCAAGCGGGATCGACGGGATAACAATAGTAGTTGTCGATGTTCAGACCCGATGGGTCATAGACCTGGACATAGAAGTAGCCTCCCTTCCCACCATCCTGAAGTTCGTCCGCAAGCGTGATTTGCAGGTTGTCGCCCAAGGTGGCATCGAAGGTTAGCGTCACATCCTTCGACTCGCCGGTGGACGCAAAGGCATGCTTTGCACCATCCAGAGGCAGGTTGGTCGCCTGATGTATGGGCGAGGCGTTGCCTGCCGACACTGTGGCACGGAGCTTGCCCGATGCAGCCAGACCGTAGTCTGGCAAGACAAGTATCACGTACGCGCCTGCGACGGGAAGGTTAGGCACACTTATGGTCTGGGCCTGACCCGTTGTGAAATCACCAATAGCGGTTGTAGCAGTGGTCAGATAGCCCGCGTCAGGGCGATACACAATGAAGCGCACCCCCGCACCCATGGCAGCGGGGATCACTTCGGAAGCCTGCAGCTCAAGCGTGTCGCCCGCATTGGCGTTGATCGTGAAGCGCTCGACCTGCCCCGTCCCGAGCGCGAAGCCTGTCGAGACGCCAGACGATAGCGCCGGTCCTTGCGCATGGGCACGTACGATCGCGTCCAGGCTGAGCGTGCCACCGTAGTTTGGCCAGATTATAAAATTGTACTTACCCGCGGCAAAGCCCCAGAGATGTACTTCGCAACTGGAGCCCGGATACGACGTGTAGCAGGTTTGCGTCGCCACCTGCCGTCCGGCAAGGTCATAGACATAGACTGAAAACGCCGGCGTACTGGCTCCCACCAGTTCCAGGTTGGACAACGTCAACTCGACGTTTTGCGTCGGTCCGACCGTGATGGACCCGTAACCGTTCTGTCCGTTCAGGCGCGTTTCGAAGTGAACCGCCGCCGCACCCGACTGCATTGCAGCCGCGACCCCGTTCATGACCGTCAAGGTCGCCTCGGCCGCTAGACCGTAAGACGGCAGCATGTAAATCCGGTACTTCCCGCTCACCGGCAGGTTGGTGAGGTTCACTACCCCGCTGTCGCCGACCTGAAAATCAGAATACGCAGGTGTTGCAGCAACGATCGGGCCTACATCAGGGCGATAGACAATGTAACGAATGGTCGCGCCCGCGGGGTGCGTCGTGGCGCCCTCGACATGCAGCACCACAGTCTCGCCGGCCGCAGCGTCGAAGGTCATCTGCGTAGGCTGCCCCTGCTGAAGTACAACGTGAGCCGGCACCTCACGTTGCAACGTGGGTCCCGCCCCAAGGTGACGAATCAGGGCGTCGAAATGTAATGTACCCCCGTAGTTCGCCTGCACCTGCAGCGTATAGCGACCTGCAGCCAGCTTCCAGAGATGTAGCTGGCAACTCGCACCGACGTTGTTCGAAGCGCATCCGTCACCACGGATATAGCGGCCCGCACTGTCGTAGACGTCGACGTAAAACTGGGGATACGCCGAACCCGTCTGCGAAAGATTGGCAAGTGTCAACTCAAGATCTTCGTTCGCTTCGGCAGTGAATTGAATGTAGGACGTCTGGCCGGAGACATGGGTTTCGTACGTTCCGCTCGTATCGCCTGCACCCTGCTCTCCTGCCGATCCAGACACCATGGTCACATCGCCGGTTGCAGCGGAGCCGCCAACAGGCAAGACGAGTAGCGTGTAATGGCCGGTCGAAGGAAGATTGGGCAAATTGATGAGCTGCGAACTGGCGCTTGTGAAATCGCTATAGGCGCGCGTTGTATTCATGATCGCACCGACGTCCGGGCTGTACAGGAGGAAGCGAACGCCTCGACCGCCGTCGCTGGCGATGTTCGCCACTTGGAGCGCAACCGTGTCACCAGCTTCGGCGTCAAAACCGATCTCTTCGGCCAGGCCCGTGGCCAGGTCGAAGTGCAGGGGAATGTCTCTAGCTATCACACGTCCCGTCACATGCGATCGAAAGCTGACATCAAACCCTAAAATCCCACCATAATTTGGGGTCACCTCCGCCCGGTAGTGACCCGGTGGCAACCGCCACAGGTGCAATTCGCAGCCTTGTGTCGTGCACGAATCGGACGTGATCTGGCGACCTACGTTGTCATACACGGTCACGTAGAACTGTGGATACGCTGACCCTGTCAACGTGATGTTGCTGAACGTCAACTCATAGGGGCGATTCGGCTCCGCGTCGAAGTCGATGTAGATGTTCTGCCGGTCCACCGTGGCGGCCAGATGAGCAACGTCGCCATCCGCCACTACCGTCTTCGCTGCTCCCGAGACCACGGCAAGTTGGACAGCATCGGCGAGACCGTAGTCGGGCAGCACGATGACCGTATAGTTTCCGGACACCGGAAGGTTGGGAAGATTGATCGTGCCGGACGTGCCAGCTGTCACATCTACGTAGGCACCAGTACCCCGCATAATGGCGCCTGCATCGGGTCGGTAGATGAGAATCCTTGTACCCTGCCCCGCTGGTGTCGTGGCGGCGCTCGCCACCTGGATGGCAACGGTTTGGCCGGTCGTACCAGCAAACGTGAACCGCTCAGCCTGCCCGGCCGACAGATTGATGTTCACTATCTGATCGAGCGGAAGGGAACGCCCCTTGAGATGCGTCCTAAGTGCCGCATCGAAATGAAGTCTTCCGTCATAGACAGGGCTGACGATGACGCTATAGCGGCCGGGCGACAGGTACCAAAGATGTATACCGCATCCGCCACCAGGCGATGAGGTATAGCAGCTTGTCGAGGTTACCTGATTGCCTGCCGGACCATATACGTTGACGTCATAGGCTGTGTTTGATGTGCCCTCTAAGGTAGCGTTTGCTATCGCCAGCTCGTAGTTACCGAGAGCTGAAGCTTCAAAGTCAAGGTAGGCATTCTGCTTAGAGGTTGCTGCATCGAAGTGCTGAAAGTCCCCATCGGGGGGCAGCGTACCTACCAGGCCCTTGACTACAGCGACCTGGACGTTGCCGGTGTACCCCAATCCGGGCCACGCGATGACCTGCCACGTACCGGCTTCGGTTATCGCAGGCATGTTAAGGCCACCGGCCCCGGCAAAGTAACCCCATGTATACGCAACACCACCCGGCGTGCGTACCTCGTAGCCAACGTTTGCGTTCGCAGGGCTCGTCGTGGCGCCTACGATCTTCAGCGCCAGCGTATCGCCGGCCCGTGCGGAAAACGTGCCACGTACACTCTGCGATGTCCCTTCAGCTGAGAGCGTGGTTACTGCGTCGCTTACCTTCGCTGCGCCCTGGACGCCGGCCGTGAAGCTGGCACCGCCCTCACTGACCGAGAACAGCACCAGATACGTACCGGTACCGGAGAGCCTCGGCAAATGAATCGATGCCTGGCCGCCGGAGTAGAACAGCCCTTGAAACAGGAGTGTGTTTCCTGGCGCGTAAACCGAATATTTCAGCCCCGATGAAGGAATCGAAACATTGGAAAACTGCAGCGTGATCCACGACTGGCCCGCGTTGTCGAATAAGAGTGCTGCCTGATGGGTAGTATCGGCAATGGTGAGCGTCGCCGCGGTTGCGTCAAGCGTAGCTACGCCCTTCGACGCAATGGAAGCTGGGCTTATCCCCGGCGGCACTACCATTACTGTCTGCAGACCTTCCGCCAGGCCATACGGCGTTTGTACGGAAATATGCCCACTACTGGCGCTGGGCGATACGAGCGCTGACAGCGCGACGTTGTTGCTGGCTGGCCCAACGTCCAGCGATCGGCTATCGAGACGCAGCGACGTCTTACCTGGAATCGGATACAGGTGAGAACCGCTGACGGAAAGGGTATCGCCTGCAACCGCGATGTCGGGGGACACCTCACCAATCACAGGTGGAAGCCCAGTGTCATCGACGACGAACGGCGCATCGCTGGTCGTACTACGTGTGCCGACGGCCACCGTCACCGGACCCGTCGTCGCCCCAAAGGGCACGGTAACCTTTAGCTCGTTGGCGGTCGCCGAGGCAACCGTAGCGGTCGCGCCATTGAACAGAACAGTGTTGTCCGACAACTGGCTACTGAAACCCTGCCCACGGATCGAAACCAGCGTCTCCACGGTCCCATGGCTCGGCGTCATTGCAAAGATGCGCAGTTCGGAGGCTTCAACCCGCTCGATGCGGATGATGTTGCCCATCACGTCGTAGACGTACCGGGCGCTCTCTCCATCGTCATTGGTCACCACGACCAGACGGCCGTTAGCGTCATAGACGTAATTTGTGGCCTGTACGCTCGTGGCGGAAAGCATCAACGCCAGCCCGAAGGCCAGCCACAATGCCAGCGTCCTGCACGCGCGGTGAGCACGCGTCCTTTGCGAAATCATGCGCACGTCCCCTATGGCCGGCGCCTACCGGCCTATCCTTGTACCCGTCGTATCGGCCCCTGAAGCCTGGCCCCCTTTGCACCGCGTAATGTACGGTCGAAACATATCGCGAAATGAGATTCGCGTCACAAAATATTTTGAGAAGCACTTATTGAGGTGCGTGATTTCTCGCGATCTGCTATTGATATGCCCACGCCGGGACGCGTATCCGGCGGCTCAACGGTCCGAGGGGGGACCGGAACATGTCCGGAATGACATCAATGAACAAATGGACTGCCAGCGCGTGCGCCATCGTCGCCACGCTCGCTCTTGCCGCCTGCAGTGGCTCCAAGGACCAGGCTGAGAAAGCCGGCGTACCCGCTTCAGGGGCAGCAGCCAAGAAAGCGACCGTGGCACGGCCAGCCGCCAGCGCCGACGATAACAGCTGGGGCCTTTATCTCGCCGATCAGGGCAAGGTGCACGCCGATGACATCGGCATGAAGCCGTTTATCTACGTAATCCCTGCCAGTGATAGCCAGATGGGCGAGGACCGCCGCAAGAACGAAACCGAATCCATCGTCAATGGCGCAGGCTCGGTGCTTATTCCGGGTGCGCTGCTGATCATCGGCGGCCCAGATGCGACAGTTATCCGCGCCTTCGTAGAAGGTCTCGGCAAGGACGTGAAGCCAGATTCGCTCAAAGGCGTCACCGTGCTTGTCGTAAGCGACTCCGCGCAGAAGGACAGCTTATCCAAGGCACTTGCACCCACAGGCGCCCGAGCCCGCGTCGTGTCGATGTAACTATCGCGCTTCGGTAGACATCCCGTGAGGCCCGGTCCGTTTGCCACCTGCATTGCACTCGCCCTTGCCCTTGCCGGGGCGGGTGGGCTCGCGCTTGTATGGGGCACGGGCACGTCAAGCGCGATGCCTGATAGGACAGTTGCGCTTGGGCATAAGATCTTTCTCGACCCAAGATTGAGTGCTGACGGTAAGACCAGCTGTAGCACGTGCCATATCCCAGGCTCAGCATTTAGTGACGCAAACCCGGTCGCCATCGGACACCACGGCCTTGCTGGCACACGCAATACGCCGTCGCTCACGGCGACCCTCGCATCTGGGCGGACGACCTTTTTCTGGGACGGACGGCGCGACAAGCTCGAGGACGCAGTGATGGATCCTTTCAGTAATCCAGTCGAAATGGGTTTGCATGATCGCACCGCCGTGGCGTCGAAAGTCACATCCCTCAATGACTACTCGGGCTGGATCGCATCTAACGAGCCAGCGGAGCAAGTGGACCGAAAGATTTCCGCCGCTTTAGCGTCTTACCTGCGCGGATTGCCGTTGGCGCCCACCCGATTTGAGCGATTCACGCGCGGAGATGACACCGCCATTGATGAGCGAGAGAAACTCGGCATGCAACTCTTCGCTGGCAAGGGCCAGTGTGGCGCCTGCCACAAGCTTTCAGACGCACGACTGACCGACGATCTGTTTCATCGATCGGGCGTGAGCATGGACGATATCGCCAACGCCCTGCCCTCTCTCACGCAGGGCGTGTTAGAACGGAACCTTTCTGGAACCTCATTAGGTGATCGCGTTGCGACCCACACGAACGAGGCCCAACTTGGGCACTTCATGGTGAGCCATAAAGTGGCGGACCTCGAAACGTTCGCCACGCCATCGCTTCGTGAAGTGCGACTCACGGCACCATATATGCACGATGGAAGCGTTAGAACGCTGGACGATGCCGTGGACAGAGAGGTCTACTATCGGGGCCTTGATACCGGTTATCCGATTGGATTGACTGCACAGGAGCGTGGGGACCTGAAGGCGTTCCTTGGGACGCTTTGAAATCGATCGCGCGTCTCAATAAATTCCGGGCTCGCACTTCGAAGGCCGGTTTCGTTAGGGATCTAACCTTGAACAAAGGGTTGCAGTAACTGTCTTCCACGTAGACGCCGGTCGCCCGTTACTTATTCGGTCGCTCCTAAATTAGCGCAGCCAGTTTTTGATGTCCGTTTGGACGTGTAGCGGACTGGGAGACCTATGCTCCTTACCTGTAGGACGCCACAAGAAACAATATAGTGCTTTTCGATCGCAGTCCTATCAGGCAAATTCGGCACCGAGTCGCATAAGGCTATTAAGGAATAACATGCCATGCCGATCAAGTTAACGCCTGGAGGTATAGGCATTATTTTACAGAAGGAAGACGTATATGCCACGCTTCACCTATGCGATCTGCATGACCCTCTACTTCATCCCGTTCATTTCCGCAGGCCAGACCGTCCCGGAGAATGCTCGAGCAAAAAGCCTACAGGACATCACCTGGACAGCCGACCAGCTATGCACGAGAGCCGCTACGGGTGGTACGAGTTGGAGGGTCAATGCCTCGGCCACTGTACAGGCCGAATTGGATAAGCTACTCAAGAGATTGGTGAAACTTGGCGTCAACACTACCGGGGCTTATCAAGCGGAATCGCATGAGGGCGTGTTAGCAAATGAGGTTTTGGCTGCAACCAAACAAGCTGATGGATGCAAGTTGCATGTCTTCGATCTTCTGGTGGAGAGAATGATTCCAAAGCCTCCACAGTCGATGCAGACGAGTTATGGAAAGAACAGCCCTAACGTCGAGACACTTAATGGCTCCATGGTTATCAATGATCATGGCAACTAAAATATCGCGCGTAATCTTCGCGGCAGTTTTGTCGCTCTTCATCGCTGATGTTCATGCCATGCAAGGCCAGACCACAGCTGGCAGCTGTAGTCCCAGTGTAGGTACTCAGAACGCTAATTCAAGCATTGTGATTAGCTGCTCATATGGTGGATCGTCGGTACAGGACAGTTACCTTATCGCCACACACCCAACAAGGGTAAAGATCACTGGCGCGCTATTCACAACTTGGGTGGAGGATAACTCGGCGCCGTTCCTATCTCTTGAATTCACGAACGATTCCGACCTCCCTGCGCTATCGACCAAGATAGATGTTCTTCGACAAGAATCGGCGGAGGCCTTCACCAATATGAAGCCATACGCTATCCACAGAAGCCGCATATTTCGGCAACTGGACGCTAACAGCTTCTCGATCGATGCTAAATCTACTATTACGCTACCCATTGTCTCGATAGAAGATCTTGCTTCGATGATTCTGCCGCAAGTTCCCCGAGACTACTGTGCCTATGATGCCTCGATTGGCATTGGTACGGATCCTGACGAGCAAAAAGCGCGCACTGATATGCTGGAACGCGAAAGCTACTCGCTCTTCTTCCATCCTGAAAGCCGTGGAACGGGTAAAGCAGAATTCGCAAACCTCCTGCAGGTGCCGGTATTGATGCGAATTCGCTTCAAGAACGTTTTCGGCGGGCAGTCTTCACAGTATACAAAGGCGTTTGTCTATTACGCGCAACGCGGCTCCACAGCATCCATTTGGTATCCGACGACCAAGAAGCTTGGTCCTCTCCAATGTATAGGGGACGACTCGCCGCACTTTACTATGAGTGGGTGATCTCAACCGGTCGGCGCAACGGTTTGATTGACTGTTCTTGCGCTCATATCGACGATGGCCAGGGAGCGGCGCTCGCTCAGCTTTCGACTAACTAGATAACCAGCTTGCGCCGGTCCGGTGCGCTCACCATTTTTTTCGCAAGGCGTCCTTGATCACCTCGTTTTCCAGCAGCTGTTCGGCCAGCAACTTCTTCAGGCGGCCGTTCTCGGCCTCCAGGTCCTTCAGGCGCTTGGCCTCGGGCACGCTCACGCCGCCGAACTTGCTCCGCCACAGGTAATACGAGGCCTCGCTGAAGCCGTGCTTGCGGCAGAGATCCTTTACCGGCATGCCGGCCTAGACCTCACGCGGGAACCCAATGATCTGTTCTTCGGAAAAGCGCTTCTTCACGTCCAATCTCCTTCTCCTGGGCAATTGAACTCGAAACCGGCGCACTACTCAAATCTGGGGGGACGTCGCTAGCATGGCAACGCACCGCGCCCGCGCGCGCGAGATCGCCGGCCAAGTTTCAAAACGGGCAACGCAACCGAGTGCAGTAATTCATCGCGGCTACCGCCCCGCCTCTAGCGGGCGACAACCTCCTCGTTACTCGAAGGCGTCGGTGACATAAAGCTCAGCGCACCACAGCGTCGGTAAACCCCGTCGCCGAAACACGACGGTCCTTCAGATGCGGCATCAAGTCGTCAGAGGCTTCCGTTTTTGGAATTCATGCCAAATTTACGTAGAACTTTTTTAGGCATTTAAGGCGTCGCAGCTAGGGGCTTTTCTGTGTCCCTCCTGGTGGGAGGTCGAGCCGGCGAAAACAAAGGAATTTTCACCTGCGCAGCAATACTGGAGCGTCGAAATGTCGACGCGGCGGCGGAAACCCACGCGCTTCAGCTCAAGCAAAGATGTGACGTTCCGGCGTGCTCAACTCACGTCTCGCCACATCAAACGGGGACGTGCTAAGGCTTCCGTGAGTACGACTAGAGGTCTGATCTAGATCATTATTTGAGAATGTCGGCCGAAGAACGTCGCCAGACTATTGCTACGCCTTTAAATGTTGCGATACTTCTCAACAGAAGGGAGTGTCTGGTGGTGTGGAGCAGCGCGAACAAATTGCAAGAAGTGTCGCCAAAAGGATCTCTGCCGATCTGGGTATCAGACTGCCGCGATCTGTGGCGCGCGACCAGACGGACGATCGATGTTCGGGGCAGCGCCGTGAGGGCCGTGGAGCGGACGCCGGTCGTCGAATCCGGTGGTGCAGCGACCGACGGAGCCCTCACTTGCGGCTGAACTGAAGAGAAGGCGATCCCAATCTTCTGCGCCTCACGCATGCATCGCACTCATCACACCTCATGAATACTTTTTCTCTCGACAGCAAAGTCGAAATCGATCACGGCACCAAAAAATTTCTTCGAAAGTAACGGACTTACACATATTCCGCGGGCGAGGGGGGGAGCGATGAATAAGTATCCTGAGGGATTGCTCGACTGGTCAGGAGACAAGTCGGGCGGAGTAAAGAAGCTCTTCTATAAGGGCAGCGGACGTCCATCAGGAAGCGTGATCAACACGCGCCTGCTAGAGAGGCTGCTCGGCTGGACGCGAGAAATTGCTGATGGTGCGCAGGATACGCCCAGAGCCATCTTTTTGATTGGCGGGCCGGGTAATGGCAAGACAGAAGCAATCGAGTACACGATACGAGAGCTCGATAACTCGATGCAGCTCGGCGGTTCGCTCGAGGCGGAGTTTGCCGCTCGGTACTCGGGGGAAGCTGGGCCGCCGGGACGGCTCGTCCGTAGCAGAGTTACGACCTTTCCCGAGCTCAGCCGCATTTCCGAGATTGCAATTGTTCAAGACGGGTCAGAGGGCGACCTTGATGACGTCGCCACCCCGGCAGATCACCTTTGCCGGGATATCGAGCGGCTACTACAAGGACCAGAAGGCCACGTTTACATGGCATGCGTTAACCGTGGCGTACTCGACGATGCACTCATCCTTGCAACAGAGCGCGGGGATGACGAAGTTGCCCGATTGATCAAGCAAGTAGTGCAGTCGACCTCGCTAAATGCCAGAAGCCTCGACTGCTGGCCTCTTGATTCGTTTCCGCAGTTTGCAATTTGGCCCATGGATATGGAATCTTTGGTGGACGAAGTCGACGGCTCTCCCTCCGCTGCACGCCAGATACTTTCGGCCGCAACCACCGAGAGTGACTGGCCAAGCTTTGGGTCGTGCGCCGCGGGTGAACGCTGTCCTTTCTGCACTAATCGCAAATTGCTATCGCTGGAAACCCAGCGGTCGTCGTACATTCAGACGTTACGTTGGTTCGAATTGGCTAGCGGTAAGCGTTGGAACTTCCGTGACTTATTTTCGCTAGCGGCCTTCCTTCTCGCGGGCACCACTGAGACAAACTCGTCGACGGGCTATCAGCCTTGCAACTGGGCTTCGGCTCAACTGAACCCGAAGGACCGCGACCCCGCTAAGGCTGCCATCAAGCGCACCAGGGGAATGTTCAGGCTCGTCACGGCTCAATATCAACATGCGATGTTCAACGCGTGGCCAGTCGAGAAGTCATCCGCACTGAAGGCTGACCTGAAAGAACTGAAGCTTGATTCACAACCGACGCTTGCGGGCCTTCAACAATTTCTCGCCCTAGACAAGCGTAAAGAGTCAACGAATACCCTGCGGTCTCAGTTGGCGGGCATGAGCGGCTATCTCGATCCTGCGTTCGCGAGCCCAACGCTCGATGTAGCGGTCAGCGCTAGCACCACCATCAAGTTTGAAGAGCTGGATAGGCGCTTCAGCCTCTCCGTCAAGGAGGCAAGGACCTACCTCATTAAGTATCAGTGCTTATCGATAATCGAGCTTGATCTGCTGAAAGCTCTTGAAGAAGCAGATGAACTCCTGTCGGATGAGTCAGTTCGCCGCCGGAAGCCAGCCGTGGCGGAACGTGTACAAGCCTTTATCAGGCTCATAGCTTGCAGAATCGCTCGCCGTTCAATAGGAGTACGGTCGGGCGTCACCAAAGACTCGGATGCACTGGATGAGTTCAATCAAATCCTCAAAGGCGGCATCGCGGCCCTGCAAGTCGCAGCAAAACAAGTGGAAGGGCTCCTTAACAAGAACCGGCGTTTTCTTGTAAGTCTGAACACGACTTTCGGTGAGCCGCTTCCGCCACCCGAGCGGCGCGTGATGCTGATAACAGACATTCAGAAGGTTCGCGCAATGCCCGCGCCGTCCGAAGGAAAGAGGCCCCGGTCACCAGTTAGATTCCTGAGCGTCGGCTCCGGCGGCGCGAACCAGTCGGTCGCCTTGACCTACGAACTCTTCAAAGCGACGAAGTCGCTCCGGAGGGGGATGGTACCCGCCTCGCTCCCCCGCTCCGTGGTCGCCCTGCTTGATACAACTAGGGCAAAGCTGGCCGGCTCGGTGGTGCGAGACGAGCAGGCACTCGACGAGAGCGAGATCCGCCTGGGCATTAGGGACGATGTAATCGTCAGAAACTTCGGCAGGTTCCTGGTGCAGGTGGAGAAAGCTTGATGCTTATTGACGATTTTTTGGCAAGCCCGTGGAAAAAGTCGCATGAGGCGTTCGAGGATTCCGTTTTCAACATTCGCCCGGCCCCTGAGTTCTCGACCGGCGAGGTACTTCTCTCTTCCTTATACCGCGCCTCCGGTTTCGCCGGGATCGCCGAGAACAGGGTCAAGAGTCAGGGAGACGAGCTTGGCAAGGCTGCCGACAAGGCACGCAAGAAGGCGACAAACGACGGTTCAATACAACCCGACACATGGCGTACCGTCCTCGATAGATTAGTTCAGAGCCCGAAAGTCGCGCAGCAATCTTCGAAGCGCTTCATGTCACTGTCGCCAGTCGTTCCCGACGTCGCGCTCTACTCCGGAGCTGCCAGACTTGCGGGAAGCCCGTGGAATCCTGGCCAGCTTGTCAAACGAATGATTCAAATGGGCGCGCCATCTGACGACGCGGCAACGGATGTATGGCGGCGCCTGCACGACGCGCTTAGCGTCGGCGAGAACGATGACGTTTGGGCCTGCTGGCTCGAGGAAGAGTTCAAGGGTCGGCGCAACGGCGACATCAGCTGGAGCGCCACAAACCTACCGCACCTCGGTGCATTCCCCCCCGCTGATCGATCGAGCTTCAACTATCCTGCGAAGCAGTTTGTCGCGGACCTAGACGGAATTATTAGCGCAAAGTCCGCAATGACGCGGCGTCAGTGGATTAGTTTATTGGAGTCTGTCCTCCGGATAGGCTCGGTAAGCCACATGCTCTGGCTCTGCGATGTGAACGATAGGATTTGGAAGATCATCCGGGCGGTCGTCGAAGGCAGCCTCTCTAACGTGGCAGTCTCGCAACACGAAGTGATCGAACAGGTGTTCACGGTAAAGAAGCGGATGCTCTCATTCGGGCATCCTGCCATACCGATGCTAAGAGATTACTCCTCTAAGTATCTGGCGGCCCGTCTGGGTATAAACATGACGCTTTGGTCACTTGCCGACATGGGTATCAAGGTCGGGAAGATCGAGTCGATAGAGGGGGTTCGTGCTCTCCTATCATCTGTGTTGCAGAACGCCGCGCGACTATCCGGTTCTGGGTTGATCGCGGCGTACCACAAAGTGCACGATCGCGAAGTTCGTACGATTACCTGCAGAAAAGGCGTCGGCGCGAATCTGATGGAGTTCGCGCAGTACACCCTCGGACAACGTCAGACAATGGATGAGACGCTCCGCGGATACGATCAGGGCTACTTCTTGAAAAAACGCGGAAGCTCTCGCAGCGCGCCGTGGATTCTTGCCCTTGGCCCCGCTTCCGTCCTCGCCATGGCTCACTGCTGCCTACATGAAGTAAATGGACCGCGATCGGTTCAGAGGCTGGCTGCTCACCTTGCATCGTACGGAATCGAATTTGACCTTCATGGTCTGAACGACAGCGATCTTGGTCGCCAGCTACGCATGCTCGGCCTCGTCCTCGATAGTCCCGATGCGGAAAGCGGCATGCTGCTCGTTCCTCCTTTTGCAATCTGAATGTGGTGATCACGTGAGCAAGCTCGCTAATGCAATGGCTGCATGGGTAAATGGCCGAATGGCAGCCGAGATCGTCTCGCTACCAAGCGGGAGCCGGGAATGTCGTGCGGTGTTTTGTGCACCCCCCTACCCGCTTCTCGTGGAGGTGTTCCAGCAATTAGCCGGTGACGGTCGACTAGCCGTCGCATTTTCCGCCGATGGAGACGAGATTAAGTATCCAGTGGTACTTCAAGTGGACGAAGTTCCGCCCGGCTCGTTACACGCAGGCGTACATCAGTCGGGCCTAAGCTCGTTCCATGGCCTCGCGTCAATTCGAAATGATCCGAACTGCGGCATTTTTCTAACGCTCGTTTCACCGGGCGGACAGGCGAGTGACACGCACGAATCTACTCGGAAGGCATTTGGCGTCCCGTCCGCCGCGAATGAGGGAGGATCCTCGATAACAACCTGGTGGAACTCCTCTTTTGTACAGGAAATGGTTGATGGTGGTATCGGCGATGGTGATGCAGCCCAGCTTGATGAAGCGCGCAGCCTAGTTCTCAAAGCAGTCGTGGCCGCAGACGCTGCAGACCAGCATGACGTGAGCAGGATCGGGGCCTGGGAAGTCATAAGACGGCTTTGGGAACTGCGTGACGGCGGAATGACGCTGAACGACCGCGTAAGTTTGGCTGCGGGCTTTCCGCCATCCGAAGACCAGCGACTAGACGCCGAAAGAAAAGCATCCATTCTTGACGCTCTGGTGGAGAAATTTGAAAGCGCCAACTTGGGAATCGGGATAGAGCAGCTTAAAGAGCGTGCAGCAAACCCGACGGAGAAAGATCTTCTGGACGCATTTCTCGCGCATATCCGGCGAAAGTGCGAAATCGTCACGGCGCTAAAGAGGTCCATGCCGTACTTTTACGCGCCCGACGATATTAGCCCGCCGCCAGCTTGGTGGAGCGGCCTGACGCTCGATCGGTGGGAAAACCTGTTAGAAGAGGAGGCGCGAAATGCGGAGATCGCCCTATCATGCATCAATCCTCTTGCGGTTCAGGGCAAGAGCGCGGTGCCCGTCGTACGCGATATCGCACGACTGCGCATTGAGATAAGAGCCACGGAAGAGAACGAGGAAATAACAGTTCGCGTCACGCGCGACGCACCTGGCGGAGCGGCTAACCGGCGAGAATGGGTTCTCTCAGGCGATCGGTTCATCGAATTCGATGACGAAGCGATCCCGATGCACAGAACGCCGATTAAGTACACGGTCGAGGCGGTGAGCATCGACGCAGGAAAGGCAACGACAAAGCTTATCTCCCTCGCAACTTGGGAACCTGGGCTTGTCGTTTTCTCGCGTTCCGCCAACAAGGTAAAAATTCCCAAGGCTGCCCCAGGAAAGCCGATTGAGACGACACTAGAGATGTCCGGCGTAGGTCGTCATTACCTTGACATTTACGTGAGGCCAGGCGTCGAAATATTGTCGCAATGCGCGCTCGTTATAAGCGAAGACGACGGCGTTGATCCCGAGGCTACCGGGCCCACACGCATTGGCCAAGTCGCTGAATGTGAGTACGGGCTGGAAGTCGAAGCTGGTGGTGAGCGCGCCTACCAGTTCGATGTAAAACGTCCCGAGTCGAAAGCATCCGAGAAGTTTCAAATCCATTTATTGGCCGAGGAAGCGGCTGGCGAAGCATGCAAGAGCTACTTCGAATTCCATCTTGCACGGAACGCTCGACGTGACAACGGACGTGTGCCACGCACGGTGCACGCCGATAATCAGGCTCGATGCGCTCAGCTACAAGGCTGGCTCATCGAAGAATCATGCGCTGCCCGCTCGTACTACCCATTCGTTCTTGCACCAGACTACGCGGCTGACTGGCGGCGTCGCGAGTGGTCTTCGGCCGAAGACACAATCTTTTCAGCCGGTAGGTTCTTGAACGACCCCCGCCCACAGCCTTCCGAGATGCGCCCGCCAGAAACGTTTACCATGGCAAGGGTCGAGCTCGCGCGCAAGGTGCGAGGGGCTGAAGGCAATGACTTGGTCGAGTCGACCAATTTGGGTGAATTGCTAGCGACCGATCGCGAATTCGAGGCTTCAGTTGACGCGTATATCCGGTCCTACCTTGATTGGCTTTCTTCGTCGCCCAGCGAGGCTTGCTGGTGCGACATCGGATTGGTAATGGGGCTGGAGAACGACGGAGTTACGCTTGAGCAAGTCCCGAACGCAATCATCGTTTCCCCGTTTCATCCAATCCGTTTCGCCTGGCACTGCTTGGCGCAACGGGCAATGTATCTTGCGTCGAGGAAGCTACCTTGCCCGGCCGCAAGCATACTTGATCCTGACTGTGTACCTGACACCATCGTGTTGCCGCTTCGCGACGCCACCGGCGGCACCAGCGATGTGGCGTATTTTTCAGTCGAATGCAATTCTGATTACTGGGGCATCCTCTGGAATACCAACCGACTGGACCGCCTTGCAGGACTGAGTGCTTCGGCACCCCTCGATCGTGAGATGGGCCTCCTTGTGGGTGGAATTTCGAGCGGATTCAGCGTCTCGCAAGTCCACCGCGCGATGGACGATGTGTGTGAGATGCTGGTCGCTAAACCCGTGATCGGCGTCCTCGTATCGAGCGCCGCGGGACAGAACAATGCTTGCAACGATGGAATGCTTTCTTGGGGTAGAAAGAATTTTTCCGGGGATGAGAACGGCAATACAAAGACGCTAGGAATTGGTGCGAGCGAGATTCATGTATTCGACGAGCGCGGTGATGGCGTCCGTCCCGACGATGCGGAGATTTCGAATCTGGCGGAAGACACGTCCAACGCTGTGCAATGGTATTCCGCACCGGATACGATCGGACACCACGATCTGGCAATCATCGCGCAATTGGAAACGTCAAACGCTGCTGCCTTGCCGACAAAGCTCTCCTCCCCTCTAGGGATTGGCGGCCTAGTGCGGATGAGGATCCGAGAACAACAGAGGACTGGCGGAGGCCAGTTCCTATGCGAATCCCGCGTGTCCGCACCAGCACGGATATCGGGTGATGGCATTGCGGACAACACGGCGAAAGCGATTTCGAGGCTGGAAGGCTATGGCGATGGTCCCGTTGGCTACGTCTTCGCACCCAGCATTGCTGCCGTCAAGAGGTCCCTGGAGAAGGCCGAGTTTGTGGCGGTCTCGTCCTCGGCCGTCGACCCAGCGTGCTTTCTTGGCAACTGGCTGGAGGGGACGTATCTATGGGACTACGAACTTCCGTCGTACTCAGGCAGAACCGGAGACAGTAACGGCTACTATCTTCTCTCCAGTATCGACGAGATCGACATCGAGACGATGCGGACCGTTCTCAAGCGCCTGCCGGATTGCGGCGATCTCTCACGCGAGCATCTTTCGGCGATCGTGCAAGAGGTGGCGCGTCGAGGAATCCCAACAGTCAGAGGGCTCTCTGCGGGCAATTCAGGCGCGACCGGTGACCTAGGTCTTTTCGTTGCTACACGTATGCTCCAGGATAGCTTTCGCACGTCCGGCGCCGAAAGCGGCCTCCTCAGTCCTTGGACGGAAAAGAACGGGGAGCATCTGATCACGCTAGTGATCCCCGTGGATCCGTTTCAGCGATATCTGGACGATCTCGGCAAGGCGATCAAGAAACCGACCATGCATCGACCAGACCTCATCGTGGTCGCCCTCTCGATCAGCGATTCTGTCGTCCGGTGCAAATTGACGCCTATTGAGGTCAAGAATCGGACTGGTCACGGAGTCATGTCAAATGCGCTACGCCAGGACGCGCTGGAACAGGCAAAGTCGTTGTCCACTCTGTTGGCAGCGCTTCAAGCTACCTATTCGGAAGAGCAGGAAATGGTTCTCTGGCGCCTGGCGTATCAGAACCTGATCGCTTCCATGGTGGGATATGGCTTTCGCGTCTATAGCCAACAGTTGGCAGAGAGTGGACGCGCAGGCGAGTGGTCCGTGCTTCACGCGAAGGCAATGGAAGCAATACTGTCGTCGGAACTGGCGATCGAAGTCGATGCGCACGGCAGGCTCATCGTCATTGATGGCTCTGCTGCCAGCGGTCCGAGAGACACGGACGGAGATGGCTTCAATGAAACGATTGAGCTTTCTCAGGCAGATGCAAGCCTAATAGCACGAGGTCACAGCGAGGATCTCTATCTATCGATGCACGCCAGTGTATCCACTTGGGGGCTTTTGCCGTCTGAATCCACCTCATCGGCACCTACACTAATTCTCGAAAATAGAGCAGCCGGTGTCACGCAGCCGCGACGATCGGTCGAATGGGGCGCGCCGACGCTCGAAGTGCAAGCCGAGTTTCCAGATAACAACGCAAAGGCGAGTGAGGTCCAAGCGAGTGACGATACGCTGCGATCGCAGCTGGTTGCCCCCCGCCAGACGGAGCCTGCGCAGGCACCACCTGCCTTAGCCGAAACGTCCGACGGACTCGATCAGACCGGATTGGACCTTAGAATTGGCGAGACTCTCGATGGATTCCAGACACGCGTTCTACATCTCAATCTTGGAGACACCGCGCTCAACCAATTGAACATGGGCGTCGTTGGCGATCTGGGTACCGGAAAGACACAGTTACTGAAGTCACTCGTCTATCAGATAGCGAGCGGTTCGGGCGGGAATCGGGGAGTTGAGCCCAACGTTCTAATCTTTGACTATAAGAAGGATTACTCGATCGGTGACTTTGTAAATGCAACGGGTGCCCGGGTTATTAGGCCGCAGCATTTACCGCTTAATCTCTTCGACCTATCGGCATCGTCCCAAGCGATCAGCCCGTGGCTCGAACGGTACCGCTTCTTCGCCGACGTCCTGGATAAGATTTATCCGGGCATTGGGCCTGTGCAACGCGACAGGCTAAAAACTGCGATCAAGGACGCGTATGCGGCGTACGGCGACGGAATCTATCCAACGATCCACGACGTGCATCGCAATTACGTAGCAGCACTCAAGGGTAGCGCCGATTCTCTTTCAGGCATCCTTGGTGACATAGTCGACATGGAGCTGTTCGCAGATGACCGGTCATCAATCGTCGGGCCCGCCGAATTCCTCAAGGGCGTAGTGGTCATTGCCTTGAATGACCTCGGCCAGGACGATCGTACGAAGAACATGCTGGTTGCCATCATGCTCAATGTTTTCTATGAGCGCATGTTGAAGACGCCGAAGCGCCCGTTTCTCGGCACGAACGGGACCATGCGAGTCGTCGACTCGATGCTACTGGTGGACGAAGCTGATAACATAATGCAGTACGAGTTCGACGTACTCCGAAAAGTTTTGCTTCAAGGACGCGAGTTCGGAGTAGGCGTGATCCTCGCCTCCCAGTACCTGAGTCACTTCAAGGCAGGTGGAACGGACTATCGGGAGATGTTACTCAGCTGGTTCTTGCACAAGGTTCCCAACGTATCGGCAAAGGACCTTGGACCTCTTGGCTTGAACGACCCGGCCGCGTTGCAGCAAGTCGCAGAGCGCATCAAGAGCCTACAGTTGCACGAGTGTCTCTACAAGACGCACGACGTCGCAGGCGAATTTGTAAAAGGCGCGCCTTTCTATAGACGGGACGAGTGGCAATAATTTTATTCACGGCACAAGCATCGGCATCGTTTCTTCGCTGAACGATGCCGATGCCGACCTGAGCAGGTATCTATAATGATGCGCTGTCTTGGAACGGGACGGTGCCTCGGCGCATCATAGAGACTATGACTTGCGCCCCTTTAAACCTACGGTCTGGTTACGAATGATTCTGGCTAAGTGCTTGCCGATCGCTTGAGCCATCGGCACCGGAACTGCATTGCCGATCTGGGTGTATTTCGGAAGCTCGCGAACGTGATTGCCTTCAACAGGATTTCCTGCGCGACGAATTCCGCCGGTGGTGCGCTTACCCTTGAACTGGTACCAGTCGGGAAATCCTTGCAGCCGCGCCCATTCCCGCACGGTCAACGTTCTTGGTTGTTCAAAATGAACATAGTCATCGGGCATTGATGTGGCCGTTATCGACGGTCCCTTTTCGCCCCATTCCCGAGGAAGTACCCGCTGGCCGAACTTTCTCGTGGCCTCGAAATACTTGCCGTGGATCATTGCGTGAAACTTCTTGCGTACGTCTGGGCGATGCTCGCTGTACTCGTGCTCCGTAACGGCGTCGCCCTTGCTGGCCACCTTCAGCCCATCGGAAGATGTCCGGAATTGACGCTGGACTTCGCAAAGCACCCTTGAAGGATATTCGCTCGTCGCCCCTCCGTTCTCATGGTTCGGGTCGACGAGGTCCCCCAGAAGGTCGACGATGCTCGGCGCAGAGCCAGGGACAGGCTTGGGTATAAAGCCGCGAGTGATTGCGGTCCCGTCGATCGCTTCTATACCGTCCTTGCGAGTAATGTCGCCAGCGATGTCCCTGCGGATTCCCACTAACATCACGCGCGGCCTATTTTGCGCCACGCCATAGTTCTTCGCGAAGACGACTTCGGCCGCAAGCTCGTACTCGCCAATGCTTGCAAATGCCTTCTTCACATCTGCCCAAATTTCGCCACTGTCACCTTCAGCGGTCCATCGCCCGGTTAGCAAGCCACGCACATTCTCGAACACGAATGCTTTCGGCCTGAGTCCGTCAACGATGCGGGCCATGTCCTTATAAAGATGATTCGAGGGCATAGCCTCTTTTTCGACTGCATAAGAGCGCCTATGGCCGATTCCCGAGAAACCCTGGCATGGAGGGCCTCCCACAACGAGATCGATATCGCCGTGATGGATACCAAACTCCGCGCGGAAATTATCTTGCAGCTTGTTCAGGTAGTCCTTCCGTGTGATGCGCCGCGCGTCGGACGAACTGAAAGCGTTCAGCCAGGTCTCTTTGTCGAGATCCCACCCGAACCACTCGTGTTTAGCCATTCGGTTTGAGATGTACGTGCCACGTGCGTCGTTATTTATCTCATTCACGTAGATCGGAGTAAACCCCGCCTGCTCTAGACCGAGGCCAAACCCCCCGCATCCAGCAAATAAGTCAACTACGCTCAACATTTTGTTCTTCAAGGAAGCTTTTCCCAGTTACGTTACGTCCCTTGACTTGGTTGCAAGGCTTCGAGCCTGGCTGCCAGTCGAGTGAGTGTCTTTTCGCGCATTTTTTTTGTTGACAGCTGGCACTCCCACACCCGAATGACCTTCCAGCCAGCGCTTGCCAGGGCTTTTTGGTTACGCAGGTCACGCGCTTGATTGGCGGCAATCTTTGCTTGCCAAAACACTGAATTATTACCCGGAATGCGACCGCCTTGACATACATGTCCGTGCCAAAAGCAGCCATCCACTAGAACGACGGCACCATATTTTGGCAGGACCATGTCCGGACGACCAGGCATGTCCTTTACGTGGAGGCGATACCGGAAGCCGCGGCCGTGGAGGAACTGACGAACCTGCATCTCCGGTTTAGTATCCTTTCCGCGGATCCTGGACATCCGCTCACTTCGCTCCTTAGACGTCATGATGTCAGCCATGGCAGTGCTCCTAGAAACGCTTGTATGACTTCGGTCCTGCCGCCTGCAAACGCAAGTTAGGTCTCGCAGATATCAATTCCTGCGATTAACACATTCCCCCAACCTCCAGCGCATTCGTTGCGCAGGCGGCACGCTCACTAAGTGCGGCCGGTGTCGGTCCGCTGTCCGGGAATAAAAAAGGCGGCCGCGGCCGCCTTTCTAACACCGGGGCTAGAACCTCACCCGCACTTCGAATACCCACAATTCAAACAAGTCTGGCACCCATCCATCAGCACCAACGCCTGCGTATTGCACTTGGCACAAAGCGTCGCGCCAGCCGGGAAGCCCGAGGCATTGGTATGCGCAGCCGCATCCTGGTTATCCCCGACATCGCCGGATCCCACCACGGCCGGGGTGACGGCGGCGACGGGCTTGGGCGCGTTGGCCTTCTCGTAAGCGGCGCGCTTCTCTGCGATCAGCTGGCGGGTCGCATCGCTCATTTCCGGGTCGTGGATCAGGCCGATCGACTTCATGTGCTGCTCCACCACGCCGCCGATCTCGGCCACGATGCTGGGCATGTAGACGCCGCCGGCCTTGAAGTAGCCGCCGCGCGGGTCGAAGACAGCCTTGAGCTCTTCGACGATGAACGTCACGTCGCCACCCTTGCGGAAGACGGCGGACAGGATTCGGGTCAGCGCCACGATCCACTGGAAGTGGTCCATGTTCTTCGAGTTGATGAATAGCTCGAAGGGGCGACGCTGTTCGTGCGGGGTACCGGCGTTCAGGACGATGTCGTTGACGGTCACGTACAGCGCGTGCTCGAAGAGCGGCGACTTGATCTTGTACGTGTTGCCGACCAGGGTTTCCGGACGCTCCAGGCTCTCGTGCATCTGGATCACTTCGGCAACCGGCGCAGCCTCTTTCACGGGCGCGGCGGCGGGGGCCGGGGTGGCCTTGTCCTCGGGCTTGACGACGTTGTAGCCCGTGATCTTCTTGTCGATCTTGAACGCCATGATCTCTTCTCTGTCAGGTTATCCGGCCCGGCATGGATGCCGGGCCGGATGGGTACTACTTACTTGCGACGACCACGGACGGCGGACTTGCGCGCCGACGTACGGCCGGTCTTGCTGGCAGTGGACCTCTTCACGGCGCTAGCCGCTTTCTTGCCAACCGCCTTGCGGGCGGTCGTCTTGCCGGCGGCCTTGGGAGCCGTCTTCTTCGTGGCCGGACGGGCACCGCTCCTGCGAGCGACGCTTGCGGCTGCCTTCTTGAACGCCTTGCGGGCGCCTGCGTCAGCCTTGACGACGCGAGCGCTGGCCTTCTTCGCGGTCGTCTTGCGACCGGTGGTGACCTTCTTGGCGACGCGACCGGCCGACTTGGTGGCGGTCTTGCGGCCGGTGACGGCCGACTTGGCGACGCGACCCGTCTTCTTTGCCGCAGCCGACTTGGCCGTACGGCCCGTCTTCTTGGCAGCCGCCGTCTTGGTCGAACGACCAGTGGTCTTCGACGCCGCCGACTTGGTCACGCGACCGGTCTTCTTCGACGCGGCCGACTTGGCCACCCGACCCGTGGTCTTCTTCGACGCAGCCGACTTGGCCACGCGACCGGTCTTCTTCGAAGCGGCCGCCGACTTGGCGACACGCCCCGTCTTCTTCGACGCCGACGACTTGGCCGTACGACCCGTGGTCTTCGCCGCGGTCTTGCGACCGGCCGAGGTGGTCGCCTTGCGGGCGGTCGTCTTCTTGGCAGCCGTCTTCTTGGCCGGAGCCTTCTTCACGGCAGCCTTCTTGGCGGCAACCTTCTTCACCGCCGCCTTCTTCACGGCCTTCTTGGCGGTCGCCTTCTTCACGGCGGTCTTCTTGGCAGCGGCTTTCTTGGCCGGCGCCTTCTTGACCGCAGTCTTCTTGGCGGCAGCCTTCTTCGCCACGGCTTTCTTGGCCACAGCCTTCTTGGCCGGAGCCTTGCGCGTCGCCTTCTTCACCGGGGCTTCCGCCTCGACCGGGGCTTCGACAGCGGCAGCCTTCGGCTTGCGCACCGCCGGCTTGCGCGGCTTCTTCGCGGCCACGACGGGCGCCGAATCGACCGAATCGGTCGCATCGTCTTCGTCGAACGCGTGGTGGTCGTGCTCGGCCGTGTCGCTGGCCGGGGTGGCCGCCGTCACGTCGATCACCTTCTTGGCGACCGGCTTGCGCTTGACGACTTTCTTGGCGACAGCCGGTGCAGCAGGCGCAACGTCAGCGGCGACTTCCGTCTCCGCTGCCGGCGTGCTGTCGGTATCGATGGTGTCGTCCGAGGGCAATTCACCCTCGACGATCTGGTTTTCACTCGACATACGTATTCCCTCTCCGCGGGGTCAGAACTTACCGTAATAGCCTTCCTTCAAGGCATCGAAAAGGTTCGCGGCGGTGTGCATTTCACCGTCGTACTCAACCTCGTCGTTACCCTTCAGTTCGACAACGCTACCGTCTTCCAATTCGAAGCGATAGAGGGTGTTCTCGAGGTCCGCTTCCTTGACCAGCACGCCCTGGAATGCGGCGGGGTTGAATCGGAAGGTGGTGCACCCCTTCAAACCCTGCTTATAGGCGTAGAAATAGATGTCCTTGAAGTCCTCGTACGGATAATCCGTGGGGACGTTGGCGGTCTTGGAAATGGAGGAGTCGATCCACTTCTGCGAGGCCGCCTGGATATCGACATGCTCCTTGGGACTGATGTCGTCGGCCGACACGAAGTAATCCGGCAGGCGGGTCTTCGGGTCGTCGGAGAACGGCAGGGCATCGCCGTTGATGAGGGCGCGGTAGGCGAGCAGCTCGTAGCTGAACACCTCGACCTTTTCCTTGGACTTCTTGCCCTCGCGGATCACGTTGCGCGAGTAGTGGTGCGCAAAGCTGGGCTCGATGCCGTTGGAGGCATTGTTGGCCAGGCTCAGGCTGATGGTGCCGGTGGGGGCGATGGACGAGTGGTGGGTGAAGCGCGCACCGGTCTCGGCCAGGGCGGCCACCAGCTCCGGGGCCACGGAGGCCACGCGCTGCATGTAGCGGGAGTATTTGGCGTGCAGCACGCTGCCCTTGATCGACTGGCCCACGGTCCAGCCGTCGGCAACCATCTCCGGACGCTTGCGCAGCATCTCGGCGGTCACAGCGTACTCGCGCATCAGGATCGGGGCCGGGCCCTTTTCCTTCGCCAGTTCCAGGCCCACTTCCCAGCCGGCCACGGCCATCTCGCGCGACACCTCGTCGGTGAACGACACCGCGTCGGCGGTGCCGTAGCGCATCTTCAGCATGGTCAGCGTGGAACCCAGGCCGAGGAAGCCCATGCCGTGGCGACGCTTGGAGATGATCTCCTCACGCTGTTGCGCCAGCGGCAGGCCGTTGATCTCCACCACGTTGTCGAGCATGCGGGTGAACACGCGGACCACCTCGCGGTACTCCTCCCAATCGAACCGGGCCTTGGGGCCGAACGGGTCGCGCACGAAGGTGGTGAGGTTGACCGAGCCCAGCAGGCACGAGCCGTAGGGCGGCAGCGGCTGCTCGCCGCAGGGGTTGGTAGCGCGGATGTGCTCGCACCACCAGTTGTTGTTCATCTCGTTGACGCGGTCGATCAGGATGAAACCCGGCTCGGCGTAGTCGTACGTCGAGACCATGATCATGTCCCACAGGTGCCGCGCGCGGATGTGGCCGTAGATCTTGCAGGCGACCAGGCCATCCTCGCGGGTGACATAGTTCTCCTTGGTGGGCCACTCGCGCCAGACCACCTTGGACGCGTCGTCCAGGTCGATCTCGTGCTTTTCCTTCACGTGCACCGGGAAGACGGTCGGCCAGTCCTGGTCGTTCTCCACCGCGTCCATGAAGCCGTCGGTGATCAGCAGCGACAGGTTGAACTGACGCAGGCGTCCGTCCTCGCGCTTGGCGCGGATGAACTCCTTCGCGTCCGGATGGCTGATGTCGAAGGTGCCCATCTGCGCGCCGCGACGACCGCCGGCCGACGAGACGGTGAAGCACATCTTGTCGTAGATATCCATGAACGACAGCGGGCCCGACGTGTGGGCGCCGGCGCCGGAGACGTAGGCACCGCGAGGGCGCAGCGTCGAGAATTCATAGCCGATGCCGCAACCGGCCTTCAGCGTCAGGCCGGCCTCGTGCACCTTCTCCAGGATGTCGTCCATCGAGTCGAGGATGGTGCCGGACACGGTGCAGTTGATCGTGGAGGTGGCCGGCTTGTGCGCCAGCGCGCCGGCGTTGGACGTGATGCGGCCGGCGGGGATCGCCCCGCGGCGCAGCGCCCAGAGGAAACGCTCGTACCAGTGCGCGCGCAGCTCGTCGGTGGCTTCCACCTCGGACAGGGCGCGGGCGACGCGCTGGTAGGTGCCGTCGACGGATTCGTCCACGGGCACGCCGGACTTCGCCTTCAGGCGGTATTTCTTGTCCCAGATGTCGTACGAGGCGGGCTGAAGCGGGATGGCCGCGGTCTCAAGCCCCATGGCTTGCGCACGTGCAGTGCTCATGTATGTGTCGTCCTCGTGTCTCGGCTTCTGTAGGCCGTGTGGGTTGGGCTGAGTCGGCCCCACGCATCGACAGCCCTCCCCCCGAGTGCTGCCGACCATCCTCGCTCGCCCTGCCCGCCGGCAAAAATGCCTTGGCGGACGAAGGTTTGTCGCTGGTACCTGACGATCCGCAACACCAGTGCTTGGTAAATAGCGAACAGCGGAACACAAGATGTTGTGGTTACGACCGGTGGGAACCTTACCCCCGCCGTGGGTCGATGTAAAGTGTCGAAGACAGGCATCTCACCGTTTGAAACCCGGCGACGCGACTGTGGTCGAAGGCGGCGATCGATGTGCCTGGTGCACACAGCCAAGGAGTACACCCATGCCGTTTCCTATCCCCCGGCGGATGCCGAATCTGGTCCTCGGTGCCGCACTGGCGATGGCCCTCGCCACGCCCGCGTTCGCCGCCCTGCCACCCGCCGTTAACGGCGAGCCATTGCCCTCGTTGGCACCGATGCTTTCCAAGGTCACACCGGCGGTGGTCAACATTTCCACCAAGACACGCGTGCGGGCGCGCGATCCCTACTTCGACGATCCGCTGTTTCGCCAGCTGTTCGGCAATCAGGGCGCGCCGCGCGAGCGCGTTGAGCAGAGCCTGGGCTCGGGCGTGGTGGTGGATGCGGCCAAGGGCTACGTGCTGACCAACCACCATGTGGTGGGCGGCGCGGACGACATCACGGTCACCCTGCAGGATGGGCGCGACCTGAAGGCGAAGCTGGTCGGCAGCGATCCGGACACCGACGTGGCGCTGCTGCAGATTCCCGCGGACAAACTGCAGGCGCTGCCCATTGCGGATTCGTCGCAACTGCGCGTGGGCGACTTCGTGGTGGCCGTGGGCGATCCGTTCGGGCTGGGCCAGACAGCCACCTCGGGCATGGTCTCCGCGCTGGGTCGTTCGGGCCTGGGCAAGGGCTTCCAGAACTTCATCCAGACCGACGCCTCGATCAACCCCGGCAACTCCGGCGGCGCGCTGGTCAACCTGCGCGGCGAACTGGTCGGCATCAACTCGATGATCTTCACCCCCTCGGGCGGCAACGTCGGCATCGGCTTCGCCATCCCGACCGACCTCGCCACCGGCGTGATGAAGCAGCTGCTGGCCTACGGCAAGGTGCGCCGCGGCAACCTGGGCGTGGAGGTGCAGGACATCACGCCGCGCATCGCCCAGGCGCTGGGCCTGAAGGACACCACGGGCGCGGTGGTGACCCGGGTCGACACCGGCTCCCCCGCCGAGGGTGCGGGCTTGCAGACGGGCGACGTGCTGACCGCCGTGGACGGCAAGGCCGTCCGCAGCTCGCAGGACGTGCGCAACGCCGAGGGCCTGCTGCCGCT
This sequence comes from Luteibacter sp. 9135, assembly GCF_000745005.1. Classification (NCBI taxonomy): domain Bacteria; kingdom Pseudomonadati; phylum Pseudomonadota; class Gammaproteobacteria; order Lysobacterales; family Rhodanobacteraceae; genus Luteibacter; species Luteibacter sp. 9135. The sequence goes on along the minus strand of NZ_JQNB01000001.1, from coordinate 1,718,516 downwards.
GGGCGCGAAGGTCACGCTGTCGGTGAAGCGCGAGGGCGCGGCCCGCGATGTGCAGGCCACCATCGAGGCGCCGCGGCTGGCGACGCTGGACGGCGGCAAGGTGGACGGGCGACTGGCGGGCGTGGTGCTGAGCGACCTCAGCCCTGAGCAGCGCGCCGCCGGCCTGTTCGGCGTGGCCCTGAGCGGGATCAGGCGCGGCTCCGCGGCCGACCGCGCGGGGCTGCGCGACGGCGACATCGTGATCGGCATCGGCCAGCGCAAGGTGGCCTCGGTGAAGGGCCTGCCCGTCGGCACTGCCCTGGCTGGACGGCAGTTGCTGCTGACCGTGGTGCGCGGCGAGGCCGTCTATTACGCGATGCTCTGAGCCCCTTCGAAGGCGGGCCCATCCCGACAGGCTACGTTCCGGTTGGGGTGGGCACGATGCTGAACGACGCCAATGGTGCGCGCGCGCCCGCCTTGGCCCACAATGGCGCCCCATTGCCAACCCCGCTTCCGTCCCGAGGTTCTTGCCGTCCATGTCTCTTCGTCTTGCGCGACTGTTCACCGCCACGCTGATCGGCCTCAGTGCCTCCGCTACCGTTCTCGCCGCCGGCTCCACACTGATCTGGCGGGGTGACATCACCACCGCCCGTGGCGTGGTCAACGATGTGGCCAAGGCCTGGGAGAAATCCGGCAAGGGCAAGATCGAGCTGCAGCCCTTCAACACCGCTTCGGGCATCGATGCCGTGGCCAAGGGCTCGGCCGACATCGCCGGCTCCGCCCGTCCCGCCGTGGGCGCCGCCGAGCAGTCGCTGACCTTCACGCCGGTGGCGTGGGACGCGCTGGTCATGGTCACCTACCCGTCCAACCCGGTGAGCAACATCACGCTCATGCAGTTGCATGAGATCTACATGGGCAAGATCACCAACTGGAAGGAACTCGGCGGCAACGACCAGCCGATCAACCTCTATGCGGTGGCCAGCCCGGGCGATGGCGTGGAATACAGCCTGCGCAAGCTGCTGTTCGGCCGCGGCAACCAGCCGGTGGCCGCGCCGCGCCTGTACGTCAACGTGGCCAAGCTGGAAGAAGGCGTCACGCTGGACAAGCAGGGCCTGGGCGCCACCACCCTCGCGGGTGCGTCGTCCAACAAGAAGGTGAAGATCCTCTCCATCGACGGCGTTGCGCCGTCCATGTCGACGGTCGGCAGCGGCGCCTACCCGCTGTACACCGAGCTCTACCTGGTCTCCAACAGCACCGGCCCCAAAGAGGCCGACGTCAAGGATTTCATCGCGTTCGTCACCTCCGGTGCCGGCAGCTCGCTGCTGCGCTCGCATAGCCTGGTGCCCTACGCCGATGGCGCGTCGCTGGCCTCCGGCGATGCCGCTCGTCGCGCCAAGATCGCTTCCACCGTGGGCACCCGTGCCAACGTGGGCCAGGCGATGACCACGCCGACCGTGGCCGCCGCTACGCCGGCCGCCGAGGCCGCGAAGGAAACCGCCGTCGCCAAGGCGCAGGTCACCGGCAAGGCCGGCAAGGGTGCCAAGGTCGCGAAGGAGACCAAGGCCTCCGTCGCCACCACGGCCGAGCCGTCGCAGTTCGCGCATGTCGCCGCCAGCGTCAGCACCTCGGCGCACATGGGCTTCTCCGGTGTTCGTTCGGAAGCGGTCACGGTGTCCGACAACGCGAAGGTCGGTGGCAAGTTCGCCAAGGTCACGGCCGATGCCGTCACCGTGAAGGGCAAGCCGGTCGCCAAGCCGGCGGCCCCGGTGGACGCCACCGAGAAGTCGACGCGCGTCGAAACGCCCAAGGTAGCCGAGGCCCCCAAGGCCAAGGCTGCCGCCAAGGCGGAGAAGGCTGAGAAGGCAGAGGCGAAGTCCGAGAAGAAGTCGGCCGCCGCCTCGCGCACCTACAAGGTGTCGGCCGGTGACACGCTGTACTCCATCGCCAAGAAGAACGACGTCGAGGTCGACAAGCTCCGCGCCATGAACGGCCTGAAGGACAACAATGTCCATCCGGGCCAGGTGCTGAAGGTCGGCGCCCGCTAAGTCGTGCTCGTCCGCGCCGTCTCCCTCGACCTCGACGACACCCTGTGGCCGGTACTGCCGGCCCTGATCGAGGCCGAGCACTGCGTGGACCGGTGGCTGCAACAGCACCATCCCGATGTCGCCCGCGCATGGCCCCTGGAGGCCATGCGCGAGCTTCGCGAGCAGATCGCCCGCGACAACACGCACCTCTCCCACGATTTCAGCGAACAGCGCCGGCTGACCATTCGCCACGCGTTCGCCGCCTGCGGCATCGATGACGCCCCGGTCGACGAGACCTGGCGCATCTATTTCGCCGCCCGCAACAACGTCGAGCTTTACCCCGATTCCCTGGCCGCGCTGGAGCGGATCGTCGAGCGCGTGCCGCTCGTGGCGATCTCCAACGGCAACGCCGATCTGGAAGTCATCGGCCTCCACCACCTGTTCCACACCCGCCTGAGCGCCTCGGGCGTGGGGGTGGCCAAGCCCGATCCGCGCATCTTCCTGGCCGCGGCCGAGGCGCTGGGCCTGCCGCCGCACGAGGTCCTTCACGTCGGTGACGATCCGCTGCTGGACGTGGTGGGCGCGCGCGAGGCCGGCATGCGCACCGTGTGGCTCAATCGCGACGGCGCGGTGTGGTCGCATGGGCCTGCACCGGACCTGGAATTCACTGACATGACATCCCTTGCCGACTGGATAGAAGCGTCGACGGCCACTGACAGCTAGAATAGCTGTCATACCGTTCACCACCTTCCCATACGCGGTGTCACACCGCGGGGCACGGGAGCCCTGATGTCGTCACTGATCGATACCAAGCCCGGCAAGCGCCGCTCCATCCCGATCGAGATGATCGATGCCTCCAGCGCGCCTGCGCTGGAAGCGAGGCTCACCGCGGCGCACCGACAGTGGATGACCTCGACCAGCTTCCGTCCCAGCCCCGGCTCGGTACTCCTGCTACCTGACGCCAACGGTGCGATCGAGCGCGTGCTGGTGGGCGTGGACGCCTCCGAACCGCTGATGGCACTGGGTGCGTTGCCCTACCGTCTGCCGGAAGGCAACTACGAGATCGCCAAGGAAAGCGTGGCGACCGACACCGACCTGGTAGCGCTGGGCTGGGCCCTGGGCGCGTATCGCTTCGAGCGCTATCGCGCGCGCGGCCGTGCGCCGGCGCAGTTGGTGGTGGATACGGCCACGTCGCGCGCGTTGCAGCCGATCATCGATGCGACCTATCAGGTGCGCGACCTGGTCAATACGCCAGCCGAGGACATGGGCCCCGAGCAGCTGGCCGAAGCCGTCCACGCGCTGGCCGCTCCGCACAAGGCCAAGGTGCGCGAGTGGATCGGCGACGACCTGCTGGCCGCCAACTTCCCCACCATCCATGCCGTGGGCCGCGCCAGCCATCGCGCACCGCGCCTGATCGAGCTGACCTGGGGCAAGAACACCAACCCCCGGCTGGTCATTATCGGCAAGGGCGTGTGCTTCGACACCGGCGGCCTGGACATCAAGCCGTCCGATGGCATGCGCTGGATGAAGAAAGACATGGGCGGCGCCGCGCACGCAATCGCGCTGGCGAGCCTGGTCATGAAGGCCAAGCTGCCCGTGCGGCTGACCTTGCTGGTGCCGGCCGTGGAAAACGCGATCAGCGGCAGCGCCATGCGCCCCGGCGACATCATTCGCACGCGTGCGGGCCTGACCGTCGAAGTGGACAACACCGATGCCGAAGGCCGGCTGGTGCTGTGCGATGCCCTCGCGTTCGCGGTGGAGCAGACGCCTGACCTGATCGTGGATTTCGCCACGCTGACCGGTGCCGCGCGCGTCGCGCTGGGGCCCGAGGTGCCGGCGCTGTTCACCAACCGCGATGCACTGGCCGATCATGTGATCGGTGCGGCCGAGGTGTCCGCCGATCCGCTGTGGCGCTTGCCCTTGTGGCGGCCGTACCGGCGCATGCTGGAATCGCACGTGGCCGACTTCGCCAACTCCGGCGCGTCGCGGCACGCAGGCGCGATTACCGCAGCGCTGTACCTGGAGCGGTTCGTGCCGGAAAACCAGAACTGGATGCACCTGGACACCTACTCGTGGAACGACGCCGACCGACCGGCGCATCCGCGCGGTGGCGAAGCCCAGGGGCTTCGCGCGTTCTTCCGGTTCCTGTCCGAGCGCTACGCCTGATCGCTGGCCGGGGCGACGGATGCGTCGCTCCTGGCCTTCTTCCATGCGACCACGGCGCGAAGGTTGCGCTCCAGCTCCGCGATGGTCAGCGGGAAATAGTCTTCATCGCGATCGCCGACCTGCCAGCTGGCCACGCGTTTGTCGGTCGCGCCGACACCCATCGCATTGAGCGCCTTGCGCACGTCGGACGGATCCAGATCCGTCGCCTGCACGATAAGTTGCCATAGCCAGTTCATGCGCTGCGGGTCCACACCGCGCGTCAGCGGTGGCTTGGCATACTCGCGCAGCGGCGGGTCGATCTCGGACATGAGGTGGCACTCCCTGTAGGACTCAGGCGAACGAGTATGCCACCGGCCTTCACACTGGGGTGTCCTACGATGGCCGATATCCCCTGTCGGAGTATGGCGATGCGTCGCGTGTTTCTTGCCCTCTCTCTACTGCTTCCCGCTCTGCCCGCCTTGGCGGACGACACCCCACGCGTCGAGGCGCTGGGCGCACGCCTGGAGCGCGCGTCCTATCCCTATCCGGTCACGATGTTCACCGTGCACAGCGAAGGCCGCGCGTTCGAGATGGCGTACATGGATCTCATGCCCGCCCATCCGAACGGCCACACCGCGGTGCTGCTGCACGGCAAGAATTTCTGCGGCCCGTACTGGGTGGCCACCGCCGAGCGCCTGCGCGATCGCGGCTACCGCGTGGTGATCCCCGACCAGATCGGCTTCTGCAAGTCGTCCAAGCCGCGCGAATATCCCTACGGCATCCACCAGCTGGCCGCCAACACGCATGCGTTGCTCGCCAGCCTGGGCGTGGACAAGGCCACCGTGATCGCTCATTCGATGGGCGGCATGATCGGCGCGCGCTACGCGCTGATGTATCCCGAGGGCGTGGAAAAACTGGTGCTGGTCGACCCGCTGGGCCTGGAAGACTGGCGCGCCAAGGGCGTGCCCTGGCGCAGTGTGGACCAGTGGTATGCGGGCGAGCTGAAAACGTCCTACGCCAGCATCAAGGCGTACCAGATGAAGAGCTACTACGACGGCAAATGGAACCCGGCCTACGACCGCTGGGTGCTGATGCAGGCCGGCCAGTACGAAGGCGACGGGCGCGAGACGTCATCGTGGGCCGGCGCGCTCACCTACGAGATGATCTACACGCAGCCCGTGATCTACGAGTTCCCGCTGATCCGCGTGCCGACCGTGCTCATCATCGGCCAGGCCGACCGCACGGTGATCGGCAAGGACGGCACGCCGCCGGCCATCGCCGCCACGCTCGGCGACTACCCCACCCTGGGCAGGGAAGCCGCCGCGAAGATCCCCGGCGCCCGACTGATTCCGCTCGACGGGCTGGGCCATGCGCCGATGATCGAGGCGCCGGAGCGTTTCTACCAGGCGCTGGACCAGGCCCTTTGAGTGGACCTTTGAGGACTCAGGGGCGACGCCCGAAGGCCAGCACCTCGGAGGTGTAGGTCTCGACCAGCAGGCTGAAGGGCTGGTTGCTGCCAGTGAACAGCACCGCGTGGTGCTGCAACACATCGTGCGGAATGGCCAGCGGGCCCCACTTCGGCGGCGGCAGCGGCGCATCCATCTCCCAGCCCTTGGGCAGCGGCGCCCAGAGCAGGTCGGCGCTGGTGGTCTGGCGACGGAAATTCAGCGCCTGCACTACCTTGCCGAACGGCTGGTCGGTGGTGTCCAGGATCTGGTTCATTTCCGGCGTGAGCCGCGACGGCACGTACCAGTTGTCGGCCTCGGACAGCACGCGCTCGCCGCACACCAGCTGCACGTGGCGGTAGCGCACCGGCTCGTCCGGTCCGATGCCCAGGATCTGCCTTGCGTCGTCGGGCAGCGGCTTGTCCTGGCCCTTGATCCGGCGCGCGACGATGGTCGGCACGGCGGCCAGTTCGTGGTCGCCGCACCAGCGCTCCAGCGTCAGCGTGGCGCTGGGATGGCTGAGCAGGTCGGCATTGAGCGTCTCGATCAGCGCCAAGGCCTGCGTGCGCGACGCGATGTCGTCGCAGAAGGGCTCGCGGGCCAGGGACGGCGTGGCGGTGGCGGCAGCCATGAAGGCCAGGCTGCCGGCGGCGATAAGCGTGCGTGGATGGATCATGGGGCTCTCTCGTTCCGTGGGGGCGGATGCGCCGAACGTAGGTGCCTCTTCGACCGCAACCGGTTGCAAGCGCGACGAGGTGGACATTACAGCCCCCTCGCCGCCTGCGCCACCGCACGAAATAACGCCCGCCCCTTGTTCATCGTCTCTTCCCACTCCGCGGCCGGGTCGGAGTCGTAGACCACGCCGCCGCCCGCCTGCACGTGCAGGCGGCCATCCTGGATCACGGCGGTGCGGATCGCGATGGCCGTGTCGGCATCGCCCCACCAGCCGAGCCAGCCGATGGCGCCCGCGTAGATGTTGCGCTTGAACGGCTCCAGCTCCTGGATGATTTCCAGCGCGCGGACCTTAGGCGCGCCGCTGACCGTGCCCGCCGGAAAGGTCGCCTTGATCACGTCCATGTAGGAAAGATCGCCACGGATGTCGCCTTCCACCTGGGAGACGATGTGCATCACGTGCGAATAGCGCTCCACCACGAAGGATTCGGCCAGTTCCACCGTGCCCGTCTGGCTGACCCGGCCCACGTCGTTGCGGCCCAGGTCGATCAGCATCAGGTGCTCGGCGCGCTCCTTGGGGTCGGCCAGCAGCTCGGTCTCCAGGGCCATGTCCTCCGCCTCGTCCTTGCCGCGGCGGCGCGTGCCGGCGATGGGACGCAGCACCACGCGACCGTTCTTCAGGCGCACCAGGATCTCCGGCGACGAGCCGACGATCTGGGTCGGACCCATGTCGATGAAGAACATGTAGGGCGACGGGTTCGTGGCGCGCAGCGCGCGATACACATCCACCGGACGGGCGTTGAAACCGACGCTCAGGCGCTGCGACGGCACCACCTGGAAGATGTCGCCGGCCAGGATGTATTCCTGCGCCTTGCGCACCATGGCCTCGTATTCCTCGCGGGTGAACGACGACTTGAAGTCGGATTCATCCAGCGCGGCCGGCTGCAGCAGCTGCGGGTACGACACACCGCCCTGGCGCAGGCGGAACGTCAGGGCATCCAGTCGCCGCATGGCTTCCGCGTAGGCCTGCGGCCTGGACGGGTCCGCGTGCACGATGAGGTACAGGCGCCCCTTGAGGTTGTCGAACACCGCGATCTCGTCCGCCAGCATCAGCAGGACGTCGGGCGTGCCCAGCTCGTCTTTCTTGTCCCACTGCGCCAGCCGTTCCTCGATGTAACCGATGGTCTCGAAGCCGAAGTAGCCGACCAAACCGCCGGTGAAGTCGGGCAGCCCCGGCAGTTTCGGCACCTCGTACTGCTTGCGCAGCACCTCGATCTCGGCCAGCGGATCGTCCAGATGGCGCCGCTCGATCACCTCGCCGCTTTCCTCCACTTCCAGCTCGTGCCCGCGCAGGCGATACACCCGCCGTGCCGGCAGCCCGATCATCGAGTGACGACCCCAGGTCGCGCCGCCTTCCACCGATTCGAAGAGGAAGGTGTACGGGCCATCCGCCAGCTTGAGGTACACCGACAGCGGTGTATCGAGGTCGGAAAACACCTCCCGTACCAACGGGATGCGGGTAAAGCCCTCGGCGGCGTAGGCGTCGAATTGTTCGCGGGAAATCATGGGTCGTCAGCAGTGACCTTGGGATGACCCGCGATTGTAGGCCCAACATGACGGGGATGGGGCCGCGACCACCCTCCCGCCCCCTGGTAGGAGCCCACGATGTGGGCGATGCTCTTCATCACCGCTACGCAAAAATACGATGCGGTGATCGCTCACATCGTGAGCTCCTACACAACGGCGGGGTGATCGCTCACATCGTGAGCTCCTACGACGGTGCGGTGTGGGAGGGGCGTTCGCGTCGGGGTGGTTAGCCCAGGCGTTGGCGGGGGAGGCCGCGGAGGTGGAGGGTGAAGGCCACGCCGTCGTCGAGGTTGCGGGCGCTGGCGCTGCCCTGGTGGCGTTCGGCGACCAGCCTCACCACGTAAAGCCCCAGACCGAGGTGCGGTGCGTCGCCGGGGGTGGCCTTGTCGCGCAGGCTGACGAGGGAATCGAACAGGCGACCCTGCATCGCCGCGGGCAACGGCGGGCCCTGGTTGGCCAGCTCGATGTCGGCGCCATCGGGCGTGGGGCGCAGGGCGATGCGCAACCAGCCATCCGGTGCGGTGAACGACAGCGCGTTGTCGAACAGCTTGTCGAGCGCCTGCGCGATGAGTTCCGGCGAACAGTGCATAAGCACCGGCGTGGGCGGCAGATCGGCGTCGAGGCGGCGCTCGCCGGCCAGGGCGCGATAGCCTTCGGCGCAGCCGCGCACGACGGCCGCCAGGTCGACGTCTTCCGCCTCCGCCGACGCTATGGCGCGCTCCATGCGGCTGGCTTCGCTCATCGCGCGGACCAGCTGGCCCAGGCGTGCCACGCCATCGCGCGCCCGGGCCAGGTAGGGTGCGGCTTCCGGCGGCAGGCCGGCATGATCCAGGTTATCCAGCGACGACTTGACGATCGCCAGTGGCGTGTTGAGTTCGTGCGACAGCTTGGACGCCAGCGTGCGCAGGTAGTCCGTGTAGCCGCCCACCACCTCGAACAGGCGCTCGAAGCTGCGCGCCAGGTCGCCCAGTTCGTCGGTGGCGTCGGTCAGCGGGAACGGGCCGTCCAGGCGGCCGTCGTTGGCTTGTGCCCGTTCGGCCGCGTTACGCAGGCGACGCAGGCGGAAAGTGAGCCGCGTGGCGAACAACAGCAGCACGCCGCCGGCCACCAGCAGCACGGCGAAGCTGGTCAGCAGCAGGCCGAACAGCGCGCGGTTGGCCAGCAGCGGTACCGAGCGGCTGGGCTGCTCCAGCAACACCACGCCGTGGCTGCGGCCGCGCATCTGCAGCGGCATCGCGGCGGCCAGCACCACGCTGCCGCGTGCCTCGCCCGCACGCCATGCCGTGGCGGTCTTGCCCCGCATCGCCTCGCGCACCTCGGGCAGGTCCACCCGGGGCGCGTCTTCCGCCCACGCGCTGTCGCTGTCCATCCGTGTCGCCAGCAATGAGCGGTACACCAGCGACGCAAACCAGCCGGGACGATCGCCGGCGGGCAGGTCCGGCAACGACAGCTTGCCGCTCTGCGCCACCAGCCAGGCATCGGGGGACAGGATGCGGACGCGCACACCGTCGGGTGCCAGCCGCGACACTTCCTGCGACAGCGGCGTGGAGAAATCCAGCAGCGGGCGATTGTCGGCCGTCAGCGGCTCGCTGTCGCCGTCGGCGGCGATGTGGACACCGAGTCCGAAGCGATCCAGGCGCAGGCCGCGCGGCAGCTTGAACTCCACCCGGAAGCCGCTACCGTCCTCCTGCCACTGCGCATTGATGCGGTCGGGCAACACGCCGGCGTCCGCATCCAGGGCGATGGCCGTCGTCGCACCCGGTGCGGCGCTGGCCATGAGGTAGCGCTGGGTGTCGTCGCCGCTGGCGATGGAGACGATCAGGTGATCGGCATTGAGCGCGAGACGATCCGCGGCATCCGCACGGTGACGCTGGGGGGCGCGCACGTCCACGTAGAAATACATCCAGCGATCGTCTTCGGCCAGCATCACCCGCGCGGCCTTGCCCAGCGTCTGCGCCCACGGGCTGAGCGAGGCCCAGTCGTCGGCGTACCCGTCGACGGTGATCGGCACGCTGGTGTGCTGCACGTACCAGACCGGCCCGGCGGGCGGCAGCGGTGCGTCGACCACTACCAGACTGCGGGCCATGGCGCGCGCGGAGGCCACCAGGGCCTGCGCCTGGCCTTCGCGCAGCAGCGTTTCCATCTGGCGGACGTACAGCCACCCCGCCACCGGCAGGGCCAGCGTGCACAGGGCGACCAGCAGCAGCTTCTGGCGCAGGCTCATGCGTGGAGCATCACGGCGTCCAGCGGTAGCCCACGCCGTGCACGGTTTCGATGGCGTCGAAATCCGGCGCCAGCGCGATGAACTTCTTGCGGATGCGCTTGATGTGCGAGGTGATGGTCGCGTCGTCCACCACCAGCTCGGCTTCGCGCATCAGCTGGTCGCGGTTCTTCACGTGGCCGGGGAAACGCACCAGCGTGTGCACCATCCAGAATTCGGTGACGGTCAGCGGAATCTCGATGCCGTTCCACAGCACGCGCATGCGCTCGGATTCGAGCTTCAGCGGCCCATGCTCGATCACCGTCTCGCTGGCTGCCGGCGCCTTCAGCGACTCGATCCGCCGGAACAGCGCGGCGATGCGTGCGGCCAGTTGGTGCAGGCTGGTGTCCTTGGACAGGTAATCGTCGGCGCCCAGGCGCAGGCCGGAGATGACGTCGAAATCCGAATCGCGCGCGGTCAGGAAGATGATCGGCAGCGTGGCTGATTTGGCCCTGAGTTCGCGGCAGAGGTCGAACCCGCCTTCCGGCTCGTCGCCCAGGCCGATATCGATGATGACCAGCTCGGGCAGGCGCATGGCGAAGGCGGTGGAGGCATCGCGACGCGAGCCGTAGCCCCGCGTTTCATAGCCGAAGCGGTTCAGCGCCTCGACGTAGTTGGCGCGGATGAGGGGTTCGTCTTCGACGATGGCGATGCTGCGGGCCATGGGTATTCCGGTGTGGAGGATCGGCGTGCGCAGGGTGCTATGGGGGGCCCGTCGGCGCAAGGCCCGCCCCTCGATTGCCCGCGTTTCGCCCTATCCCCGGCCCTTGCGCGCCGTGCACGAACCCTTTGCCTTCGGTTTGCCATAAACCATCCGCGGATTGCCCCTTGTCGGACGCTCCGTCCGCCGAGCGCGGCATTCAACTAGGCATGACGGCGCGCTTGTGGCGCCGATGGAGATACGACGATGACGACCAAACCCGACGCGGACAATACCGAACTCGAGCGCGACTTCGAGCCGCTGCGCGTGGCCCTGGCGCTGGGCGCCCTCGTGCTGGGCGTGTTGTTCGGCCTGCACTGACCGTTTCCCCCGAATGCTCCTGCCGGAGCTTCCTTCGCTCCCCTGTCCCGACGGCCAGGGGAGATTTTTATGTGGGCGTCACTCGGCCCGCGTGGTCGGCTTGGTCACCACGCTGCCCAGCTGCACCATCTGCGGATCGCCGACGGTCACGCTGCCGTTGAGGCCGCGGAAGTAGTCTTCGCCCGTCGCGGCGATCAGTCGCTCCATCGAGAAGCCACGCATGCCACTGCCGACGCGTGAGCCGCCACCGGCATTGAACTGGCCGATCTCCTCGCCGTTCTGCGGCGACAGGCCGTCGATGAAGATGGAGCCGCCGAACATGGCCGCCGCCTCGAGGTTGCGCATTTCTGCGAGGTAGATGCGATGCGCCCGGTTGCCGGCCGTCGCGTCGGCGTACTTGGCGCGCAGGTCAGCCCAGTAGGCATCCGCCTGCGCCTTCTCCGCCGGCGACAACTCCAGGTACGCCTTGGCGAACGCGGGCTCGAAACGCGGGTCGTGGCGCTCGGACGCCAGCGCAAGCCAGGCCACGCCCAGCGGGCGGTTGGCCGGGCCTTCGTCGCCGTTGTAATACATCAGGCCCAGCACGTACTGGGCGGGCTTGTTGGCCCAGTAGGCCGCGTCGCGCAGGCGTTCGCGGGCACGACTGTTATGGCCATACCCAAAATCGCGTGCCGCGGCACAGAAGTAATACTCGCCGGGGAGGATGCGCTGGATGCCGCCGGGGCAGTAGGCGTTGACCTTGCGCAACAGGGCGCGCGGGTCGGCCGGCTCGGCCACGGTGTCGGCGACCGCGCTGCCCATGGCAAACGTGGCGAGTATGGCGAACGAAAGCGTACGGAACATGCGCATGAGCCTGTCTCCCGAGCGGTCGAATCGATCCCTTTCAGGCGGCCCCTCGTGTGGGGCTACCCTTACCCTGCCATTACCATACTACCGGGTTTGCTATTACATCGTGAAAATGGGCTCAGCCGCCGTCGATGGCGGCATGCATCCGGCGGATCACGTCGGCATAGTCCGGCGCGGTGAAGATAGCCGAGCCCGCCACGAAGGTGTCCGCGCCCGCGGCCGCGATGGCACCGATGTTGTCGGCGTTGACGCCGCCGTCCACTTCCAGCCGGATATTGCGGCCGCTGGCGTCGATGCGCTCGCGCACATGGCGGATCTTGTCCAGCGCGCCGGGGATGAACTTCTGGCCGCCGAAGCCCGGGTTGACCGACATGATCAGCACCATGTCGATCTTGTCCAGCACGTAGTCCAGCCAGTTCAGCGGCGTGGCCGGGTTGAACACCAGGCCGGCCTCGCAGCCCTCGCCCTGGATCAGCTGGATGGTGCGATCGACGTGCTCGCTGGCCTCCGGATGGAAGCTGATGCTGCGCGCGCCGGCCTTGGCGAAGTCCGGCACGATGCGATCCACCGGCTTCACCATCAGGTGCACGTCGATGTGCTCGGTGATGCCGTAATCGCGCAACGCCTTGAGCACCATCGGCCCAATGGTCAGGTTGGGCACGTAATGGTTGTCCATCACGTCGAAGTGCACCCACTGCGCGCCGGCATCGAGCACCTTGCGGGTGTCCTCGCCCAACCGGGCAAAATCGGCCGAGAGGATGGACGGGGCGATGACGGGGGCTTGCTTGGGCATGGCGAATACCGTGGTCGTGTCGACGGAAGCCGGCAGCTTAACCCGGCGGCCCTAAAAGCGGCGTACACGACCCCGCCGCGACCCGGGGCGTACATACCCCCATCCCCCGCCACGACATCCGCCTGCCACGACACCCGCCCGGTAGGAGCGCACGCACGTGCGCGACATCTTTTCGCGACAACCACCGAGCTGGCGCGCCAGCTCCCAGTCCCGGCCTCAACACATGTCGCGCACATGCGTGCGCTCCTACGCGCGGCCGGACGCGTTTCATGCACCGCCGGATGTGTTCTGCGCACCGCCGAACGTGTTTTGCGCAGCGCCGGATGCATTTTGCGGACAACTGGATGCATTTTGCACACCCGCCGGCTGCGTCTTGGACGCCACGCGACGCCTTACTTGAAGCCCTTCTCCGCCTTGATCCGCTCGTACGCCGCATTGATCTCGCTGGCCCGCGATTCCGCGCGGCGGCGCATGTCGTCGGGCAGGTCGCCGAGACGGTCGGGGTGGTGTTCCGAGATCAGCTTGCGGTAGGCGCGCTTGATGGCGCGATCGTCCGCACCACGCTGGATGCCCAGCACGGCATAGGGATCGGGGCCGGCCGTGTTTCGCTGCGGCGGCACGTAACCGCCGCCGCCACCGCCGGGGTTGCCGTAGGCCCGGCCGCCGCCCGTGGCGTTCCAGGCATAGCCCTTCATCGCCATCAGCGCCATCAGCTCCATGTCGCTGACTCGCAACGCGAAGGCCAGCTGGCGCAGGATGCCCATTTTCTCCGTGGACGGATTGCCGCCCTCGGCCAGTACGGTCTCGATGACTACGTCGATCACCGGAAACGCGTGGTCGCGACGGTGGCCCACCCACTGGCGCAGCTCGTCGATGACCTCGGTGGCGTTGAATTCGGGCTGTTTGCCCTCGTTGAACGCGTCGATAGCCTGACGGCGCTGCTCCTGGTCCAGGCTCATGCGGGCCATCAGCCGCTCGGCGATGGCGATCTCCGCCTGCGAGATGTGCCCGTCCGCCTTGGCCACCGCGCCGATCAGCGCGAACAGCGGCGCGATGTAGCCGCCCTGCGCGGGTGTGCGTCGGCGCTGCTGCTGGCGACTGGCGTCGAACATGAAGCCGAGCGCGCCGCCGATGAGCGCGCCGAGCAGGTTGTGGGTAGCCCACATGCCCAGGACCGCGCCGATGAGAGTGCCGGAAAAGTTCATGGAGCGGCCCTGGAGGGGATCTGTGCGGAAAACCACTGGGCCAGCTGGTCGAGCTCCGCATCGGTGAGTGGGCCGGTGGCCGCGCGCATCACGGGGATGTCGCGACGGCCGTCACGGTATTGGCGCAACGCATCGCGCAGGTAATCGAGCTTCTGTCCCGCCAGGTTCGGCGCACCCGGTATCCGCGCCATGCCGTCCTCGCCATGGCACGCCGCGCACAGCCCCAGTCGCGCCGGCCTGGCAGGCGGCGTGGCGGCATGGGCAGTGGCGGAAACGGCCAGAACAAGCGCCGCGTGCAGTAGGAATCGCATGGCAAGGTAATAAGGGCAGTAACCGGGAATTCTAGCAGGCGGACTACGTCCGCCTGCGGGTAGGAGCGCACGATGTGCGCGAATCCTCAGCTACGTCCGCCTGCGGGTAGGAGCGCACGATGTGCGCGAACCCTCAGCCTCCGACGCTGCGAATAAAGCGGGGCGTCGGCACAGGCAGGCGCTTCCATGAACCCGGTTGTGATGGTCGGTGTGGCTTCGTTTGGCGTTTGGAAACGCCTTGCCCATGGCGGGGGATGGCTTCGTTCGCCATAGGTGACGTAGACGGATCGCGCACATCGTGCGCTCCTACCCCCGAGGCCCATTGGTCGGTCCCATCGGTAGGGACGCCCGGGCCCATCGGTCAGACCCATCGCCCGGAACGCCAGGGCCGCCGGTAAATACGCGATGGCGGCCGTACAATGGCGGCCTTCGAACCGTCCCCTCCGGAGCTTTCGCCGTGCCGACCACCCTCTCGCAATCCGACCTGCCCGGCCTCGAGCTCATCCATCGCGGCAAGGTGCGCGACGTCTACGCCCTGCCCGGCAACCGCCTGCTGATGGTCGCGACCGACCGGCTGTCGGCGTTCGACGTGGTGCTGCCGGACCCGATCCCCGGCAAGGGTGAAATGCTGACCCAGATTTCGAACTTCTGGTTCGAGAAGACCCGGCACATCATTCCGAATCATCTCACCGGCGAGGATGTCGCCTCGGTACTCCCCGCCGGCGTGGACCCTGCGCTTTATGCGAAGCGTGCCGTCATCACCAAGCGGCTGAAGCCCGTGCCGGTCGAGGCCATCGCCCGCGGCTACATCATCGGTTCCGGCTGGAAGGCCTACCAGGCCACCGGCGAGATCTGCGGCATCCGCCTTCCCCAGGGCCTTGAGCAGGCGCAGCAGCTACCGGAGCCGATCTTCACCCCGTCGACCAAGGCCGCCGTGGGCGACCACGACGAAAACGTCAGCTTCGACGTCGTGGTGGATGCGGTGGGCGGCGACCTGGCCAACGCCGTGCGCGAGGCCACCCTGGCGATCTACGCCTTTGCCGCGGCCTACGCCGCCGAGCGCGGGGTGATCATCGCCGACACCAAGCTGGAGTTCGGCACGGACGAGCACGGGGTGCTGCACGTGATGGACGAGATGCTGACCCCCGACTCCTCGCGCTTCTGGCCGGCAGACAACTACCAGCGCGGCATCAGCCCGCCCAGCTATGACAAGCAGTTCGTCCGCGACTACCTCGAGGCCCTGGGCTGGAACAAGACGCCGCCCGCGCCGAAGGTGCCTGCCGACGTCATCGAAGGCACGGCCGCCAAGTACGCCGAGGCCCTGGACAAGCTGGCCGGCATCCGCCTGACCTGAGCCTTGCCGCACCGCAAGGTTGACCTGCAGCGCGCCAGGCTCAACGCTTACCTTCCACGCCCAGGCCGGAGCGCCATGTCCGGCCTGGGACGCCACGCCTCCGGGGGTTTTCATGCGCGACGCGGCACGCTGGTTCGGCAACTACGGCCGTGACCACCAGAACGAGACCAACCAGCTGATCCACTGGATGTGCGTGCCGGCCATTACCTGGTCCGTGGTGGCGTTGTTCTGGCTGCTGCCTGTGCCGGCCTGGCTCGGGCGCCCGGGGCTGTGGGCGGTGCTGGCGATGTTCCTGGCCTTCTGTTTCTACTTCTACCGGCTGTCGCGCAAGATCGGCCTCGCCATGGCGGGCGCCTTCATCATCCTGGCCCTGGTGACCGATTCGCTTTACCGCAGCATCGGCAGCAGTGGCCTGCTGTGGTCGGCCATCATCGTCTTCGTGGTCGCGTGGGTCGGCCAGTTCATCGGTCACCGGATCGAGGGCAAGCGACCCTCCTTCCTGACCGACCTGCAATACCTGCTGATCGGGCCCGCCTGGCTGATGAGCAAGGCGCTGTCCCGCTTCGGCACACCGTACTGATCCCGGCGCCCACGTGACCCAGACCCTCCTCACCCTGTTGTCGGCCATCATCTGGCTGGTGCTCTATGCCAGCGTCGGCGCGGTCGTGCCGGCCCTGATCGGCTGGTCGGCCCTGCGCTGGCTCGAACGCACCCCGGTGGTGTTCAACCGCACCTATCTCGCCATGCTGGTCTGGCTGCTGATCGCGCTGGGCGTGGGCGGGGCGGTGCTTTTGCTGACACGCCATGGGCAACCGCTGGATGCCTCCCTGCTCGAGTTGGCCTGGGTCCGCGGCTGGCTGGTGCTGGACATGCTGCTCGGCGCCTTCCTGATCTGGCGATTGGTCCCACGCGTCGATGCGCGCCGGGTCAAGCCGACCAGCGCCTGCATGACCGTGGCCATCCTGATGGTGGTCGGCATCGTAGGATTCATGGCCCTGCATCGATAGTCGTGTGCTATCGAAAACATCAAAACGATCACTTGGACATCACCCGCGGCACCCCCATAATGAGATCCATTCCCATCTGAGGATTTCGTCATGGCCCGCACCATCAAGTACGCCGCGACGCATTTCAGCATCGCGTTTTCCATGAGCTACGCCGTCAACCAGAACCTGGCCGTCAGTGCCCTGGTCGGCGTGGCCGAGCCCATCGCCTTCGCTCTTGGTCGGGACCTGCTACGGCAGCGCCGAGTCGACCTGCCGCTACCGCGCGCCGCCTGAGCCCCCGCCGACCCGGGCATTGGTGTCGGTAACGGCCCGGGTGAAGTCCTTGAACGGGATATCGGTGATGCCGACCAGCCCGATGTGCGCGTTTTCCCCGTCGAGTACCCGGCCGGTGACCGGCTGGTCGATGTACTGGAACCAGTGCGTGCCCACAACGACACCCGACGCGACGGCGGCGTCCACGAAGCGCGCGTAGGCCTTGCCCCGCTCTTCCTCACTACCCACCGCGGCCACGCCGTTACCGAACGGCCCGCGATCGGCCGACCCGAAGTGGAACTCCGTGATCATCACGGGCTTGTCCATCTTGCGAAAGGCCGCCACGTCGAAACCGTGTTCGGGCACATCCGTGTACGTGTTGATGCTGGTGACGTCCGCGTAGGCGGCGCTGGCCTGCTCCACTTCCGGCGTGCGAACGGCAAGCCGGCCACCCAGGAACAGGTGGTGCGGGTCCGCTTTCTTCAGCGTCTGCGCGACGGTGCGGAAATACTGATCGGCGAACAGGCGCAGGAAGGCCATGTTGTCGGCGGCCACGGCGGGATGAGCTTCGCTAGGGTCCGGCGCCTTGAAGCCCTTGGCGGCCACCTGATCCCAGGTGGTGACGTTCACGCCCCACGCCTTGGCAAAGCTGGCGGCATCGCCGTGGGTTTTTTTCAGGTAGGCGAGGAAGGCTTGCTTGGCGGGGCTTTCCGGCCCCTGCGCGAGCGAGCCCACTGCCAGCGCCCAGCGCCCTTGCGGCCCCTGCCCGGCCCAGGCCAGTTCGTTGTCGGCGAAGTAACCGAGCAACCACGGATCGTCCGTCACGCCCTTGCTCGCGTTGGCGACGGCCGCTTGCGTGGCCTTGAGGAAACGCGGATCGAACGGGTCCGGCATCCGGCCCCAGTAGTCGTAGCCCGTGCTCACCGTGTTGAAATCGCCCTTGATGAGGATCGGTACCGTGTAGGCGATACGGTGATCGTTGGCGAAGGCCGGGTCGCTCCAGTTGCCCAGGGTGTTGAAGCGCCAGCTGCGCAGTCGATCGACACTGCGCTTGCGCCACGCCGAGGCGAAGTCGTTGCCGAGGCTGCGCGACACGTTCTGCGAATAGATGTCCCACCATCGCCCGTGGTTCATGCCGTTGTCGCGCTGCGAGCCCTGATCGCTGCGGCTGTCGGCCACACCGCTGAACGTGCCGTGGTCCACGGCCGGATCGAGGAACATGAATTCACGGCCCTGCACGTAGGTGCGGGCATCGGTGAGGTTCACGGCATTCACGCCCAGCGAGAAGAACGCATGGCCCTCAGGCGTCACCAGCCACCAGCGGTCGCCCTGCTTCTGCGTGTGGAAGAAGCCGGTGACCTTGAGTGCCGGCCGATCGAGGCGGCCACCGAAACGGTCGAGACCCGGCGACGCAGCGGCGTTCTTCGCGTGGTCCGCGTCGGCGGGTAGGGCCGCGCGCTCCTTCAAGGCCGCATCGCTGTCGATCTTCTCCGGCCATGTCGCGCGGGTGTACTGACCGTACCGATCGACGATGCCGGTGTACGCCTTGCGCAGGTCGCCATCGCCCGCCACCGTGTCCAGCGCGCCGAACAGCAGCGTTTGTGCGGCACCCGGTTGCGGCATGGACATGGTCACCGAGGTGATGGCGCCGGCATCCACCGCGCCGTCCACGGCCGTGGCCACCAGTCGTTTGTCCTTGCCGTCATCGAACGGCATCGGCGGCCCCACCTGCATGCCGAACGCACGCGGCGAGGTGGCTTTCAGTGTTACCGACAGCGTCTGCGGTGGCCCCGGCGGCAGCCCGACCACCGTCTTCAGGTGCTTCTCGCCCGAGGCGATATCGACGATGAGCGTGACCGGCCAGGGCATGCCGTTCTGTACGCGCAGACGCAGCGTGCCATCCGGCTGCCATGCCCACGTGCCTTGCGCTGGCGCGATCACCAGCGATGGCGCGGCGGACGGTTTGAACGTCACCGCCACCAGCTCGCCGCCATCGGCCGCCTTGCGTGGGTTGGCATCGAGCGTGGCGTCACGCGTGGTGACATGCGTGGCGGATGTCGGGTGGACGAGGTCGACCGTGGTCGCCTGGGCGGAGACGGTGGCCGTCAGGAGCAGCAGGGGCAGGTAAGTACGCATGCCCCGAATCTGCCACGGAACGCTTGAACGCGGGTTACACGGGGCGACTGTCGAGGCGAGCGCCTACACGCTTTTCCGCCGCCACAGGTAATACACCGGCACACCGACGGCAATGATGAGCAGGCTCATCCCGGCATCGCCCGGCTCGGTAATCGCGGTGGCGGCAATCACGCACAACACCGTCGTCGTGAACACGAGCGGCAACACCGGATACCCAGGCACGAGGTAGGGCGAGGGCTCGTCGCGTAATTTCCTGCGATACCAGAAGATGGTCGCAATGCCGAACGCATGCGACAGCCATTCGCCGACCGTGGTGTAGTTGAGCAGCGCCTTGAAGCTGCCCGACAGGATCAGCACGATCGCCCAGCCGCCCAGTGCCGCCAGTGCGAACTGCGGCGCGCCGGTCTTCGCGTCGATGCGCGCGATCGGACGGAAGAACATGCCGTCCGCGCTCATCACCTGCAGCACGCGTGCGCCGCCGGCGATGGCGATGCTGCAATAACCGAAGGTCGAGCAGGCAATGCCCACGGCGATGATGGTCGCGCCGGATTCGCCGAACACACGACGCATCAGGTCCGCCGCGGGCGCCGTGCTCGCGGCCAGGCCGGCATGTCCCAGGCCGGCCATGTAGGCGATGTTGACCAGCACGTAGCAGACCACCACCGCGAGCATGCCCAGGCCCAGCGCGCGGGGCAGCGTGCGTTGGGGCTCGCGCACTTCGCCGGCCAGGTCGTTGAGGTAATGGAACCCGCCGTAGGCGAACAACGCCGGGAGGATGGCACCGATCACCGTGCTGGCCGGCACGTCGTGCGTGGGATCGGCCACGAACGCCGCGCCCAGGTGTCCGCGCGCCAGGTACAGGCCCACGACGATCAGCAATGCGACCGCGCCGAGTTTCAGCACGGTAAAGATGTTCTGCACCCACGCACCGGCACGGATGCCGAACAGGTTCACCGCCACGATGAAGGCGATCGCCCCCACCGCCAGCGGTTTGACCCACTCCTGCGGCAGGCCGGTCGCACGACACGCGTAGTCGGCGAACGTGGTGGCGACGGCGGCGACGCTGCCGGGGTAATTGATCAGCGCCATCGTCCAGCCGAACAGGAACGCCGGTAACTGGCCGAAGGCTTCGCGCAGGTACACGTAGGTGCCGCCCGCCTGTGGCCGACGCGCCCCCAGCTCGGCATAGCAGAGCACGCCGGCAAGTGTGAGCAGGCCGCCGAGCGTCCAGAGCAGGATCACTTCCGTACCCGAACTGGTCAGCTGCGCCACGGTGGCCGGCGTGCGGAAGATGCCCGCCCCGATCACGCCGCCGATGACGATCATCGCGGCATCCCAGATGCCGAGGCGACGGAGGTAGTGAGCTGGCTGCGGTGCTGGCATCACCGGACGATGCCACAACCGCCCGCGCGATGCGATGTGCCGTTGTCGATGACCGAGGCGGATCGATGATCCCGCCGGGTTGGAGCGCACGATGTGCGCGATGGGGGGTTACCACGTCGCCGCGTTGTTGGCTTTTCGCGCACATCGTGCGCTCCTACCCCCGGACGTCGGGTGTCGGGCACGGGGCATCTTGCGATGCGGTGAACGCCGCTGTTTCGACGGTGCCGGCGTCGGGACGATGGACGGATGACATCGCATCCTGGCAACAAGGCACTTCGTCGCGGTCGGGTTTCCGAGGCCGGTCGCGTCTACCTCGTCACGGCCGTGGCCTGGAATCGTGCGCCGATCTTCGGTGACTACCGCACCGCGCGGCGGATAGCCCGCATCGTCCACGCACCGACCACCTGGCGGCGCGCCGAATGCCTTGCTTGGGTACTGATGCCCGATCACTGGCACGGGCTGGTGCAACTCGACGACCATGCCGATGCCGACCTGTCGAAGATGGTCAGGAAACTGAAGTCGCTGGTGACGAAAGCGCTGCGCGATGAAGGGCGTACCTCGCCTGTTTGGCAGAGGGCGTTCCATGATCGGGCATTGCGTGCCGATGAGGATGTCCGCGCGGCGGCGCGTTACATCGTGGCCAATCTGGTACGCGCGGGGCTGGTGCGGCGCGTGGGGGATTATCCGTATTGGGATGCGGTTTGGGTGGGGGCGGATGGGGGTGAGGGGCGGGATGCCTGATGGCGGTCGTTCGTGTCGGAGGTTTCTGCACGGACGATCGGGTACGTCGTGCGCTTCTACGCGGCGGCGATCGCGCACATCGTGCGCTCCTACAAGGGCGGGTGTAGGAGCGCACGATGTGCGCGATGCGGGTTGCCGAAACGCTATTTCTTCTTCGGAATGTAAAGGTCCGTGATCGTCCCTTCGTACACCTCGGCGGCCATGCCTACGGACTCGCCCAAGGTCGGATGCGGGTGCACGGTGCGGCCGATGTCGCCGGCTTCCGCGCCCATTTCGATGGCCAGGACCAGTTCGGAGATGAGGTCGCCCGCATGCGGGCCGACGATACCGGCGCCGACGATGCGGTGGGTTTCTTCGTCGAAGATGAGCTTGGTGAAGCCTTCGGTGCGGTCGATGCCGATGGCGCGACCGGAGGCCGCCCAGGGGAACTTGCCCACGCCGACCTTCAGGCCCTTCTCCTTCGCCTCGCGTTCGGTCACGCCGACCCAGGCGATTTCCGGGTCGGTGTAGGCCACCGACGGGATGACGCGTGCGTCGAAGAAGCTCTTCTGCCCGGCGGCGGCTTCGGCGGCCACCTTGGCCTCGTGCGTGGCCTTGTGCGCCAGCATGGGCTGGCCGACCAGGTCGCCGATGGCGAAGATATGCGGCACGTTGGTGCGCATCTGGCGGTCGACGGGGATGAAGCCCCGCTCGCTGACTTCCACGCCGGCCTTGTCGGCGCCGATCTTGTTGCCGTTGGGCGAGCGCCCGACCGACACCAGCACGCGGTCGTACACCGTGGTCTCGGGGATGCTTTCACCCTCGAAAGTGATCTCGATGCCCTTCTTCGTCGCCTTGGCCGCGACCACCTTGGTCTTGAGATGGATACCCTTGTAGCGCTTGGCGATCCGGCCCTGCAGCGGCTTGACCAGGTCGAGGTCGGCGCCCGGCATCAGCTGGTCGGCAAGTTCCACCACCGTGACTTCCGAGCCGAGGCCCGCGTACACCGTGGCCATTTCCAGGCCGATAATGCCGCCGCCGACGACCAGCATCTTCTTCGGCACGTCGCGCAGCTCCAGCGCGCCGGTGGAGTCGATGACGCGCTCGTCGTCCCACGGGAACGAAGGCAGCTTCACCGACTGCGAGCCCGCCGCGATGATGGCGTTCTCGAAGCGGATCAGCCTGGTGCCCTCGGCCGTCTGCACTTCCAGCTCGTGCGCGGAGATGAAGCTGCCCACGCCGGTGACGGTGCGTACCTTGCGAGCCTTGGCCATCTGCGCCAGGCCGCCGGTGAGCTTGCCGACCACCTTGTCCTTGAACGAGCGCAGCTTGTCGAGGTCGATCACCGGCTTGCCGAACGCGATGCCGTGCGCTTCGATGGCGGCGGCTTCGTCGATCACGGCGGCCGCGTGCAGCAGCGCCTTCGACGGGATGCAGCCGACGTTGAGACAGACACCGCCGAGCGACTCGTAGCGCTCCACCAGCACCACGTCCAGGCCGATGTCCGCACCACGGAACGCGGCGGTGTAGCCGCCCGGGCCCGAGCCGAGCACGACCAGCTGGCACTCGATATCGGCCTTGCGACCGGAATCGCCGGCGGCCTTCGCCGTCGACGACGGCGCAGCGGCGGACGATACGGACGAGGCAGCCGCAGGTGCTGCGGAAGCCTTCGGCGGTGCCGGTGCGGGCGACGGCGTAGCCGGCGCGGGGGCATCCTTGACTGTCGACTGGCCGACGGCCTTGCCGGCGTCGGACGACGCGTCGCTACCGGAGGCCTCGATGAGGGCGATGACGCTGCCGTCGTTGAGCTCGTCGCCGATCTTGACCTTGATCTCGACGATGGTGCCGGCCTGCGACGCAGGCACGTCCATCGTGGCCTTGTCCGACTCCAGCGTGACCAGGCTCTGGTCCTTGGCGACGGTGTCGCCAACCTTCACCAGTATCTCGATGACCGGCACATCGTGCGAGCCGCCGAGGTCGGGTACTTTCAGTTCGATCGTGTTAGCCATGCGTATCGCCTCCGGTCAGAGCAACAGGCGACGGATATCGCCGAGCTGCTGGGCGAGGTACACGGCGAAGCGTGCGGCCAGGGCACCGTCGATGACGCGATGGTCGTACGACAGCGACAGCGGCAGCATCAGGCGCGGCGCGAATTCCTTGCCGTTCCAGACAGGCTTCATCTGCGCCTTGGACACACCCAGGATCGCCACTTCCGGCGCGTTGACGATCGGCGTGAACGCCGTGCCGCCGATGCCGCCGAGCGAGGAGATGGAGAAGCAGCCGCCCTGCATGTCGGCCGCGGTGAGCTTCTTGTCGCGCGCCTTCTTCGAGATCTCGCCCAGTTCGGCGGCAAGATCGAGCAGGCCCTTGGTATCCGCATTGCGGATGACCGGCACGACCAGGCCATCGGGCGTATCCACCGCGATGCCCACGTTGTAGTACTTCTTCAGCGTCAGCGTTTCACCGGCCGCATCGAGCGACGCGTTGAACTGCGGGAATTTCTTCAGCGCCGCGACCACCGCCTTGATCTGGAATACCAGCGGGGTGACCTTCAGGTCCTTGTTCTCTTCGCCGAGCTTCTTGCGGAAGGCTTCCAGCTCGGTGATGTCCGCATCTTCGAACTGCGTGACGTGCGGAATCATGGCCCAGTTGCGCGCGAGGTTGGCGGCCGAGATCTTCGGGATGCGGCCCAGCGGCTTTTCTTCCACTTCGCCGAACTTCGAGAAATCCACCTTCGGCCACGGCAGCAGGCTGAGCCCGTTGCCACCGCCGGCGGAAGCACCACCCGCGGACGGCGCAGCGCCCGAGGTCATCACCTGCTTCACGTAGCCGGACACGTCCTCGCGCTGGATGCGGCCACCGCGGCCGCTACCCTTGACCTGGGCGACATCGACGCCGAGCTCGCGGGCGAAGGCACGCACGGCCGGGCTGGCGTACGGGGCGTTGCCCGGCATGATGACACTGGCGTCGAACGACACCGGCGGCGTGCGCGGCGCACCACCGACCGGCTCCGACTTCGAGGCGCCGGAGGCCGACGACGAAGCGGCTTCGCGCTTCGGTGCCTCGGCGGGCGCCTCGGCGATGCCGGGCTTATCGGTGGATGCGGCGGGCTGGGTGTCTGCCGCAGCGGCCTCGGCGGATTCGCCGCCCTGCCCTTCGAGGACGGCGATCAGGTCGCCGTCGTTGACCTCGTCGCCAACCTTGACCTTCAGCTCCTTGATGACGCCCGCGGCCGGCGCCGGGATGTCCATCGTGGCCTTGTCGGATTCCAGGGTCATGAGGCTCTGGTCCTTTTCGACCGTGTCGCCCACCTTGACCATCAGCTCGATGATCGGCACCGGCTTGCCGCCGATGTCGGGCACCGTGACGTTGATCGGGCCGGAGGCCTTCGTCGCCGACGGTGCCTTGGCGGCAGCCGGTGCCGCGGCGGCGGCAGGCGCCGCGGCAGGCTTGGCGTCGTCGGCCTTCGGGGCCGCCTGGGTAGCCGCCGGCTTCGAGGCTTCCGCCTTCGGCGCGTCGGCCTTGGTCGTCTCGGCCGGGGCGTCGCCCTCGGCTTCGACCAGCGCAATCACGTGGCCTTCGTCGACTTCGTCGCCGACCTTGACCTTCAGCTCCTTGATGACGCCGGCGAACGGCGCAGGCACTTCCATCGTGGCCTTGTCGGATTCGAGCGTCACCAGGCTCTGGTCTTTCTCGACGCGATCGCCGACCTTGACCATGATTTCGATGACGGGGACCGCGTTACCACCAATATCGGGTACGCGGGCTTCTTTGACGTCGGCCATGGAACCTCCAGAAAAACAGGCATCGGCGGGCGGCTAACCCTCCGGCGGGGGAATACGGGCGCCCATGCTGCGGCGCAACCGGAAGATTGTAATCCCTCGCGCGACTTTTCCCACGATTCAAACGATCGTTGGGCCCGCCACGCCTTTGTAGGAGCGGACGATGTCCGCGAACCGGTATGCGAAAACGGTCGTGGCGCCTTATCGCGGACATCGTCCGCTCCTACAGGGGGCGGTTTGCGGTCGGCGGGGCGATGGGAGGCGTGCCGACTACGCGGATCTCGCTCTGCGGGTAGGGAATGGTGATGCCTTCCTCGTCGAAGCGCTCCTTGATCCGACGCAGCAGGTTGGTCTGCGCGCCCTGCATGTCGGCCACGGTGGTCCAGGCGCGGATGACCAGGTTGACGCTGGAATCGCCCAGAGCGTCGGTCCAGACGCCGGGCGCCGGGTCCTTGAGGATGCGCGGATCGGCCTCGAACAGGTCGGTGATGACCTTCATGGCCTTGCCGATGTCGTCGCCGTAGCCGATGCCCACCTTGAACTCGAACCGGCGGGTGCCGCGCACGTTGTAGTTGATGATCGCGTCGCCGCCCACCTTGGCGTTGGGCACCACGGCCTCGCGGTTGTCCGGCGTGATCAGGAAGGTGTGCATCAGGTTGACGCTCTGCACCGTGCCGTCGATGCCGCCCACGGTGACGTAGTCACCGACGCGGAACGGGCGGAACAGGATCAGCAGCACGCCCCAGGCCAGGTTGGACAACGAGCTGGTGAGCGCCAGGCCCACGGCCAAGCCGGCGGCGCCGATGGCGGCGATGAACGAGGCGGTGGGGATGCCGATGGTACCCAGCACCTGGATGAACAGCAGCGCCAGCAGCACGCCGTAGATGGCGTTGCGCAGGAACAGTGCCAGGGTCACGTCGACCCGCGCCCGCTCCAGCGCGCGCCGGCCCAGGTTGGCGAGCCGCGCGGCGATCCAGAAGCCGATCACCAGCAGCACGATGGCCAGGCCGATGCGGATGGAGTACGTGAGGATAAGCGCACGCATGGCGGCGTCTACGCCGACACGGTCGAGAAAATCGTTCATGGGCCTGCCTTCGGACGTTGGAAAAATGCGCGTCGAGGCTAGCAGCGGCCGGGTGAAGAGGTGGTTTGGCGCATAAAAAAACCCGCGCCCTGGACGGGCGCGGGTCATGCGGCGGCGATCAGGGCGTGGGCGTACCTGCCGGCGTACCCGCGGCTGGCGCCACAGCCTTGTGCGGTACCTGCGCGGTCTGCGGCGCGTCGATCTTGCGACCGCCGTACGGCAGCACCTCGGCGGCGACCTTCGGATCCGCCTTGATCATGGCCACTTCGTCGCTGACGATGTGAGCGGCCTCGTCCAGCGGCGTGTCCTTGGCCTTCTTCGCGTCGGCTTCCTGCTTGATCTCCGACTTCAGGCTGCGCTCGTTGGCGTTGAGGCCGTCGTCGCCCGTGCTGTCGTCGGACGCGTCCGATGCGCTGCCGTCGCCACCGAAGATGGCTTTCCGGCGGTTGCGGAAGTCGGCCTGCATCGCCTCGTACTGCTTGCGCTCGGCCTGGCGGGCCGCAAAGTTGAGCGAGATGTCGGTCTTGTCGCGCAGCTTCTTGTACTGGGCCATCTCATCCAGCATCAGCTTCCACGCCGGCGAGGTGGCCACGCGGGCGTCGTGCTTCTGGTTGAGCGGACCGAAGATGGGCTTCAGATCGGCGACCGGCTTGTAGTCGGCCGGGTCGATATGACGCCACGGCAGCGCGTTGTCGTAGGTGGACTCGCCGAATTCCTTCGCGTCGCCGTTCTGCGGGAACTGCACGTCCGGAGTGACGCCGCGCAGCTGCGTGCTGTCGCCGTTGATGCGGATGAACTCCGCGATCGTCATCTTCAGCTCGCCGTACTTGGCGTCCTCGCCCGTCTGCGCCTTGCCGAAGCGGTCGAGGTCGACCAGATTCTGCACGGTGCCCTTGCCGAAGGTGGGCTCGCCGATGATGACGCCGCGGCCGTAATCCTGGATGGCGGCAGCGAAGATTTCCGACGCCGACGCCGAGCCGCGATTGACCATGACCGCCATCGGGCCGTCCCAGGCCATGCCCGGCGCGTCGTCGCCCTGCGCGTCGATCTGGCCGCGTGCATCGCGCACCTGCACCACGGGGCCGGTGTCGATGAACAGGCCGGTGAGCTCGGTGGCTTCCGACAGCGAGCCGCCGCCGTTGTTGCGCAGGTCCATGATGACGCCGTCGACCTTCTGCGCCTTCAGCTCGGTGAGCAGCTTGGAAACGTCGCGGGTGGCGCTCTTGAAGTTGGTGTCGCCGTTACGGCGGGCGCCGAAGTCCTGGTAGAACGTGGGCAGGTCGATCACGCCGATCTTGCGGGTGACGTCACCGTCCTTGACCTCGACGACCTTGGACTTGGCGGCCTGCTCTTCCATCGTCACCTTCTTGCGGACCAGGGTGACGATGTCGTGCTTGCCGTCCACGCCGGCATCGGCGGGCAGTACCTCGATGCGAACCGTGGTGTCCTTCTTGCCGCGGATCAGCTTGACCACGTCGTCCTGGCGCCAGCCGACCACGTCGACCATCGGGCCGGTCTCGCCCTGGCCGATGGCCACGATGCGGTCGCCGGCCTTCATCTTGCCGGATTTGAACGCGGGGCCGCCGGGCACCAGCTCGCGGATGGTGGTGTAGTCGTCGCGCGCCTGCAGCACGGCGCCGATGCCCTCGAGCGACAGGCGCATGGCGATGTCGAAGGCGTCCGCGGCGCGGGGGCCGAGGTAATCGGTGTGCGGGTCGGTGGAATTAGCGTAGGCCGTCATGAAGGCCTGGGTGGCGTCTTCATTGTCCAGCTGGCGCACGCGCGAGATATAGGTGGCGTAGCGCTTGTCCAGCGTCTTGCGGATGTCGTCGTCCGTCTTGCCTGCCAGCTTCAGGCGCAGCCAGTCGTTCATGGTGCGCTTGCGCCACACGTCGTCCAGCTCGGCCTGGTTCTTCGGGGCGGTGGCCTTCTTGCGGTCGAAGTTGAAGCTTTCGTTACCGCTGAAATCGAAGCCCTTGGCCAGAAGCCCGCGCGCGTAGTTCATGCGGTCCACAGCCCGGGTGATGTACAGGTTGAACACCGAGAACGGGGCGGTCAGGTCCTGGTTCCAGATCGCGTCGTCGAGCTGGGTTTTCATCGGCTCGAACCTGGCCAGGTCTTCCTGGGTGAAGAAGACCTTCTCGCTGTCCAGCGACTCGATGTAGGCCTTGTAGATCTTTGCCGACATGGCGTCGTCCAGGGGCTGGGCCTGGTAATGGAAACGCGTGAGGAACCGCGCGGACAGCTGCGATGCCTGGGCTTCGGCCGGGGTCGGCTTCAGCGGCAGGGTGGATTCCTTGCGCTGCGGCTCGGGCGAGGTCGCAGCTTCCGAGGCATCCTTCGGCTGGGGAGCGGCCGATTTGGTCGCGGGCGCGGTGTCCGGCTGCGGTTTGGCGTTCTGAGCGTGGATACCTGTCGCCGAAAGGGCGAGCAGGAGGGCGAACGCGGGACGAAGGATCATGTAATCGCAGCCTCGGAGTGCGTTGAAACGTTTATTCGACGACACCCGCGGCATGAGCCATGAGGTCGGCATGGTAGGAGGATCGCACTAACGGGCCCGAAGCGACATGGCCGAAGCCCATCGCCTCACCCGCCACGCGCAGTGCATCGAACTCGTCCGGCGTCCAGTAACGGACCACCGGGTGGTGATGCGCCGTCGGCTGCAGGTATTGGCCGATGGTGATCATGTCGACGTCATGGTTGCGTAGATCGCGCATGGTCTCCAGCACCTGGTCCATGGTCTCGCCCAGGCCCAGCATGATGCCGGACTTGGTCGGGACCTCCGGGTGCTGCGCCTTGAACCGCTTGAGCAGGTCCAGCGACCACTGGTAGTCGGCGCCGGGCCGGACCTCGCGGTAGAGGTGGGGCACCGTCTCCAGGTTGTGGTTGAAGACATCCGGCGGGAAATCCTTCATGACCTCCAGCGCGCGCTCCATCCGGCCCTTGCCGCGGAAATCCGGGGTGAGGATCTCGATGCGGATGTTTGGGCTGGCGTGGCGCACGGCACGGATGCAGGAGGCGAAGTGCTCGGCACCGCCGTCGCGCAGGTCGTCGCGGTCGACCGAGGTGATCACCACGTACTTCAGCCGCATGTCGCGGATGGTCTCGGCCAGGCGGGCCGGCTCCAGCGGGTCGGGCGGCTGCGGGCGGCCATGGGCCACGTCGCAGAACGAGCAGCGCCGCGTGCAGACCTCGCCCAGGATCATGAAGGTGGCCGTGCCCTTGGAGAAGCACTCGTGGATGTTCGGGCAGGAGGCTTCCTCGCACACCGTGACCAGCGAGTTCTCGCGCAGGCGCGCCTTCAGTTCCTGCACGGCATTGCCCTGCGGCAGGCGGACGCGAATCCAGCCCGGCTTGCGCAGCGTGGGCACGTTCGTGTCGAAGCCCGCGCGGTTGAGCGCGATCTTGTCGTTGCCGAGCATCTTCTCGCCGGGCTTGTCGACGACGGCGATGGGGATGCTGCGTGGGGAAGGGGAAGAGGTTTGGCTCATGACGGCTACGTCCTCAGACCGCGACGCGGGCGGGGAGTTCGGGAAGGGTAGGATCGGCGGCGACGGCGGAGAAGCCGAACTGCTTACAGAATTCCTGTACCAGGACGTCTTCCACGTCCACCAACCGCGACGGACCGCCCAAGTCTAACACCTGGGTGACTTCCAAACCCTTGTACCCGCAGGGATTGATGCGGTGGTAGGGGGCCAGATCCATGTCCACGTTGAAGGCCAGGCCGTGGAAGCTGCACCCGCGTCGGATGCGCAGGCCCAGCGCCGCGACCTTGGCCCCGGCGACGTAGACCCCAGGGGCGCCCTCCTGCCGTTCCGCCCCGATGTTCCACTCGCCCAGGGTATCGATGATGGCCTGCTCGATGCGGCAGACCAGCTCTCGGACGCCCACGCCCACCCGCCGCAGATCGATCATGGGGTAGGCCACGATCTGGCCCGGGCCGTGGTAGGTGACCTGGCCACCGCGATCCACGCGCACCACCGGGATATCCCCCGCGGCCAGCACATGCTCTTCCTTGCCGGCCTGGCCCAACGTGAACACGGGATCGTGCTCCAGCAGCCACAGCTCGTCGACCGTGTCGTCCGTGCGGTTGTCGGTGAAGGCGCTCATGGCCTTCCAGGTGGATTCGTAGGGAACACGCCCCAGCCGGCGGACGTTGAGGGGGAGGGTCATGGGGGACGGTTCGTAGGAATTATCGGGAAGTTGTGGGCCCGCGGCCCGGGAATCAAGGATTCCCGGCACATGCCCGCGACCGGTAGGAGCGCACGCTGTGCGCGAAAAGCCGTAGGAGCGCACGCTGTGCGCGATTGGGACGTGCCGCATCCCCGCTTTGTTGGCTTTTCGCGCACATCGTGCGCTCCTTCACCCACCCGTCCTGCGCGGGGGCGGGTTACATCGTGAAACGGATGTTCTCGTCCGCACGCAGCGTGCTGTGGGCCTCGAGGTATTTCTCACGGCTGGGGGCGACGAAGCTCACCGTGACCGACTGGTAGTTACCGGCGGGGGTGAGCTTGGTGGACAGGGTCTCGTGGAGCACTTCCAGGCCGATGCCGTGCAACAGTGCAGGCACGTGCTTGTCGAGACTGGCGGCGGCATTGCCGATCGCCGTGATCTCGAACTCGCCCGGGAACTGGAAGCCCTTGCCGTCCTTCTGTGCGTCGCTGAAGTCGATCTCGCGCATGGCCGGATGCCCTCTTACTTCTTGTCGCCGTCGCTGTGGAACCACAGCATGATGGTGTCCCACAGGCGGGAGAAGAAGCCGCCTTCGGGCGCGTCGTTCAGGGCCACCAGCGGCGCCGTGAGCACCGGCTGGCCATCCAGCGTCACGCGCAGCGTGCCGACCTGCTGGCCCTTCTTGAACGGGGCGATCAGCGTGGTGGGGATGTCGAGGTTGGCCTTGAGCTTGTCGTAGTCGCCGCGCTTGACCGAGACCAGAGCGTCTTCCGTGAGGCCCAGCGGCACGGTGTTCTCGGCGCCCTTCCACAGCTTGGGCGTGGCCAGCGGCTTGTTGGCCTCGTACAGCTTGTGGCTTTCGTAGAAGCGGAAGCCGTAGTTGAGCAGCGCCAGCGCGGCGTCCGCACGACCCTTCTCACTGTTGGCGCCCATGATGATGGCGATCATGCGGGCGTCGCCCTGCTTGGCCGAGGCGGCCAGGCAATAGCCGGCGGCGGCGGTATGGCCGGTCTTGATGCCGTCCACCGTGTTGTCGCGCCACAGCAGCAGGTTACGGTTGTGCTGCTTGATGCCGTTCCACTCGAACTCCTTCACGGCCGAGATCGCGTAGTCCTCGGGGAAGTCGTGGATCAGGGCGCGCGAGAGGATGGCGATGTCGTGCGCGGTCGTGTAGTGGTTGGCCACCGGGTAGCCGGAGGCGTTCTGGAACTGCGAATGCGTCATGCCGATCTGCTTGGCATAGGCGTTCATCAGGTTGGCGAACGCCGGCTCGGAGCCAGCGGTGTGCTCGGCCAGCGCGATGGCGGCATCGTTGCCCGACTGGATGATCATGCCGAAGAGCAGGTCTTTCAGCGGCACCTGGCTGTTGAGCTTGAGGAAGCTGGTGGAGCCGTCGGTGCTGGCACCGCCGCCACGCCAGGCGTTCTCGCTGATGGTGACCGGATCGGTCATGTGGATCTTGCCGTTACCGAGTTCGGCCGAGACCACGTAATCCGTCATGATCTTGGTGATGGACGCCGGTTCGAGCTGCACGTCCATGTCCTTGGATGCGATGATCTGACCCGTGTTGTAGTCCATGAGCACCCAGCTCTTGCCCTCGACTTCCGGCGGCGGCGGCACCGGCGCCTCGGGCACCGCCGGGCGGGGCACGGCGGTCGGACGGGGGGGCTGCTGCGCAGCGACGCCGGCGACGAGCGCGGCGGCGGCGAAAGCGAGGAGGGAGCGGGGCAGGAGCTTCATCGTTTCAACGGTCCAGTGAAATGCAAAAAAAGAAGGTCAGTCTACCGCGACCGACGGACGGGGCAGACCCATGCCGGCGATCTGGTCGGTCACGCGATCGGCCGTGTCGACGTCGGCCAGCGGCCCGACGCGAACGCGACGCACGCTGCGGCCACCCACGGCGGTCTCGATGACACTGACCGGCCCGAGGCCGGCTTTGTTCAACTGGTCAGCCACCCGGTTGGCATTGGCCGCGTCGGAAAACGCGCCGACCTGGAGGTAGATGGTGGGCTTTCCGGGAATGGCGGCCGTGATCGGCCCCTGGGCGGCCCCCGAGGGAACCCCGGTGTTGCCCGTCGTGGCCACCCTTGTACCCCTGGTGGCACCCGTGCCGGTACCGGCGCCCGCCAATGGCGGCAGGGCTTCCGCTGGCGAGATGCCGGTCATGCCTGGCACGTGGTTCTCGTCGTCGTTGCCGGTGGACGCCGCGCCGGTCGCCGGCGTGGCGCCGCTGACCGGCCGGGCGCTGCCCACCGCGGCGTTCCCGACCACGGCGGCACCCACGGGCACGCTCCCCACGGGCGCGGCAATCGCCGAGGACGGCGGCCGGGTCACGGCGCGCTCTGCGGTCGGCGCGGTGCGCGCGCCCACCGGCACGGCCGCGACGAACCGCCCCGCAGGCGGTGGTGGCGCGGTGATCGGCGCGGGCTTGGGCGCCGTGTTGACGTACGGCGCCCCGCGATCGCTGTTGGCCTCTGTCGGGTCGATGGCGCGGACCTCGACCAGGCCGGTGCCCTTGGGCCACACGCCGATCTTGACGGCGGCGGCGAAGGAAAGATCGATGATGCGGTTCTCGTGGAAGGGGCCGCGATCGTTGATGCGCACGATCACGCTCTTGCCGTTCTCGAGGTTGGTGACCCGCGCATAGCTGGGCAGCGGCAGCGTCTTGTGCGCGCCCGAGAACTGGTACATGTCGTATTCCTCCAGGCTGGAGGTCTTGTAGCCGTGGAACTTGTTGCCGTAGAACGAGGCGATACCGCGCTCCACGTAACCGCGCGGTGTCGGCAGCACGTTGTAGGTCTGGCCCAGCACGGAATAAGGGGTCTTGTTGCCGTAGATCGACCGCGGCTCCACCTTCGGCACCGGCTCGGGCAGCTTGCTGACGTCCGGAATCTCGGTGGGCACGCTGTCGGCACGCGAGCGATACCGCGAACCCTGCGACTTGCGGATATCGTCGTACCCGCCCCGCGACGACGATGAAGAGGACGAGCCCCCGCCACTGCTACCCCGCGAAGCCGGCCGCGTATTCTGCGCCCCGCCACACGCCGACAACAGCACCGCCATAAGCACCACCAAGCAGAACCGCCACCCGGTAGGAGCCCACGATGTGGGCGATCCCAAAGCCCCAGGCGACCCCGAAGCCACAGGCGATCCCCAACCGGTAGGCGATCCCAACGACGGCGCCCCCTCCCTCATCGCGGCGCAGCACCACCCGCCCGCTCGCGGATCGCCTGGGCGAGCTGGTTCACGGCCATGGCATACATGGGACTGCGGTTATACGTGGTGATGACGTAGAAGTTCTGGAACGTCAGCCAGTATTCGTCCCCGGCCGGCCCGTCCAGCCGAACCAGCTGGGCCTCACGCCCCGGATTGAGGTGCTGCACCGGAGCGAAGCCATCGGCCACGAACGACTCCACGGGCGCCACGGGACGCCAGTCTTTGGGCACCTCCGGCGCAGTCACACGGCCATCCGGCTGCGCACGCGCGGCCACCGGGCCGCCTCGCTCCCAGCCGTGCTCGACGAAATAATTGGCGATGCTGGCGAAGATGTCGCCCATCGAGCCCTTCATGTCGATCCGGCCGTCGTGGTCGTAGTCCACACCCCAGTCGCGAATGGACGAAGGCATGAACTGGCCCCAGCCCTGGGCACCTGCGTAGGATCCGGTCAGCGTGTCGATCGGGCCACCGAGGTGATTGGACGGCAGCTCCAGCAAGGTCTTCAACTGCTCGCGGAAGAACGGCGCGCGCTTGGGGTAATAGAAGGCCAGCGTGCTGAGCGCATCGATGACCTTCCACTTGCCGGTGTTCTTGCCGTAGAACGTCTCGACGCCGACGATGGCCACGATGTACTCGGGCGGCACACCGTACTTGCGACCGATGCCGTCCAGCAGGGCGCGGTGTTCTTCATAGAACGCGGCGCCCGCGGCGATCCGCTGTTCGGTCAGGAAGATGGGGCGGTAATCGCGCCACGGCTTGCCCTCGGCGGGGCGGCTGATCGCGTCGAGGATCGCCTGCTGTTTCTTCGCGTTATTCAACAGCGCATTCAGCGAAGCGGGACTCTTACCCGTGTCCTTCGCCACTTCGCGCACCAGTGCGTCCTGGCCGGGATGCGTTTCCGCATGGGCCGATGCCGCGACGATCAGGGGGAAGGCGAACAACGCGCCGGCAAGGCGCGGAAGACGACGTACGGGGCGTGCGCGACGCGCTGTGAGGGCTTCATCCATGCCGTGAAGGGTACCACGCGGTCGTGACGCGTCCGGGGCACGCAGCGGCCGCTGTTCAGCCATCAATCGTGCAACTTGCGGTTCGCGTGGATCGACATCAGCACGCCGAATCCGGTAAGCAGCGACACGGCCGAGGTGCCGCCGTAACTGACCAGGGGCATCGGCACGCCGACCACAGGCAGGATGCCCGCCACCATGCCGCCGTTCACCGCCACGTACACGAAGAAGCTCATGCCGATGGCGCCGGCGAGCAGGCGCGAATAGGTGTCGCGCGCGTTCATCGCGATCCAAAGGCAGCGGCCGATGATGAACGCGTACAGCAGCATGATGCCGATGACGCCGATCAGCCCGAACTCCTCGGAAAACACCGCGAAGATGAAGTCGGTGGTGTGCTCGGGCAGGAACTCCAGGCGCGACTGCGTGCTGTGCTGCCAGCCCTTGCCGAACACGCCGCCGGAGCCGACGGCGATCTTCGACTGGATGATGTGCCAGCCGTTGCCCAGCGGATCGGATTCCGGATCGAGCAGCGTGCGCACGCGGTTGCGCTGGTATTCGTGCAGGAACTGCCAGGCCACGGGAATGGCCCCGCCCACCGCGCCCACGATCAGGCCGATGCGCCACCAGGCCATGCCGGAAAGAAACAGCGCGAACGCGCCCGCACCGGCCACCAGCAGTGCGGTGCCGAGGTCGGGCTGTTCCGCGATCAGGCCGGCCGGCACCGCGATCAGCAGGCCCACCACCACGATGTCCTTCCAGCTCGGCGGCAGCTGGCGCGGATGCAGGTACCAGGCCACCATCATCGGCATGGTCAGCTTGAGCAGTTCGGACGGCTGGAAGCGCATCACGCCCAGGTCCAGCCAGCGGTAGGCTCCCCTGCCCTCGCCCAGCACGGCCACCACCACCAGCAGCGCGGTGCTGCCCATGTACAGCCACGGTGTCCACGAGCGCAGCACCGGCGGCGGAATGCGGGAAATGACCAGCAGCAGCACGCCGCCCAGCGCGAAGCGCGCCGCCTGCCCCGTCACCAGGCCGACATTGGCGTTGCCCGCGCTGTACAGCGTGGTCAGGCCCACGCCCGCCAGCACCATCAGCGCCAGCAGCAGGGGAATATCCAGGCGCGGCCGGCTGATCAGGCGCAGGCCGAAACGCTTCATGCGCAGGGTGAGGTTCTGGATGGCGCTCACTGGTCCTCACCGTTGTCGTCGGGGGGTGGTGCGCTGCTGGCGCCATCGGCGGGCTGGACGCCCTGCACGGGAGAGGCCTCGGGATGCTCGTCCGGATGGGCATCCGGCGACGCCTCGGGCGGTGCGTCGGAGGTGACGATCGGGCCCGGCGGCAGGTCGGACGGGCGCGGGCCGCCTTCGTCCACCGCCCACTGGTCGAGGATCTTGCGCGCGATGGGGCCGGAATCCGCGGCGCCCCAGGCGCCGGCTTCGAGCACAACGGTCGTTGCGATCTTCGGATCGTCCGCCGGCGTATAGGCGATGAACAGCGCACGGTGGCGCGTGGCCAGGTAGGCGGTGTTCTTGTTTTCGTTGTAGGCGTTGGTGGTGCGCGAGAAGCGCTCGGCGGTGCCGCTCTTGCCGGCGATCAGGTACGGGAAGCCGATGCCCAGCTTCCTGCCGGTGCCGGCACCGGAGTTGATCACCGCCTTCATGCCGTCGTTCACGGCATCCCAGTCCGCCTGCTTGCGCACCACGGACGGCCCGCTGGGCGGGAATGCCTGGCGCACGCGCGGGCTGTCCACGCCGTCCTGCGTATCCAGCAGGAAATGCGGCGTGTAAGGAATGCCGTGGCCCGCGAACGTGGCCACCGCGTGCGCCAGCTGCAGCGGCGTCACCGCCCAGTAGCCCTGACCGATGCCGGCGATGATGGTTTCGCCGGGGTACCAGCCCGCCTTGCTGCGCGTGGCCTTCCATTCGCGCGACGGCAGGATGCCGGGCACCTCGCCGACCAGGTCGATGCCGGTCTTCTTGCCGAAGCCCAGGCTACCCATCCACTGCGACAGGCGATCGATGCCCATGTCCAGCGCCAGCCGGTAGAAATAGGTGTTGGTGGACAACTCAATGGCGCGAATCATGTTGACCGTGCCGTCGCCGCCGCGCTTGTCGTCGCGGTAACAGCGCGACTGCCCCGGGATGCAGAACTCGCCCGTGGACAGCACCGTGTCCGATGGCCGGCGGATGCCCATGGTTAGGCCACCCAGCGCCAGGAACGGCTTCACCGTGGAGCCGGGCGGATACACGCCACGCAGCGCGCGGTTGTACAGCGGCTTGTCGGGCGAGGTGGTCAGCGCCTTGTAGTCGGCCGAGCTGATGCCGTTGACGAACAGGTTGGGGTCGAAGCTGGGCACGCTGGCGAAAGCCAGCACCTGTCCGTTGCGCGGATCGATGGCGATCGCCGCGCCAGCGCGGCCGTTCAGGCCATTCTCCGCGGCCTTCTGCAGGCGCACGTCGA
Organism: Luteibacter sp. 9135; assembly: GCF_000745005.1. Classification (NCBI taxonomy): domain Bacteria; kingdom Pseudomonadati; phylum Pseudomonadota; class Gammaproteobacteria; order Lysobacterales; family Rhodanobacteraceae; genus Luteibacter; species Luteibacter sp. 9135. Next base: position 1,681,657 of record NZ_JQNB01000001.1, on the reverse strand, counting down.
TGCTCAGGTAGATGTTCTTGCCGGGCGTCGGTGGCGTGGTGTCCAACACCGCCTGCGTACGCCCGTCGGCGTTCACCTCGACCAGCTCGTAGCCGGGCGCGCCATGCAGCAGTTTTTCGTAGGAGCGCTCGATGCCTATGCGGCCGATATGCGTGGTGCCCTTGTAGCTGGCCTCCTCGTCCTCGTCCATGCGGGCCAGGTCGTCCACGTCGATGCGGCTGACATAGCCGATGACATGGGCCAGCGACGCGCCCATCGGGTAACGCCGGGTGAGGTAGGGCACCACGTCCACGCCGGGGAAGCGCCAGCGGTTGACGTCGAAGCGGCCGATCTCGTCCTCGGTCAGCTTGAGCTTCAGCGGCACGCCCTCGAAGCGCCGGCTACCCTTCACCTGCTTGCGGAAGGTGGCGATGTCCTCGTCGCTCAGCGGCACGATGGCACCGAGGTTGGCCAGCATGGTGTCCATGTCGGCCACCTGTTCCGGCGTCACTTCCAGGCGAAAGGCCGGCACGTTATCGGCCAGCAGCACACCGTTGCGGTCGAAGATCAGCCCGCGGGCGGGTGGGATCGCGCGCGGCTTCACCCGGTTTTGCTCCGAGCGCGCGGCGAACTCGTCGTGGTGGTTCACCTGCAGGTTGACGTACTGGCAGCACACGGCGACCAGCCCGGCCAGGATCAGCGCGAACCCGGCCAGGGCACGGCGCCGGAACAGCGCCACCTCGCCCCGCACTTCCTTGATGGAGGCGCGCCGCTTCATGTCTCGTGGATGCGCAGCCGGGCGCGGAGGTCGTCCAGGATCAGGAACACGAACGGCCACAGCGCCGCGCCCACCAGCGGCGAGATCCAGTATTCCGCCGGCGGCGCCGGGTCGCCGCCGAGTACGCGGATCAGCAGCAACAACACGCGATCGTTGAGCAACAGGCCCAGCACGGCCAGCGACTGCTGCCACATGGGGAAGAAGCGCAGGCGCGAACGGAAGCGCAGCGCGATGAACACCATGGCGGTGAGGCGCAGGGCCTGCTCGCCCAGCAGCACGCCGTCGAACAGGTCGGCGCCCACGCCCAGGCAGAACGCCATGCCCAGCGTCACGCGATCACCCGACTGCAGGCACCAGTACAGCAGCACCAGCGCCGGCCAGTAGGGCTTGAACGGCGTCAGCGGCCCGGGCAGCGGGATCAGCATCAGGAACAGCGACAGCAGCAGCGTGGCGGCGAACCACAGCTGGCGAACCCGGATGCGGTTCATGGCGTGCTCCCCGTGGACGCGGCGCGCGCGGGAACGCGGCTGGCCGTCGGCGAGGTGACCGACGGCAGCGTCGGCGCCGCGGCGGCCGGCGTCGTGGGAGCCGCATTGGGGTCGGGCGCCAGGCTGTTCGACGGACCGACGTTCGGGGCGAGCGGCGGCGGCCCGGCCGGCTCGGCCAGGTCGTGCAGCAGCAGCACGTCCTCGCTGCGGTCCAGGTCGGCGGCGGGCCTGGCCTGCGCCGAGAGGAACGTGCCGGACGGCGTCTGCGCCACGTCGCGTATTTCCCCCACCGGAAAGCCGGGGGGAAAGCGGCCGCCCAGGCCGGAGGTAACCAGCTTGTCGCCGGCCTGCACGTCCGCCGAGACCGGAATGGTCGGAAGGGTCAGCATGTCGCCCGCGCGCGAACCGTAGGCCACGGTACGCAGGCCGGTGCGCTCGATGGTGACGGGAATCGCGTGGTTGGGGTCGGTGATCAGCATGGCCACCGAGGTGGTGGGCATCACGTCGACGATCTGGCCCATCACGCCGCGGGCGTCGATCACGACCTGGCCCTGCTGGACCTTGTCGCGGGCGCCGAGGTTGAGCACGATCCGATGCCGGAACGGGCCGAGGTCCACGCCGACCAGCCGGGCGAGCTGCACGTTGAGCGACAGGCTGTGCTGGGTGTCCAGCAGTTCCTTCAGGCGCTGGTTCTGCTCGGCCACCGAGGCCATGCGGTTGAGCTTGGCGTTGGCCAGCAGCAGGTCTTCACGCAGCCGCTGGTTCTGCTCGGTCAGGCGCTGGCGGTCGGCGAACGCCACCGTGGCCGCCTGGAAACCCTGCGACGGCAGGCCGGCGATCCGGTAGATGGGCTCGATGACGATGGACAGGCCGTAGCGCACGTTGCCCAGCCACCCGCCCCGATGGTCCAGGACCATCAGCACGCAGGCCAGCGCCAGGTAGACGATCAGGCGCAGCGTTCCCGCCACGCCCGGTGCGAACAGCGGCGACGATTCGTCGCGATTGAGGGCCATGGTTCAGCGCGCTCCGGCCAAAGCGCCGCGCGCGGCCGCCATCATTCGAACGCGAAGAAGTCGCTGCCGTGCTGGTCGATCATCTCCAGGGCCTTGCCGCCGCCACGCGCCACACAGGTGAGCGGGTCGTCGGCCACCTGCACGTGCAGGCCGGTTTCCTCGGAGATCAGGCGATCCAGATCGCGCAGCAGCGCGCCGCCGCCGGTGAGCACGATGCCGCGCTCGGCCACGTCGGAGCACAGCTCCGGCGGGGTCTGTTCCAGCGCCGCCTTGACCGCCGCCACGATGCCGGACAGCGGCTCGTGCAGGGCTTCCAGCACCTCGTTGGAGTTGATGGTGAACATGCGCGGCACGCCCTCGGCGAGGTTGCGGCCGGAGATTTCCATCTCGCGCACTTCGCTCTGCGGGAACGCGCAGCCCACTTCGAGCTTGATCCGCTCGGCGGTGGACTCACCGATCAGCGTGCCGTGGTTGCGGCGAACGTAGTTGATGATGGCTTCGTCGAAGCGATCGCCGCCCACGCGCACGGACTGCGAGTAGACGATGCCGTTGAGCGAGATGACCGCGACCTCGGAGGTGCCGCCACCGATGTCCAGCACCATCGAGCCACGGGCCTCGTGCACCGGGATGCCGGCACCGATCGCGGCGGCCATCGGCTCCTCGATCAGGAAGACGTCACGGGCGCCGGCGCCTTCGGCCGATTCCTTGATGGCGCGACGCTCCACCTGGGTGGAGCCGCAGGGCACGCAGACCAGCACGCGCGGGCTGGGCCGCAGCATGCGCGAGCGGTGCACCTGCTTGATGAAGTGCTGCAGCATCGCTTCGGTCATGGTGAAGTCGGCGATGACGCCGTCCTTCATCGGGCGGACCGTGGCGATGTTGCCGGGGGTGCGGCCGAGCATGCGCTTGGCGTCGCCACCCACGGCGGCGACGGTACGGGGACCACCGGGGCCACGATCCTGGCGGATGGCCACGACGGACGGCTCATTCAGGACGATGCCCTGTCCACGCACATAGATGAGCGTATTCGCCGTGCCGAGATCGATGGAGATGTCGTTCGAAAAGAGTCCGCGGAACTTCTTAAACATGTGCGGCGGGCGCCCGTTGCGGCAAAAAGTAAGCATGGAAGTCTAGATTGGCGCCCTCCCCCACGCAAGGGCGAAGCGGAGGCGAAGAAGTTAAGAAAGTCTTGTAAGTCCGGAGGATGCGAGCGGAAGCTGCGGCATTTCCGTAATTCTGTACGTGTTGGCCTGTCGCCTAAGGCGACAAATTTGGGTACGATCCGTCGGTTTGCCGAACCCCTCGCGTTCGGCGCTCGCGGCGGCCGGTTCACGGTCGTGCCATCACATCCTTCAGGGTTGCCCAACGCATGACTGCCGTTATCTGCGGATCGCTCGCCTACGACACCATCATGGTGTTCCAGGACCAGTTCAAGAACCACATCATTCCGGATCAGGTCCACATCCTGAACGTGTCTTTCCTGGTGCCGGCCATGCGTCGCGAGTTCGGGGGCTGCGCGGGCAACATCGCCTACAACCTGAAGTTACTGGGCGGCGAGCCGATGCCGGTGGCCACGGTCGGCCAGGACTTCGCGCCCTACCGCGCGCACCTGGAGAAATTCGGCATCCGCCTCGACGGCGTGCGCCAGTTCGACGACCAGTTCACCCCGCAGTGCTTCATCACCACGGACCTGGACAACAACCAGATCACGGCCTTCCATCCCGGCGCCATGTCCAGCGCGCACGAGAACCACGTGCGTGACATCCCGGACTACCAGTTCGGCATCGTCGCGCCGGACGGCCGCGAAGCCATGCTGCAGCACGTTGACGAGTTCGCCGCCCGCGGCGTGCCCTTCATCTTCGACCCGGGCCAGGCGATGCCGCTGTTCAACGGCGACGAGTTCCGCTCGATGATCGGGAAGGCCACGTACGTCATCGTCAACGACTACGAATCGCAGCTGCTGCAGCAGCGCACCGGCTGGAACGCCGCGGACATCGCCTCGAAGGTCACCGCGTACATCGTCACGCAGGGCCCGCGCGGTTCGCAGATCCACGTCAACGGCGAAACGATCGAGATCCCGCCCGCCCGCGAGCACAAGGTGGTCGATCCCACCGGCTGCGGCGACGCGTACCGCGCCGGCCTCATCTTCGGCATCATGAAGGGCTACGACTGGCCCACCGTCGGCAAGATGGCCTCGCTGATGGGCGCGCTGAAAGTCGAGCACCCGGGCACGCAGAACCAGTACTTCACGTACGATCAGTTCGCCGCGGAATTCGAAAGCCAGTTCGGTTACACGCTGGGCTGAGGCGCCAACAGGTGGCTTTTCGCGCACATCGTGCGCTCCTACATGGTCTGTGGCACGCCAGACGGTACGTGCCTTTGTAGGAGCCCACGATGTGGGCGATAATCGCAAAGCCTCAATTCCGCGGCTTGAACCCCATCGTCGCGGTCACCGCCTGCTTCCACCCTTCATACAGGTCGTCGCGCGTTTCCTTGGTCATCCCGGGCTTGAACTCGCGATCGACAGCCCAGCGCTTGGCGATGTCGGCACGATCCTTCCAGAAACCCACGGCCAGGCCGGCAAGATAGGCCGCACCCTGCGCGGTGGTCTCTTGCACCTTCGGGCGCAGCACGGTCACATCCAGGATGTCCGCCTGGAACTGCGCCATGAAGTCGTTGGCGATGGCGCCACCGTCGGCGCGCAGTTCCTTCAGTTCGATGCCCGAGTCGATCTGCATCGCTTCCAGCACGTCGCGGGTCTGGTAGGCCATGGATTCCAGCGCGGCACGGATGAACTGCTCCTTGGTGGTGCCGCGTGACAGGCCGAACACCGCGCCGCGGACGTCGCTGCGCCAGTAGGGCGCACCCAGGCCGACGAACGCAGGCACGAAGTACACGCCATCGTTGTCCTTGGCGCGCTCGGCATACGACTGCGAATCCGCCGCCTTGCCCAGCATGCGCAGGCCGTCGCGCAGCCACTGGATCACCGAGCCAGCCACGAAGATGCTGCCTTCCAGGGCGTATTCGACCTTGCCGTCCACGCCCCACGCGATGGTGGTGAGCAAACCATTCTTCGAACGGACAGCTTTCTCGCCGGTGTTCATCAGCATGAAGCAGCCGGTGCCGTAGGTGTTCTTGGCCAGCCCGGGTTCGAAGCAGGCCTGGCCGAACAACGCCGCCTGCTGGTCGCCCGCGATGCCGGCGATCGGTACTTCACGACCGAAGAAATGCTTGGCCAGCGTGTTGCCGTACACCTCGCTGGACGACTTCACTTCCGGCAGCATCGCGCGCGGCACGTTGAGCATCGTCAGCAGTTCGTCGTCCCACTCGCGCTTGTAGATGTCGTACATCAGCGTACGCGAGGCGTTGGTGTAGTCGGTGACGTGCACCTTGCCGCCGGTGAGGTTCCAGATCACCCAGGTATCGATGGTGCCGAACAGCAGCTCGCCCGCTTCGGCACGCGCCTGCGCACCCTCCACGTGGTCGAGGATCCAGCGCACCTTGGTGCCGGCGAAATAGGCGTCGATCAGCAGGCCGGTCTTCTCGCGCACCATCTCGTCATGGCCGGCGGCCTTGAGCTTCTCGCAGATGTCGGCGGTCTGCCGCGACTGCCACACGATGGCGTTGTAGATCGGCTGGCCGGTCTTCTTGTCCCACACCACCGCCGTCTCGCGCTGGTTGGTGATGCCGATGCCCTCGATGCAGCTGGCGTCGATGCCGGAGCTGCTGATGACTTCGGTCATCGTCGACAGCACGCTGGTCATGATCTCGCGCGGGTTGTGCTCCACCCAGCCCGGCTGCGGGAAGATCTGCGGGAACTCGCGCTGCGCCGTGCCGGCGATGTTGCCGTCGTGATCGAACAGGATGGTGCGCGAGCTGGTGGTGCCCTGGTCGATAGCGAGGATGTATTTCTGCTTGTCCATCTGGGGCCTCACTGAATGGTCGAATGGGAAGACGTGCCGCGCGCCGCGGCCTGGCGCGCTTCTTCGAGCGCACGCTGGCGGGCCGGCAGGAACGGATGGATCAGCAGCTGGTAGGCACCACCACCGACCACGCCGCCGATCAGTGGGCCGACGATCGGCACCCACCAGTAGTTATCCGGCGACGGCAGGGCGGACGAACCCCAACCGGCGAAGTAGGCGAACAGGCGCGGGCCGAAGTCGCGCGCCGGGTTGATCGCCCACGCTTCCAGGTAACCCATCGACGCACCGATGGTGGCCACCAGCAGGCCGATGATCAGCGCGCCGTTGTTGGCGCCCGGGGCGGTCTCGTTGTACTGCTCGGTAATGGCGAAGATGCCGAACAGCAGGAAGGCGGTGAGGATGATCTGGTCAGTCAGCGCATGCATGGGCGTAATGGCCAGGCCCGGATGCGTGAAGAACACGCCGGCGGCGCCGCCCGCTTCACGGGTGAGGTTGTGCGTGGCGTTGAAGTGGTCGATCACCGGCCCGAACAGGGCGTAGACGATGGCCGCACCGAGGAACGCACCGATCACCTGCGCGATCCAGTAAGGCACCACCTTCTTCCACGAGAAGTTGCGGAAGACGGCCAGCGCCAGGGTCACCGCCGGATTGGCGTGCGTACCCGACACCGATGCCGTTGCATAAATCGCGATGGTGACGGCAAGGCCCCACGCGATACACACGCCCCAGTAGGCGTTGAGGTAGGGACTGGGGTCGTAGAGCACATACATGCACGCTACGGAATCGCCGAAGGCGATGATGATGAACATCGCCACGGCTTCGGATATCAACTCACCAATATTTTGTCGCATGATCCGTCTCTCCATCGGTTTCATGGCTGGCAGCGCGCTAGCGCTACGGTTGGGTGGCGCGCCCCTGCGGGACACGCTGATTGAGGTACTCGGTAAGGCGCTGCACGTCGTCCTTGCCGACATGCAGGCCGATCTTGCTGCGACGCCAGAGGATGTCCTCGGCCTCGGTCGCCCATTCGTGACGGATCAGGTAGTCCACTTCGGCCTGATAGAGGTCCGCGCCGAAATGCGTGCCCAGCGCCGCCAGGCCATTGGCTTCGCCCAACAGGTCGCGAGCTCGCGTGCCGTACAGGTGTGTCAAGCGCCAGGCAAAGCGCTCGGTCAGCCACGGCCGCGACGCACGGAGATCGTCCGTCAGCGCGTCGATGTCGCGCTCGCCGCCGCCGGGCAGCGGACGGGCATCCGCCGTCCAGGCCGGCTTGTCGTTGCCCAGCAGCGGAGCCAGCTTATCGACGGCTTCCTCGGCCAGCTTGCGGAACGTGGTCAGCTTGCCGCCGAAGACGTTGAGCAGCGGCGGGCCGTTCTGGTCGATGTCCAGCAGGTAGTCGCGCGTGACTTCCGACGCACTGCCCGATTCGTCCTGCAGGAGGGGCCGCACGCCGCTGTAGCTCCACACGACGTCGTCAGGGGTGAGCTGCTTCTTGAAGTAGCGGTTGGCCGCCTCGCAGAGGTACTGGATTTCCTCGGCATCGATCTTGGGCTTCGACGGGTCGGCCTTGTATTCGATATCCGTGGTGCCGACCAGCGTGAAGTCGCGCTCGTACGGAATGGCGAACACGATGCGACGATCCGGCTGTTGGAAGATGTAGGCGTAGCGGTGATCGTAGATCTTCGGCACGACGATGTGGCTGCCCTTGATCAGGCGCAGCGAGTGCGAATGCTTCAGGTGGGCCACGTCGTCGAGGAAGCTGGCGGCCCAGGGCCCCGCCGCATTGACCAGCGCACGCGCCCTGACGAAGTGACGGCTGCCGTCGCGCGACTCCAGCTCGGCGATCCACCCATCGCCGTCACGGCGCGCGCTCACACAGCGCGTGTGGGTCTCGACCTTGGCGCCACGCTGCACCGCGTCCATCGCGTTGAGCACCACCAGGCGGGCATCCTGCACCCACGCGTCGGAGTACACGAAGCCCACCGAGAAATCGTCACGCATCGGCTCGCCGGTGACATGCTTGGCAAAGCGCACGCGGCGCGAGCCCGGCAGCGTGCGCCGGCCACGGCCCAGGTGATCGTAGAGGAACAGCCCGATACGGATCATCCAGGCAGGGCGCAGGTGCGGCTGGTGCGGCAGCACGAAGCGCAGGGGCCAGATGATGTGGGGTGCCGCGCGCAGCAGCACCTCGCGCTCGGCCAGCGCCTTGCCGACCAGGGCGAACTCGAACTGCTCGAGGTAACGCAGACCGCCGTGGATCAGCTTGGTCGACGCACTCGAGGTATGGGACGCCAGATCGTCGCGTTCGCACAGCCACACCGAGAGCCCACGGCCCACGGCGTCACGGGCGATACCGACGCCATTGACGCCGCCGCCCACCACCAGAACATCGACCTGCTCGACCATTGCACCACCCCACTTGGCTGGAGGCGTTGCCCTACCGAAACGAGGACACCCTACGCTCGGGTACGTTCGTTCGCGACGGGCCGGAAGGGCCTGGGAGAGCGAAAACGAACAATCCATGACTCGGCAGGGCGACACCTGCGTTGAAATGAGCATATTCGAACACAAACGAACATCGCACGCTGCAGTGCAGCGTACCGATGCGTTTTCCTATGGGGTGGACTCACGCCGGTACCGGCGAGTCCTGGCTGCCATGCGGCCGTCCGCCGTTCATAGGCAGGAGCTAACCTGATGTTTACGCGGGTATAAGAGGCACCTTGGCCTCCCGAAGGCGCAGTTCGGCTCAGTCCGCGACGTAGAGCCGCGTGCCCGCCGCTTCCAGCACAGGCAACAAGGCCTCGGGCGGCGGCCGGTCGGTAAACCATGCGTCGACACGGCTGAAGTCGCCGAGGCGCACCATGGCGTTACGGCCGATCTTGGTATGGTCGGCGCCGAGGAGCACCTGGCGGGAGTGTTCGATGATGGCCTGGGCCACCCGCACTTCGTGGAAGTCGAAATCCAGCAGGGTGCCGTCGAGCTCGATACCCGATATACCGATGATGCCGAAGTCCACCTTGAACTGGCGGATCAGCTCGATGGTCGCTTCTCCCGTCACTCCGTGGTCCCGGCCACGAACCACGCCGCCGGCGACGATCACCTCGAACGTAGGGTTGTCGCTCAGCAGCAACGCGATATTGAGGTTGTTGGTAATGACGCGCAGATCGCGGTGGTCGAGCAACGCGCGCCCTACTCCCTCGTTCGTGGTGCCCAGGTTGATGAAGAGGGATGAGCCATCCGGGATCTGTCGCGCGATGGCCTCGGCGATGCGGCTCTTTTCCACCGCCTGCAGCGTCTGCCGTGCCGCGTAGGCTACGTTCTCTACACTGCTGGCCGGCACACTGACGCCACCGTGGTAGCGGCGGATAAGGCCGCCGTCGGACAAGAGGTTGAGGTCCCTACGGATCGTCTGTGGCGCCACGTCGAAATGGCTGGCCAGTTCGTCGACACCGACGAAGCCTTCGCGCTGCACGATCGCGACCAGTTCCTCCTGCCTGCGGTTGAGACGTGTATCCATGGCGTTTTCCTTGCTGCACGACGCGCCAACATCATGCCGACTAATCACGCGGGTGTCATGTTGCACCGGCGATCCACGCAAACCCTTCGCGATTGAACGGACGTTTGCCCATTCAGCGCAGCGCTGATGCCCATATCCGACATTCGCACGCGACATGGCGGGCGATCCTTATCGCGTAGTGCATGGGCAGATTGCCGTGCACCGCGTGTAGCGCACCGACAAGCGCGCTATGTCCGCACGCTGCCCACCGATCAGGCGCGCAGCGTATGTTTCGCTTTATGGAAAGGAACCACGTTTGAACTCCGTACGTTTTGCACTTTGTACCCTCGCGTTCGCCGCCACCGCAGCCACGCGTATCCAGGCCCAGGAAGGCGCCTCATCCACGTCGCGCGTGATGACCGCACTGCCTTCGCTCGCCGCGGAAGGCCGTGTTCTGCCCACGCCACCGATGGATTTCGCTGTGATGCCGGTGCCTCGCGCACCCGCGCCTGCCCTGTCCAGCATCCGTGTCTACGCGGTCGGTTCGACGGCTTGCGGTTGGGAATACACCAACGGCAACAGCAGCACGACCTGTAATCACGGCGGTGGCGAGCTACGCGTGGCGATCATCGAGATCGGCTACGGCGCCAACCCGATCGCGTCGATGGATGGCGGTCAGCTGCCACGCTCAGCCCGCTACGCAAGCACCGGTATCTGCATCACCGGCACGCAGTACACCTGGCCATGCACGCCGGGCCAGACCGTCGTTGGTTGGCTCGACGAGTACAACGTGGACGGTCATGAGTCAGGGTACTTCCAGTACCAGAACACGTCGACTAACGCGCCGTACAACACGCTGTATACGCAGATCAACATCCTTTGACCGCGTAAAGCAAAGGCCTCCCTGGGTGGGGAGGCCTTCTGGTCGGTTGGCTGGAGCACGTTCGCGATGACGTACTGCAAGTCTTGCGCTGTGCGCGGACAAAAAGAAAACCCGGTCTCAGATGAGACCGGGTTTCCGGGATAAAGCCCCTGGCGGTGACCTACTCTTGCATGGCTTGAGCCACACTACCATCGGCGCATGCGCGTTTCACTTCTGAGTTCGGGAAGGGATCAGGTGGTACCACGCCGCTATGGCCGCCAGGGAAGGGGTGGGAGCAGCGCTTTTCGAGCGCCGGCTCCACAGAGGGTGTAAACGAGTGACAAGCGTCCGGGTTTTAATCGAACAGCGAGTTAAGAGATTAAGACGGTGAAGCGTCTTGGGGTTATATGGTCAAGCCTCACGGCTCATTAGTACACGTAAGCTCAATGCATTGCTGCACTTCCACACCGTGCCTATCAACCACCTAGTCTTGATGGTGCCTTAAGGAGAGTCTAGCTCTCGGGAGATCTCATCTTGGGGCGTGCTTCCCGCTTAGATGCTTTCAGCGGTTATCACTTCCGTTCGTAGCTACCGGGCAATGCCATGGGCATGACAACCCGAACACCAGCGGAACGTCCACTCCGGTCCTCTCGTACTAGGAGCAGCCCCCCTCAAATCTCCAACGCCCACGACAGATAGGGACCGAACTGTCTCACGACGTTCTGAACCCAGCTCGCGTACCACTTTAAATGGCGAACAGCCATACCCTTGGGACCGGCTACAGCCCCAGGATGTGATGAGCCGACATCGAGGTGCCAAACACCGCCGTCGATATGAACTCTTGGGCGGTATCAGCCTGTTATCCCCGGAGTACCTTTTATCCGTTGAGCGATGGCCCTTCCATACAGAACCACCGGATCACTAAGACCTACTTTCGTACCTGCTTGATCCGTCGATCTCGCAGTCAAGCACGCTTATGCCTTTGCACACAGTGCGCGATGTCCGACCGCGCTGAGCGTACCTTCGTGCTCCTCCGTTACTCTTTGGGAGGAGACCGCCCCAGTCAAACTACCCACCATACATGGTCCCCGATCCGGATTACGGACCTAGGTTAGAACGTCAAGCACTTCAGGGTGGTATTTCAAGGATGGCTCCACCGAAACTAGCGTCTCGGTTTCATAGCCTCCCACCTATCCTACACAGAAGAACTCAACGTTCAATGTAAAGCTATAGTAAAGGTTCACGGGGTCTTTCCGTCTTGCCGCGGGAACGCTGCATCTTCACAGCGATTTCAATTTCACTGAGTCTCGGGTGGAGACAGCGCCGCTGTCGTTACGCCATTCGTGCAGGTCGGAACTTACCCGACAAGGAATTTCGCTACCTTAGGACCGTTATAGTTACGGCCGCCGTTTACTGGGGCTTCGATCAAGAGCTTCGCCTTGCGGCTGACCCCATCAATTAACCTTCCAGCACCGGGCAGGCGTCACACCCTATACGTCCACTTTCGTGTTTGCAGAGTGCTGTGTTTTTGATAAACAGTCGCAGCGGCCAGGTTACTGCGACCCCTCGATGCTCAGTCACGCACGTGACCACACCAAGGGGCGCACCTTCTCCCGAAGTTACGGTGCCATTTTGCCTAGTTCCTTCACCCGAGTTCTCTCAAGCGCCTTGGGATTCTCACCCTGCCTACCTGTGTCGGTTTGCGGTACGGTTTTTCTACAGCTGAAGCTTAGTGGCTTTTCCTGGAAGCGTGGTGTCAGTCACTTCGTCCTCATAGGACTCGTCTCGGTGCTCGGCATAAAGATTCCCGGATTTGCCTAAGAATCATGCCTACCGCCTTTCCCCAGGACAACCAACGCCTGGTAGACCTAACCTTCTCCGTCCCCACATCGCACTGTAGAAAAGTGCAGGAATATTAACCTGCTTCCCATCGACTACGCATTTCTGCCTCGCCTTAGGGGCCGACTCACCCTGCGCCGATGAACGTTGCGCGAGGAAACCTTGGGCTTTCGGCGGGGAGGCTTTTCACCCCCCTTATCGTTACTCATGTCAGCATTCGCACTTCCGATACCTCCAGCAAGCCTTACGACTCACCTTCACAGGCCTACGGAACGCTCCTCTACCGCGTACAGATCAAAATCTGTACACCCCGAGCTTCGGTGCATAGCTTAGCCCCGTTAAATCTTCCGCGCAGACCGACTCGACCAGTGAGCTATTACGCTTTCTTTAAAGGATGGCTGCTTCTAAGCCAACCTCCTGGCTGTCTATGCCTTTCCACATCGTTTTCCACTTAGCTATGACTTTGGGACCTTAGCTGCGGGTCTGGGTTGTTTCCCTTTTCACGACGGACGTTAGCACCCGCCGTGTGTCTCCCGTGTATCACGTGTTGGTATTCGGAGTTTGCCATGGTTTGGTAAGTCTCAATGACCCCCTAGCCATAACAGTGCTCTACCCCCAACAGTGTTCGCACGAGGCGCTACCTAAATAGCTTTCGAGGAGAACCAGCTATCTCCGAGTTTGTTTAGCCTTTCACTCCGATCCTCAACTCATCCCCATCTATTGCAACAGATGTGGGTTCGGTCCTCCAGTGCGTGTTACCGCACCTTCAACCTGGTCAAGGATAGATCACTCGGTTTCGGGTCTACTGCCAGAGACTATTCGCCCTATTCAGACTCGGTTTCCCTTCGCCTCCCCTATACGGTTAAGCTTGCCACTGACAGTAAGTCGCTGACCCATTATACAAAAGGTACGCAGTCACCCTTGCGGGCTTCCACTGCTTGTACGTATACGGTTTCAGGGTCTATTTCACTCCCCTCTCCGGGGTTCTTTTCGCCTTTCCCTCACGGTACTAGTTCGCTATCGGTCAGTCAGGAGTATTTAGCCTTGGAGGATGGTCCCCCCATGTTCAGACAGGGTTTCACGTGCCCCGCCTTACTCAATTTCATGCCATGCACCCTTTCGTCTACCGGGCTATCACCGTCTACGGCCAGCTTTTCCACGCTGTTCGACTAGAATGTACGACACTTTTGGGCTAGTCCGCGTTCGCTCGTCGCTACTGACGGAATCTCGGTTGATTTCTTTTCCTCCGGGTACTTAGATATTTCAGTTCCCCGGGTTCGCTTCGTACAGCTATGTATTCACTGCACGATACCGCCTAAGCGGTGGGTTTCCCCATTCGGACATTGCCGGATCAAAGCTTGTTGCCAGCTCCCCGACACTTTTCGCAGGCTGCCACGTCCTTCATCGCCTCTGACTGCCAAGGCATCCACCGTATACGCTTAGTCGCTTGACCATATAACCCCAAGTCGCCTCGGGGCCATATACATCCAGCCACTTCGTTTCGCCTTAACACTTATCTCGGTTCGGTTTGAACCAAGACGCTTGTCACTCGTTTACATGTTTTCAAAGAACACCACACCGGCCTCAATGCCGGATGGCTTCAAATTCAATCTTTGTGTGCGTACACATCCATTTAAACCAAAACTGGTGGAGCCTGTCGGGATCGAACCGACGACCCTCTGCTTGCAAAGCAGATGCTCTCCCAGCTGAGCTAAGGCCCCATAAGTGATCTCAAGTGGTGGGTCTGGGTGGACTCGAACCACCGACCTCACCCTTATC